>QCFI01000065.1 GCA_003280295.1 Prochlorococcus sp. AG-363-C20 | reverse complement strand
TCAACTTAGACTTTTAGGAGGTAGAAAACTTCTAAGTCCAAAAGGAATAGCGACAAGACCAACTACAGCAAGAGTAAGAGAAGCAATAATTAATATATTAAGAGAGAAGATAGAAGGATGTCATTGGCTTGATCTATGCAGTGGAAGTGGAATTATGAGTTGCGAAGCTCTGCAAAAAGGAGCCAAAAGAGTTGTAGCAGTCGAGAAAGACAAAGAAACTTCAATAATCTGCAAGGCCAACCTTATGTCAATTGCCAATAGTCAAAATCAAAAAACCTACGTAAAGGTGATTTGCCATGAAGTGATTAGCTTCTTGAAGGAAGGATGCCCCAACAAACAGCAAAAAGGCAATCTGGATAATCGTTTTGACCTTGTTTACTTCGATCCCCCTTATGGCTCAAGAATTTATTCATCAGTATTAAAAGGCCTGATAGAAGGAAATTGGCTTAAAGAAGACTCTCTAGTGATCTTTGAACATTCATCCTCAACAGCCCTAGAGATTCCTTACCCCTGGATTGAAAAGGACAAAAGGATATATGGAAGTAGCGCTTTATTGCTTATGACTCCCCAATGCGGCCTCCCCGCCGATACTGATTCCATGCTGCAACGAATAGGCCTAAAAGAGTGATTGGCACTAAACCCAATACAATTCCAAGAAGGAGTGGTTCAATCATTTACTAGCACTAGCTAAAACTATTAAGCACAATTCTTTCATGAACAAGAAGTTCCTGTGACGAATCCGTCATCAAATGGTGAAAGTGAAAAAGAAAATCGCATCAGGCTTTTCAAAGCTATATGGATTTTTGTAGTTATAGCTTCTCTAGTTTTTATATTATTGCTATTGCAAGTATTTCAAGTTGACCCATACGTAAAGGCGACTCTTGATCTTCAAGGTTCCATGGTTAAAGGAGAAAAGCTTTTTCGAATTAATTGTGTAGGTTGTCACGGAATATCAGCCCAAGGCCTTTTAGGCCCAGATCTTCATGACGTCAATGATCACTTAAGCAAAAAAGAAAAAATCAACCAAGTAAGGCAAGGTAAAACTCCTCCAATGCCAAGTTTCCAAATGGAGCCACAACAAATGGCAGATTTATTAATTTATCTAAAATCTCTTGATTAAAAGTGGAGGTAATACTTCAAAAAACAAATTTAATCCTTGTAGAGCCTTCCGGATCTTTAAACATAGGAAGTGTGGCAAGGCTTTGTGAAAATTTCGGCATTAAAGAGCTACGTCTAGTAACCCCTCGTTGCGATCCTAATAATGACGAAGCAAGAAGGATGGCCTTAAAAGGGAAAAAATTACTGGATAAAGCTAAAGAATTTTCTTGTCTCCTGGATGCGATCGCGGATTGCCCTAGAGTAGTTGCGACTGCTGGCAGAATTGATCACGGAACAATTCCTTTATGTAGCCCTGAAGAAGCTATCAAATGGTCTATAGAAACATCTAAAAAGTCTTCTATTGCCTTGGTCTTTGGCAGAGAAGATCGAGGTCTAACTAATCAAGAGCTTTTACTTGCTCAGAAAGTAATAACCATTCAAACATCAAAAAACTATAAATCCCTAAACCTCTCTCATGCAGTAGCTATTGTTCTGCATGAATTACAACGATGTGAGGCGCAAAGGTCTACTAACAATCAAGAGGTAATAGATGCAGAAGATCCAGCAACACCAAAACAAATAAACGATTGTCTTAATGATACGGAAGCTCTTTTACTCAAAATTGGTTTTTTGTACAAACATACGACAAAAGCTCGTATGTCCAAAATAAGAGCATTACTTCAAAGAGCAAAAGTCCGTCCAGAAGAAGTTTCATTAATTAGAGGAGTTCTTCGTCAAATGCGCTGGGCCATCGAAAAACAAAACTATTAATCTCAATCAAGTTAAACAGCTCTAAATCAATTGAAAAAAAATCGGCCTTCACGTAACAACTCAAAATTCACTGGTCCCATAAGAACCTTTATAAATCTGACCATAATGGGGGTAGGGTTGGGAGTCATAACAGGCTCAATAATAAAAACGATTG
>QCFI01000064.1 GCA_003280295.1 Prochlorococcus sp. AG-363-C20 | reverse complement strand
TCTAAGTTTCCTTCCAGTTTTCCCATTTCCAGAATTCTTATACCTCTTTTAGGAGCCCCCAAACCTCCACGAAACAAAATTGGATAACGGCCAAAACTTTTAGCCAAGCTTTCATCAACGGTATTGAGTTTGCGAGTAATTGCAGGAATCAAACCAGAACCAAATCCATATTCTCCATATGAATCGAAATGAATTTCAATGACATAACCACCTTCCCGCACATGTTGAGAGCCGACTGACCAATTTGTACTGGGATGGTTACCATCAACAATATTGCGAAGACCAGGGTCATAAGAATTGATATTCAGACCATTTTTTTTGCCAAGTTGAACAATGGCATCACGTAACTGCAAATTCCAATACAACTCATCACTCATAGATGGATCTATAGGACTTTCCCCTTTTAAATCAACAGCCTCCCCAGCTGTTCCTGCTCCTGCAATCCCCTGAGAATCTGCATGACCAGCCATGATCAAAAAAGATAAGCCTGATGATGCTTCAAGCTCTCCTTTCCATTCACTTTTTAAAGTCACCCTGGGACCTAACAAAGGGTCTTGATCATATAAAGAGAAATTTTCTGCAAAGCTTTTTTGAACAAAACACTCGAAACAAGTAAAGGACAAAATCACCAAAGCCAAGGCATCCCTAAAAAGGTAAAAAAATCTAAGCCTCATTGCTCAAATAGGAGATGCAAGAAGTGAGCCATCACTTTTCAATTGAAGACTTTTTGCAAGTTCTAACTCCATAGCAATTAATTCATCACGATGAGCCCTGATACGCAAAATGCTTCCTTCAGTTTCAGCAAAATTCATTAATCGAAGTTCTAATGATTCAATTCGCGCAGCTTTTCTTTGATAAATAAAGCCTGCTGTTGGTCCTCCAGCTAATGCAAGTAATAATGGCCACCAGCCAAGCAAAGGATATAACTCAGAAATGACTAATCCTAAGCAAGCAGAACCAATCCCTCCAAATATTGATAACAGAACAACCAAAGTTCGACTAAATGCAACTCTTCCCTGAAACCGAAGCACTTGTCTATCTGCATCTCCACCGTCATTCTTCCATCCTCTTCCTTCCAACCAATCACTAACACCATTCAAGACTTGTAATGGAGGTAATGATGAATGAACATCTACCACTGTTGTGCGATCTTTACTGGCAGCACGTAGAAAGAAAACTAATCCTATTGCCAACAAAAGGGTTAGGAAAAGTTCCGAGTTAAAGCCTATTCCCATCTCAGAAACCATGCAAGAATGTTTATTCAATACTCGTTTTAGGTAACTTCGTTACTAAGTGGAGTTTAAAATCTTTTTTCTCAATCAAATTTTCAATAAAATTCTTACCTGGAGGTCTTTCAGCAAGACACAAAGCATATCTAGTGATATGAACCTGTTCTAAATCCTGTGCTATTTCCTAATGGCTGAATTTTCACCCACTCCTAAAAGTTTTTCCATCTTTGACCAAGATCTTGATAAAAATATTACTAATCACTTTAGCAATACTTCAGCAATCGCAATCGATACAGAAGCAATGGGTCTAGTTCATGGTCGAGACCGACTTTGCCTAGTACAACTTTGTGACTCAGACGACAATGTGGCCTGTATAAGAATTGGGATCAATCAAGCTTCAGCGCCCAAACTTCAGGGTTTAATGGAAAATCCTAATATTGAAAAGGTTTTTCATTTCGCTCGCTTTGATGTGGCTGCATTAGCCAGCAACCTTGGAATTGAAGTGAAACCAATTTTCTGCACTAAAATAGCCAGCAAAATTGGGCGTACATACAGCCCCCGTCATGGGCTAAAAGAAGTAATTATGGAATTAGTTGGAGTAGACCTCAACAAACAAGCTCAGAGTAGCGACTGGGGGAAAGTCGAAGAACTAAGCGAAAGCCAATTAGCTTATGCAGCTAATGATGTTCGTTATCTTCTAAAAGCAAAACAAAAGCTTGAGGTTATGTTGCAAAGAGAGGGACGATGGCAATTGGCTCAAAGATGTTTTACGTGTATTCCAGTTATCGCTGAATTAGATCGGATGCGGTTCTCACAAATTTTTGAACATTAACTTTATTCAAAAAGATTAATCCTCGGTCATAAAGTTTTCCTCTTCTGCCACAGCTTTTAACAACTGGTCTAACTGAAAAGAAGCACTTACTTTATCTAATTTTTGACGTGAGCGTGCCTCATTTAATAAACGCTGGGCAATAGTCTTTTTAGTCTTCAAATCTTTCACGCCATCCTGTAAAGAAGCAAGTTCAACCTGTCTTCTCGCAGAAGCAATGCTAATGCTCAAGCAACTAGCCAACTCC
>QCFI01000063.1 GCA_003280295.1 Prochlorococcus sp. AG-363-C20 | reverse complement strand
CTGGTGCATCCGGCTATATAGCTCTGCATTGCATTTCAGAATTATTAAACGAAGGCTACAAGATAAAGGGATCTTTAAGAGATTTGAATCGTGAAGCTGAGGTAAGAAAATCTTTAGGTACAGGATTTGAAGATGAAAAACTTGAGTTTTGCAAACTGAATTTGCTAGATAATGAGGGATGGGGAGATGCTGCTTCAGATTGTGATTATTTACTCCATATTGCCTCACCATGTTTTATTAAGGAGCCAAAAAACGAAAAGCAATTAATTAAGCCTGCATTAGAAGGAACATTAAGGGCATTAACAGCTGCGCAAAAATCTAATGTCAAAAAAGTAGTTCTAACTTCTTCCATGGGTGCAATAGCCTATGGTCATAATAAAAGCACCTGTAAATATACTGATTGGACTGATCTCTCAAAAGATGTTGGGGCTTATATAAAAAGCAAAACTTTAGCTGAAAAAGCAGCCTGGGATTTTATTAATAATCTATCTGATACGTCATTTACAATGACTACTATTCATCCTGGAATGGTCTTTGGACCATTGCTTAGTAATGATCTAGACGGAATATCGGCAAGTTTAATTACAAATATGATTACGGGTAAATTCCCAGCCTTGCCAAACATTTATTTTACAGTTGTTGATGTTAGAGATGTAGCTAAACTACATGTACAAGCATTGAAGAATAAAGAAAGTGACCATAAAAGAATAATTGCAACTTCTCAAAAAGGTATTTCATTCTTAGAAATTTCAATCATTTTAAGAGAGCTTGGATTTAAGAAATCTCCTCAGAATCTAATTCCAAATCAAGTAATAAATTCTTTGGCAATCTTTAATAAAGAGATGAGAAATACTGCCTCTATGATCAAGAGAGGTTGCTATGGAGCAGATATTTCAGAAACTATTTCACTTTTTGATTGGGAGCCTATCCCTTTTAGAAAAACCTTGGAAGACATGACTAATTCTTTAAAGCATATGAAGATTTAAGGCCAGTTTTTGTGGAGATATAAGAAATTGAAATTCAGAAATAAGAGATTAGTTTTTTGTTGAGTGTGGGTTTAGAGGTTCAATAAGTTTGTACAGAGTCAGGCAAGAATTCCTTATTAACTCTCAATCCTTAGGAAACACTATTAGTTATAGTATGCATAGTTAGTAATTATTTCATTCATATCAATGGATTACTGAATTGCAGTGTCTGAATGAAGCCTCCTTGGCTAGACATTTAGGCTTTTTATCTCTTGCTTGGGCTGCTTTGTAGTTAGGATGCTCTGTATTGAATTGGTATGTGCTTTTAAAATTGTTGCTCATATATAGCTATTAATTCGATTGCTTCGTTTAGGATTGGTTATTGCTTCGCTTTAGTCTTTGTAAGAAATGAATCAGTCTGACAATGCGGTTACTTTTCATCCTTATTTTAAAGTAAGTGATGAACAACTAAAGGCTTTCAAAAGACTTGCTGAAGATCTTATTGAGATAACTAGAGGTGAAATGGGATGTCTATTCTATGGCTTCACATATTCTCAAGGTGAGGCCTATTGTCGTGAAGGCTATAAAGATGCGGAATCTTTAGTCTCACATCTTGATAACGTTAGAGATTTACTTCAAAGGCTTGAAAGTATCTCTGAACTTTTTAGGCTGGAAGTACATGGACCCCAAAACGAGATTGAGAAGCTCCGTGAATGGCCCTCCATTAAGGAGCTAAGCCCTAAGTATTACGTATTAGAAGGGGGCTTTAGGAATTAAGAACGGCTAGTATTTTGCAATTCCTTGTGTAGGTGAGCTAATGAGTTGTTTATATGCATTTTTTAATGAAGCACTTGCATTAGTCCTTTTAGTTAGTAATAGTTTAGCTATATGTCTTAATTCAATGGCAAATATCCTTAGAAAAATTCTGAATAGAAGTTTTTCTCTGGATGTTATCCCTTTATCTAAAATTTTACTTTTTAAAGATCTTTTAAATCAGGAGGTTGAGCGGAATTCTTTTGAAGAGCAAGAAATTAATGAGCTTTGGTGAGGAGCGAACCAAGGGGATTTATTGATAGCACATAACTAATCAAAAAGCAAAGAGAAATTAGTGGGAAATCCCTAAAAAGAAAACTATTTTAAGGGTATTGATATATTGCGAAGTGACAGATTTCCTATTTGCCAATAGTTAAACTTGGCTATAGAAACTGATCTTAAAGAATTTTAGAGTTCGAATAAGTTGAAATGGAACTAAAAGGTCTGCATAATCTTGAACAGGCTTTTACTTTGGCTGCAAAGGTTTAATTTCCTTCTATTATTTAAATTATGCAAATCCCAAAGCGGAAACCATTCGACGGAAGTCTAGGTATATAGACCTATAACGTGTTCAAAGCTGCC
>QCFI01000062.1 GCA_003280295.1 Prochlorococcus sp. AG-363-C20 | reverse complement strand
TCTTTTCTATTGGATGAACAATCGTTGGAACTGCATGGGTAAGCTTGAGAGATTATTTGTCTATAGCTTGGTATTTTTGTTTTTCCCTGGATTGATTTTGTTTGCTCCTTTTTTAAACCTTCGTATAAATGGTCAGGGAGAGGTCTGATCGTTGACACGTGCCAATGTCCTTCAAATTGGTTTAGCTGTTCTTTTGCTAGGACCAATTAGCTACGGTTGTCTTCGTCTAATTGGTTTAGGAGATTCAAGAGCTGGAATACTGTCAGAATCCATAATTATTTTTGTTGTCATTGCTTGGACAGGTTCTTATTTGTTTAGGGTAGTTACAGGTAAAATGACTTTTACAGAACAAAGAAAACGTTATCGTGAAAATTATGAAAAGAAGACGACTGCAGAACTTCAGAGTATATTTGAATCTTTGTCAGAAGAGGAACAAGCTACCTTAATGAAAGAACTAGAAGATCAAGATAAATCTTCTAACCTTCCTTCTGAAGAATAGTTCTTTTAACACAATCATTGCTAGTACTTAATCACTTTTTAGGGAGTCCCTTTGAATATTAAAAGCGAAAAGGGAGCAACTATTTCAGGTCGCTTCAGGCAGATTAAAGCAGAAAAGCGAATTGCTTTGATGCCTTTTCTGATGGCAGGAGACCCTAACTTGGCAACAACTTCTGAAATCTTACTTAGGTTGCAAGATGAGGGTGCTGATTTGATTGAATTAGGGATCCCATATAGCGATCCTCTTGCAGACGGACCGGTCATCCAGGCTGCTGCTTCTCGAGCATTGAATTCTGGTACTACTCCCAGGCGAGTTCTTGAAATGTTGTCAAAACTGCGAAGTCAACTATCAATTCCAATAGTTGTTTTTACGTATTGCAACCCCTTACTCAATTATGGCCTTGAGCTTTTTTGTGAGGATGCCGCACATTCAGGAGTTGCAGGTCTTGTTGTTCCTGATCTGCCGCTTGAGGAAGCTGAAAAACTTTCTCTTATTGCTGCTGGAAAAGGACTTGATTTGGTTTTACTTGTAGCGCCTACAACACCAAAGGAAAGGATGAAAAGAATTTCAGAAACAAGTAGGGGCTTTGTTTATCTTGTAAGCGTGACAGGGGTAACAGGTGAACGAACTGTTCTAGAAGATCGAGTCCAATTTTTAATTAAAAAACTCAAAGAGTTTTCATCAATTCCTGTTGCTGTTGGATTTGGCATCTCTGACGCTCAACACGTTATGAGAGTGCGTAAATGGGGAGCTGATGGTGCAATTGTTGGAAGTGCCTTCGTTAAACGAATATCGAATAGCTCCTCAGAAAATGCTGTAGATCAAGCAGGGATTTTTTGTAATAAACTTCGTGAAGCTGCAGGTTGATTATTAATAAGGATTCTTTTGTGCTCAGTTCTAGTTTTAATTAAAAAGTAACCCTGGAGATAATCCCAGGGTTTGTGAGTCCTATCTAAATTAATTTATTGACTTTGATCTTTTCTGAAGGGTTATTTTAGAGATTTTATTCTTCGTCTTCATCTGCCCCAGCAGGTACAAGTCTAATTTGCTTACGGCCTAGTTTGATTTCAAATTCATCACCTGATTTTAGATCTAGTAAGGCTGTGTATGCCTTGCCAATCAATAGATTGCCATTGCCTTGAACAGTTGCAACATAACTAAGCTTCCTTCCACCTTTTCCTATTCCTGCACGTCCAGTATCGCCAAGGCTTACACCTTTAGCTTCTAGTAGAGCCTCGTAAAAGGCGGTGAAGTTAAGACGTTCTCCACCATCTTTCTTAGTGGAAACATATCCACTTGCACGAACAAGATCGGATTTGCTTACATCACCTAGTTCTTTGACTTTGGTGAG
Source organism: Prochlorococcus sp. AG-363-C20 (assembly GCA_003280295.1). Lineage (GTDB taxonomy): Bacteria > Cyanobacteriota > Cyanobacteriia > PCC-6307 > Cyanobiaceae > AG-363-K07. The sequence continues at coordinate 608 of QCFI01000062.1, read as the reverse complement.
CAGGTCGCTACCAGTGAGCATGATCTGAAATAAATGTATCTACTTAAATAAGATAGCAATTTATTAAGCATTTGTGTCATCATTTGTGAAACAATTTCAGAATTATTTCCTTCTGAAGTTATGGATCGATTTGTTCTTTGGGGTACATACTGTCATAATGCTATTGAAAAGCGAGCACCATTTCGTGAAGAGCACTTGAATAGGCTATTTGATCTGAAAGAAAAAGGGATACTGATCACGTTGGGACCTACTAAATGTAATAGATATGTTTTTGGAATCTTCAAAGCTACAAGTCTTGATGCTGTTAAGGAGCTCCTAAAAGCGGATATTTATTCGAAGGAGGGTATATGGACTTCCTTTGAGGTTTATCCATGGACCCAAGCATTTTGAGCTTGTTCCCATACCCAAATAGCCACTAATTCATCCCCTCTATCACCAAGAACATCCTTATATCCACTCATACTTCCAATACCTTCTCTAGCAATTTTTGCTATTGCTTCTTGATTATCTAAACCATTTCGTTTTAGGCTAGAAAGCTTTAGAGTTTTACTTCTGCGGATTATATTTCCTCCTTGCGCATGGCATCCAGCGCAATGTAATGAAAATAG
>QCFI01000061.1 GCA_003280295.1 Prochlorococcus sp. AG-363-C20 | reverse complement strand
CTATTCCTTTAACCAAAGGCGAATTACCTGTTGTGACTGAAACCTTAGTAGAGAGACTTCGAATAATATTGAATATTGAACTTGTAGGTTTTTCGCTGATTCCACTCTTTGCGACATTTATGGCAAGGGGAATAGGCTTGAATTGACTTTTAGTTTGTGAATATATTTTTCCTGCTCTAAATAATTATTAATTGCCTTTAGACCGTCTTGGAGCACTTCTTCTTTTGGCAAGTACACGGAGTACATCTCTCCAAGAAACATTATGATGTGCTAGAGCTACTTGTAAGTGAAAAATTAAATCTGCAGCTTCATTTGATATAGATTCTGATTCGTTTTCTTTACATGCCATTATAAATTCTGCACTTTCTTCTCCTATTTTTTTGAGGATTTGATTATCTCCACCTTCAAAAAGCTTGTTTGTATAACTACCTTCTTCTGGTTTCTTAGATCTTGTCTTAATTATTTTGTATAGATCACTGCATGCATCTGATGGTGTCTGAAGAGGTTGAGACAAACCTTCTGTTTGATTTTGGTGTTGAAAAAAACAACTTCTTGAACCTGTATGGCATGCACTTGTACCTATCTGTTCGATTGAAAGAAGTAATACATCTGCATCACAATCGAATCGGATTTCCTTCAGTATTTGTATGTGCCCACTGCTTTCACCTTTATGCCAGAGTTTTTTTCTTGACCTGCTCCAATAATAAACCTCTCCAGTATTTATTGTTTTGTTGATTGACTCAATGTTCATCCAAGCCATCATCAATACGGTTCCATCCAGCCAATCTTGGGTAATGGCAGGGATGAGCCCATTTTCATTGAAACGGAGCTTTTTTATGAAGCTTTGGCTAATTGATTGCATGTTTGTGCTTAAAAGAACCAGGATTTAATTCTGGATTCTCTTTTAGTTTCCTTAAGTCACCTTTCGATGTCTACTTTAAGTATTGGGTTTACCTGCAGCAAGCATTTTCAAGGTTATCCATGTTCCCATAGACAGTGGAAGCATTCAGGACATTGTCGATTTGTCCATGGCTATAGCCGAAGCTTTACTTTTTGGTTTGCCGCAAAGAGTCTTGATCAGTATGGCTTTGTAGTGGATTTTTCTGGTTTAAAGAATCTAGAAATTAAGCTTAAGCATCATTTTGACCATACGTTTTTAGTAAATTTTGATGACCCACTCCTAAACCAGTGGAAAAAATTACATGAAGAAGGTGCATTGGATCTTCGGATAATGGAAAATGTTGGCATGGAAGCCAGTGCAGAATTAGTTTGGCAATGGGCAAATTTAATTTTGCTTGAACAAGACAAAAGTAGAACATGCTGTTGGAGGACCGAAGCTCGTGAAAATGAATTCAATGCAGCCACCTATGAAAAGCTGCCTGATTGGTATGAGAAGAATGAGGTATCCCATTGCTAGATTCAAAGTGGATCTCTTAAAGAATCTTTCTCAAGGAACAAAAAGGAACAAAACAGATTCATTTCCGGATAACTATTATTTGATTATCTGAAAAGCCCGATGCTGCAACCTAACAAAAGCCAATAAATGCTAACCCTCATTTATTTGTCTTGACCTAATAGGACTTTTTATGCAGAACCCCTTAAGCCTGACTAAAACTTCTTCTACTGGTATCAAACTTTCATTGATATCAGTTATAGGAATGGTTGTTACCCTGTTGAGCTCTATACCAGCAAAGGCTCATCATCCATTTGATTTAAAAGCTATCGAAACTTTTAGTTCTATAGAAGGACTTTTAAGTGGACTAGTGCACCCAATTACTGGTCTTGATCATTTCTTGTTCCTTCTTTCTATTGGTTTAATAGGAACATTGTCTTTTAAACGATGGGTTCCAATACTTTTGTTTTTTGGATTTTTAGGAAGTTTATTTTCTTATGCATTACCAATTTTGATTCCAGGAGTTGAAATTCTTATGGGACTAACTCTTTTGGGCTCAGCTTTGGTTTCAATAAAAAAAATAAATCCATTAATAATGATACCTTTGATTACATGTCATGGATATGTTCTTGGTCAATCAATGTTAGGTTCAGAACCCACACCCTTAATTGCATATTTAATTGGGTTATTAATAAGTGAAGCTATAGTTATATATACAGGAATTATATTATTTCATCGATTCTCACAATATAAAAATATGTTTGCATTATGTCTTGTGATGACAGGAATTGTTATGACTTTTGGATTGGTTCTTGCTTAGTGTAGCTTTTTCATTTAAGTATCAATTTATCTCCAATTATATCTATATTTATTGTCTGCATCTCCTTGTAGTTCCCTTTTAAAATTTCCTTTGCTATAGGAGTTTCTAATTCTCTTTGAATTGCTCTTTTAATAGGCCTGGCTCCATAGGTGGGGTCGTATCCACATTTTGAAATCCAATTAATAACTGAATTGGTTATTTCCAGTTTCAATTTTTTTGATTCAAGACGTTCTCTAAGTCTTGTAATTTGTAGTTTTACAATTTTATTTAATTGGTCGTGATCTAAACTATTAAAGATTATTGATTGATCGATTCTAT
>QCFI01000060.1 GCA_003280295.1 Prochlorococcus sp. AG-363-C20 | reverse complement strand
TTTCGTTGCTAAACATGATTTTCAGTTAGAAGAAGAAGAAGAAGAAGAATTTATTAAGACAATTAAAGTCTTCAGCTCAGAATCTAAGAGAAACAAGTCTATAGAAAGACTTGACTGGTCAAGAGGTAGAATCTCAGGGGATATAATTTTAATTATTGTTAGATTAGGATTGATTGTAGAGAAAGTTTACCTGACACCTAAAGGCAATAAAATTTCGGTGAAACGAAATCAGTTAGGAATCTTCGTACGAAGATAGTTTCCATTCTAACACCTCAGACTGATTTAAACTTGATTGGATAATAGATAAAGTAAGGTTTAATTGAGATAAAAGTCTGCTTGACTTTTATCTCAATGACCAATTTTAAGAGAAGTTAGATTTAGACTGCCTTGCTTGGAAAGCGTATTTCTCTTTAGGAAGGATCTTAAACAATAAGATAGGTTTTAGCTGTGCTGTTTCTAAGTCCCTTAAAAAGTTTCAGTTTGCTTTTTATTCCTGCAGAATTAGTAGTAAAAAACTGGATCTATAGATTGTTCTTCTTTACTTATAGGCAGTGTGAGTAGGCAGAGTCTTAAATTGGTTGACGAATTTAGTAAGGGAATCTTTTTTTTCAAAAGGCTTTCGGAGTGTTTGCTCCTTAGTGATCGTTGATTAAATCTCAGGCACAATGACAGATCAAACAAATGAGATGGAACCTATCTCAAACCCCTTGGATGTGGATAAACCCAAGTATCCAGGAATTTCTGTGACTTGCAATGGCAACAGACTGGTTACTCAGTGGGTCGAAGCGAGGATTACGGAGGGTGGGGTTTATTACCCGATTACTCCTTCTACAGAAGGTGGTGAGATTTATCAGCAATCTTTTGCTGAAGGGAGCTTAGATGTTTGGGGTAATCAAAAACTTTCTATTGAAGCCGAAGGAGAACATGCGGCTCAGGGTGGGGCAACTGCAGTCGCTATGACTGGAAAGCGTGCAGTCAACTTCACTTCTGGTCAGGGAATAGTTTATGCAATGGAGCAGTACTACCACGCACCATCAAAATTTTCGACGATGGTTTTAGAGGTTGGAGCTCGTGCTCTCACTAAGCATGCTCTCAACGTTCATTGTGGTCATGATGATTTCAATGCCGCACTAGATACTGGTTGGACAATGTTGATTGCGCGTGATGCTCAGCAGGCAGCTGATCAGGCGATTATTCTCCGAAAATGTAATGAAATAACTTTAAACCCAGGCATGAATATTCAGGATGGGATGTTAACAACTCATTCTGAACGTACTTATCGTGCACCTGAAGCTGATCTTTTGCGAGAGTATTTAGGTGCACCTGATGATCAGATAAATTGTCCAACTGATGCTCAGAAAGAACTTTTTGGCCCCTGTCGGCGACGTATTCCAGAAATGTTGGATTTAAAGAATCCAGTTCTTTTAGGACCTGTACAGAACCAGGAGCATTATATGAATGGTGTAATTGCCCGTCGAAATAACTTTAATGAACCTATCCTTGGTTTTCTTCGAAAATGTTATGAAGAATTTGCAGAATTAACTGGTCGTGTCTATGGACTTATTCAGGAATACAAGACAAATGATGCTGACACAGTTTTTGTATCTTTAGGATCCGCCGCTGAAAATATAGAGGCGGCATGTGATTACATGCGTAAAAATTTAAATGCCAAGGTGGGATCTATACATATTAATGTAATTCGTCCTTTCCCTGAAGCTGAGGTTATTAATTCTCTAAAGGGCAAAACTAGAGTTCTTATTCTTGAACGTACTGATGAGAGTATGGCTGGAGATAATCCATTAGGGCGTGATATTCGAACAGCATTAAGTAAAGGTCAGGAATCCGCTAGGTATGGCAGTAAATTACCTTCAATTACACTAGAAGAGACTCCTAGAATCTTTACTGCTAGTTATGGTCTAGGATCCCGCGATTTTCGTCCGGAACATATTATTGGGGCTTATGAATATGCTATTGGTACTAATACCCGAAAGGATGGTAAAAGTGCGGGAGATGGTGAAAGTTATTTTACACTTGGTATTGATCATCCATACAGCGTAATTTCAAAAGAAAAGCCTTCTTTATTGCCTGAAGGATCGATTGCAGTTCGTTTTCATTCAATTGGTGGTTGGGGAATGATAACTACAGGTAAAAATCTCGGGGAAATTATTAGTCAATTTGGCAAAATAATTTCTCGTAGAAATCCAACATACAACAATCTTGGTCAATTAGAAGACAAACTTTTTATTATGGCTAACCCTAAGTATGGATCGGAGAAGAAAGGAGCTCCAACTAATTATTTTCTTACTGTAGCACCTGAAAGAATCCAAGTTAATTGTGAACTTAATCATGTTGATGTCGTCCTTTGCTGTGACCCTAAGGCCTTCACACATACTAATCCTTTGGAAGGTTTAAATAAAGGTGGTTGTTTAGTATGGGAGTCAAATGAAAAGCCATTAAATGCATGGGAACGCATTCCTTTGAAATTTCGCCAGTTCATAAAGGAAAATAATATTCGAATTTTCATTCTTCCAGGCTTTGAAATTGCACGTGAAGCAACAAGTCGTGCAGATTTACAGTTACGAATGCAGGGTAATACCTTCCTCGGTGCTTTTTTCAAGGTTTCAACATTCCTTCAAGATCATAATATAAAAGATAGTGAATATAGAAATACAGTTCAAAAACAATATGAGAAAAAGTTTGGTCGATTTGGTTCAGGTGTAGTTGATTCTAATATGAAAGTTATGGATGGGGGATTTGAAAGAGTACAAGAAATTGAATATGGAAAAATCGATGATAAAGATAAATCAAGTATGAGGAATCCCTTGATTTCACCAACAAGTTCTTTTTCGGTGGAGATGCCTTCAACTGCTGGTTGTGATGCGAGCGGATGTCAAACATGTCCAATGCCTAAAGAACAGACAAGAGCACCTTTTCAGACTATTGAGAAATTTAATTCTGAATTCCGTAATAACTTTGGTTATCATCAGCCTTCGGGCGCATACGCAAGCCTTTCAGTAATGGCTGCCGCCAGTGGAGCCACTCAAAGTAAATATGTTGCTAGACGTGAGACACCAGTATTTATTGCTGA
>QCFI01000059.1 GCA_003280295.1 Prochlorococcus sp. AG-363-C20 | reverse complement strand
TAGACATACCTGCTAATACAGTTACATCTGGGATTAACTTAGTTTGAATTAAAACATATGAACCAAGTTCAACTAGAACACCAAATACAAAGAATGGTATTACTTTTTTAGCAAAATTTTTAATCATAATTAAATCTAAATAGAATCAATAAGGTACTGTTATATTAAAATATTGTATATATAAACGGAGCAATTACAGAACCTTGAGTAAATACAACTAATGCACCCATTAAAATAATAGTAGCTATTAATGGGGCAAGCCAATACTTCTTTCTAACTCTTAGAAAGTCCCAAATGTCCTTGACTAGATCAAAAAAAGCTTCCATGATTTAGAAGATCCGAGTCAAGTCTACCTTTGAGCCTTTCTTATTTTCTTTAAAACTCAATAAGTTTGACTTTCTTGCACGAAGAGGATCATAGCCAAAAGCTCTCATTACAAATGCAATGGGCTGTAATACAACTATGAACACAAGACCAAGAATTATACGGCTGTTCACGTAGCCCAGCAAATGTCCTAATTGCATCCAAACTTGATAGGGTTTACTAAGGATTCTTGGAGAGAGTACGCCTATTACGAGAGTTGGAATACTGATCCAAATTGTCCAGGATCTAAAACTATGTCCCCAAATGAGGGGTATTAACCAACCAATGATCAACGGCAAACCAAAACCAATGAGTAATCCAAAGTCGCGTAGTTGTTTCTTGGAGATTTTATTAGTCATGGTCAATCCAATTCAAAATCTTGCATCCATGCCTCATCTTTCTCAACTTTGGGTTGTTCAGCTTTAAGAAGGATTTGGTTTTCCAGGACTAAGACATCCATCTCTGTTCTCATAAAACATCTGTAGGCATCTTGTGGTGAACAAACAATAGGTTCGCCTCGCACATTGAAGGAGGTGTTTATCAATGTTGGACAGCCTGTTTCTTGCTTGAACGCCTTGATTAACTTGTAGTAACGAGGATTTGTTCTCTCGCTAACTGTTTGCACTCTTGCAGAGTAATCAACATGCGTAATTGCAGGAATTGTGGACCTTGGAATATTTAATTTCTCTATGCCAAAAAGTTTTCTCTGCTCTTCTGTCATTTCAAGGCGCAGTTCTTCTTTAATTGGTGCAACTAGAAGCATATAGGGACTTTTTGAGCTCAGGTCAAATTGCGTTGATACATCTTCTTCTAAAACAGAAGGAGCAAATGGTCTAAAACTTTCGCGGTATTTGATTTTCAAATTCATCACACTTTGCATTTCTAAATTACGAGGATCTCCAATAATTGATCTTGCTCCTAATGCCCTAGGCCCAAATTCCATAGGACCATTGAACCAACCGATGACTTTCCCCTCTTTTAGCAATTGGGCTAATTGAGCGACTAGTTCATTGTCTTCTTTATATTCATAGGGTGCATTAATTCTTTTTAAATAATCTTGAATAGAAGTATTTGAAAAGCTTGGTCCTAAATAAGTACCTTTCATTGAATCATCTCTTTTCGGTAGACGATCATTTCCGCAGTGTTGATAGAAAGTCAGAAGTGCTGCTCCTAATGCAGTCCCAGCATCTCCAGCAGCAGGTTGGATCCAGATATCATCAAAGATCGATTCTTTAAGAAGTTTGCCATTCGATACACAGTTCAGTGCTACACCACCAGCCAGGCAAAGCTTTTTAATACCTGTTTCTTTTTTGATTGATTTGGCTAGTGCGATTGTTATTTCTTCTGTGACAACTTGAATGGATGCGGCTAAGTCCATATGGAATTGATTTAAATCACTTTCACTTCTTCTAGGAGGTTGACCAAATAAATGATGAAACTTTCTTCCAGTCATACGAAAACCACGGTGATATTTGAAATAACTCATCTCTAATCTGAAGCTTCCATCTTCTTTAATATCGATTAGATTCTTTTTAATTAGATCGACATATCTTGGCTCCCCATAGGGAGCTAATCCCATTAACTTATATTCACCTGAATTAACTTTGAATCCGCAGTAATAAGTAAATGCTGAATAAAGAAGCCCCAGAGAATGAGGAAAACTTATTTCCCAAAGTGGCTTGATTTCATTGCCTTTCCCAATCCATGCTGAAGTTGTAGCCCATTCTCCTACTCCATCCATACAGAGTATTGCAGCTTCTTGAAATGGACTTGGGTAAAATGCTGAAGCAGCATGGGAGAGATGATGCTCTGAGAAAAGAAGTTCTGGTAATTCAAATGATTCTTCTGCAGCATCTTGTAGTTCTTTCTGAATATCTTTTAATTGATTCTTAATTTCTGTTTTGAGAAATAACTTTTCTTTCAGCCATACTTGCATAGCTGCAATAAATGACCTTCCACCTCGAGGGGCCACCCCTAAATAGGTCTCTAATAATCTTTCAAACGTCAGTAAAGGCTTCTCATAATAAATAATATGATCAATATCTTTAAGGGTGAGTTTGTTGCTTCTTAGGCAGTATTCCAGGGCTTCCTTAGGGAAGGAGGAGTCGTGTTTTTTGCGTGTAAACCTTTCTTCTTGTACGGCAGAAATTATTTCACCATCAACAATTAGAGCAGCTGCGCTGTCATGGTAATAAGCAGATATACCAATAATTTTTTTTGAGGTATTGATGTTTAAATCCAATCTTCCAAAGGGATTAGTGCTTTTTCTTTCATGATCAATATACTCTCCTATATGAAATCCCTTTATTTATCAAGGGACATATTGATAGAGAGGCAACCTTTGTTTTAGGTGACTCACCATTTTTTCAACAATTATTATCTATATATACATATCTATTATTTACTTTCTTTCAATAAAGAGATGAGACATTAGACAAATCTCTCATCTCTCCTGCTATGACTGCTTTTTGCTTGTCTTAGGTGTCTTAGGTCTTGCGCCAAAAATAGGATCTCTTTCCATTCGCTCGAGTTTGATGGTCATCCTTTTGGTGGCCAAGTGCCCTTAAGCAATGTACCTCCTCTTTGAAATCATTCTGCCTAAGACTTTCTTCAGTTCTACAACGTGAACCAATTAAGGCATCCGTAGTAGAAAATTCATCTCTAGTTTTAACCCAATCGGAAAGCCTGTTCATAAATGGATGCTCCGATTGAAAGTTTTTATTTCTCTTATTGGATTCATTTTGTTGCTCTTGTTTTAGATAAGGTTTGCGGCCATTTCTATAAGCAAGAATC
>QCFI01000058.1 GCA_003280295.1 Prochlorococcus sp. AG-363-C20 | reverse complement strand
GCTTGTGGCGGTGGGTTGAATATCCATGGCAGAGACAGAGAACAAATAGTGTCAAAAGTGCAGATGCAATTGTTGTTCTCAGTGGAGGTCGTCATCTTGCGCCTGGAAAGGCAAAGGTTATTGAATGGAATGATCCTGATCGATTCCTTGCAGGCATAAAGCTATTTAAAGAAGGTAAAGCATCTAGATTGCTATTCACTGGAGGATCAAATCTATACCAGCCAGGTTTGCCACTTGAAGGAGAAATCTATCTAGATGAGGCAATAGCTTTTGGTGTTCCTAAAAAAAACATATTTACTACACCTATTGTTAAGAATACAGCTGAAGAGGCATATGAAATAAAGAAAGTTCTAGGCAAAACAAGTAAATCCAATTCACCAAAAATTATTTTAGTAACAAGTGCATTTCACATGCAAAGAGCAAAACATCTTTTTGAAAGGCAAGGCATCACAGTACATCCATTCCCAGTTGACTTCAAATCCAAAAGCGGGTTACTTAATAATATTCTTAGAAACCCGTATAACTGGTTCCCTAATTCAAGAAGCCTCGCCTCAAGCTCAAAAGCACTAAGAGAAATCATTGGTAGAGTTATTTATAATTTCTTTTAATATTGCATTCAAAGCATAATTTAATCTCTATCAAAATACTATAAACATATCCTTGTTTATAATGATGTGTTACTTCTGATTGCTTTAATCATATATAGTAGCATCATAAAGCCAAATTAAGAGTCTACTTTTTTTAGCGCAAGTATAACTATGGACTTTGATCTTGAAAGCCGACTCCACAAGTTAGAAGATTGGACACTGGATACGATTGTAAGATGCCGAAAAGAGATTGAGAGGCTAGAGGGTCAAAACAAAAAACTAAAAGAAGAAAACCTCTTTCTAAAGGAACGTTTATCAGAGTATCAAGATCATACCTAGTTTGCTAATTAAATAAATATTTTTAGATTAATCATGAAATGTCAACAAACATATTTGCAATCTCCCAGGGTTCACTTTAAATAGAGTCGCCCAAAAAATGCATTCAAAATGCTAAGCTCATTAATTAAATACCTTAATATAGAAAATTAAGTAAATAGCTTTTTTTAATTTTAGTGTCTATTTATTTAACTTCTAATTTATAACCTTTATCCAATAGTTTTTGATACAAGAGACGTGCTTGATAACATAAGATTGATTTAAGAGTCTTATCCTCAGTAATATAGAAGTAGTTTGAGTCTTCTTTATTCTTAGCAAAGATCACTACTTGATCTCCATTAAACAACTTCCAATTTTCTTGATGTGTTTGTGTCATTTCTGGACCAAAGTCCCAAGGACACCTTTCTGGATACTTTTCTTTAGCCATTAGAAAATAGCCTTTTAGAGGAAAGTGGACTTAATGTTCTTATGAAAACTGCTAACAAAGAACAATCAGAATTACAGCTACTTGAAATGCAATCTGATGAGCCGTTGCAGAAATCACTTTCTATGAATGTATCTTATCATTGGTGTCTAGTTGTAAAAAAACCGCAATTATCAAGAAAACAAAAAAAACTACATCTGACCACAAGGCTTTCACTGGATATGCCACGCCAAAAGCTATACCTGCTCTAAACAACATTTTAATTCTTTCAGTTAAGGACTCCAGACAAAGCATTGAAGGTATCACAAGATAAGTTATACCTTCTTTAGAATGTAATTCTAAAGTTTTGAGCAAATCAAGAAGAGAAGAAGCAGCCTGCCACCTTAGACATCTCAGACTAGAGCTAAGAGAAATGAGTACTATGGTAAATGAAGAAGGCTTGTTGCCTGAAAGTGGAGAAATCAAAGCTCTTTACAGTCAAGCCGAGGCTCTGTTAATGGTGGTTGAAGGTGTTAAGAAAAAGAAACCACCTATATTTGAAGATGATCTAAAAGCCGCCTAAGCTTTTTCGTATCAAATCAAAGAGTATTACCTTAGCTAAAGACAAAAGGAAGCAATCCCAATCAAATTAATCCATTGAAAATTAAACGTATTCTTTCAACTTTTCTAGAGAAAATATCATTCCAATTTCAATTTATACGCTTATCATGAGTCAATCCTAATGAATTCATTAACTTGGATCATAATCATAGCTGCGGCTATTCTGAGCTGGAAACTTTTGTTTTGGATGGTCCCAAAACTTCGCAATCATTTAGTAGATAAACCTAATGAGCGTAGTGCACATAGTCTCCCCATACCAAGGGGTGGTGGTATTTCTTTTGTATCCTTATCCGTAATGTCTAGCATTTATGTATTATTAACAGTTAGATCAACTCCTATAAGTTTACTCCCACTATTTTGTGCTCCTATTGCAATTATTGGTTTAATTGATGATCGAGTAAGTCTACATGCAATACTTCGCTTTAGCGTTCATCTTTTAACTGCTCTAATGCTTATAAGTATAAGTAAGTTAGATTTTAGTTTCACTCCTATTTTAGTTCAAATTTTCTGTAGTGTTCTTACCTTGATTACTGTAACAGCAGTGATCAACTTCACAAACTTTATGGATGGTATTGATGGCCTTGTAAGTAGTTGCCTCTTGATTGCGATTACTACATCAGCCAAGTTTTTATCAGCACCTCTTCCTATTTGGGTATTAGTAGGCTCCCTTCTAGGATTCTTATTTTGGAATTGGCACCCTGCAAAAGTTTTCATGGGAGATATTGGGAGTACCTACCTAGGAGCTATTTTTGCAGGCTTAGTTTTACAAAGCCAACATTGGGCAGAAGCACTTGGTTTGTTTTTAATAGCTACCCCGATTTTAGGAGATGCTTGTATATGTGTAATACGTCGTTTAATAGCTGGACAGAAAATCTTTCAAGCTCATCAATTACACCTATATCAACGTTTGCACCAAGCAGGATGGAGTCAATCTCGTGTCACACTTTATTATCTCACTTCTACTATACTTTTATCCTTAACATTTCTATTTTGGGGCTTGGAATGGGAAGTGATAATAGCAATTATTTCTATTCTTATAGGATGCTTCCTAGACAAAAATGTCGCACGCCCATTCTCTCTTGATTTAAAATAAGCAGAAGATCTAAATAAGGAACTATAGAGTCTCACCTAATAATAGGTTATTATAAAATCAAATAATTCTTTATAATCAGGGAAAAAACTTCCATCAAATAATAAGCAAATTAATTCAATTTTGAAGAATGTCTAGTTGTTAAAGGCCTATCAGTAAGCCGCCACATAATTAATGCATCTTTAGTAAACCTTTTCCTCTTAAACCTGATTTAACTAAAGGTCATTTTATCTTGTTCACTCACGTCTTCTGAAATCGACTCTTCTCTGACCTCTCCCTGTGGCCCTTCGCCTTCACTTACTTCTTCTGAAAC
>QCFI01000057.1 GCA_003280295.1 Prochlorococcus sp. AG-363-C20 | reverse complement strand
ATAGCCTTTTAAAAGCTTTTGAATAAGTATATGTATTTCTATTTCTAATTATATTAGTTTTTTTAAGTCCCTTTAAAGTCGAAGTGTCTAAAGGCAATACTTTTTTAATGCAGAAATAACCTCCTTCGGCCTATCTTCCATATAGTAGGCTTCGGCTTCTCTACTCTGACTGATGTTCCCAATATTTGTTGATTCTTTTATTGCACTTTTTTTGTACCATGAATGTATTTTAGTGTTTGGTTTTATGGCGCCAAGTAATTTCGAGTTGTTGCAGTCTTGAGCGACATGAGTTGCTTCGTGTCTGATTGCTTTTCTTAAAGATATTGCAGTACGGTCGTGATCATAGTTGAGACGATTCACTCTCGGTAATGAATACCTATTAGAATCCTTTGCGTTTTGAGTGCAGATAACGACTGTTCTTTGAGGCTTCTTTAAAAAACCAACATATTTTTTACCTAAGAAACATAATGGAGTATTTTCTTCTACTGAGAACCCTGCTTTGTAGATAAGATCAATAATTTCTTTTTCCTTTGCAGTTAAAAATAAAAGGAATTCCATGATTTACTTAAAAGTGAATGATTTTGTGCCTTTAATCATCTATGAATACACAATCGGAACTCTAGTAGTTCGTGTTGTTGTTGTGCAACCTAGGTGTTTGCGGCGCATATCCCAGTGTTGTTCTGGAAGACATATAGCCCAATTGATTGTGCCATTTCCGTAGCGTTTGTTGAGATTGTCGACTATTTTCATTAATCGCTCACGCTTTTGTAGATCTTTGGAGTTGTAGTGCTCTAGAAAATTTGGTTGTAAATGGTCGCTGCTCTGAAGTTTTTGCATTATTACACCGGTCTTTATTAAACGCCGATAAGGGTGAAATACTTGTTTTGTTAAGGCTAGAGATGCTGTGAGGAGAACGCCGGTATCGTTGCTTGGTGTATTTAATTGAGTTGTTGCACTTTCATTGTAAAAAGATTGAGAAAAAACACTGGTACGTGTGAAGACGGTTATAGCTGTTGCGTGTTGTTTTTGTCTTCGTAATTTTTCACTAGCATGAATCACATGACTACTTACGGCTTGGCATAATTCCTTTAGGCTTGTTATAGGACGACTGAAACTTTTACTTAGCTGAATTTGTTTTTTTGGTGGCGGGGTTGTTATTAAGGGGAGGCAAACTTTTCCTTTTAGTTCATGTTGTAGTCGTATTCCTACTATGCCGAATTTAGCGCGTAGTTCTTCGTTAGGCATATTGCGTAGTTGTTGTGCAGTATTAATTCCTTTCATTCGAGACCAATAGGCCAATTTGTGTCCTATCCCCCAAATGTGTTCAATGGCAATAGTTTTTAGCCAGAAGTCTTGATCTTTAGTTATTTGCAGATCAAAGACACCAGCATGTGTTGATTTGATTTTTGCTAGATGATTAGCTAATTTTGCTTGGCTTTTATTAGCTCCAATACCGATAGCGATTGGTAAGCCTAAATTTTGATGGACTAGTGCGCGTAGTTGGCGTGCCCAGGAGAGCAGATCGTAATTAGGAGGACGATTTATTTGAACGAAAGCCTCATCAATTGAATAGATTTCTAGATGTTCGCAGTGACCTGCTAATAATTTCATTAGACGTCGACTCATGTCGCCGTAAAGGGCGTAATTAGAGCTGCGCACTACTACTCCAAGTTTATCTAACTTGTGACGAACCTTGAAATATGCTTGGCCCATTGAGATGCCAAGCTTACGCGCTTCCGGACTGCGGGCCACGATGCAACCATCGTTGTTGGACAGGACAACGACTGGGCGACCGGATATTGATGGGTCTATGTTTTGTTCGCAAGCGGCGTAGAAGTTATTGCCATCAATCAGGGCTATGGCTTGACTCATTTTGATGTCCTAATATTGTTGAGGTTGTGAATTGAATACACTGCGACACCCCAGATTTGCACCTCGTCATATTGTCGTAGGTCAATTGGTGGATAGTGAGGATTCTCTGCTTCTAAGTAAGGGATCCCATTCTTGAAGACAAGTCGTTTTAGAGTGAAGGAGTTATTTAGGATTGCGATTACGATATGACCAGGGTGTGGATCGAGACTACGATCTACAACAATTAGGTCATCGTTGTGGATTCCAGCACCCGTCATGGAATTACCGCTGACACGAAGGAAGAAGGTGCTCGTAGGATGTTGAATTAGCTGCTCATTGAGATCAATGCCGATATCGATATAGTTATCGGCGGGGGACGGAAAGCCAGCTGATATGCATTCGCTTGCTAATGGAATAAATAATTGAGATCGATTGGTGCGTAAAGGTATTAGCAATTGCGAGAGCCTCAAGAGGTACCAATAGATACAGTCTATAGTACTGCAGTACTATAGACTGTATCTATTGGTTGGGCGAATTATCAGTTTCGGTGATAGGCCCTACCTTGGGCGATGGTGGTAGCTCGATAAAGCTGTTCAACAAGCAATAAACGTGCGATCTCGTGAGGGAACGTCATGGGGGAGAGGCTCAATCGGAGGTGAGCCAATACTTCTATCTCAGGAGCGACACCGTTAGCTCCACCTATTACAAAGGCAAGCCTTTGCGAGCCAAATTTTTTTAAGCATTCAGCAAAGGGAATGGATGCTAGACGTTTGCCTTTTTCCATTAAAACGATCAGTATTTCGTCTCTTCTTATGTGCTCTTGTAATGCTTTTGCTTCTTTTTTGGGATTTGAGTCGCGTATTTCAGTAATAATCAAACCAGGTAGACGTTTTAGATATAAGTCGAGACCTTCTTTGATCCAGCTTTTGCGGACTTTCCCTACGGCAAGGATGCGATAGCGCGATGAATTTAACACGAATGATTTGATTGCCTAGAGAGTTTGCCTATTAGGACTCGTCTTCCAATAAGAATCTGTTGAAGGAAGCATATAGAACTTCTTCTTTAGTCCCTTTGCTGATTTGCCTACTAGGCGTAGTCCTGTCTTTATTATTTCTTTTTTTGATTGACTGATTGGTATGGTAATTATTGCTCTGACTCAGTTGTTTTGTTTCAAGTTCTTTGAGCCTGGCGATTAGATGGTCCGGAACATTTCCGTCTGGGCTTGCTTTCATTAATTGCTGAAATAAAAGTTGAGGGTTCTCTTCGGTTTCTATAGGGTGATGTTTTTTATTCGCTTGGGATTGTTTTTTTTGGGGAACACTTGGCTTTGGTAATTCTTTGGGTAGTTTGCGACCTAATTGACGAAGATGTTCAAGACTGTGAGGGTCAAATGTCATCGGATTAGAAGGTTATACTTTTTAAAAGAACGAGGGCTAGGTCCTTTTTTGGATCCATATTCAACTTCTTCCCTTAAAGCTTGTCGGAGCTGTTCGAAGGGGAGGTCGTTGAAGCTGTCGTCGTCAGCGAGGGCAGAGGGTAACTCCAAGTCGCTTAGATCAGTATTTTGACGGGTGTAATCAGTACCGGTCAAGCCTGGCTGAAGGGGCAATAATAAGAAAATGGCGGCAGCGGC
>QCFI01000056.1 GCA_003280295.1 Prochlorococcus sp. AG-363-C20 | reverse complement strand
AAAATTCTACTTGCTCAATACCCAAATAAAGAAGGAATGGGCTGGCCAACATATATTATAGTTAATAAACCTGAAAATGATTTCAACATTATAGGTGATTTGAAGGGAGGAATGTCCAAAGGTGATTTTAGAAAACGTTTATCAGCATTATTAGACCAATATAATCAATAAATATATATTATAAGTAATTTCTTGTTCATCGGAACAAGAAAGAAAATCCAATTATTCTTTATACAAAATTATAACGATTTACTATTAAATAAACTATAATATAATCTTTAGAATAAGTATTTATTTTAATTTATTTTATAACTTGACTCTTGTTATTTTCTTCTATTATTTGTTTTAACATCAACTTTAACCACTCTGTTAATTGTTCAATTTGCTTATTCACTTCTATTACTCCAACACCTCGAGCTACTACTTTTGCAATACTAGCATCTTTTTCCTTGTAAATTAATCTACCATGTAAATGATTGGGTAATCCTTGACGTAATAGTCTAAATGCAGGTTCCTCCATTTTTGTTTCTAATATTACATTATTCTTATCTTGGTATATTCTTGAAAACCCACACCTTTTAGCTAACAATTTTAACTGCATCAACTCTATTAGAGACTCAACTGAACCAGGTAATAACCCATATCTATCTGTCCAACTTAATGTAAGGTCTACTAATTCTGATGAAGTACTACACTCAGTTGCAGCACGATATGCAGCTAATTTGCTTTCATTGTCTGTTATCCAATCACCTGGAATAAAAGCAGTGACTTTAAGGTCTATTTGTACATCATCCACTTTTGGAATATCTTGTTTTTGTATTTCTGCTAATGATTCTTGAAGAAATTCCATATAAAGGTCAAAACCAATAGCCTCCGTTTGTCCACTTTGTTCGACACCTAGGATGTTCCCTACTCCTCTTATCTCCATATCTCTCATTGCTAATTGATAACCACTACCTAATTGAGCGAACTCTTGTATTGCTCTTAATCTTTGTCTTGCTGAATCGTTAAGTATAGAGTTAGATGGGTAAAATATCCAAGCATGAGCTTGTATTCCACTCCTTCCTACCCTTCCTCTTAATTGATAGAGTTGTGATAATCCAAATTTATGTCCATCCTCTATAAGTATTGTATTTACTCTAGGAATATCTAGGCCACTTTCTATTATCGTAGTACATATCATTAAATCTTTCTCACCTGAATTAAAGGCTATCATCGCACTTTCAAGTTCACCTTCATTCATTTGTCCATGAGCGACTAATAATTTTAGATTAGGAATCATATGTTTTAATTTAATCTCTACTTCTTCTATACCCTCAACTCTAGGAACTACATAAAAGACTTGTCCACCTCTATCTATTTCTTGACAAATAGCACTTCTTATTATTTCGTCGTCTATAGGTGCCAAATGTGTTTTTATTGGTCTTCTCTGTGGAGGAGGTGTAGCTATTAGACTCATTTCTCGTACTCCGGATAGGCTCATATAAAGAGTCCTGGGAATCGGTGTGGCAGATAAAGTAAGTACATCAATATTCTTTTTTATAGATTTGATCTTTTCCTTTTGATTCACACCAAATCTTTGTTCTTCATCAATTACTAACAGACCTAATTTATTAAATTCAATATTTTTGGAAAGAAGTTGATGTGTTCCTATAATTGCATCAATTTTTCCTTCTTTTAATTCCTTTAAAATTGTTTTACGCTCTAATGAGCTTTTAAATCTATTTAGTAAAGAAACTTTTATGGGATAAGGTGCAAATCTTTCAGAAATAGTTCTCCAATGTTGTTGAGCTAATACTGTCGTTGGAGCTAATAAAGCAATTTGTTTACCTGAAGTAATTGCCTTGAAAATTGCTCTTACTGCAATCTCTGTTTTACCAAAGCCAACATCTCCACAAACTAATCTATCCATAGGTAAATTATTTTCCATATCATGCTTAACATCAATGACGGCTTTTGTTTGATCTGGTGTTAATTCATAGGGAAATGAATCTTCTAATTCATTTTGCCATGGACCATCTTTAGGGAACGAAAAACCCTTAGTCTTGCTTCTTTCGGCATAAAGTTGAACTAGATTGAGAGCTAGTTTTTTTACATATTTCTTTGCTTTATTTTTTAATTTATTCCATGATATGCCACCCATCTTGTTGATTTTAGGTTCTTTCCCATCAATGGCTCTAAATCTTCCAAGACTACCTAATTGATCAGCCGCAACACTTAGTGTACCGTCTAGGTATTGAACTACAAGATAATCTCTAGCTTTTCCTGAAATCGCAAATTTTTCAATTTTAATGAATTTACCAATTCCATGATTACGGTGCACTACATAATCACCAGATTGCATCTTATTTGGATTAACTTTACTACTTGAGGCTACTTTTCTTCTTCTTACATACCCTGTAGATCCTATATTATGTTGCCCAAAGAACTCCTTGTCTGTAATTAATACTATACGCCAGGCAGGAAGAACCATCCCTTCAATCTCTGAAATTACGGAACTTTTCAAAGCGACTGGTGTATATTGTTGGAATAATCTTTCAATAGCCGGATAATCTGATTTGTTAGGTACAAATTTGGAAATACAATCATGCTCTTCTAGTAGTGCAACAACCCTGCTTGGTTGTGCTGAAATTATCATTGTCTTATATTTATCATTAGTATAACTTCTTATCTTATCTGCGATTTCTCCAAATCTATTTGGGACAATATCTACTATTTTACTAGATAGATTAAAAGAATTTTTATGTTTATCAATTTCGTCCAATTCTGCTAGATCGAGTCCAAAAAATGATTCTGTATCGAATAAACAATCTTCTATATTCCTATGTAATGAGTCAGGATAATTTGTTTTATGCTTATCGTTTTTTTCTTTGATTTTGTCGCAAAGTTCATTATAACTATCTATAGCATGGGAAATCCACCTTTTACCATGAGCTTTTGCTTGTATCCTTTCATCTATGACTACACAAGTATCCTCAGAAATATAATCCAAAATAGAAGAAGGCTTTTCCCATGCTATCCCCATAAGTCTTCTCATTCCTTCAGGTGAACCACCCATTAATAGATTATCTATAGATGATTCATCTAGTAATGATTCAACAATATTTGAAGTATGATCTCTAATTCTTTCTGATATTAATGGATTAAAGCTTGTTGGGGTTATACATATTTCTTTGATTTCATCTAGTGATCTTTGTGATGTAGGGTCAAATTCACGTAGCTTTTCTAGTTCAGAACCAAAAAGCTCAAGTCTTACAGGAAGCTCCGAACTAACAGGATATATATCTAATATGTCTCCTCTTCTACTCCATGTACCTTCTTGTTCTATAGTTGTAACTCTTTCATATCCAAGCTCAGTAAATAGTCTAGAAAAATTTTCTAGATCTAATTCATCATTTTTTTTAATTTTAATACATTTCCTCGATAATATATCCTTTGGTGGTAGATGTGGTTGTAGTGATCTCTCAGTAGCAACAATTACCATATCATTATCTAATTTACCTAATACAACCTCACTTAAAACTTGTAGTTGACCCCAAATAATTTCAGAAGTAGTATCTATAGAATCATATGGTGAGCTTTCACTAGTAGGATATAAATATGGATTTTTCCAACCTAATATCTGTAGATTCGAAAACCATCTTGAAGCATCTTCAAGTGTTGGCACTATAATTAAAAGTGGTTTATTTTCTCTTTTAGCAATTGCGGTTGTTATTAATGCTCTCGCGGGCCTAG
>QCFI01000055.1 GCA_003280295.1 Prochlorococcus sp. AG-363-C20 | reverse complement strand
TTTCTAATGCCAGTTGAAGTAGACCCTTTCCCTATAAAGAGGAAGACCTTAACTGCTCGCCAGAATAGATTTATAGGAACCTCTGAGATCTATTGCTATCAATAGCTTTTAACTGTTCATAAGCAAGTAGTTGATTTTAGTCATGTCAAGGAATTTTGGCGAAAATGGGCGGTTTGAGTAAAGTTTGAATAAACCTTTAATTTCAGTTTTGCCTGCTTGGATTCTCCGGTAGTCAACACGACAAGGCAGCTTATGTTTACAGAAATGATTTCAATTCAGACCAGCTCATCATTCTCCTGTCACTCAATCACTAATCAAATTGAGAGCATTATTGAGTGTGGTACCCAGTTGGAAGGTGTTGTATGCGCATCGGCTATGCACACTACTACTGCCTTAATTGTTAATGAGATGGAAGAGAGATTGATTCTGGATTTAGAAAAATGGTTAAAGGAGTTAGCACCTCCATTGCAGGGATATAAGCATGATGACCTACATCTTAGGGATAATATTCCTGAAGATGAACCAAAGAATGCTCATTCTCATATGCAAGCCTTATTACTTGGTAATGATGTGAGTGTGCCTTTTAAGGATGGGAAGCTGCAATTAGGTCAGTATCAAGATGTAATTCTTGTTGAGCTAGATGGCCCAAGAGAAAGGAAGGTTGTAATCAGCATTCAGTAAAGGAACAAAAAGGAACGACTCTATGGAAAAGACGAATCAATTATCCAGAGATCTAGCCAATAAAGCCATGGAATATGCAGGCTCACGTCTCAATGAAATAGAAAGGTACTGTTGGATGGTTGTTCACGAATATCGTCATGGGGTAATGCCTGTTGAATATGACATCAGAGATATAGATGAAGATCTCTATATGGATGTTTTGAATTGCGCCAAAAGCAATCTCAAGAAGCATTAACTAATTTTTCCCAATATGGTGAATTAACACACTCAACGCTTTCGACTAACTCTTGCTTGCTTAACTCTAAAGAAAAAGACGGTGACTAAATCATGACTCTTCGTGATTTAATCAGCAAATATTCCATTTACTGATAGCTCTCTTCTTGTACCTGGTGATGGATATTGCCGGTAATACAAGACCATTCCACCGGTCAGAGCTATTGCAACCATTATCCAAGCAATGAATGATTTCTTTTTGCTATGAGCCTTTGTTTTTTTTGTAGTTGGCTTGGTTTGCATCTTAGGGAAATAGCTTGTCACTTGGATTAGATCCCAGATCTCATTTAGGTCATATGAAGACAAGTCTGTTTCTGGGACTCCACTCCCTTCTTGTAAACCTTCGACTTCCATTTTTCTCTAATCAGAGCTTTTCTCTCATCCCTAGACATCGCTTTGAAACGTTCTTCCCTTTTTCATGACTCTCTTGAATTGCCATCTCTATTGCTTGCTTTTATGGAATTTCATTGTTGTTCAATCCTTCCTTGTGTGGATCTGTCCCAAAAGATTCTCTATATGTAGATGAATTGCATACAGCTTAGTTCGGTCAAAGAAAAATCTTTTGCCTTTGTTGCTTTTGACGATTGAAAGCAGCACATAAAACTGTAAACCTTGAAAATCAGTCCAACTAGAACAAGAGCCGAATAGGGATCACTAATCACTGAAGCACTGATTTGAAGTGTGATCTCTTTCTAGCTGTTTTACACTCTCTGAGTATGATCAACCCCTGCGCTGTCGATCTACTTATTTATGCCGATTTTTAGAGCCAAAAGCATCAAAGATAGCTAGAAAGAATCAACGTGCTAACTCTTTTGAAATCAATGGCAGAGGGAAAAGAACACAAAGGCTTTCTCAAAAAGTTTGGCAAATGGGCACCAATCATTGGAGGAGCTTGGATCGTATTGAATATTGTTCTCCCTTTGGCCCTATTACGAATTCCTGCTGTTCAAAAAATCTTAGTGTCGGTAGGAGACAAACTTCCTTTTGATATCCCAGGGATTGGATAGCAATGAGTATTGACTTATTTGCTTGTTCTTGCATGCCATTGCAGTACTGCTTCAAATGCTGAACTCTCCTCTCAAGCTCTTCTACTCTTTTTGGTTAGTCCTTCCATTGGTCCAAAAACTTTTACTCGACATTAATACAAGTAGAGCAATGGACAAATAAATGAAAGAGAAGAAACCGCTCAATTTAGATCCAAATTATCCAGAAAATTTCTGGCCAAAACTTATCACCCTTTTATCTGCAGGGGCTTTTATTTATTGGGTGAGGACTTCTCCTAATGCAGATGCAACACTACACACATTTTTGATAGATCCAATTCAGCAGAAACTTGGCTCTTCCTAAAGCTAACCTGCTTGCTAGAAAAGGTTTAATGAGATCGCTTAGAACTATTGGTATCAATAGCTTTTAACTGTTTATAAGCCAGTGGTTAATGTTCTGTTTTCCATGGGATCTCCGCGAGAAGGGTGGTTTGAGTAAAGTTTGAATAAACCTTCGAGATCAAGGTTTTCTTTGATTGGCTAGTTGCCAAAACGATAGTGCTTTCGGACTGCTTTATGCACATCCCATGTACAAGACATTCCTCCAGGAAAAACAACTAGATCACCGACTCCAAATCTGACAGGCTCACCCTCGTCAGGTGTAACGGTTACATCGCCTTCCAGTAGTAAGCAAGTTTCCTTGTTGCTATAGGTCCAAGGAAATGAACTGGGATCACAAGTCCAAATTGGCCATTGCTTTATCCCTAGCTCGTCAATTGTGCTTTCAGGGCAAGGGGATATGACTGAGATTCCCAAGAAATTATCTAGAGCTCAATCTCTTTATAGCTTTTTTCTTTGTCCAGCGATACCAACCTGGCTTTAGATTGATTTTTTCTTTGATTCTTTTTCTTATAAGTTGAAAGTCGTTTTCATTAGGGTTCCAGTCTTTATATAACTCATTTGGCCATTGATCTTTTTTAAATTGACGTTCTAGATTTGGATTCATTCCTCGACTTTGCATTTCATCCACTAGCTCTAAATATCTTTTGTGCAGGTACTTCCCTTTGTTATAGAAGAATTTGACGTGCCCAACATTCAAGGTGAATTCTTGGGGCAAGTTTTCTTTTGTTTTCTCCCAACTCTTTGAATTTATTGAGCGTTGGAGTGCTGAGCCAACCATGAAAATTTCTCTATATTCTGCAATGAGATGTTGGTCAGATAATTCACTTGGCTTTATCAAGTTGATTCTTGTCATAATAAAAACTCCATGATGCTTGATTAATAGCGCTCTTAAGGTTCGAAAAAAGTTCTATTGGATTTAGTCCCTTCGTCGATACCCAGTCGCTAATAGCTCTTAATTGTTCATTGGCTATGAAGATCTATTTTTCTCAGCCATAGTGATAAAAGAGGTTAGAGAGTTTGTTGAGGGTTAGAGTCTTGCTGGAATTTGGGCGAATTCTCTCTTTGACTATTTTGGGAGCTCTGGGTCACAGGTTTGAACCCTTTTGCCTAGACTAGGTTTTCTGAAAGAAGGAATTCAAGTTCCGGGAAAAAATCCCACAAGAGGGATCGTTTTGATGGTTTTTGTTGAAGGCTAGGGAAGGAACGGAACTATAAACGCTCCCACTTTATAGAGCTAGAGTTCGACTTTATTTATATAAGGAGCCCCAACTATGATTGATCGTTTATTAAACAGCGAACGAGCAAAGGTCCTGACTGTGGTTCTGATAGTTGCATTAGCAACTGCTTTAACAGGAAAAAACGTCATCTCTTACCCAAAGGAGTGCATGATAGAAGAGATGGCCAATTTGTATGAGCCAGCAGTAAAGCGGGCATGAAGAAGCAGGGCTAATCCCAATGAGCTCATCGTGGATTATTGGGATTTCAGTTGTAGATACTTTGCTATTGATTGGAATAGCGATCTATTTGATTAGGCGAAAGTCATAAGTTGTCTCAGCTTATTCTTCAAAGCATCTTTGTTGTTCTTTATTAGTGGAAGCAATGTATAGCTTAGTAAGCCTAGGATGAAAAGCTAAATTAGAATAAGGACTGCATATGGATATGGATATGGATCACCAATCATTGAATAGGAATGTTCGCTTTTTTTTGTTTTTAATTCAAGAGTAGATATATCTGCAAGTTCTATTGTTTTCGTTCTCACAATTCCATACTCTAGGGGTTGATGAATACCTACTCCATTGTGTCTGGCTACGAGGCATTTCATTCCAGCCTTAATCCTTAGGACAATGGAAGGATCATTATTTCCTTTAGTCGTTCGAACCTCACAGCGGCAGATTGCTGGTTACCTAAACGGTGACATCTAGAAGTTAACTCACTGCGCTTATATCGCTACTTTGAGGTAGAGGTCTTGCCTGACGAGTTGTGGTGTTGGATACGTATAAATAAAAACCAACGTTCTACTTTTATAGTGATTTAGCAGCAGGTGAAATTATCCTTATACGATCCCTCTTTAGGAGGAGGGATTTTGGACATATCCAAGTCAGCTATCTCAAGTCCGTATAGATCAGCAATTTTGGTCATCGCTAAACCTTCTGCTTCTGTCCAAGCTTCTGCTAAAGCTATCCAAGTCTTTTGACTAAATTCCAGGCCCAAGCTTTCGCTGTTATTTCTTTCTTCATCCATCTCCATGACTTTTTTTAAGCCTTGTTCGCTGAGATGGCTTTTGATTCTTAGGAAAACGACTTCCAACATTGAGTAGTAGAACTTTTCCTTTGCATTCTGATAAGCCCATTTGGCTTCCTTCTGAGCTTCCTGGGCATATTCAGTTGTGAACTCTTTGCTCATTTCTTCTCTCCTTTGACGAGACCCCTAGATCCTGTCGCCTCGACCCAATAAATCATAGAAAGATTAGCCAAGCTAATCAA
>QCFI01000054.1 GCA_003280295.1 Prochlorococcus sp. AG-363-C20 | reverse complement strand
AGAGGTCTTTCCTGCTCCTAAAGAACCTTCTAATAAGAGTAATTGTAAATTAGGAATCATTTGAATTAGTCTTTCTCCTAGGGCAATTGTTTCCTCTAGGTCTTTGAGTAGCCAGAATGAATCTGTAGATTGCCATTTACTCAAGTAGGAAGCTTTATCCATTCCGTAGTGATTATTTTTCATTATCCTCTCTTTCAATCAAACTTTAATTATGGTCGTAGTTTCTAGCTCCAAATCCACTTTGGCTGATTCTTCTGATTACATCGTGGCTGATATAGGTTTGGCTGATTTTGGTCGCAAGGAATTAAAGATTGCTGAAACAGAGATGCCTGGTTTGATGGCTCTTCGAATGAAGTACGGCAATGAAAAGCCCTTAAAGGGTGCATGCATTGCTGGCAGCCTCCATATGACTATTCAGACAGGAGTGTTGATTGAGACATTAGTGGCTTTGGGTGCACAAGTTCGTTGGGCTTCATGCAATATTTTTTCTACTCAAGATCATGCAGCAGCAGCTATTGCCAGAACAGGAGTTCCAGTTTTTGCTGTAAAAGGTGAAACTCTTGATGAATATTGGACTTATACCCATCGCATCCTTGAGTGGGGTGTAGAAGGAGCACCAAACATGATTCTTGATGATGGTGGAGATGCCACAGGTTTGATCATGCTTGGCAGTAAAGCCGAACATGATCCTTCTGTTCTTGAAAGTCCTTGCAATGAGGAGGAGATCTCATTGTTTGCATCTATTCGCACTAAGCTTGCAAAGGATCCAAGCTTTTATTCACGTATTAAGGAAAATATTTCAGGTGTTACAGAGGAAACTACTACTGGAGTAGCGCGTCTTTATCAGATGCAGAAAAATGGAGATTTGCCTTTCCCTGCTATCAATGTAAATGATTCGGTTACTAAAAGTAAGTTCGACAATCTATATGGTTGCCGCGAATCTTTGGTTGATGGTATCAAGCGTGCAACTGATGTAATGGTGGCTGGCAAGGTTGCGCTAGTTATTGGATATGGAGATGTCGGTAAGGGATGTGCTCAATCCTTAAGGGGGCTTGGAGCGACCGTAATGATTGCTGAAATTGATCCGATTTGTGCTTTGCAAGCATCAATGGAGGGCTATCGAGTAGTACGCCTAGATGAAATTGTTCAAGATATAGATATTTTTGTCACTGCCACTGGAAACTTTCAGGTTATTCGACATGAGCATTTAATCCGAATGAAGAATGAGGCGATTGTTTGTAACATTGGCCATTTTGATAATGAGATTGATGTTGCTTCTTTGAAGCAATATCAATGGGAAAACATTAAACCTCAAGTTGATCATATAAACCTTCCTAGTGGAAACAAGATTATTCTTCTTGCTGAAGGTCGTTTGGTGAATTTAGGTTGTGCAACTGGACATCCTAGTTTTGTCATGAGTAATTCATTTACAAATCAGGTGTTGGCTCAAATTGAATTATTTACCCAAGGTTCCAATTATAAAAATGAAGTATATGTATTACCTAAGCAACTCGATGAAATGGTAGCTCGTTTGCACCTGGAAAAAATTGGTGCAAAACTTACTAAATTAACTCCTGAACAGGCAGATTATATAAGTGTTCCACTTGAAGGTCCTTATAAACCTGAACACTATCGTTATTGATCTCAATTATTGATTGAGCTCTTCTAAAGTTTCAAGCTTTTATCTTTTTTTATGGAAATAACTGAACTAATTAGTAACTTACCCGAGCTAATTGGGAATGCAGTAGAAGCAAATAGATGGGTTGGATATAGTGCCATTCTATTAGCTATGTTTTTGGAAAATCTTTTCCCTCCAATTCCTTCTGAGTTGATTATGCCCCTTGGGGGATTTTATGTTCAGCAAGGTGATTTGCATTTCTTACCAGTAGTTTTGGCTGGGTTGTTGGGAACTGTTTTGGGGGCTTTCCCTTGGTATGGAATAGGACGATTGGTTAATGAGGAGAGAATTCAAGATTGGCTAAAGCGACATGGCAGATGGATAGGTATTAGTCCTGATGAATTGTCTAGGAGTCGTCGTTGGTTTAATCGATATGGCATTGCCTTGGTTTTTTGGGGACGTTTGGTGCCAGGGATAAGAACCCTAATTTCCGTGCCTGCAGGAATTGAATTGATGCCTTTAGTCCCTTTTTTGTTATGGACTACTGCAGGGAGTTTGATTTGGACTGTTTTGTTAACCCTTGCTGGACTGGCACTTGGGGAGAGTTATAGCAATGTGGAACTATGGATGGGCCCTTTTTCTAATGCTATAAAGATTCTTCTTCTTATTGGATTCTTATCTGGATTGATTTGGGTGGCTATTAGAACTTGGAGGAGTATTAAAGAAAGGAGTTGAAATTAAATTGCTTTAGAAGGGAATTTCTTCATCGCTTGGACTATCTCCATTAGAAGGCCCTCTATTAAAGTTATTGTTAGGATCTGCATCCCTTTTGGAACCAAGAAGTTCTAATCGGTCTACTCGAACTACCGGTTTGCTTCTCTTTTCGCCTGTATTCCTATCTGACCATGTGTCGAGTTTGAAGCTTCCAGTAATTCCTAATAAGGATCCTTTTTTGACATAATCTGCTGCAACTTGTGCTTGCTTCCCCCAGATCTCAAGATTGAACCAATCAGGTTCATCGTTGCGATTGCGACGATTTACGGCCAAGGTGAGGTTTGCGACAACGCTTCCAGATTCGAAGTAGCGGACTTCGGGATCTCTACCAGCCCTGCCTACAAGGGTGACGGAATTGATACCCATTTCTGGTTAGTGAATTTTATGTTGCTTAATAATGATTCAAATCTAAGGGTAATGGTTGCAAGGAGTTCAAGACTCTTCTTCCTAAGTAACAAGAGTCTTTGCTGATGCCCTCTATGATTCGCCGACTTGAATAAAAACCTGTGTTTCTTAGTCGATTTAAGTTCTCACGCGATATCGGAATTGATCTTGGCACTGCAAACACGTTGATTTACGTATCAGGGAAAGGGATAGTCCTCCAAGAGCCTTCTGTTGTGGCAATGGATTTAGAGGAGGGAGTCCCTATGGCAGTAGGAGATGATGCGAAGCTTATGCTTGGCCGGACTCCTGGCAACATTCGCGCAGTGCGACCACTTCGTGATGGTGTTATTGCTGATTTTGATGCCGCTGAGCAGATGCTCAAAAGCTTTATTCAAAAATGCAATGAAGGTCGTGGAATTATTTCGCCTCGTTTGGTAGTGGGTATACCAAGTGGGGTGACAGGTGTTGAACGTAGAGCTGTGCGTGAGGCAGGCATGGCTGGTGCCAGAGAGGTTCATTTGATTGATGAGCCAGTTGCAGCGGCTATTGGCGCCTCCCTACCAGTTACAGAGCCAATAGGAACGATGATTGTTGATATTGGTGGTGGAACGACTGAGGTTGCTGTACTGAGCTTGGGTGGAACGGTTTTAAGTGAGTCAGTTCGTGTTGCTGGTGATGAAATTAATGATGCTATTGCTGTTTATTTAAAGAAAGTGCATAACTTGGTTGTAGGTGAACGCACATCGGAAGAGATCAAAATTCGTATTGGTTCTGCTTTTCCAGATAATGATTACGATATGAAATCAATGGATGTTCGTGGTCTGCATCTTCTTTCTGGTTTACCTAGATCAATCAACCTTCAAGCAGGAGATCTAAGAGAGGCTATGGCTGAACCTTTAAATAAAATAGTTGAAGCTGTAAAACGTACTTTGGAGCGTACTCCACCAGAATTGGCTGCTGACATTGCTGATAGAGGGATCATGCTTGCAGGAGGAGGTGCACTTGTAAGAGGTATTAGTGATCTTGTTAGCCATGAAACTGGGATTTTTACACATGTTGCTGAAGATCCTTTGCTATGTGTTGTAAATGGATGTGGACAAGTTTTAGAAGATTTCAAGCGTCTTAGACGTGTTTTAGATACTCCTGAATTTGCTCGAAATTCATCTACAGATTAAAAACGTTTTGGGGAGTTAAATTGGTTAATTTTCGTTGGCATTATTTCCGTCGTTTTTGGCCTTGGCTTCTCCTTATTGCTTTTCTATTTATTATTCGTTGGAGCAAAGGTGCTGGATTTTCTGATGCGTATGCCTTAATAACAAGGCCTTTTTGGCCAGGCCCCTCTCAGAAAGAGTGGCTTCAGCATGGAAATCAATTAGAACAGCGGATCAAATTGAATTTGCTTGAAGAGGACAATAATCGCTTAAGAGAAATGCTTTCTCTTAAGCAGTCTGCAAAGTCGGGATTTTTCTCGGTACCTGTTATTTCTAGAAAATCAAAGGGATGGTGGCAACAAATAGAGCTTGGTAAAGGTTCTCTTGCAGGTATGCAAATAGGTGCTGCAGTAATGGGCCCTGGAGGTTTAATCGGGTTAGTTCAGAGTGTGACTCCAACAACTTCAAGGGTGCGTTTACTTACTGCTCCAGGAAGCCAAATAGGAGTGTGGGTGACTCGTACAAAACGTCATGGGGTTTTGCTAGGGATGGGAACTAATCGACCTCAGTTAACTTTTCTAGATAAGGACGTCAAGGTAATTAAAGGAGATATTGTGAGTACATCTCCAGCAAGCACACTTTTGCCTCCAAACTTACCTGTAGGCATTATTCAATCTTTAGATCAACAAGCATTACCTGCACCCCAAGCCAATGTGCAATTGTTAGCCGCGCCAGAAGCAATTGATTGGGTACAAGTGGAAAAACCTTAATGCTTAGGCGCTATTTGAGGTTTTTTTTAGCAACTTCGTTTTTAGGAGTTCCCTTGTTGAGTCTTGTAAACCCAAGCTGGTTGTCGTTGATGGGTGTAGGCCCTAGTTGGGAAGTTTTATGGTTATTACCTTGGGCACTTGTTAATGGATCTTTATCAGGCTTATTAGCAGGTTTATCTTTAGGCTTGATTTTGGATGCAATTAGTCTTGGTGATGGAACTCAAGTTCCAGCATTAGTTCTACTAGGT
>QCFI01000053.1 GCA_003280295.1 Prochlorococcus sp. AG-363-C20 | reverse complement strand
GGTCAACACGCTCTATGTCTGCTCTAGCTCTTTGATCAACACGTTCTAGATCTTGTTTGGCTCTTTGCATCATGCTCCCCATGGAGTCGACCATCATTGAAACAGCTGTGGGGACTTCTCTCTCTGAAGGAGTCAAAGACAACTGATCACCAAGTCGCTCATTGGATGGTGGGCGATTCGGAACCATGGAGCAAGAGTTTGTGTACTTGGATTTATTGACTACTTTAAGACGTAGAATGAAGATCTATTTGCTTTGCTAACTAGTTTACGCAATTAGTATTACAAAATATTTACCGAGAACTTAGCTAAGTTGGTGATTAAAGCCATTTTAAAATTTTTAGTAAGATCTCCAGTAATTACGATAAAGATGTCTTCTCCTTCGTTATTGATGGCTTAAGGGGCGGCAAGGGGGATATTGATTCCTTACAGGATTGTTAATACCAGTTCAGAGAACTTTGCCAATCCCTTTTAAGAAGCTTGCAACCACTTAAATAAAGCTTTATCGGGATTATTGATTTC
This sequence comes from Prochlorococcus sp. AG-363-C20, assembly GCA_003280295.1. Classification (GTDB taxonomy): domain Bacteria; phylum Cyanobacteriota; class Cyanobacteriia; order PCC-6307; family Cyanobiaceae; genus AG-363-K07. Next base: position 4,454 of record QCFI01000053.1, on the reverse strand, counting down.
TTCAATAGATGTATAGAAAAAATCCTTCCAATTGGAACAAGGTAATCCTGCAAAAATCATCAAATTGAGTGGATAGTCTTCTGAATCCGTGCACCTTCGGAAGTCATCTCGGAATAAGAAAATCGGTTTACCTAACGCAATTGCTGCCCCAAGTTCAATCATTACTCCTTCATCAGGAGGATTACCATTCACAATGGCAAAGATAGAATCAGAGTCTTTTAGATCTTGAAGGTTAGTCATAGCAACCTTATACGCCCAACTTGTTGTAGAGAAATTAATTTGGTTGTTGCGTTGGAAAGGTTCCCATACCTCAGACCCTAAATCTTCGAGAGTAGAAACAAAATCGGGCAGAAGCTTTACGCTCCATTGCTTTGAGAAGCCATAGGGAGAAGCTAAGTAGATAGTTTTTTTACCCATTAAATGCCTTTACTGCCTCCGCGAAAGACCTATTTTGGGCCCCTACTTTTTCTATGCAATAGATCTGAGCAGAAGTTTTTATTGCAACTGGTTGTGAGTCAATGCTAAGACCATCAATGCAAAGCAGTGCCAATGGCATGGATATTTAATTACATAGCTTAGAGCTATTTGTTCTTTGGCATTGAAAAAAAACCTCTAACAAAATAATGATTCGGAGGAGATTGTCTTTGAGACACAGTTGAAATTAATCATTTTTCAGTAAGAAAATAATCAACACATGCTTTTTGTATGAAAGATTGTTCTTCCTTTATTCGTTCACTTAACTTTTGATTGGCTTGTGAAGGGATATATATGTATCAAATCCTAAGTGGGGTTAGAATTATTCATGATAAAAATTTGCTATTTACTATAAGTACTTAATTATTACTGTTAGGAGTCGCTTTGTTGCAACTTCAAAATTGAATATTTTTGGGGATACTGGATTAACGTTCTTTTGTGTCCTTATAGGAAATGCAAATGTTTTCACTTCTTATCCGAAGACACAAAGCTAAGGTCGCAAGGTGGAGAGCAAGACTTGGATTAAGTGAATATCAAGTCTTTTGGATGGGTTTTGGTGAGGGGTTGCTGATTGGCGGGGTTCTTGGCCTCGCAATTTCTTGGTTCTATTTGATCGCTTAAGAGAGTTCGGATACTAGTTTCAGGAATGAATAGTTAATTCAATTCATTTATTCTTTCTCTGATTTTGAGTCCAGAACAAAACTGACTTTCTTATTAGGGTTGAATTGATCAATGTGTGACTTGATATCTTTTATTAGATTTGCTTCGGGAAGAGTCTCTATAGATATTTTTATAATTTAGCTCTTCTTATGATTTATCGATAATCTTCTCTACTACCGAAGCTTTTATTCCTACAATTATTATTAGTTGAGTAATGTCTTGAATAGTTCATGCTCCTGCATAGATGCTTTATAAGTGACTTTCATTTGTTAGCTATGTTGATACTGACTCACAGTAATCTGCTGCTGCTCAAAAAATACAGCGAAGAATTTGCCCCAAAAAAATCATTAAGCTTTACTGCAAGACTTTTATTTAAATAGATTTCTTTACTTTAATAATGAATTGAGTTAATAGTTATTCTCTGAAAATTGATGATGATGGAATCTTAGTTTTTGAGCTAAAAAATTAGGTTTATTTTAATATTAATTCTGATTTGGATTTGCAACAATATTACTTTCTTTTCTGCAATGTCATTTGATTAGATATAGATAATTGAAAAAAATAAACTTGTTGGTTAAAATAATATTAGAATTAGCTAGTCAATTAATTGTTATGTCCAAAGCAAATGTTATATGTATGATCCCAGCAAGGATCGGCTCACAACGCTTTAAAGAGAAAAACCTAGCTCTCATTAATGGTAAGCCAGTCTTGCAACATGGAATAGAATTGGCAAAAGATTCACAGGTTTTTGACAATATAATTGTCAATGGAGACCATGAATATTTTAGAGAAATAGCGAAATCTCTTGGAGTATCCTTTTATGAAAGGGATGCTACTTTGGCTTCTAGTCTTACAAAATCAGATGATGTTATAATGGATTTTATAAATAAATACAGTTGCAATCAACTTGTATGGCTTAATGCAATAGCGCCATTACAGACGACAAAAGATGTTATAGGATTTACTGATTTATTAAGATCAGATGTATATCAATCTTTATTTGCTGTAAAGGAAGAATTTGTTCAAACTCTTTACAAAGGTAAGCCATTAAACTTTTCAGCTACCGAGAAATTCCAACGCACACAAGATTTAGAGCCAGTTCAATTATTTGTACCTTCTATAATGGGATGGAATTCGGAAGCCTTTAAAGAGTCATATAGAAAAAATAAGCATGGACTTTTCTGCGGACAGATTGGATACTATGGAGTTTCTAAACTTTCTACTTTGGTTATCAAAACAGAAAATGACTTCCGACTGATTAGGTCTGTGATTGAAGGGATTACTTCTTATAATAATGAAATTGGTTACTACTCAGCATAAATGACTAAATACAAGAGCTATAAAGATTTGGTAGAGCAAATCAAAAGAGTTTTAATTGAATATGGTGCTAATGAATTTTCTGCGGAATCAGTAGCAATAGGCCTTTCAGAAACATCGCTGAGAGGTGTTGACTCCCATGGGATCCGACTTTTACCTCATTATTTAAATGCTTTAAAGAATGGACGTATTAATGGCAAACCAAATTTTCAATTTAAAGAAACTTATCCAGCTTTTTTAGGAATGGATGCTGATAATGCTTTTGGACATGCAGCAGGTTTTAAAAGTATAGAAGTAGGGATGGATTTAGCATCTAAATATGGAATTTCTGCTATATCTGTTTTTAATTCAAGCCATCCAGGAGCTATGGCATCTTTTGCACTAAAGGCAGCAAGGAATGGATATTGTTGCTTCTCTTTTACACATGCTGACTCATTAGTTCAAAGTTACACTTCCACTAGTTCATTCTTTGGAACGAATCCAATATGTTTTGCTGCACCTAGAAAGGACGAAAAACCTTTTTGTGTAGATATGGCTCCTACATATATACCTTGGAATAAGATTTTAGAATGTAAAGAAAAGGGAATAGATTTAGAAGAGCCTGTTGCAGTTGATTCGTTTGGCCATCCAACTTCTGATCCAAACAAGGCCAAAGGCTTAATACCTATAGGTAAATATAAGGGGTATGCATTAGCAGCAATGGTCGAAGTCCTTTGTTCAACTTTATCAGGTATGGAATTTGGCCCGCATATACCTTCTATGTATGGTTCACCGATCTCAAAACCTAGAAAACTAGGACAACTTTATATAGTATTTAAGACAGACGTAAATGTAGAAGCAACATATTTTTTAGAAACTCTTCATATAATGTCGGAAGAAATAAGATCACAAGTTTCAATCAGTGAGAACAATACAGTTCAAGTACCAAATGATCCCCAAATAAAAACTGAATCTGAAAGGTTAAGATCTGGTATACCAATTCCATCTAATCTTTATAATTTATTATTTAACTAAAGTATTATGCTGACATCTGAATTAGACTTGATCGTTGTAGGAACAGGATCTTATGTATTAGGTACTAATGATAATGAACAAGGAACAATTCTCCCAGCTATATTATGTATGGCTCAGCAATTTAAACTAAAAATAAATATCACCTTTGCATGTAATACAGAACTAGGCAAGAAGAGAGCTGAAATAAAGTCTAAAATATTATCAAAACTTTATAATGTAGAGGAATTTTCTTCTTTTAGCTATATTTTTTGTGAAGGAAAACCTGAACTATTTATATCCAAGTACAAAAGAACTGGAAATAGAATAGCTGCTCTTATATCGGTTCCCGATCAGATCCATTACCTCTGGTCAAAAGTAATAATAAAAAACAAAATTCCTTTTCTTATTGTTAAACCACTTACATTAAAACTTTCTCAATCAAATCATTTGGCATCATTAAGTGATGAATTTAATGTGCCAGGTTTTGTGGAGTTTCACAAGCGCTATGACAGACAATTAAGATACGCTAAAGATTTATTTGCTTCCAGTCAATTGGGCAATCCACTATATTCTTATACTGAATATACTCAACAAAAGAATGTACCGTTAAAGACATTTAGAGATTGGTCGAGCTTTACTAATATTTTTTCATATCTGGGTGTTCATTATGTAGATGCTCTTTACTATTTAACTCATGCTGTACCTATAAGAGTCTCTGCTTCAGGTCAAAAGTGTTATCTTCGATCTCAAGGTATTGATACTTATGACAGTATTCAATGCTCTATAGAATGGAAATTAAATGAAAACTTATTTAATCAAATAATACTCACAAGTTGGGTTGAATCAAATCGTTCCTCTGCTATGTCTAAGCAGGATTTTCATTTAATTTGCGCGAATGGCAGGATTAATTGTGAGCAGAAAAGTAGAGGCTTAACTATATTGAAAGATGAAAATTTTACAGAAGACATAAATCCTGATTTTTCACGGTTATATAGCTATGAAAATAAGTA
>QCFI01000052.1 GCA_003280295.1 Prochlorococcus sp. AG-363-C20 | reverse complement strand
TAGATTTCCAAGGATCTTGGAGGCTTAATTTCTCTTCTGAATTTGCGTATTCCATGATTTTTTCTTGCTAATGGAGTCAAATATTTAAAATGATTTTATCTTTATAATTGATCATGTTGAAATTTGAACAACTTTAGTTATATTTAAATTATATGTATAAGCTTATAAGAGTTTGATATTACACATTAATACTACTTATTGAGATTTATATGCCCCTGTCTAATTATATAATATATAGATTTATTCAAGACGATAAATAAGTATTAAAGATTTAGCTTTTAATAACAAATTGAAATGTAAATATCATGCTGAAGTTGATATTCTTCATGCTCAACTGGTAAAAGGCTTATGGCTATTTATCATTATCTTTCTTTAAAACTATAAGGCTTAGAGGAGGCAGCTGTAAATTAATGGAGTATTCGTAACTATGAATTTGGTAGTTATCTGTATATTTTCCTCCCATATTGCCAACGTTAGAGCCTCCATAGTGTTGTCCGTCTGTATTCAGTATTTCCTTATAGAAACCTTTTTGAGGTACTCCAATTCTGTACTCTGAATGAGTCTCTGGAGTAAAATTGGCTATTATTACAAGCCATTCCCCGCTATCTTTTTCGCGACGCATAAAACTAATTACTGAATGATCTTTGTCATTGCAATCAATCCATTGAAATCCATACTGATCGAAATCATCTTTCCACAACGCTGGTTGAGATTTATATAAATTATTAAGATCATCTACTAGCCTTTGAATTCCCTTATGAGGAGCATAATTTAATAAATCCCATTGAAGATCTCCCCATACATTCCATTCTTGACGTTGGCCAAATTCCATTCCCATGAAGATTGTCTTTTTGCCTGGGTGTGTCCACATATATGCAAGTAAAGCGCGAGTATTTGCATATTTTTGCCAATCATCTCCTGGCATTTTATGTAATAAATGACTTTTGCCATGAACCACCTCATCATGGCTAAGGGCAAGCATAAAGTTTTCTGTGTAGTTGTAACAAATAGAGAAGGTAAGATTGTTTTGATGAAATTTTCTAAACCATGGGTCTAGCTCGAAATAATCGAGCATGTCATGCATCCAACCCATGTTCCATTTGAGGTTGAATCCTAAGCCTCCTATGTCTGTTGGTTGAGTAACATTTGGCCATGTAGTTGATTCTTCTGCAATTGAAAGTGCTCCTGGAAAGTATTGGAAAAGTACATGATTAGCTTGTTGTAGAAACTCAACTGCTTCATTATTCTCCCTACCGCCATTCTCATTTGGAAGCCATTCTCCTTCAGGTCTTAAATAATCGCGATAAAGCATAGATGCGACAGCATCTACGCGTATGCCATCTATATGAAATTGTTCAAACCAATAAACCAAATTAGCAACAAGAAAATTTCTAACTTCATTGCGACTGTAGTTAAAAATAAGAGTTCCCCATTCTTTATGTTCGCCTATTCGAGGGTCTGAATGTTCGTATAAATGACATCCATCAAAAAAGGAAAGTCCGTGACTATCTTTAGGAAAATGACCTGGGACCCAATCAAGAATTACACCAATACCTTCTTCGTGACAACTATCTACAAAATTACGGAATTCATCTGGAGTTCCATATCTACTAGTTGGTGCATACCAACCTGTTACCTGATATCCCCATGAACCATCAAAGGGATGTTCTGAAATTGGCATTAATTCGATATGAGTGAATCCCCTCTCCTTCACGTAAGGAATAAGCTTTTTAGTAAGCTCTGGATATGTCATTAGTCTTGTACCAGGTTTTAAATCAGCAGCTGGAACTGCATCCCTAGTAAGACCATGTTCATCAATAAATGGATCATCTTTAGAAGCATGCATCCAACTCCCTAGATGCATTTCATAAACAGATATAGGTCTATCTAGTGGATTCCCACGGTCGCGTTCATCTATCCAATTCTGATCATTCCATTTGTAGTTATTTAGCTTTGAAACTATCGAGCTTGTTAATGGTCGTATTTCATGTTCAAAGCCATATGGATCAGCTTTTTCATAACAATGACCTTCTTGACTACGAATCTCATATTTATAGAGGTCACCTTCTTTAAAACCAGGTAAAAATAATTCCCAAATCCCACCTAATCTTTTTTGCATGGGATGGTGTCGACCATCCCATGAGTTCAAATTAGCGAGAATAGAAATACTTTTTGCATTTGGGGCCCAAATACAAAACATCACACCATCTATACCTTCTCTTTGAACAAGATGAGCTCCCATCTTTTCCCAGATGTGGTGATGATTCCCCTCAGCGAACAGATGTCTGTCGATTTCACCCATCCATTCCTCTCTAAATGCCCAAGGATCTTTTTGAGAATGTTTAATGCCTCCTCTTTCCACCTTGATTTCATATTTACAGCCAGGATCTTTTGTTAAAACAGTTTCAAAGAGCCAAGGGTGGTAGGGAGTGGTTGTCTTAAAAGTATTTCCATTTATTAGTAGATCAACTTTGTCTGCTTCTGGCATCCATACACGAACAATCCAGTTATCTTTGTGTTGTTGAGGACCAAGTACAGAAAAGGGGTTGTCTTGTTTGCATTGGGCTAGCTTCTCCCCTTCTCCGGCCATCCAGTCAAATAAAGTACTGGTGGTCATAATTTAAGGACGATTTATTTCCGGAGCTTAATCCGAGGAAGTAACTCTTGTAACTCCTTTTAGCTCAGAAGTGGTAAGACGTGAAAATTTGATTGTGAAAGTTCCATAGTCATTGTTATTACCTGGCAATAAGAGACAGGTGCACCGCATTGGTAACCCTCTTCCCCTGGATTGATTCCTATTGCTGGCCATGATGAGCCTGCGATGGAAACCCTTAGTCGCTCACCTTTCTTCAAATCCGCTAGAGCAGCTTGTAATGTGACTTTCCTTAGTAAACGTTTTTTTGCATTTTGTCCGAGGATACGTAAAAACCCTGTTGAAATTTGGATAACCTTTGATTGATTTTCGTTGACAATTGATAATGCAACACATAAATCAAATCCATTTTTATCTGCTTGTACTATTAAATTTAATATTGGAATCCCTTCAATATGAAGGATTCCCTTTTCTAATTTAGGCGTGGTAAATTTCGCAATATCAGAACGCATTTCTAAATTTTTCCGATCTACATATCCAGCTTGAGGACTTAGATGTCCCCCTAAGGCTGGAACTGGTCTCCAAGGATCATGAACCAGAGTTACTAAACCTTCTCCTTTTTTATTAGGTCGCAGCAAACCTTCTTGGGAATCTATACATGCGCCACCATTGCTAACGAGACCCCAATTTAAAATTGATTGATGTGATTGTGTAGATGTTTGCCATTCATTGGTTGTTTGGTTCCAAAGTTTTTGTTTGGGTGAGCTTAGATTCAAATGTTTTTCTGCCTGAAGATTTCTATTGAAAAAATTCAATAAGACTTGCTGAGATTCATTCCACCACTGCAAATGAGTCGCTGGGCCGATGTGTAGCTCTGGCAAACCTCCTGCCTCAATTGACTTTTTATAAAGATCAAGAACTCCACGTAGATGTGGGTCCCACCAACCCCCTATTAGAAGCATTGGTTGGCGAAGCCAACTAGTTAAAGGCCTGTGACATATCCATTCTTGTTGACATTTATTTGATTTAGATAGCCAACCAAATGCCATCCCTTGTGGATCATGCTTTTTTAGTAGAAGTGGCCCCTCTCTTAGATAACTGCCGTTTTCAAGACTGCTGCGAATTTCTACCCACTCTTTCGAATTGCCATTTCGTTTTGCTTTTTGTGCGGCCAATTGCAAACCCCAAGCCAGGCCTAAATGCCACCAAAAAGCACCGCCATCACAACTCCAATGATCAAATTCATTTAATCCGGTCATAGCTGGTGCTAGACAGTCCGGAGGCTGAGTGTGAGGTTCGGCAAGTAATTGAGTCAGCCCTTGGTAGGAGAATCCATACGTTCCTAGTAGTCCATTGCATTCTGGTAATGACCTAACCCATTCATGGGTTTGACTTGTGTCAGAGGCTTCCTGTTTGAAACCAGTAAAGTTTCCTTCTGACCCTCCTTGCCCACGAACATCTTGGATTACTACTAAATAGCCATGACTTGCCCACCAAACAGGATGGTGGTAAGTAATTGTTGAAGCTATTTCCCTTCCATATGGTTGTCGCATTAAAAGCGCTGGCCACGGACCTCCATGTACTGGATTCCAAATCCGTGAAATGAGTTTGACACCATCTCGAAGTTCCAGCCTTTCATCTCGCCAAGTTATGGGCTGCATTGCAAATGGAGCACTAATTAACTTCTGGGCAATGCAGCCCTATTACATAGATTGAAAGGATTTCCGCATCAGTTGTACTTAATTTTTTTTGACTAGCAATTTCTTGAATGGCTTCTTTAGAACTTGCGGAGATGCCTTTTGAATTAAGACTTTTAAAGTGGCTACATAATGCTAAAGCTTCTTTACTGTTTTGCTTGACGTTTTCAAGGAGGTTTGATTGCGCAAATACTCCTTGAGTTGAGGCAATGAAGAATATGGCAATTGAATATATGTAATTCATTTTCCTCTTTGTGAGGGTATTACTATTATTTAAGGTACTTGGTGTGACTTATAAGATTATGGGTCAGTTCAGAATGTGCCCTTTTTTTCTGTTTTAGATACCTAGCCTTTATAAGGCTAATTGCTGCTTTATTAAGAAATCAATCTTTTTGTAAAAGGCATGTTTTTTGCGAATTGTTTCTAGAATAAAAATAATTAAAAAGAATTAGGGCTTCTTTTAAAGAATAAATAGATAATTTTACTTTTAAAATGTGAGCTATTGTTTATTTTCTTTTAGTAAAGGCAACTATAAAATAAAACTTATTTAGATAAGATTATGAGAATAATAGTAAAATGTTTATGTACCACTTTATTATATAAAGAGTAATTAGATATTTTATTTTGATTTCCTTTAATCTACCGACCCTTATAATTCCACCTATTTTTTATTTTTGAACTATATGTTCCAGGTTTACTTTCATTTAAGGAACCTTTT
>QCFI01000051.1 GCA_003280295.1 Prochlorococcus sp. AG-363-C20 | reverse complement strand
TCTTTTAAAAAGTATGGAATTAAATCCTTTTAAACCTTTAACACAATTTGTTCAAAGGATCTATAAGCGATCCAACTAATTTTCTTAATTAAGAGATCTTAAAATGGGAATTGGTGCTTTATTTCTAACATCCATTTCTACTGGAATTATTACTCAGGGAGAATTGGGATGGGTAACTAGAAATCAATTGAATTTCACTAGGTGTGAACAAGCTACAGCTTTAAAGCTCGGTCAATTAATTGATTCAGGTCAGCTACAGCTTGGTTGCAGGCTTTAACTCTATGAGTAAATCTCTTGATTTAAACGATACAAATACATCAGGCCAATATCACCAAAGCAAAGTTCAACTCTTCTTGATGAGTAGTTCTCTAATTGGAATCAATCTTGGTCTGATGATATGTGTTGGCATGTATTGGTTACATCCTTCTTTTCATGCCTTTTTAGCAGGCAAGCCTCTTTAACTCAATTTTAATCGAATTAATGATGACTACATCCGATCTTGTCTCAAACCAGCATCGTTTTACAGACCGTCAACTTTTCCTCGCAGGAATATTGATTAGCAGCTTATTCCTTACAACTCTTCTTGGAATTGAGTTCTACTATCAATACCTTCACAATCCCTCAGTACATATTTTCTTTCAAGCAAAAGGCATTTTTCTATTTTAACCCTCATGTTCCTCATCTGTTAAAGATTAAAAATGGCTAAACACATTTCTATTGCTCTAAATTCACCATTTCGAGAGTTGGTTGAATTTTCTTTCTTTTGTTTCATTGGTTTAGCTGCTGGATCGATAGGTCTGTTGTGAATTTCTCCTCAATAATGCTTTTCACTTCTTGTGCTGCTTTGTTTTACATCGGAGCTTTTCTTTGGAGAGATTTTTCAAAAAGCAGATCAACCACCTAATTGGCATTGCTTTGCCAATTCAAAACGACTGTCCTCCAATTTTGTATTTACTACCATGTCTTTAGGTGAAATTCAAACATCTGTCGAAAATTTTGCTGCGTGGAAAGCAATCCTATGGTGTTTTTACCCTATGGCTACTCTTGTTTCATTAGAATTGCTAATACGGCAAATTGATGACGACGATGACCAAGATGGAGGGAATATGATTCCAGCCATACAAGGTGTTTAATAAAAAAAATTTGCAATCAATTCAGACGATACCTATTAACTTCCTTGAGGAAATCTATTGAGACATGTGCTGCCCTGATGCTGAGCATGAAGACCTCCTTAGTATGAAATTGTAGGTTTCAAGGATTGATGCACTTACAAGCAAGCTTCTTCCAGCTATTTGCACTGGGTCTTTTAGTTGCATCCACTGTGGCTGTAGCGCAAAAAGTTTTCGAGCTATACAACAAATCAGAAAATCAAAGCGCGAAGGACAGTGATCAAAATGAAAACACCTAAATAAAACCCTGTAGAAACCAAGTAAGAAAAATAGAGTTTCCTTTGATGCAAGTTAAAAAGGTCTGTGGGTAATTGATGTAGCTATTACTCACGGACTTTGATTTGCTTTTTGAACCAAAGGAACAATCAACAATTTATTGTCTCAACATTAATCAAGATCTTGCCTAGTAATTTCCTTAGCTGTAAAAGCTCATTCTTGTTTCCTAAAGCAATTAAGACCTGTCCTGCTCCTATCTCTACATCCCGACCAGGATTAGTTATTAGGTTTGTGCCATCTCTAATAGCCAATATCATTGCTCCACTTTGACGACCTAATTCAAGCCCCGACAAACTACGACTATCTAAAAGCTTGAATTTATCAAGATCACTAGTTAAAAAGAATTCTTCAATTTCACATTGAGATCCAGCGAGTAGGTCCAAGAAATCTACTGCAAGTGGTCTTAAAGCTGTTGCAGCCATTGTTCTGCCAGCAGCGACATACGGACTAACTACAACACTTGCACCAGCCAACTTGAGCTTATGTGCGGCTTCTTCACTTTCTGCTCTTGCTATCAAACGACAGTGTGGACTAAGCCCCTTAGCGCTGAGGACGACATAAAGATTCGCTGCATCATTAGGCAGGGTCACGACAAGGCTTTTGCATTGCTTGATCCCTGCAACAAGCAAAGTCTCATCTAAAGTTGCGTCTGCACATAAAACATTTAAACCCTCTTCTTCTGCAGCATCCTTTCGAGAAGGGTCCAATTCAACGACAAGAGTCTGCACTCCCTCTAATTGGAGCTGTCTAGCAATCTCTTTGCCAATACGGCCATAACCGCAAAGAACAACGTGATTTTGCATGCTTCGCAATATTCGACGAAACCTTAACTCACTCATCCTCTTGAAGTAACCCGATTCACCAAGGCGTAGTAAGCGTTGAAGTGTTAATTGAACAACTACTAGACCCCCTCCAATTATCAATACAGTTACAACTCTTCCTGCCGCACTAAGGGGTTCAACCTCTCCAAAACCAATGGTGGTAATTGTAATAACAACCATCCAAAGACAATCTCCCCAATCCCATCCTTCAGTAAGCCTGTAACCAAAAGCACCTAACAACAACAACGCTGCCAACAAGCAAATAGGTCCAAGCCAAGGCTTAGCAAAATCCCTAAACCTCACCCCTTTCAAAGGAATTCTCCACATAAAATTATCGAAGAATCAATTCATCAATGGTTGCACAAATCTTCCCAGCCAAAAAGAAATTGCGCTCTACATAATTAGTTATTAATCTCAGTCACATACCCCTACCCTGAAAGCACAATTAACGAGCTAGAAATAAAGCAAAGGCCAATCTGGACTTGTAATCCCAGTTCATTTTCTTAAAGATATAGCGAAAAGGAAACCTGCTTGCTACTAGAAGAGGATGTAACTGTTTCACCCTATGGAGATAAGTCAGTAAAGTTTGGAGGCGTTGATCTAGTTATTTTTCTTGTAGGGATGTCTTGCACTTAGGAAGTGCATAAAGAAGTTCTCAAGCATTTTCGTTTTGGCAATCAACAAATCAATGAGATCCTAAGTCGAGGTTATATACAAACTTTATTTAAACTTCACCAGTAAAAAAAGGAAGAAGAAAAGACACTCACCAATATAGGGAAGGCTATGGGTTCTTTAGTCAATTATAAACAATACGAAGATGAACTTAGTGTCGATTGGAATGTTTTTTTTACAGTCACGCTCATACAACTTAGGGAATCATTAGTAGTGGCAATTTATTAGATAGTTTCCTTGCCATAGATCAACTTAAGAATAAGAATTGTCAGGTTGAGAATAAAAGTAATTATATTCGCGATTAAGACTGGGAGAGCGTTTGTCTGTAATGCATAGATCATCCAGAACAAGAGTCCAGTGATGAACATCAAAAGCATCACAATTGAGACATCCTCAGCACTCTTAGTCCTCCAGGTTTTTATAACTTGAGGCAAAAAAGCAACAGTTGTTAGGGCAGCAGCGATGAACCCGTAGATATCTGGACTAATCACTAGTTTTTAATCGTTGATAGACGGTAAGTCAAATCATCAACTCTCTTTTGGTTAACTCCCATGTCCCCTATGCCAACTCTCGATTCAGACCTAATTTGAATTACACCTTTTTCTGGAAGTGTTTTTAATAAGAGGTCATCGGTATATCTTCTTGATTTGGTTTTAGCTTCTGCATGAATATAAGAATCAGTCTGTTCAACAATTTTAGTTCTAGGAGTATTAGCAACAGCTTCTACAGCCTTTTTGAATGAAGCCTCTATATCACTAACTTCCCAGTTCACACGGACGCAATGAGTTACAACAACGCACTTAGGAAGCTCTTCAGTTTCAGAATCTGCCAAAGCAGGACTGCCATTGAAAATCAAAAGCAAGCAAGCAAGAAGAGCGACTATAATTTTTTTCATCAGTTGCATCTGAAAGCTGAGTGAAACAATTTGGTTGAATATTCTGCCAATATGAGGGCGGGAAACATTAAACATTTGTTAGAGAAGGTATTAATGAAGTTAACTACTGAGCGATCAACACTTAATGTCTTTACGCCATCCGCTGTTTCATAGAACCATTAAGGCTCTATTTATTGATGTGCAAGAAGCAGGTTATGAGTACCCAACTCTTGAGAACATCAACGCATTTAGGAATGAGCTACTTCAAGAGCTAGAGGAAGGTATATTCCCAATTATCGATCGATGTTGCTATCAGAATCCATTCATCAAAAGAGATGAAGAAGAGTCAGATATTCCTCAATGCTGAAATCCCAGGGCACAACAGGAAAGCAACTATTGGCTTATGAAAAGTGTATTTGAGTAATATCAAGTAGTCTCAATGACTAACAAGATTTACATAAATGTCTATTACTTTAATCAAGAGAAATACCTTCTGAAAACAGCTATAAAGAATAGTGAACGAAATTAACTACTGGCTGATGAACAGTTGAAAGCCATTAATACCAATGGGTATAGGCGAATCATTTAATTCTATTCTGGCAAGATAGCAGAAAGGGAACAGCCAGCAAATTTAAAATTAGAAGCCTTTCGCCAAGTCCAAATGTGTTAGCCAAATGACAACAATCGCTAAATAGCTACATAACGGTGATGTGTTGCGCAAAAATCACTAGGGAAAACCCTATCAACTATCTGAGTTACAGCTGATAGCAACAAAAAAAGATAAGGAAGTGAGCCCTCTTGCATAGCTAAAAGCTTTTCAAACTTCCACAAGAAAAGGCAAGTCACTTTGTGACCAACCTCTCTTGTCTCAAATCTTTTTCAGAAGGAGGCTATATAAATCGGTTAATGATGAATCCTTTGGATTTCAACAAGGAGTTAATGGAGACTTGATCGAATAGACGAGCCAACATAAATAATGTGATGACTATTGACAGTCTTGCGAGCTAATCCCTGAAGTCAAGAGAAGCGCTGAAATAGAAGCTAGACCCTCTAAACAAAGACAAGTCAATATTCTTCTAACACTCCTTACCTCAGTCCTTCTCAGAGTGAGTATCACCAAAAACTAATCGGAGCGGCAAAAGTCGAACCCGCTAGTTAGTGCGCAAAAAGCACTCAGTTTTTATTAAAAAAAAGACCCCTGCCCAGACCGACAAGGATCAATTTTGGGATAATTGCTTAACCTTTATCTAACAAAGAATTTTTGAAGACGTTGGAGATAAGGCTTGAATGGATTTAATTCCATTTAGAAAATACCTGGAATCATCTGTCCAGTTGTTGCGTAAGAGCCAAGTGCTGCTACAAAGCCGA
>QCFI01000050.1 GCA_003280295.1 Prochlorococcus sp. AG-363-C20 | reverse complement strand
TAATTTACGCAATTTATTATTGAAGGTATCTGCAGGATTAGGACTTTGTTTCTCTACTTTGGTCGCTTTTCCAGATACTACATTGGCAGATACTTGTGATGACAACCCCGCATCTCTTCTTACCAGTTGTACTGTTACTCCTGAACGCTACTCAATAACGGTCTACGAGATGGCTCTTTGCACATCAGACCCCCTTAGTGGCACTGACTTTGATGGTTCAAGTTGCATAGCTACTCTGAGCTCTACTGAAGGCATCACAGTTGATATTGCCGGTACCACTGCAGGGCTTGATGGTGGGGAAGCTGTACGACCTCCCTCTGCCGCATATACATATGCTTACATCAAAATGTCTAATGCCTTTGGGCTTCGCGGCAGCTATGAACTAAACAACATTACTTATTACTCAACTGACACTGGTGGTGCAAGTGAAACTGGTTCTGCTACAGACTTTACGAGTGATCTTTATGACTTCGATGGTGGTGCTACTTGCACTGCCACACCTACTTACTCACTTTCAAAAGCTCTGAGTGGCGGAACAATGAAGGCCCGCATTACTGATAGCACATATACCACTTCTACTACTTGTGGAACTACAGCTTCAACTAGGGTTGTAGGCACTTTTCAACCAACTGATGATGCCACGCTCACAATTGATGAGACTATTAAAGGTCTTGAAGTTCAGTTTGTGACCTCAGGAATTTCATTGACGGTGATTCCTGATCAGTTAAGAGGTACGACTGTTGATAGTTTTGATGGAGGCCCTTTTGAACCACAGTTTGAAAGGATTCGCTATTAATTAATTGGTACCAGAAACTTTTGATGTTTTGACTCTAATAAAATCAGTTAGAAATATACTAGTTCTATTGATTCGAGGGGAACATGGTCAGTAGAAATATCTTTTAGTCATTTTAGGACCACTTTTTTCGGTTGTTGTACTTAATGCAATAAGAAAGTGCTAAATAAATATATTTGAATTGACTTTTTGAGGCTTTTACCCCTGTTAGCTTAATATTGAAAAACGGTTTTTTCTCTTCGGGGATAATAATGCCTTGCTTTCTACTAAACTAAAGAAATGCCTATAAATAAACCTATCCCTGATGCTGTTATGCGTGTCTGGAATCGTGTACGTAGGTATGAATTGACACGCACTCTTCGTTCTACTGAGAAGAGAATGGAGTATGTCAAAAAATCATTAGCTTATATAGACCGAGTCGAAGGGAGGAGGCCGAATTAGTTTCTTAATTGAGACACTCAAGCGCTTTAATGCAACGCCTCATTTTTGTTGTGGTTGAGCTCTCCCACCATGTCTTCAAAGGATTTGATCGGGGTTGGAATAGGCTGCCTCAATAGGCCTCTTGACTTAGATTTGCAGTTATATTTTTTAGATCGACCTTGTAGACCTATCCCTTTTGAAGGACCAACTTCTCTTGTCTCTCGAATGTATCTAGAACTTTAATCGACTCCAGTCTATTCATCCTATTTTGACTAGGCTGGCAATAGCACTTGCTTTTGGAATTGAGAAGAACAAACTTTCTCAGGTCGTTTCTTTGGAAAGGCTTTATAGCCTTAACTATTGTGCTTCAAACAAATGGCGTGGCATTTTCTGCAGTTATCGATTTGCGTGAAACCAAGATAAGAAAACCTCCCTTGCCAGGGCAATCAGGAAATCCTCGAACTTTTGACGCTATTTGTAATCAGAAAAAATGCAACATCATTCTTGATGAAACAGGAATTCGCAGTCCTGAGGGATTTATACCTGCTCATAGAATTGCCTATTGGCAGAGTAAAGGTAGTCATGAGCACAATATGGCTGCAGCAAACTTGGTTTCTTCGGGGGGCGCAGTTTTGGGTAGTTTGAGTGGTGCGCTAACAAGTTGTTGGTCTCTGAACTTGCTTTGCCCTGCGGCAATAATAGGAGGGTACCTAGGCGGAGGCTTGAGTGGAGCGCAAGTAGGAAGATCAGCAGATTATCATTTTCATGTGATTGGTTACAATCTAGAAGGTAAAAAAATTACTAAAAGTTTTAGTTTTGTCAATGAAAAGCCTATCTCAAGGTTGAAAGCGGAGTTGGTTATATTTTCTGGACTTAAGAGTGGGGAATTAAGACCAATTACAGAGATTAGAACTTGGAATAAACGTACAAATCAGGTTGGGAGTGGCTTACTATCTCTCCCTCCTAAATTATAAGTCTTTTATCCAAAACCTGGAGAATATTGATCAATTAAAGGACTTTAATAAGAGGTTTTTTGAGTGGTTTAAAAGCTGAAATATTTTTATAAAAAGTAGAGATAGAGACTGAAAGAAACTTTTTTTACCTGAAAATTTCTTTCTACTTGATTGCTAGAAGTTGAGCTTATAGATGTCAAGTATACAACGAGATAAGGACTGGGGGGATTACAGTCCGATTGGTTTTAAATGATCTTTTAGTCAAAAGAGAGGAGCTTGCAAATGCTTTAGCTTCTGGGAATGGTTTGCAAACAGCTAGATCATCTTGAAATCTTCTACTTAGGGTGCGAAGGCTTGTTTCTCGTATGTATAGATATTCTCGGCAGTGATAATTAATAAACTTTTCATTAAATAATATTGCTTTTAATTCACAGATAAATCAAATACCCTTAATCCAAGGAGGCTATGCGCTGCAATGTTTTGTTTGGGTTGCTCACCTTCTTAAATCTATTCCTTTACGCAGCAAGACTTTTGGTTATCACTGCATTAAGGAAAGCTAAGTTTAGCCTTTCTAAAGGCTCTTTGCTCCAATCATTTAGAGCTGATCTCATTGCACAAGATCCATGCCTATACGCAATTGTCATCTCTAAACCAGTTAACTGGTGGGTCCCTAATAGGATCTGGAAGACTAGTTCAGGATTGCTATATGGGTACTTCTTGAGAAATGGCTCAAGTTCTAGTAAGGCAGCATGAATGTTAAGGCCCTTCTTTTTCGCATGTGATTCAAACTCAACCTTTGCAACCTCTCCGTACTCTTTTGCGCCTTGATCAGAAAAGATTGATCCGATCTTTTTGTCTTGATCAGGCAGATTCTCTTCTGGCATAAGAATCTTTTCTAATCTTGAGAGCCTTTCCTCAAGGCGATCTTCCAAGCTCTTTCCTGGCAATTTGTTGAGTCTCTCAGTGACAAATTCGGTTAGTGTTTTCCCATTCTTAGTTGCTTCACTCTTAAGCTTTAATAACAAGGCTGGATCAATATTGATATTGAGCTGCTTTCTATTTTTTGCCATTACTTCAATAATTTTTCCTTATTATGATACTTGATTTGATTCTTATCTCATAGAGAAGTCAGTATTTATAGACTCTTTGATCTCTAAAGGGAACTCGCTTAAGATCATTCTCCTGGCTTGCGACTCTAGTCAAGTAAGTTTGCTCGATATCAGAAAAGAACAATGCCTTTGGAATGAAAGAAAATGCGCAATGCTCGATTGTGAAGTTATTGATAGGATAATTTAGGCTTTTGTAAAACTAAAAGGAATGACCTGTTAGCAAATACACCAGGCTTGAAGGTGGTCGAGTGATGTTTTTTATCCGATGAAAAACTTATCCAATTAGAATTTTTGGCTATAAAAATTGATGATAACGAATGTCAAGATGGATGGAAAAATCTTATAATCTTTCATGGTTTTTAAAATTAGTGGAATTACATTTCTTGAAACCTCTTGTTTTAGTTAGGAGCATCACGCTTGATAATCTCCCAGGCTTCCGATGCAGTATCAGCATATTTAAAGAGCTCGAGGTCGTCATCTGCGATAAGTCCAGACTCTGCAAGAAGTTGAAAATTTATTGCTTTAGACCAATACTCTCGTCCAAAAAGAATTATGGGAATATTGTTCTTCATTTCAGTTTGGCGAAGTGTTAAAAGCTCAAACAATTCATCAAATGTTCCAAAGCCTCCAGGGAAAAATACAGCTGCAACTGAGCGCATTACAAAGTGAATTTTTCGTAAAGCAAAATAATTAAATTTGAAACAAAGTCCAGGTGTGATAAAAGAATTTGGTTGTTGCTCCCTAGGAATACTTATATTCAAGCCAATTGATTTGCAACCTGCATCAAAAGCACCTCTGTTAGCTGCTTCCATAATGCCAGGCCCTCCTCCAGTGACAATGACATGTGAATGGCATTTCTTTGCCTGATTTTCACTAGAAACTATTCGTGAAAACTCTCTTGCAGAATCATAATAATTGGACATTGAATAGAGCTTATTTAATCGATTAACTCTTCTATGTAAATGATTTGATTTTGGGTGTTTTTGAAGTAGTCTATTTGCCTCGTCAAGTTTTTGTTTGGCAGATAATTTATCGACGATATTAGCTCCTCCAAATACAATAACAGTAGATAATATATTTTCTTTTTCTAGTATTTGTTCAGGCTTGCTGATTTCAAGCAGCATCCTGACTCCGCGCATTTCATCACTATTCAATAATGCTAAGTCTTCATGGGCTAAGTGATAAGAACTAGAGCTAATTATTAATTGAAGATTATCTTCTACAAGCTTAATATCATTACTTCGCTCAGAGTGGCTCATGCTTGACTCCTGGTTGCTTGTCATTTCCTGTAAAGGATATATTAGATAGCTTTTCATCAAATAGTAAGAGGGATTAGCTATATTAATTAATTCCAAGAGGGACTTTTGTGTGAATAGAAGACTTATAAGAGAGCTTTTTCTTGCTTCTAGACGCCTTGATTTCCCAGGTGATTTGAGTTGGCATTTTAAAAACCTCCTCTCTTTTAGGGTTTGCTAGATATTCTGAGGGTAAATATGTCAACAGTGGTTGGCTTTTTGCTGCTTTAGGTCAGTTATATTGACTTGGTAGAGTATTTTAAGGAAGATTAAGGGCGACTGTACATTTTCAGTTTCATCATCTTATGTCTCAAAATACCGTTCAGCACAAGTACTAGGTGAGTGGTTACAAGCTTTTTTCTGACTTTCCCGATAAAGCCCAATACCTATAAAGCATGGTTAATATATTTCCAGTGTGTCAACCCTGTGTCAGGGTTCTTTGAGAATGACTAGAACTCAACTCAATGTCAACATTGATCCTGAATTAATGGATAAGTTGAAAGTAGCTGCAATTATGTCAGGAAAAACTATAACCGAGTTTGTATCAGAAAGTATTTCTACTCAACTAAAAAATACTTCTCCGGTGACTATTAAATCTAGACTTTTATCTCTTGAAGAAAGGATTCAATCTCTTGAAAATAATCTTTATGTATTAACTTACTCTAACCAAAAATAATTTTAATTTGCATTATGAAGAAGCAATAAATTGCAATTTATTTAACATAGCTATCTCTGAAGAGGAGGCTAGAAGAGTGAAAAATGATCCCAATAAAGATGGGTTAAATAAATCTTAGATCTTAGTTCTATAAAACTATTCGAGCTAGGCATTGGAAATAGGCCTACATGTCTATCTAAGTAGCCTTTTTATACTTATGAGATTATTTTGATGTTTTTTTTGTAGCTTTACTTCTCTTGGATCGACATTATTGTTATTGAAACTTGGAGTGTTGAGATTTGTCATCCTGACTTTTTAACCTTTTTGTGCCGATATCTTTCGTAGAACTCTTAGGTGAGAACACTCATCAAATTAAAAGGACATGAGCACCATCTTCTTATGTATTTAATATGAGGATTGTATTCTTTTCTAAAAGAGAAATAGGATGGAAATAGATTAAATTAACTGATCCTAAAAAATGTAGAGTTTGAAGAATGTGAACTTAGAACATTTTTTACG
>QCFI01000049.1 GCA_003280295.1 Prochlorococcus sp. AG-363-C20 | reverse complement strand
ATATTTATAACGTCTGAATGGGCCTTTTCAATTTCATCGAAAAGTAGAACTGAATATGGATGTTTCCTAACTGCTTCAGTTAATTGTCCACCTGCTTCATAACCAACATAACCCGGTGGAGCTCCAATTAACCGGCTAATTGAATGCTTCTCCATGTATTCTGACATGTCAAAACGGATCATTGAGTGTTCATTGTCAAAGAGATTTGAAGCTAATGCTTTACAGAGTTCGGTTTTTCCTACTCCTGTTGGGCCAAGGAATATAAAACTAGCTATTGGTCTTTCGGGATCACTCATTCCTGCTCTCGATCTTTGAATTGCATCTGCAACAGAACTAACAGCTACATTTTGACCAATGACTGATTTGTGAAGACTTTGCTCTAGATTTAATAATTTTTCCTTTTCCGATTGAACAAGTTTGGATAAAGGAATCAAGGTCCACTTTGAAATCACTTCTGCTATATCTTCTTCTATAACTTCTTCTCTAAGTAGGGAGTTTAATTCTCGTTCATCGTGTTTTTGTTGTGATAATTCATTCTTGTATAACTCTTTTTGAAGATTATTTAATGTTCCATACTCAAGTTCAGCAGCCTTATTTAAATCATAATTACGTTTTGCTTGATCTATGTGTATTTGGACTCTTTCAATTTCTTCTTTTATAGATTGAATTCGTTTGATTGAAGCTTTTTCTTTATCCCATTGTTCATTTAGTGACTTCTGTTGAGCTATTAGATCATCAAGCTCGTATTCAATTTTCTCCAGTCTTTCTTTGCTAATAGGATCGGATTCACGTGTTAATGAAAGTTTCTCCATTTGAAATTGAAGAATCTTTCTGTCGATTTCATCAACTTCTTCTGGTTTAGAAGTGATCTCCATCTTTAGTCTTGAAGCAGACTCATCTACTAAATCGATTGCTTTGTCTGGGAGAAAACGATCTGTGATGTATCTGTTACTTAGTACAGCGGCTGCAACAAGTGCAGTGTCAGATATACGTACACCATGATGTACTTCGTATCTTTCCTTAAGTCCTCGAAGTATTGAAATAGTGTCTTCTACTGAAGGTTGATTTACAAGGACTTGTTGGAATCTCCTCTCTAGTGCTGGATCCTTTTCTATATGTTGTCTATGTTCGCTTAGTGTCGTGGCACCAATACATCTTAATTCACCTCTTGCGAGCATTGGTTTTAGCAAATTGCTTGCATCCATTGCACCTCCAGTTGCCCCAGCTCCAACAACCGTATGAATTTCATCTATAAATAAAACCATTTGCCCTTCAGAATCTGTTATTTCTTTTAAAACTGCCTTTAGGCGTTCTTCGAATTCGCCTCTATATTTTGCACCTGCTATAAGTGAACCCATATCAAGGCAAATTAATTGGCGGTTTTGAAGAGATATAGGAACATCTCCATTAACCATTCTTTGCGCAAGGCCCTCAACTATTGCTGTTTTCCCAACACCTGGTTCACCTATTAAGACAGGGTTGTTTTTTGTTCGGCGGCTAAGGATCTGAATAGTTCGCCTTATTTCATCATCCCTTCCTATTACAGGATCAAGCTTCCCTATTCGTGCCTCTGCTGTTAGGTCTCTTCCGTATTTTGCAAGCGAGTCATATGTAGCTTCTGGATTCTGAGTCGTAATCTTATTATTTCCCCGCATCTGCTGAATGGTTAAGTAGATACTTTTTTGATTATCACTACCTTTGCGAAGCAATTTAGAACCAAAACGATTGTCGTTGGCAAGGGCTATTAATAAGTGTTCTATTGATATGAAACTATCTTCAAATGAAATTTTTAAAGCGTTTGCTTCTTCAAGTGATTGATTAAGACTTTTGCCAATATAGATTGATTCAGGTTCTATTCTTAAAATGGGTTGATTGCTAATATAGCTATTCAGCTCCTTTTTTAATTGAGTTATAGAATAACCAGACTTTGTTAGTATTTTTATTGCAAGATCATTATTTTCAAGTAAGCAAATTAGGAGGTGTTCAGTCTCTATTTGTTGATGCCTTTTTGTTTGTGCTAAGTCTTGAGCCATGACTATGGCTGACCATGCTCTTTCAGTAAATTTTTCTGCTTTTGGTTGCATGAATATTCTTTCTCGTGTTTTATATTAATTTAGAGTTAATTTTCTCTCAAGAGGAAAACCGATCTAAAAAGGACGGGATACCAGAATGAAATTATTTAGAAATATACAATAAGAAATTACCCTCTATATAACAATTTATTTTGAAGTTTTTATTTAGTTATTCTGATATTTAAAATAATTTTTGCTAAATCTATATATTCTTTTTTATTGGTGAAATAATACTTATTTTAAACCAATTTTGCAGATATTCGGCATCTTTATCTTCTTTTAGATCATCTGAATTGATTGTAAAACCATATTCTTTACTGAGCATTATAATTTCGTGAACAGTTTTGCATTCCTTAAGCTTTGTGCGTAATGTAAAACTGCGCTCAGTTGCATTGATAAAACCCTTTAATTCTTCTCTACTCATCTCAAAGAATTTTGTAGTTATTTATTTTCAATTAATTTTTTGTAGGATGAAAATTGATCAAAGACAAGAATTTATCTTTGATCAATTTTTTTGTTAATGTTTTTATTGACGATGTGATTTATTTGACAACTACTGTGCCTACCATGCCAGCGCCTCTATGAGGCTCACAATAAAAATCGTAGGTGCCAGCTGTGGAGAATGTTTGTTCCCATGTCTCACCAGGGGCAAAGGCTAGATCAGTATGGCTGAGTTCTTCGTGGCCATCAAATACAGCGTTATGAGGGGCCAATTTGTTATTAACAAACTTAACTGAGTCACCAGCGTTGATATTGATAGTGCTTGGTTCAAATGCCAGCATTCCAGCATCTGTTCCTAGCTTCACCTCAACAGTGTTAGCTTGAGCTGATGTAACGCCTACTGCAAGAACAAGCAAAAGGGCGCAGAAAACAGCTGAAATCGAGCGCATTATTGATCCCATAGGATTTTGTATTTTCTTGATTATATCTTAACCCGTTTTGTAGCGAAATCACTTTTTTCTAACCCTGCCTTAATGAGAACCTCCTCAATTGTTCTTGCATGGCTAATTCCTCCGAAACGTTCTGGAGGACTAACAGGGTCATGTGTGAAATGACGTTGCTTGATGCTGAAGTGGTCCCAATTTGTCAGCTGGATTGGAAGGATCTTTACTAAGACTTTGACTAACCAACCCCATAGAGGGAATCTAGGAACTCTTTTCATTCCTCTCCATTTCATGAGTGCGCTTAAGACTTGGTCAATTGATACATAAGGCTGAGCTAATACCAATCGCCTAAGAGCTCCTTGGTTAGGTTCTTTATTTGATTCATGTGGCGTCGTTGCAAGATGACCACATACGTAAGCTATATCCGCGGCATGAATGAAATGAAATCGTGAATATCCTTTGAACCAACGTGCTAACCATAACCATTGAGTAGCTTTTGTTAGACCTTCAGTAAGATAGCTTGTAGGAAATTGACTAGTCCCATCTACTTTCCCAGCAAAAATAAGTGTAGGAAATACTGCAATTATTTTATCTGCTAATGGGTGCTTCTCTAATTCAATTAGACATTGTGCTTTTGTTTGTATATATTCAGTCCCATATAGTAAAGCTTCCTTTAGTGGTTGAAGATCTTTGTCTAAAATACTTGCAGTAGAAAAGTAGATGATCTGCTCTAGAACATTAGGGTTGAGCAATTTTAATATTAATTTTACTGCTTTTACATTTACTTCATAGGCCCTACGAGGGTCTCCCCATGCAGTTGCTGTATGAATTACTCGATTTACTTTTCCAAGTTCATTAGTAAAAAGTTTTGCATCACGTAAGTCCCCAATTAGAAGTTTAATTCGTGGTTGATTTACATCTAAAGCAGTTATTTTGGAAGGATCTCTGACCCAGAGAAGTAGATCTAACTCAGAGTTCTCTAATAACCAAGCAGCTATGTATTGACCAACACATCCACTTGCACCTGTTATGAGAACTAGATTGTTTTCAAGGGGCATTTTTAATTAGTTCATTTATGTTCTTTCCTGCTTCAAAGAAAACTTTTGCATTGTC
This sequence comes from Prochlorococcus sp. AG-363-C20, assembly GCA_003280295.1. Classification (GTDB taxonomy): domain Bacteria; phylum Cyanobacteriota; class Cyanobacteriia; order PCC-6307; family Cyanobiaceae; genus AG-363-K07. The sequence goes on along the minus strand of QCFI01000049.1, from coordinate 1,824 downwards.
TTCAGGTGTGCCAGGAAGAATTCCATGACCAAGATTAAGAATATGTCGACGTCCCTTTGCTTTCTGAACAGTATCTACGATTCTTTCGCGAATTGCTTTTGGTGTACCAAAAAGCAAGCCAGGATCAACATTCCCTTGCACACCAATATCTTTAGGTAGCCGTGCACATCCTTCAGCCATATCAACTGTCCAATCAAGAGAAATGATATCTACACCTGTTTCCCCCATACGCTCTAAAACGCCTGCACTACCAGATATATAGAGGATAATTGGTGTATTTGGATGTGTTGCTTTTACTAAGTTAACTACTTTTTGCTGATAAGGAGCAGCAAAAGTGTCGTAATCGGCTGGACTTAGTTGGCCTGCCCATGAATCAAACATTTGAACAATTTGGGCACCTGAATCAATTTGGAAGCGTAAATAGTTAGCAATGGATTCTGCGAAGTGATTTAGGAGTTTGTGTAAAAGCTCAGGTTCTTGAAAAGCCATAGCTTTTATTACTGCATAGTTTTTACTGCTTTTACCTTCAACAACGTAAGCAGCCAAAGTCCAAGGGGCACCAACAAAACCTAATACAGTGGCTTGATTGCCAACACTTTGACGAAGCCTCCCGAGTACATCTCCTACGAAAGACATGCTTTCTTTAGGTTCTAAATTTCTTAACTGATTTATTTGATCAAAAGACCGGATTGGATTTTGTATGACCGGTCCTTTGCTTTCAATAATGTCAAAATCTATCCCCATGCCAGGGAGTGGAGTGAGTATGTCTGAAAAAAGTATTACGCCATCAGGTTTGAATGCATCAAATGGCTGCATAGAGATTTCATATGAAAGGTCAGGATTCTCTGAACGTTCTCTAAAACTTGGATGTCGATCTCTGAGCTCTCTATAAACCTTCATGTATCGACCTGCTTGCCGCATCATCCAAACTGGTGGTCGCTCCACTGATTCACCACGCGCAGCACGAAGCATTAGGGGCAGGGAGACGCTCATCTTGTTCTTGTGAAGAAGCCGGAAAATTAATTGAGGTTGTTCCTCAGTAACATCAATTGTTTTATATAGAGAGCAGCTTCGTCACGTAATTGTGATTATTTGAGCTAAATATCTTACCGATCGAGTTCTGCAAATTTCATTAAATGCCTGTTATGCAAAGGGGTTTAGTCTATTCTAAACTGAGAAAGCTGATTTTGTGACTGTTGCTTTTAGAAATAATGATGCCAATAATTAGGCAAATTTAAGAGTAAGATATCTAGAGGTTAAAGCCATGTGAATTTATAGTGCGGGAGTACTAGGTCATTGGTAATAAATTGTCTAAGAGGAATAATAATAGAAACTTTATATATGTTTTGTTGATGCAAGCTTTCTCTTGAAGCAATTCTTTTGAAATAACATGTATATCTTTTTGCTTAGTTTTAATCTATTCTGGATCAGGTTTTGAAATAAATATTATATCGTTTAATTTTAATTGAATATAATTAATTTCAACTTTAACTCAAGTTTTACAATGATAGTTTATTATCAAATCTAAATGTTTCTAATATTAAAGCTTATACAATTCTTTTTGTCTAATATTTGTTTAACCTTTTAGAATTAAATTTTAATACTAGCATCTTTTTTTGACCTCTATGTATTCTTGAAGATAGTTAAAAATGTTGTAAATATGTATATAAATAATATAACTTCAATCGTTTCAATAACTAATTTTGTTTTTGTTAAGCGTTTGATTAAAGATGGTTTAAATGCATATCTAGGTTTTAATTTTGGTTGTTCTTTTGTTATAGAAGAAGGAAGTATATCTGGAAATATAGTTTTCTTATCAGAGGA
>QCFI01000048.1 GCA_003280295.1 Prochlorococcus sp. AG-363-C20 | reverse complement strand
ACGTGCCCAAGCAAAGTCGTTTTTGCTGGATTTTAGTGGTAACTTTCATTTATTAGCATTCCGCAAGGGAGAGTAAACCCGGCACATTGCATTTATCGTTGGCGAGACGATAAAACCGCCTTTCATACCAATAACCCCGTAAGAAGATGACTCTGGAACTAACTGGTTTAGTAGAAGATTTTGCTGCGACTAGACTGCTTTCAAAAATTGAACTTGATTTTCTAGAAATTGAACTCTGGGAAACGCTTCAACACATTGGAGAAATAACCTCTTTGTCTATTGCTCCAGGAAATATTGCTAAAGAATTAGGTTTGCAAGGTGGTTCAAGCTGGTCTTTATGTTGTGCTGCAGTACTGGATGCTGCAAGGCCCCAAAAAGAATCCAGAACAGACCAACTTTCAAAATTAATAAAAGAGTATTCTCTCAACGATTGACAGTCGACTTTTATAGGGGCCTTATATGGTCCCTATTTATTTGTTTGGTAGAACATAGATATGGACTTAATCGCATTGGACAAAAAAGCCGCACTTGCAATTCAGAACCGTTTTGGATTGAGCAATTACCAGATGCTTTGTTTGAGCTGGGTAATGGGTCTAGTAATGGGATTTGCTCTCGCCTTAATTCTGCACTGGCTTTTCTCTCCGCATTAATTGATTTATTTCCTGGGGCTGGATAGCTATTCAGTTTTCGAAGTCCAGGCCATTTTCGAGATTGATTGCTTTCAAGCAGGTTTCGTCTTGTCAAGACGAACAGCTGTAGTGGGATACTCCTCCGGCGTTGAAAAATTTCTTGGGTTTTAGACGATCGTATTTCGTTTCCACTTCTGATGATTGTTCGTCATAGGGATTGCTGAACACAGCTTGTAGCTCCTTAATGAGCTCGTAATCACCTTCCTCTGCCTTCTTGTATGCGGGTGCGATGAGCCACTCTCGCCACGTGTACTTTGGGTTGATGCGTTTCATTGCTTCGGATGTCAATCTGAGGTCGCCACCTCTTCTAATGCGGTCCCGCCACCGTTGTAGCCAGCTATTCCACTGCAAATCAACCTGGTCTGAACTGGGAAGATAGAAGCTTTCTTTTAAGGATGTGAGTTGGGCTGGAATGTGAGAAAGCTTTCGGAAAAAGATCGTGTAATCAACCTTGGAGAGAGCCATGAGCTGCAGCAGTTCGTTCACAAGAGTTGCGTCATAGGTGATCAGGCCAAGTTTCTTTGCCCACATGGTCTCGATTTCCTGTTCCATGGATTTGGCGAAGCCGTCTCGGATTTCATCCAACCTTACAAGTGCCTCTGTGTTGCCAGTGAGGAGAGGTCGTATAGCTGCCCAGAACATCTGATAATTTGCTTCGGCAGCAACAGGTTGGTTAAAGAATGAGAAATGGTCGCCGCCGCCTGTCCAGGGCTGAAACCTGGGATCGAACAGTTCACAGAATCCGAAGGGGCCGTAGTCTAGGGTGAAGCCACCTGCGGCGCAGTTGTCACTGTTAAAATTCCCCTGGCAGTAGCCAATGCGTATCCAATTGGCTACTAGTGATGTAAGCCGTCCGCGAAATAAATGGGCTAGCTCGACGACTTGATCGCTAAATGGAAGACTAGGATTAATGAGGTGTTGATAGTTCCGTCCGATCAGGTGCTTCACAAGCATTTGCAGCTCATTTAGGGCGTCCTGATGCGTTTTACTACGTATGCGACGGGCAAATAGCTCAAGTTGTCCGACACGCAGAAAAGATGGTGCAACTCGTGTTGTGATCGCCGCAGGGTTGTCCATCATGATGTCTGGATCCGTGGACCTCGAGTTCTTGGAGTACCAGGGTCTGGTCACTGTTTCGGATCGCGACACATACAGCGTCAGAGAGCGTGAGGTCGGAACTCCCAGGGCCTGCATGTACTCCTGCGCAAGAAACTCACGCACGCTGGAACGGAGTACGGCACGTCCATCGGCGCCACGGCAGTATGGCGTAGGGCCTCCGCCTTTCAGTTGCATTTCCCATCGTCGGCCGTTGAAGAGGCCTTCGAAAACAGAAATTGCCCTACCATCTCCGTAGCCGTTGCCGGTTCCAAACGGGCACTGTTGTATGTACTCTGTTCCGTAGATTGATAAGGCATAGCCGGTCGCCCAACCAAGCTGGCGCATTGGCTCCTTCGCTACAGTGATGTCGCCTGAAAATAGACGGCGAAATTGTTCGTCCAGAGCAAGCTCATGGCTCAGACCGAGCTCATTAAATAAGCTTTTGCTGTGCGTGATGTATTCAGACGCTGGGATTGGAGTGGGGGTTACCGGTACATAATGACCAGAGAACACTTGGCGAGCTTGGTGGTCGTGACCATCGCTGGTTGCTTGAGGATCTGCTTGGAGTGAATCCATGAGCGAATAGTCAGCCAGTTGTGAAAACTCAGCAAACGTTTTTGTTGTTGGCGTTTCAAATGTGCTCGAGGTGGCTGGCATGGGGCCGATTGTTAATTTTCTCTAAGGTTTTGAGCTGCCTGGGCATAGCCCTTGGCTGAGGTCATCATCTGCCTCTTATTTATTATCGACTAAAGAGAAAAAACTCTCTATCTCATGACTGTTAATCGTTATTAACAAAAGATCTCCTTCTATGTAATGCCGCGGTTTCTAGGATTTGACTGATTGATAGTCGATTTAACTCGGAGCTTATTTGCCTCTTGTTTAATCCCAGTGTTTTGACTAAGGGAATGGTTGTAAAAATCGCCAATCATTGGGCCCTTTAAGCACTAATGCAATCTCATAGGGCCCCAAACTCAGTAGATATGAAAAAAAGCTTTGCAGTGCTAAAAACTTGTCTAGGCACTTTGAGAGAACTATTTGGCAGGTTCTAATTTTTTACCTGATTGAGTTCTAATGAGTTTCACATGGCTATCGCAGCATGAAAAGATTATGAGAATTTTTCTGCTTTCATATCTTTGATTATTTTGCTATTCAGGCGTTAGTTGAATTTATCTAATGCTTAGGAAAGCTGAAAAGAGAGCACTCACTCGTCTCTTCCTTTTGGGAATAGGAGCTCCAATTGGACTGGATCGTTTTTATGAAGGAGATGTGACAGGAGGAATCCTTGCAATTCTTGGCTTTGTCCTTGCTGCTATCACTGTTATTGGGTTGTTGGTTTGGATTTTCCCTTTCGTTTCTAAAACTTTTCGCTTGCTAAAGGAATTTGAGGATGTAGATCAATAATGAGCTGGGAGTACTAAGTCACAGTTTCGAATCCCTTTTCTACTTAGGGTGTAAGGCCTCATCCTTTTTATTTCGCATGGCAGGAAATTGGATTGTTATTGAAGAAGGTCCAGTCCCATTGCGTTGTTGGATGAATAACTTTAATCAGGAAAGTAAGTATGTAGTTCTAGTCCTCCCAGAGGTTTTTGGGGTTAACAGTTGGGTAAGAAGTGTTGTAGAACGACTAGCAGATCGCGGCTTCGCTTCATTGGCAATGCCCCTCTTTGCGCGAACAGCTCCAGAATTGGAACTTGGCTATAGCGAAGAAGATTTAGTTGAAGGACGACTACATAAACAACTAGCTACTACCGAGCAAATACTTGTCGATGCATCTGCAGTTATTACTTGGTTAAGGCAACAAAACCAACAATTCCAAATTATTGTGGTTGGATTTTGTTTTGGTGGTCATGCTGCCTTAATTACTTCAACACTCCCAGAAATTTGTTCCACTTTTGATTTTTATGGTGCAGGAGTAAGCATCAGTCGTCCTGGTGGTGGTCAACCAAGTTTAGAATTGCTCCCTAGTGTTTCCGGTGAGTTGACTTGTATATGCGGTACCGCTGATGCTCTGATCCCTGCTTCTGAACGGACCGCCATACAAGAAGCCTTAAAAAAAGAAGATCCTGAAGGGAACCGGTTGACATTTGTCGAGGTTGAGTCTGCTACTCATGGATTTATGTGTGAACAACGTGCGAGTTTTAATGCAGAAGCTTCTGAATTTGGTTGGAATTTGCTTCTAGGGAGGTTGAATATTTAGTTAGGTAATTAGACTTTAATTATTCCTATTAATAGGTTTATTGACTTATTACGTCATGCACAGGTATTTATAAAAATTACTATTAAGAGATCATGCTCAATACCTTAGATGCTTCCTTTGCCAACTCTTTCGTTGAACATAAAGGAATTTCTCTCATGCCTTACTTGCATCTTGCTCAACAAGACAGAAAGCGTGATCGTTTAGAAAGACCCGGAATCCCTTCTCTCTTATGTTGTTTGGATTAAGTGAAGACACCTGGCTCATTATTGCCTTGATATTTCTTGGAATATCAGGTCTTCAATTCCTTTGGACTTGGTGGGGAGCGATGATGCGAGATAAAAAATCTGGAAATAAACGTGAACTTCCTTGGGAATAATTCCCTAAAATGGATCCAATGAGTACTGACCCCATTATTGAATTCCCTTTAGTTGGGATTATTGTCCTTGCTTATTTTTTATATGCTTCTTACTTGTTTCTTATTTGGTTTAACAAGGGTGGCATGAAGTAACAGTTCTAATACTCAATTATCTCTTCCTCCAGACCTAAAAAGAACATACTTGTAGGTAGAACGCCTTTGATTTAGGTAGTACATCCTTAGGTTGCAGCTCTGAATCCTTTTGCTTCTACTAGCCTATGTCTGATCAGGTTTATGTGGGTTATCGGAATTTGCGCAAGAGGTATCTAGATCTTTCCCTTTGAACAGGGTTTAACGGACTCTTGGAATGTTGAGTTGAGCTGGATCAGCTAGAAAGATATAAGGGCATAGAACAACTGAATGAGCAACTACCGATTGGTCAGGAAAGACAACAACAATATTTTCTATAAGGCTTTAGCTGTGATAAGTACTGTTGGGATTGTTGCTATTGCTGGGATCCAAGTTTCAATCGCACTGAAGAAAGGAAATACCACAGAAGATCAATTAGCAAAAATAATGCTTGAAATCCAAAATGCTCGCAAAGATGCTATGACTGAAGTTAAAGCTCACAGAGCAGAAGTTTTAAAAGACTTGAATGCTCTTAAAACACAAATTTTTAGCGAATTAAAAAGTGATAGAGCTTAGCTAGGGAAACTAGAAACAGCTCAAAAGACAGCTTTGGCTGAAGCTAAAACAATCAGAGCAAAAGTTTTACAAGAATTAAGAGGCTTGGAATGTATTGATGAAGAGTAAAAGAACACTTAATACTTCCAACCCTATTCTTTAAGGCAAGTTAGCTTTCTTATAAATGTCTTGATTACTAGAGACAGTAGTTATAGCTTTAGAGTTTTTTTTTGGAGTACTAGGCCATGAACCCTTTTATCCCTACTGGATTTTAGTGATTTATAAGATTGGAATGGACGCTCCTGGCCTAACTTTTGAATGATAAGCCTTTTGTTTTTGATGGGTTCTGGTGCCTGTTGAACCTACTCGTTAACTCCTCATAGAATGAATGTCATTTTGTAAAGATGGCGGCTGTATGCCCAGGTTGAAGTTTTTTTCGAAGAGGTCCTCAAAATCAATGATCAAAAGAACCGAGTTTTCGAAATGGATTTGTGGAAGCTCCGCTTTTGCCTAGGGTAAACCCTATCAATTTGAGATAACACTCCTTCTAACTTTCGATAGGGATTACTTGGTCGTGATTAAAAAATTCATATGATGTGATCATATACCTCTCTTCCCTTTTGGTGTCTAGGACTCCAAATGAAGTATTGAAGATCAGGCAACCAGAAGTGATCAGATCTATTGGTTTGTCTGACTTCCGTATATTGATTATTTCCGCTATAAGACGATTGTCTATCTCCTCGCTAGCTAAATCAAATGAATCAATCACAGTTGATGTGAAGCAATAGAAAGAAGACGATAGCTAGCTTAACTTCCTTTTTTTCTTTCAATGACAACAACTAATTTCATACCTAAACCGAAATGGTTTAAGGGAAGTCGAGATAGAGGCTACAGAGGCAATCTTCACAGGGAAAAACATATGCTTGAACATTTGCGTTTGAAGACGATTCAAGACCTTTGGAACTCAGAGGAAAACAACGACAGTATCGCTGCCTAACAGGGAACCACTCAAACTCTGGCAAAACTTATCTGATGACAACAAGTCATTGGTTAAAGGAATAGCTCTAGCAGCATTAGGTCTTTATGTCCTTTTGCAGATCGCAACATTATTCATGCCTCTAGTACTTACTGCAGGAATTGTCTATTGGGCTTACAAAGCATTTGTCGATAAAAATCCGAAAGTTCTTTAAATGTCTCTCTTTGCAGTGTCGGGAATGATTACTCCCTTGGAGATGGGAGTGGCTATCTTTGCTGGACTTATCTTTCTAATTTCCTTTGTAATCGCTTCCACTGGTGGTGGATTTCAAGATCTTGTTAAGACCACGTTGGATAATGATGCTGCTGCAAGAAATAGAAAAGGAGTGGGTTAAGGGATTCATTAACTAGGCCACTGATAATTGATGACTGATTATGAAC
>QCFI01000047.1 GCA_003280295.1 Prochlorococcus sp. AG-363-C20 | reverse complement strand
AAAACTTCTCGTTGGAATCTCTACTACTAGTATCGCAATCTCAACAGTATTTGTATTTCCTCAGGAGACAAAAGCTGCAGATTGCCCTGCAAGTAATACTGTCGCCACTCTCGATGCTGATGAAGACTGTCAAGGTACTCCAGATAGATTTCAATTGACCATTTATGAGATGGGAATTTGTACTTCTCATCCTTTATCAGGTGCTAGAAATTCAAAAACGATAGATCTTTCAAGTTGCTTTACTACTATGACTCGTAATACCTCAGGCATTAGTGGTGACTTAGGAGGCTCTGGAACTTTTGATTTGCCCGGCTCAGCAACTAGGCCTCCGATAGGAACCTATGGATACGCATACATCATTGTTGGTAATACATTTGGTTTGAGAGGCAGTTATCAACTTTTAGGAGGTGATACCTATTACTCAACTGAAGATGGAGGTGTAAGCACAACAGCTCCATCTGTTGATCATGATGAAACAATTTCATCTTTTGATGATGCTTATGATGCTGAATGGGGGACTGACCCTTCAAACCCGCAAACCGTCACTGGAGGAGGTCAAGTTTCAGCATTGCTTCTAAATTCAAGTTATACAAGAGCTGCAGAGGGAGATGTTGTACGTTTGTTTGGTGCTTTCCAAGCGCCAGCGGGTTCAGAAGTGGTTATTACAGATGAAACTAATGGCCTTAATGTAGAACTACAAGTTACAAATGCAGGCTATACCATTAGTTCTGATGAATTTGGACTGCCTGAAAATTTTGGATCTGGACCGTTCAAGCCTGTATTTAGTACTGATTGAGTTATTTAATTCTATATTGGGATTGCTTGCATAAAAGAATGTTTTAAGCAATTGGGATTAGGCAGGAATATTTTACTGTTTAGACTTATATTTTCTCAAAATAATTTAAATATAGATTAGTGCTCTAAAGATAGTTATAATCGAATCTTTAATTTATTAAACCTGAGGAAATTTATTATAAGATAGGTTCTCCAAGCTTGCTCAAGAGATTTATTGCAGTTTTGGTTAAGACTGGCATTATTGAAAGCCTGTTTCCTTTGCGGACCACTTGAAGCTCTTCCGGGCTATAAACTTCCTTTAGCTCTTCAAGGCTCATAAACTCATTAAAAATCCCTAGATATTTCATTTGAACACAATCCCATCTAGGCTTATCTTTAGATGAATGTTGATCAAAATATTTTGATTGCGGGTCGAATTGTGTTGGGTCAACCAGAGCAATTTCATTGACTGTCATCATCCCTACAATTCCTGGCGGTTTGCAGTTTGAGTGGTAAAAAAATGCTTGATCGCCCACTGTCATTGAGCGCATAAAATTCCGAGCTTGATAATTTCTAATCCCATCCCATAATGTCAAACCCTCTTTTTTTAGATGATTTATGCTGTAAACATCTGGTTCGCTCTTCATTAGCCAATACGAGATATTTTTGTCAGTCATTGCGATAAAAGAGGTTAGAAAGCTTGTGGAGGGTTAGAGGCTTGCTCGAATTTTGCTGGAATTTGGGCAAGTTGTTCCTTTCCCTATTTTGACTCAATTATCTGGTTTGAGCTTTTAGTAGTTTTAGACCTTTGGATCACTAGGTCATAGGTTTTAATCCGGTTGCTCCGACTATGTTTTGCAAGGAATGCTGCTTAAAAATGTGGGCCAATATTTTTTAAGACTGTCTGCTCTAATCGAACGATTTAATGGATTCTTGGCATAATTTAAAAATGAAGCCTTTACTACTTTCTTTTCTGGTTGCTCTCACTTGGCCAATAGCTGCAATTGCTGAAACAACTTATCTAGTTATTAAGTCAAAGGCTGGAGCGGGCATTTATACCAATACTTCTTTGGTCTCAATCCCCATGGATTCAAAAGAGCAATGTGAAGAAGCAGGCGTGGAATTGATGGCTAGTAAGAGATTTCGCCTGGACGTAAAAGATGGTTTTGAATGCATAGTGGGTAAATGAACAAAACCTTCCTCCTATTTGCGGCGCTAACTCTTGCCACTCCTCAGATTGCAATAGCGAAGACTGTTTATCTTTTGGTAGGAAGAGATGCGCAGGGAGGCGAAGGATGGCTAGTTCCTATGGAGTCGATGGATCAATGTGAAGAGGCGGGACTGAAACTTATGGCAAGTAAACGTTTTAACGGCATTCCACCTGGCATGATCAGAGGCACCCGAGGTGTAACTTTCGAATGTGTTGAGGGCAAATGAAAAGAACTCTGTTAATACTGGCTGCACTAATCCTTGCTGCACCACAAGCTGCTATAGCTGAAAGCGTTTGGCTGGTTCTTAGGCTCGGAGGTGACAAAGGAGATCGTTGGCGCAATGAACCAGTAGCCATGGAGAAAATTCAAATGAACGACATGGATCAATGCGAAGAACAAGGTGCTCATTGGATGTCCAGCCAAAGAATTAGTAATACTGCCAATTATTTAGGTTTTGAATGTATTGAAGGTAAATGAAAAAGCTCTTTCCCCTACTTGCTATAACCTTTGGCTTAACGGTCTTTTCTCCAGCAAAAGCCGACTTTGGTGATGCTGACTTCCCAACTGGGATGTTTGATGATGGACCTAAGAGTTATCACGATGCATGGTGCAGGAAAATAGGAAATAAATGTCGAGTTCGTTTCCAAGGGCCAGCAATGTGGGTAGAGGGGCAAGGAGGAATTCAACGCGATCAACTTATTCGGTATAGATACGACTTAGATGGAGCGGAGTATTACAACTACGTCACGTATCGATCAAAAGATGATCAGCAAAGAGAGGCTCTTTTTCTCTTTGCAAATAGTGGTGCTCAACAAAACTTTCTCAGAGCGCTAATGAGATGGAAGAAACAAGAGGCCAGACCTATCCCGAACTATCGGCTGCCAGCTAGTCAAGGGCCACAAGAAACACATGGAAGGGATAAGAGCTATGGCGTTCCGATGAATCCTTACGAGAATCCACCAATAACTGACTGGAAAAAGAAGACAACTAGATAAGTTATTCCTAGTGATTGTCGTGTAACACACCACCTTTATCTAGCCATTCACTTATTCATATCTATTTGCTTGCTAGAATTTTGCTAGAATAGATTTAGAGGAATCGCTCAGATCCATTGGTATCATTGGTTTATAACTGTTCATTAGCCAGTAGTTTATTTCAGCCATGCCAAGGGATTAAGAGGAAAATGCAGGGTTAGAATAAAGTTAGAATAACTTCACTTTAGAGACAAAGGTTGCCTAGCTGATATTTACTTTAAGGAATGAAAATACCAACAAGATAGAAGTTGGTTGGGCAAGAGTCCTTCCGACCATTATCACGCTTTAACTGTTCGCAGAACAAACCCTTAAGAAGGACTATTTACGAATCGAACTAGACCATCGAGATATTTAAGGGATTTAGGTGATAATCGCTCAAATTAAGGCATGTTTCTGTGAGGACATTTCATGCACAGAAAGGGATGGCTTTTTGTTTTGGGACTGCATTTGTCCTGAGTGCATTCCCATTGGCTCAAGCCAAACCAATCAAGCCAGCTGGTTTTGCTCCTGTTGTGTCTGAGAAAGTTGTATCAAGCACTCTTGGTGAACAGATTCTTGAGCAAGAGATTCATATTGATAAGCCTGATGTTTCTCGTAATTCAGCCGATTGCGACATCTTTGATGATCCCAACTCTGTTGCTTGCTTAGGACCAGCGAAAGGTTATCAACCAACCAATAATGTTGAGCGTTGGGTCCAAAAGGGAGTGACTTATGCGGCTCGCTTGGTCCCGATGCTGAACAATGGTGCATCAGGTAGCGATTATGCAGATGCGATTAAAAGTGACGGGAAAGCTTTTCTGATTGGTGGAATCAATAGCGAAGGCAATGGTTATATCAATGATCAAATCCAAAAGATTCCTTTCTTTGCTCAATCCAGCATTGCCATTAATTACGGAGATAGTGAGGGAAGTACAAGTTTTTCAGCTGACAGCTTGATGAAGCTCAAAGAGATGGCGACTGATGATGAGGGTGATCTCAAAACGTTGTTGTTCTCACAAGCCAAGTTCACCACAAGCGGGGATATGGATGGAACCACGAGCAACTTTGGTTTGGGGATTAGGAATCGTCCTAATGATGAATCGATGCTTGGCGTGAACGTCTTTTTGGATTACAGAACGACTGACTACAGCTCAGCTCATAGTCGTATTGGCTTAGGTGGTGAATACCTTTGGAAAGACTTTGAAGTCCGTAATAACTGGTATATCGCTAGTACGAGCAAAAAAAATGTGACTATTGGTGGAATTGATTACACCGAACGTGTCGTACCCGGTTGGGATGTGGAGGTTGGTTATCGCTTTCCTGATTATCCAGAACTAGCCGTCTTAGTACGTGGTTTTAACTGGGATTATCACAACACTCAAGACAACAATGGTGCAGAAGCGTTATTGAATTGGCAATCCACACCACATGTGAATGTGGAAGCTTGGGTCTCCAATGAAATCTCAGCAATGGATGCCAAAGCCAACTCAGCTTTACCTGACTTAGATGAAACATTCTTTGGCCTCAGGTTGAAGGTCACTGGTCAACCTGTGAAGTTCAAAAAGAAGAACTACAAGAAAAATATGATCACGAATATGACTCAACCTGTAAGGCGGCGCAATGAGGTGCTTCTTGAACGGTCTTCAGGAGGCTGGAACGCTAGGGTTTACTCAGAGTAATTACGTGCTGATCCTCTAAGCTTTAAGAGCATTAGTTTTTAAATGAAGTATCAACGAAACTCTAAATTTATAGCCTTTTCAGTTGCACTATTAACAGTTATTTTCTGCCCCTTTTCCCAAGCTGGATCAGCTCCATCAAATTTATATATCACCTTTTATGAGATGGGTTTTCGTGACTCTACAACTGGAGAACGTGTGCCTATATTCAAAAATTCAAATGGCAAAATAATCAATTTAATAACTAACAAAGGCATAAGTGAGCTTGCTAATGAAGTGAAGCTTAATAGTGAAGATTGGTATAGTCAGATTTATTTTGTTACGTCTAATCGACCTACAGTTTCTGGAAATAATGGGAGTGGATGTTATATAAAATCCGGAACTTTTACAACTGATGATGCTGAATGGAATGCCTTGACAACCAATGAATCTGAAGCAGGAGAAGCGACTCTTGTGGAGTCTTTATTTACTGAAGACAACGGCACTACAAGAGGACCTGTGGGGGCAGTAGTTAAAGCAGCTGTAAATGGGGGGGAATCACAACGAATTGAACTATTTCTTACGGATGATAATTTAGAAGATAATACTCCATATACTCGTTATCTTCATTTTTCAAATTTAGTAACTCCTATAAATCTAAAGTCAAAAACAGACGGTACTATCTGGGTGGAATTCAATACTGACGAGGCGATGGATTTTGGTAGTGAATGTGTTACTTTTATGTGGGATAAATTATTATTCTCAATTACTATTGAGTAGTACAGTCAAGGAATAGAGTCTTATTAAAGCTCTCTCTATTTCGAGGAAATTAAATATAATTAGTCTAATATGAGAGATGATCCCTTGAAATGACTAGTTTTTTAACTTGGCTGGCACTTCATTAGCCAGTAGTTAATTTCTTTAGAAGGCATGGTACGACTGGGATGTTGGAATAAAAGGGCTTGCTAGTATTTTGCTGGTATGGGACTGCTTCTGGATGGGAGTCAATAGAGCCGTGCGGCCCTCCCCATTCTCTCTCAGTCGCTTCTTGATGGCTATATGAAACGTTTGCTCCTTGCAGTCCTAACTACTTGCCTTGCGAGCTGAGGTTATTGATAATTATATACACGATCTCTATTGCGTAGATTTTTAATAATACCCCAATTGCGCTCAATAGTAGTTCCTATTGGACAAGTTTTTGATAACAATCCCTGCTCGTTAATTATGTACCATTGATTCCTCTCTAGCGAGCGTGGAAGTGCAAGAGGCTTTTCTATTGAACAGTCAACGATATAAGAATTTTTCTTGATGGTTTCATCTTTACTTGTCTCAATGTTTACAAAAAAGACTCCTCTTTCTTTATCCTTACCAATGAAAGTTATGCAATCTTTGCGTACAGCATTACTTTCTTTAGAGCATATTGGATCGCCATAAAGAGTATTACCTACCTTGCAATTACTTGTCATGTGGATAATACTCTTTCCTTCATTCCATTTTTTCTCTGCATTTTGAGAAATATAATAGTTATAGCAACCATTACCATTTGCTGTTCGCAAACCTGCATAGGATGACCAAAGACCAGTTACTTGCAGATCTTTTCGCAGATTCTCAGTCAGTTTTTGATTATATTTTGGATGTAGCCTTCTTGGATCATTAGGGTCTGAAGGATCTGGACCTTTAGGTTTACTTGCTTCCTTTCGCTTTAACTCTAACGCCAACCTTTTCCTGTTCGCTTCTTCCTTTTGTCGGGAAATTCGTTCTTCACGTTTTTTTCTCTCACGCTCTTCATTTGCT
>QCFI01000046.1 GCA_003280295.1 Prochlorococcus sp. AG-363-C20 | reverse complement strand
AGATGATGACGACCAAGATGGTGGTGGATTGGGTTCACCTGTTTATGAACCTGCTTATGCAGGTAGTCCTGCCTAAAGGAATTAGACTTGTCGAGGCAAGCGATAGTTCAGAAGACGCCCACAGTTTGCAAATCCCTCTAGCAATACCTGGTACCAAGACTTAGATGAGGTTGATAGAAGTGACTTGCTTATCAAATTGGTGAACACCTTGGAGCCCACTATTCGAAGAGCGGAAAAAGCAAAACAATTCTCTGCAGTGGTTATTAGTTCCACTGTCGTGGTTGTGGGTTCAGGTCTATTCCTGTTGAAGGAAGAGGACTTTTCATGAAAAGTGGAAATACTGCTATTCACTAGGAGTTGACGCTACGACCGCTGCTGGTCTCCCTTTGCTGAAGGTTGATAAACCAGTTGTTATTGGTTGTGTCTCTCCCTTGGCGGCATGATGTGGATATGGAAAACGATTTCGCCGCCACTATTCAGAAATACATCTTTTATGTGCTTTTAGGGGTGGGTTTGTTCGCCGCCATTGGGTTGGTTGTATTCGTGATAAAACTCATCTTCTAATGGATTTAAGCGCCTAAGATAAAAAAGCTGCTCAGGCTGTACAGACGCGTTTCGGTCTTAGCAAATATCAAATGCTTAACTTGAGTTGGGTATTCAGTTTCGTAGAAGGAGTTGTCGTCACGCTGATTCTGCACTGGCTTTTCTCGCCGCATTAATCAATTTGATACGGCTATGACGATCCGAGTTTTAGAGCTAGCTAAAAAGCTAACTGATTATTACCAGAGCTCAAAATGTTTTGGACACCCTACGCCGATTGGATTTATGTAGTTGTGAGCCTGACAGGGCTCTTGTTCATTACTTGGATGGTGCTTAGACCTAGGCAATAAAAAAGGCCCTTGCGAAACACGCCGGACCTGGGTGATGGGGATCTTATTTCTAAGGGAGATTCAATCCAAAATCAACCCCCACAAGTAGTGTATTTTCCTATCATTTGTATAAATCACACTATAATTAGCGTGTTTCTACCGATGACAAATCGCTTGACAATGACTAGTGTCAGCCCAACGGCCGGGTGATGGGGTTCAAACGGTCTTAATAAGAGAGCCTCTTTTCTGCATGGGGGCTTTTTTATGTGTTGGTTGGGAATGGATGAACCTCAGTATGTATCAATCGTAATTGCGATCTAATGAGTGTTGGCTTTATGTTTGGATTGGCCGAGTCGGACCGGTCTGAAGCGACATAAAGAACCGCCGTCTTGCATAGCGGAGGTTCTTTATTGCTTTTCAACTCTCTATGGATAAAAGAACGTTGTTCTAAAAACAGGACAAGAAAAAGGGGCCAGTTATGGCCCCTAAATACGTCCTTAGTGGTCTCCATCACTCAGCCAGTCGAAAGGATTAAGCCTTGACAGCGCACTTTTCAGTTTCTTCAGCAGGAAGTTCAGTTTTTCTTTCTGCTGGTGCTAACGCTTTTAGCTCTTCTTGAAGCTCGTGCTCTCGTTCATCAAGGATTTTGACCCGTGATTGATAGTTCTCCTCCAACCTCTTGCGGGAAGCTTCAAGATTTTCGAGCTCCTGTTGACGTTGATTACGCTTGATCTCCTCGAGTTGACTGTCAGAGACCACATAAACAGTCCTGGCAGGTGAGAAGAAAGAGTCGGTCAAGTAAGTATCGAATAAAGAGGTGTACATGATTACCCTTGCGAGACTCCCTTACTTTGCTCAAAGTTTTTTAAATACCTAATGATATAAACCGAAGAAATTGATTCGGTAAATATCACCCACTTCGGTTAATAACACTTTAGTGAGTGAGAACCGTAAAGCCTAAATACTTGAGTAAAAGCCCTATATGTAATTCTTATAGATGTGTTAGAAAGGAAGTAACCGAATAGGAGGATTATGAAACTAAGAACTCCTTTTACTGTTGTTGCCAACCCACTTAGAGATATTGATCGTATTCACGATTTCTCTTATCAATTACCGAAAGAAAGGCAGGGTGATTTTTGGGAACAGGAATGCAAACTTAATCCCACAAAATCCACCTGTAAGCTCTACGAAGTGTAGACAGGATTCTTTGTCGATATCTGGGGAATTTGCATACAGAAGCTCAGCATGAGCGTAGTGGCCAAAAGCTTAGAACGGATGCACCTGTTGACCATGCAGGTAAAGGTGAAAAGTTTGCTCCAACTGACTTACTTGCTACTGCCGTAGGAACTTGTTTCCTTACAGTGATGGGGATTGCCGCTAAAGAGCAAGGGTGGAAATTAAATGGAATGAGAGTTGAAATCGATAAGAAAATGACAACTCAGGGGCCTCGCAAAATTGAATCATTATCACTTCAAATTGAGATGCCAGCGGATTTAAACGCCGATCAATTAAAGGCCCTGAAGAAAGCCACCAAGGACTGTCCGGTTTTAAGAAATTTAAATGACTCAATACAAATCAAAGTCAAGTGGAATCAAGCACAAAAGAAGCAAAAGACATCTCTGAATTTTGTACCTACGAATGTCTTTAGGGAAACTCCCCAAGTCACCTTCTTTGATGCAGGGGTCAAAGGATCTAATGGCTCTGATGTTGTTATTCACAAAGATAGAGCAATTTCTCCTCCTAATGACGAAGACTATGAGCAGTATTACGTCCATAAGCATCAAATTGACCACAATTTAGTGCTGTCAGGTAAGCGTATTTTCACCTTGTTGAACCTTGAATGGGATGAACCTCATCACGTGATTTACCTCAATCAAAAAATGGGTGCCCTCCAAATTCCTGTTGGGACTTATCACCGATCAGTCTCAGGATCGAAAGGCAGCATCGTCCTTAATCAAGCAGTGCGTGATGAGAGCTTCGATGCTTCTAAAGAATTTGTTCCTGTAAGTTTGCGTGAAAGACCTGATTTAAAGGCGGCTAAAGCAGTTGATCCGGTTTATTGGATTTGGGAAGGGGACCAACTCAAAAGAACGAAGTTAAATTCTTCGCTAGTGATGATTCAACAGATCGAGGCTTAATCATTCCCCAATCTTCGTGAACTAGCACTTATAACCAAAATGAGCATTAAGACGGATTGCAATAATGTATCGGTTGCTACAAAATCATTTCAAGTCGCACGGAGGGATTAATGATCGACACTCCACCTGAGTATCAAATAGAAGCGAATTGACTTGCGGTCCCTGCTCCAACAGTCTCATTTTATAAGTGGGCTGGTCATAGATGTTCTTTAAAACATTGGTGACACTCCTCTGCATCGTTTAGGTGCCCTAAATGGAGTCTTATCAGCCTTACACCTAGAAACTTGGCCCCAGGCGATTAATAGCAAGAAGCTTCCCTAAATAACGCAAATTAAGACTGACCTTTCTTTCTTCTGTGAGGATCAAAGAAGGGTCAGTTTTGTTATTCAATTGCAAATAACATGTACTAGTTAAGTCATTAGTCATTATTCCTAGCCATTAAATAATAAATAGGCACTTAACCTTTGGTAAGAAAATAGTCGCAATTATCGATTCGATGCTAGGTTCTCTGTCTGATTAAGGAGGTGCAAGTTATGATCAACGAGCGAATTAATTCTATGGCAGAACTCAACATTGAACACGATGCGATTGATGATTATTATGAATGTATTAATACCTGTTCGATAGGAGATGATGGTATTCATTGCATAAGTCAATGTATTGATATTCATCTAAGAAAGGAGGAAGAATAATGATCACTACAAACCCTTTATTCATAAGTTCCAGAGGTGGTTCAATTACTTGCTTTAGAGGAGATTCTGGTCGAATCTTTAGGTCATGCTCAAGAAGTCGTTGCGTGTACTCATCTGACCTACATTCCGCGAAAGCTTATTTAGATGATTTAGAGAAGAAAACTATTTTATTGGCAGGAGCAAAAGAAAAAATCCCCGCTCAACGCAAAACCACACTGAAATGGTCTATTGATGGCGAACTCTCAGCAGTAGACATGGCAAGAATTCTTGATCGGCTTGCAAATCCAGAACTCACTGAGTGTGATCTAGCTTGCAATGTTGGTGACCATTCTTCTGCTTATCAGGGTATGGAATCTTTTCAACGGCTGCCTGCCAGGTCGTAGCCACTTTGAATCGTTTTATGGTTCTTGGAGCAGAAATAATGCCTTGAAGACTATAAAAGATAGCTTTAATAGGAAATAAAACTCAAGGAGAACATCATCAAAATAAAATCCAAAACTATATATTTTATCTTCTTTGCTGAGATAACCAATACACAAAAAGGACAGAGCCCCAAATTGGTAGTAAATACAATGCAGCGATGACTCCCATCAAAACCACCCAAAGTCCTGCAAGCCCTATTCCTAAAAAAGCAGCTGTGACAAACCATTGAGAAATCTTTTCTGACACTGTGATGGCGGCCTATATGGGGCACACCGTTCAAGTACATAACGCTGCGTATGCCCAATGGAGTAGTGAGTCAATGCTGGAAGACTCCATGCAACGGGCGATACGATTCAGAGATGTCACTGTTAAAAAGAAGAAATGAGCAAGGAGGTCACAGCTGAATATGCCAAGAAAGCTCAAGGAGAAGCTGTATGGGCCTATGAGAAGGCAAAGGAAAAGTTCTACTACTCAATGTTGGAAGTTGTTTTCCTAAGAATTAAAAGTCATCTCAGTAGGAATCCTTCTTTCTCCCATTTTATCGAGGGGCGAGTTAAGTATCTGTACGTATGGGTTTCCTCGACTTTTTAGTTGTGCTAACCGAAGTGAGTGATAAAGACCGAATCATTTTCTTCGGTTTATATCATTAGGTATTTAAAAAACTTTGAGCAAAGTAAGGGAGTCTCGCAAGGGTAATCATGTACACCTCTTTATTCGATACTTACTTGACCGACTCTTTCTTCTCACCTGCCAGGACTGTTTATGTGGTCTCTGACAGTCAACTCGAGGAGATCAAGCGTAATCAACGTCAAGAAGAACTCGACAATCTTGAAGCTTCCCGTAAGAGATTGGAGGAGAACTATCAATCACGGATCAAAATCCTTGATGAACGTCAGCATGAGCTTCAAGAAGAGCTAAAAGCGCTAGCGCCAGCAGAAAAAAAAACTGAACTCGCTGCTGAAGAAACTGAAAAGTGCCCTGTCAAAGCTTAATCCTTTCAACTGGCTGAGTGATAGGGATCACTAAGGACGTATTCAGGGGGCCTTACTGGCCCCTTTTTTTTGTCCTGCTTTTAAAGCAACGTTCTTTTATCCATAGAGAGTTGAACAGCAATAAAAAAGCCCCCTATGCGGAAAAGAGGCTCTCTTGTTAAGACCGTTTGATCCCCATCATCCAGGTCCAGCGCATTTCGCAAGGGCCTTTTTTATTGCCTAGGTCTAAGCACCATCCAAGTAATGAACAAGAGCCCTGTCAGGCTCACAACTACATAAATCCAATCAGCATAAGGCGTCCAAAATATTTTTAGCTCTGGTGATAATCGGCCAGTGTTCGTTAATCCTGCATTGGTAAAAAATCCTGCTCCTCTGTATTGTTCCTGCCCTCTGCTCGATCAATTGAGTCAATAGATTTCATGACAAAATTTCTGACATAGGCTGCACGTTTTTCTCGACGTTGCTCTTGAACTTTCATGTGACGCAATGTACGAGACAACTCATTCCTACGCACTCGCCTCCATTGATGCAACAGTTGGTCCCGAAGTGTTGGGTGCCGACGGCTCATCAATAAGATCGCGTCCTGAGTCCATATTATTCTGAATTTTCTTTTTCAGTTCCTTTGGCTGGAACAATAGTTTTTTGTGTCTCTATCTCTGTCTGATCAACAGTTGTCTGTGGACTTGAATCTCTTTAATGTAAAAAGACCAGTACTAGGCAACCTATTCTTTGCATCATCTATTGCTTCTTTAAATTCAGACTTTGCATTTGAGCTTAGACGGACATTCTTTCCAAGCCGAGTCATTAGTTGCCAAACAATGAACAAGATGACAATTGCTTCTAGTAATTGAGCCATTTCCCTGACTGCTCCTTTTCAAAGGCGCTGAATGAAAAACACTCTGATGCTTTCCAAAGTTTGATGTCCTCATCTATACCAACAATAGAAACCTTATCGATAGCAATAGAGTTTTTGAGCTGAGGAAGAAAAGTTATTAAATTTGCTTTGGCTTTCTTTTCATGATTTCCATATGCCAGGCTTATATGAGGCCAATAGGGATGAGATGGCTTTTGATGATTGATTTTAAACATTGCACTCCTCAGATTATTTAATTCTTTTGATTGAGATACAGCAATAAAAAAGGATTGGAAGAACTTCTCTTGATAGTCGTACTTAAAAAGCTTAACCTCAATCGGAGAATTCAGACTGCAGTAGGTTCTTATTCCATTAATTGAAGATGGATTGATTTCATTGAATGGACCAGCCAAGGTTAAATGGATTTTGAATTTCGGACTTCTGAGCTCGCGTTGGACTTTTTTTTGAATTTGATTTAGGTACTCGACATCGATAGAAGAAAACTCACACCAAACCCAGAAAGCTTTCTTGAGTCTGGTCATAGTCATATCCCTTTGAATCGTCCTTTTTTTGCCCCACAAACTGGACACACCCAACTTTCAGGGAGTTCCTCAAATTTTGTTCCAGGGGGTATGCCATGTGCAGGATCACCTCTCTCTGGATCGTAGGCATAAACGCAATCTCGACACTGGTATTTCATGAGCAATTCTCGAAATAGTCAGTGAGAGGCATTGCACCTCTCTAGCCGCTTATACGGATCTGACTGAAAGGGC
>QCFI01000045.1 GCA_003280295.1 Prochlorococcus sp. AG-363-C20 | reverse complement strand
CAAATCTTCAAATTCCTTTTAGATTTCTTTAAGAATAAGCTTTAATTAGATTTAATTCTAATTAGGATTGTTTTATTTGAAGAAGAGCTCTCCTACCTTTATTAGATCAACTTTTCAAGTCACAGACTGTTTTAAATGGTTGGCAAATCGAATTTCTTACTATGAAGAAAGAATCTTCCTAAGGCTTAACAAGCTATAAATTAATAGATGACTTAATAAAAGGATTAAATAAGTTGGTTGATTTAAATGATAAACAATAAATCTTGCCTATGAATAGAGAGAAATTAAAAAATAAATGTCAATTTTTCTGAAAGGGCTACAGCATCCTGTTGAAGGATGCGCATATCTTGTTTATATAGGGTTCTTTGTTCGTTGGAAATACCCACTAGCATGGAACAGATTTCTTACAAAGATCTCAGCACCTTCTGGTAAAAATAGTATTTTAGAATGAATACATGCATAGTTAAGCTTCGCCACTGATCATAGTAATTCCTAAATTATGCTCTAAATCTAACAAAATTTAATAACCTCTTTTAAACTAAGAATTTAGTCTGTCATTGGCAGTTGGTACGAATTTCTTAACTTGGTCAGCCCTAAATGCGACAGCCAAGATGAATTAGGCCTCCATCTAAAAGGCGACCAAGTCTTAATGCAGTGGCCTCCTCAATTCTAGAGAAGTCACGTTGATTGTTTGTAACCCAATCCAACTCCTCTGAAGTGATGATTCCAGTTGATACTGATTCAAGGAAAAGAGATCCAAGGTTCATGGCTTTAATCAATCGGGAGAGATTGGGTAGTAATTTATTTGTATAAAGACCGACTGACCCCCATCACCCGACCTTTCCGAAGATGGTATCAAATCCAAAGAGAGGTCACATTAAATGTAATATTAGATATAGATTTGACTTTACTAAACTTTAAAATGAAGTTGGAAACTATATTTTTAGCGAATTAGGATTAAAAAAGCTCTGAAAACATACTATAGACTTAGAGTAATAGGTATTTGGACTTAAACATGCCGAGTTTCTTTGCGCAAGCTCAAAAGGCGAAATGAATCAATGTTTCTATTCCCTACCTCTTCAAAATCAAGCATTATTTTTTCTTCACTGATTCATTTGGTTTGAGAGTATAGCTAAGAGGCTAAATGCTCTTGCAATCTCTTTATCAATACCCAAATAATCATATATAGCTAGTCAATTTTGACTGCTAAGTGATCACAAAAGACTCATTACCAACCCAAATCGTCTCTCTCAACGACTAAAGCCTGAAATAAGACAATCCTCTAACGGCTTCAAAAAGCTAGGCATTGGAGCTGAAGCTAAATCTGCTAGGAAGGAAGATATTGAATAAACTATTAAGAGTCTGTAAAGCACTTCAAAAAAAATTAAAGAACTGCTTGATGGGCAGCAAGTCCACTTAAGTGCTAATAAGAAGTTCGAATCTAAGTCCCAGACTGGGATTCATAAATGACCTAAAAGTCAAACCTGATTACTGATCAAATGAAATAAGCCCATAGGACTTGTTTATGCACTTTATAAAAGATAAAACCACAAGTAGATGTAGTCAGACTAAAAAGAAATATGGATAAAGAAGATTTGCCTCAATCATTCAAAAGACCACCTTCTCCATCAAATGGACTAAGAGAGGTCCTCGAATCTATAAGGACTATTTTCGTGGCATCTATTGCCCTTGTTATCAGTATTGGAGAATGGGTTTCGAGAAAATTTAAGGGCTGGCAAGCTAACGCAGAGAAGCAAGCTGAGATCATCGAAAGGCGGAGAGCAGAAGATCAAGCCAAAATTGACCAAGCGCGCAGATTAGAAGAACAAGCACTCCGTGAAGAAAGCCGCAAAGCAGAAGAACAAGCAAAGATTGCTGAAGAACGCAGAGCTGAAGAAAGAGTTATACGAGAAGAAGAACGGAAAGCAAAAGAAAAGAAGCTTTCTGCAAAAAGAATCATCTATCCAGCCTTATCAACTATTAGTACAATCGCCCTATTAGTTGGTGTTGCGAGACTTGCCCCGATTGCAAAGTGGACTAAAAGTCAAAATGAGTGCATCGGGAAAACATTCCCTAATGAAGGAGCAAGTCAAGAAAGCTTTGCAACCAAGGTCATGCGCTGCAATGGCGGGCATGACTAAGTCAACTTGGAGCCAAAATACATAATTCAATATCCATATAACATTAAAAAAACTATTAACTGCCTAGTTAAAGGATTAACTCTCAAAGAGAGAAGTCACAACTAACCAATAAATCTTGCCTTTAAAGAGCCTAAGAGTTTTCCAATCCAAACACATCAACCTTTGACCCTATTCTGATTTTTGACCTCTTTAGAACCTTTAACTTTCTCCTTTTCATCTGCAGAGTCAATCACCTGGACTTCAAATTTCACTAAAAGTCCAATCAAAATCAAAACAAGTCCTATTACTGGCCAAGAAGGAGAGACAGTCAAAACTTTTCTCTTATAGCTCTATAAGCCTAATCTTTAACGTCCATTCTTTAAAGTTCATTGCTAAGAGGTAAGAAAACGAAACCATGACGCTATGCCAAAAACTAATTTGACAACATTGTTTTTGCGAGTCTCTCTATTATTTGCGCTCAAAGAAGGGTAAACCACCGCTATGAGATTCATTAAAGGAGCTGAGCCATCAAGAATTAGAGCAAAGAGTCCTTTTCAAGACTAATTGCTCTCTATTCATAAATTGATAGCTGCCCAATCAAATAAATCCAACAAAGAAGCTTCATAAGACTTTACGAACCAAAAGTTCTCATAGCTTCCCCTTGGAAAGCTATGAGCCTCGATGAATCCAGGAATAGGTTTCTAATTAATTTTTTAGCCAAAAGGCTTTTGACAAAGCCCAATCAATACATGTATGTATATTTAGTGTCAGGCCCATTCCCCATGGGGTCATTCACTGCCAGAAATTTAATGGAAACATCCTCCCCAGCTTTCTCACTGATTATTGCAATTTTAATTGGTGTAATAGGATTAACTAGTATTGGGGTGTATTTTTCATTTGGACCGCCCTCTAAAAAGCTTATAGATCCTTGGGAAGCAGATGACGATTGAAGTTTTGTTATCATTATTAATTAATTATTCTAATACTTAGAATCAAAAAAACCTATATTGTTTCTTAAATATGGAGAAGTCAAAAGCAATCATTGCAAGCTCAAACTAACAAATACATCGTATTATCTGGAATTATCAATGCTAGATTTTTTTGCGTCAATAAACACATAAGGGATATAAATTAATTTCGTATAGACAAATAAATTTTATAATTAATGACTTAAAGTTACTTTATTTAGCATTTTAGCGGTTCCTTTTGGAATTTAAATGCTTCTAATAGAGCTAGAAATGACTATGAGAAGAATTTAATTGTTTTATAAATGAGTTTTAAGGCTTGTCTTTTGCCAATAAAAGTAAATGAGGGCAATCTTCTATCAGGCATTAAAAATGGGCAGAAAATAAGTACTGCCCATTTAAGAAAACTTCAGAAAGTACTCTCAAGCATCTTTTACGACATAGTAATCCTTTGCATAGAAGCTTGAATAACCAGATTGTGCACGCCAGCGGAAAAGGACTATGTGAAATGGAATTACGAACAAAGCGTGAAAAAACGTTAGGAGCAAAAAGTCCATAGGGACACCTGGTTGTCCATAAATGGCAAACAAAGGGGTTAGAGACATTGCTTTGAAATGGAACAAGTACTTTAATGAGCTTGAATCATAAACCACACATCAAGGTAATAATCACTAAAAAATTAACGGCTTTACTTAAATCACCTTTGCAATTCATCCTTTTTCAAAGGACAGGGCGAACATTTAAAGAAAAGCCACGGAAATTTAGGCCATCAATAAAAGGGTTACCAAAGAACGCAAAAGGCAGAACTGAAAGGAAATTTTTAATTATTTAATTCTGTTCACTAAACTCATAACGCCTAGTGAGCAACGCCAGGAGAACTGCTTTCGCCTAGGCCTTTATACCTAAAGCCTTTCAATAGCTCTTTTCAGTCATACTAAGTAAAATCTACTTTTTATGCTTTGAGCATTACACAGCTAAGAGCTTTTCTTCAAAAGATGCAAGAAGATGCTTCTCTGCGGGAGCAAGTGCTTTCTTCCTCTACGGCCGATGATGTAGCTCAAATCGCTCAAAAACTTGGTTTTGAGGTCTCAGGAGACGAATTATTGCGGTTTTCGGGGAACAAAGTGGGGAAGGTGACTGTTAAAAAGAACATTGTTCCAGGAGAATATAATTAGATCCGACCAAGAAGAAGAAGAACTCCATTAACTAAAGCTATAGCTAATTGAATGCTTAGACGAGACCAAAATGAGAACTTCTTTGAGAAACAAACATTAATCTGCCTAATTATTATTTTTATCTATTAAAGAAACATATTCTTGTCTTATCTTATTTAAAAGCTTCTTTTTCCTAGCAAAAGTCCTTTTATAGTCTTTCTCATCTAAAGCGTGTCTTTCGTTACGCGTCATTTTCATCCATTGAGAAATATTTAGACGAACTTTTTGAAGTTGATTCCTATTCTTTAGCTTGCTGCTCAAAAAAAAATAAACGCATATTCCACTTATTATAAAGGTAAGGAAGAAGTGAAGAGTTCTCATTGTGTCTTAATCTTATTGGCAAAGGGTCTTTTGGAAGGAATCAGCTGCTGAGGCCAACTGCAAAAAGCAAACTTAGAATTTATCAAACTCTACAAGAGAGCATAATCAAAAAAATTATATTTTTACCTTATTATCTGATAAAACAACTCTTCAGGGCCATAAATTTTCAACAAACTAGTGGCTATAAAGATTTCCATTAATTTGGCAGATCTGTCTAGTAGTTATCCACCTCTCTCAGCCCGAACCTTCTCCAAGACGCCACAAAATTAATCCAGTTTCAGCAATTTGAGCCGGATCAATTACTGAACGAGTATCAAACACCCATGCAGGCGCACGCATCAAACCAGCTAAATTAGACCAGTCTAAGTTTTGATATTGTTCCCATTCCGTAAGAATCAGAACCGCATCTGCACCTTGAACAGCTTCTGCAACATCAATTGCAAAATGCCAAGTTCCTTCCCCTTTGAGATCTGAAAGAGGATTAGATGGAGACTGCTTAAGATCTAATGCAATCTGGCGAGAGTCAACTTTTGGGTCGTGAATCGCCAACTGAGCTCCTTCCTCCAGTAAATCCATTGAGATATGGATAGCGGGTGAATCTCGGGTGTCATTAGTATCAGCTTTAAAAGCAAATCCAAGGATTGCCAACCTTTTACCAGTGACAGTGCCGAATAATCTCTGAACTACAAGACGAGCTATTCGATTCTGCTGCCATTTATTGAGTGTCACGACTTGCTCCCAATAGGAAGCCACCTCTGGCAAGCCAAAATGATGACACAAGTAAACTAGGTTCAAGATATCTTTCTTGAAACAACTACCACCAAAACCAGGTCCAGAAGAAAGGAATCCAGATCCAATACGACTATCAGTTCCAATAGCTAACGCAACTTCACGAACATCAGCACCAGTCGCCTCACAGAGAGCTGAAACAGAATTAATTGAACTAATTCTTTGAGCTAAAAAAGCATTAGCGGTCAATTTAGAGAGTTCACTACTCCAAAGTTTCGTGCGCAAAATCTTCTCATTGGGGACCCAATGGCGATAAATAGTTGCTAAGGCCTCTACAGCATTTGAATCCTCTCCACCTATAAGCACACGATCAGGCTGTTCAAGATCTCTTATTGCAGTTCCTTCAGCAAGGAAT
Source organism: Prochlorococcus sp. AG-363-C20 (assembly GCA_003280295.1). GTDB lineage: Bacteria > Cyanobacteriota > Cyanobacteriia > PCC-6307 > Cyanobiaceae > AG-363-K07. Next base: position 1,025 of record QCFI01000045.1, on the reverse strand, counting down.
TCAGGATTTGAGAGGACAGAAAAAGTTGGAACATCCTGATCAACTTCTGAGCGCTGTTGAGGAGTATCAAGTATTGACTTTATTGCCACGGCTGTTCGAACCGGCAAGGTGCTTTTCTCAATTACGATCGTATGATCTTTGGCATATTGGGCTACCTGCCTTGCACAAGCCTCTACCCAACGCAAGTCACTCGCTTGGCCAGCACCAATACCTTTAGTCTTAGTTGGTGTATTTACAGATATAAAAACCATATCAGCAGCAGCAATAGCTTCATTTACCGCTGTTGAGAAATACAGATTTCGACCTCTCGCTCTAGCAATAACTACATCTAATCCTGGCTCATAAACTGGAAGTTGATTTAAATCTGGATCATTCCAAGCCGCGATACGAGCCTCATTAAGGTCAACAACCGTAACTACGATATCTGGGCATCGATCTGCAATTACAGCCATGGTTGGACCTCCGACATACCCGGCACCAATACAGCAAATGGCCTTAATGGAATGAATTGTCATCGCTTCTTATCCATGAAAAAAGTTAACTCCGTAAAAGAGCCAATAACTCATCCAGGTCAGAAGAAGAAACTAATAATTCCTTGACACTGGAAGAATCGCTAGGGGAATGGAGTTTTTTTAAACGAACCTTCCCATTAAATACTTCATCATTGCCTAACACAATCGCCCAAGGAGCTCCACAACGATCAGCCCTTTTAAATTGCTTACCAAAAGAAGCGCCAGAACTATCCAACTCAACAGCCAGATTTTTAGATCTAAGTTGATAGGCTAAAACTAAGGCTTTGATCTCCGCTTGTTCTCCTCGATTCACAAGATAAACATCAGGAGCTAATGAGTCTGTAGTGAAATCGTCCAAAAGCATTGCTAATCGTTCCAACCCGATTGCCCAACCGATTGCAGATGTGGCAGCCCCACCAAGTTGCTCAACTAAACCGTTATAACGTCCTCCCCCACAAACGGTAGCCTGAGCACCAAGCTGATCACTTGTAATCTCAAATGCAGTATGGCAAT
>QCFI01000044.1 GCA_003280295.1 Prochlorococcus sp. AG-363-C20 | reverse complement strand
AAGAGCCGGTGACTGGATTTGAACCTGCGACCTACTGATTACGAATCAGTTGCTCTACCTCTGAGCTACACCGGCAGCAGAAAGAACTTAACATTCTCGTTTGCTTTTGTATCTTTTGTCTAAGAACTCATCTGATCTTGGCTCAAAGCTGGATCCTCAATTAAGAGAAAGGCTTCTTAAAGAATCAAAAAGGCCTTTCCTAGGAATCCGGAGAGTTTTATGGATAGCATTTTTTGGGTCTTCTTTTATAGGGCTTTTCTTGATGTCCTTAAGAGCTCTTAATGGAGTAATTGTTCCATTTAGTGATTTTGGAATTCAGGTCTCTGCAGTTGTGCTCTTTGGTTTGTTGCTGTTCTTTGATAGAGCAAAAAATAATTAATGAATTTGGTGATAGAGATTTCTTTATTTTAAGCACTTGACTAAGAATCTAGAATTTATTGAATGAATCTTTTAGACCAATTTATTTATACCTGTTTGATTAGGTATTTAATTTACGTTTCTGAGTGACAAATTTGTAGGCTTCAATGTTGTCTCCTTCTTGCCAGTTAGCGAAGCGATCTGAACCTATACCGCATTCGAAGCCATTAGATACTTCTTTTACATCATCTTTATTTCGACGTAGAGAATCTAAATCCCCTTCGAAAACTATTTGATTACTACGCTTTACTCTTACCCTGCAGTTACGTTGTAATTTCCCATTAGTGATATAGCAACCAGCTACGGAACTCTTCCCAATAGTGAATACAGCTCGGACTTCTGCAGTTCCAAGTGATTCTTCGATCATTTCTGGCTCAAGAAGACCTTCCATAGCAAATTGGATATCTTCTAGTAATTTGTAGATCACTTCGTAATCTCTAACATCTACACCAGTGGCATCAGCTGCACGTTTTGCTCCGGGTGCCATTGAGGTATTGAAACCAACAACTACTGCTCCAGATGCTGCAGCTAGATCTATATCAGTTTCTGTTATTTCACCAGGCGCTGAAAGCAAAACTCTTACTTGGACTTCGTCTTTAGGTAATTGTTCAAGTGATCCTAAAATTGCTTCTACACTACCTTGGACATCAGCTTTTAAGATTATATTTAGTTCTTTTAGTTCTCCTTCACTAGCTTGGCCAGACATAGCGGCAAGGGAAACTCGTCTGGAAGCCATTTGTTGTGCCAATCGAGTAGCGCGAGCATTTGAGGCACGCTCTCCGACTACTGCTCTTGCTGCTTTCTCGTCTCCATAAGCTTCAAACTCATCACCTGCAGTCGGTACTTCATTAAATCCAAGTGCTTCAACTGCACTGGAAGGGCCACTTTCTTTTAACCTTCCTCCTGTTTCATCAACCATAGCCCTTACTTTTCCGAGTACGGGTCCAGCTGCAATAACATCTCCAGTTTTAAGTGTGCCATTTTGGATTAACAATGTTGCGACAGGGCCTTTTGCTTTATCAAGATGAGCTTCAATAACTGTTCCTTTGGCTAGGCGATCTGGATTGGCTTGAAGGTCTTCAACTTCCGTAACCAGCAAAATCATTTCTAGAAGTTTGTCGATATTTTCTCCTTTAATTGCACTGACGGGAACCATCACTACATCTCCTCCCCATTCTTCGGCAAGTAAGTTCTGGTCAGAGAGCTCTTGTTTTACTCGGTCTTGGGAAGATCCTTCTTTATCAATTTTGTTGATCGCAACAACTATGGGTACTTCGGCTGCACGGGCATGACTAATTGCTTCCAATGTTTGAGGGCGAACTCCATCATCTGCTGCGACAACTAGAACAGCTACATCGGTAACTTTTGTCCCTCTTGCACGCATTGCGGTGAATGCTGCATGACCTGGCGTGTCAAGGAAAGTTAGCTTTCGTGGCTCTCCTCCATGCTCTATTTCAACTTGATAGGCACCAATGTGTTGAGTAATGCCACCTGACTCTCCAGCAGCCACTCTTGCTTTTCGAATTGCATCTAAAAGACTGGTTTTACCATGATCTACGTGACCCATAACAGTCACTACAGGTGGCCTTCTAATTAGATGTGCAAGATCAGTTTCTTCTATGATTTCAGAGGTTTTCTTTGCTGCCTCTTCGATATCGTCTTGTAAAACAGGTACTCCAAATTCTTCAGCGACAGTTTCAATTGTTGAGAGGTCAAGTGATTGAGTGACAGTTGCTGTAATTCCTTTGAAGAAAAGGGATTTGATGATTTCTGAGCTTTCTACGCTAAGCATATCTGCTAACTCTTGGACAGTAAGATTTGCCTCGGGGACAACTATCATTTCGGGTCTGACTTGCTTAGCTTCTCTGGCTGCTCGAAGCTCCATTGCACGACGACGTTGTCTTTGACGAGTAGTTTCTTTTTTTCTCTTGCGCATGGCCGCCATTGGTTTGGCGCTGCCTTTTTGAGCACTTTTTGGCTTGGCTGGGCGGGCCAGACTGGCGGAAAGGACTAAAGCCTGTTGTTCTCCTGCGAAACCACTGGTTTCTGTGGTTAGGGCATCGTCGTTTTCACCAATAATATGAACTTTCTGACGCTGTTTTTGAGGAGATTTGCTGCGAAGTGCTTCAAGCTTTGCACTGTCATCCCAGTCAGGTTTTCCTGTCCTTCTTGCTGCTCCTGCATTGCCTGCGCCCGGTCTGTGGGTTGGTCTTTTAGGAGCAGGGGCGGGTGTGGGTCGGTTGACAGGTTGAGTAGCCCCTTCTGATGAACCTTTTGCCCCTCCTACACTAGTCCCGTCAGCACGTCTAGGAGATGGTGCACCAGGTCGCCCAGTAGGTTTTTGAAGTTGCATTAGCTCGCCAGGAGCTACTGGTTTCCTCATGCCTGATGGCATATTTGAGCGAGGTGCTTGTCCCTGACGAATATTGTTGTTGCTATCTCTATTTGAACTTGAGCCAGATCCTGCCCTATCACGTCTTATAGGTTTGCCTACTAACTCAAGAGGATTTCCAGTAGAGCGAGGCTGGCCAGGTCTATTGGATCCTTGACGTGAAGGTGCATTTGCTCGTTGCGAACCAGCATTTCGTTGGGCTACCTTGTTCCTTTGATTAGGCCCTCCCATGGGTCTTGGACTGGTCCCAGGTCGTTGTTGGTTCGCTGGTGTAGGGCGGTTAGGTGGTGGTAAAGGTTGTTTAGGTTGTTGAGGCCGTCCAACTAATTTCGGCTTAGAGATTTGTCGGAATGAAGGAGCTGCAGGTTTGCTTGGCGGGGCAGCTCGTTTTGCATTAGGTGTTGATTGTGGTCTAGAAATAATGTTTGGTTTGGGACTATTCGCATTGGCTGGCCTAGGGATCCTGGGTGCAGGAGGCCGATTGGAGATTTGCTTGCTATTTGGTCGAATTGGTGCTGAGGGCTTATTGATTTGTCTAGGCGTTGGTGCTAATGGTTTAGTTGGTGGAGACAGACGACTTATTGGAGGATTTGGAGGTGTGTTAGATGTTCTTTCAGGTGTCTTTTGGGGAGATGTATTTACATTTTTGGTGATTTGATGTGTTGGAGAATTAGGAGTTTTTGAAGCTTGCTTTGCAGTTTTACTTGGTAAAACAGGTTTAACAGCTGAAGTTGGCTTGTTGGGGACAATTGGAGTTTGTTTATGAATCTGCTTCCTATCTATTAGTCCCTCTCTTGTTGGCTTTTCAGCGGCTTTTTTATCTGATGCTTTTTTAACTGAGAGGATTAATTTTTCAGGATGTGGTTTGTTTTTTGTTGAGGATCTATCACTTTTCCTATGTTGTAAATGTACTTGTATTTTTTTTGCTTCTTCACTACTTATTGAACTGCTATGGCTTTTGGCTGCAATAGAAAGCTTGTGAGCGGCATCGAGCACGTCCTTATTATCCAGGCCTAAGTCCCTGGATAGCTCATAAATCCTGATTTTTCCGCTGCTGGTCATTAAGTGTTCCGGTCATCTTTTTTCCTGGGAACTCCATTAGGAATGGAGTCATAGTTCATCTTGCCTCAGCGGGTGCCTCAATGCAGTGATTCAGCCGCTTTTGCAGCATCTCCACAACGCTTTTTGGCACCTGACAACGCAGGGCTTTTTGTAAACGTTTGCGGCGACACGATTCTTCTAGGCATTCCTCATTTGGGCATAGATAGGCTGAACGACCCATTCCACCATCGAGGACAACTCCATCCTGATAGTCCCTAGTAACTTTCAAAAGCTGATCGCGATTGAGCAGTTTTCGACAGGCAACACAGCGACGCAGAATGGGACGTTGGCTCACCGGGCTCCATCCTCTTTAGATAAAGGCTCATCAATTTCATCTATAGGATCTTTTCTTATAGGTTCGTTGTCATTCGGAAGCAAATCTTCAGCTCCATTTTGATTCTCTTGAGTTTCTTCCTGCTCAAATTCTTCTTGATCTTCTGGAAGTGGATAAAGCTCTCTTAGACGAGCATCTTCTTCAGCTCTTGTTGCTTGTTCTGCTGCTAGACGTTCTTCGGCCTCACGCTGTAAGGCTTCTTCTTCTTCTCTTTGGGCAATTAGTTCAGCCACTTCGGAGTCTTCTGTTGCTTGGTCATATTCTTGTGAATTTTTAATATCTATTTTCCATCCAGTAAGTCTTGCTGCTAATCGCACATTTTGTCCTTCTCGCCCTATCGCAAGGCTTAGTTGATCGGGGGGAACAAGGACATGTGCATGTTGTCCTTCGGGATCGACTAATCTCACCATTTCCACTCTTGCAGGACTAAGGGAATTGCAAATGTATTGAACAGGGTCTGAAGACCAGCGAATTACATCTATTTTTTCGCCTCGGAGCTCATTTACTACTTGTTGGATACGAGAGCCGCGTGCACCAATACATGCACCCACAGGGTCAACTTCCCTTTCAATGCTATCAACTGCAACTTTAGTTCGAGGCCCTACAGAACGTGAAGGAGGATTAGCTTCACGAGCAACAGCAACAATACGAACTGAACCTTCCTGTATCTCAGGGACTTCGTTTTCGAATAAATAAACAACTAAACCAGCATTAGATCTGCTGACAAAAAGTTGTGGACCTCTTCTAGGGACTTCACTGACTTCTTTTAGGAAAACTTTAAAGGTTGCGTTTGCTCGATAATTGTCATTTGGTAGTTGATCACGACGAGGCAGTTCAGCTTCAACTTCTGGACGTCCCAAACCTGAACTAACAGCCATGATTACTGATTGACGTTCGAAACGAATAACTCTTGCTGTAAGAACTGGATCTTCCAGGTCGGCAAATTCCTCTTGGATCATTCGTCGTTGCTGATCTCGAAGCTTCTGAGCAAGAACTTGCTTTGTAGTGGCTGCTGCCATTCTTCCAAAGTCTTCTTTTTCTGGTGTCACATCAAGAACGACTGTGTCACCAATTTGTGCATCTTCAGTAACTTGCATCACCTCAGATAAAGCAATTTGATGATCTTCACTTTCAATTTCTTCGACGATTATTTTGCTTGCAAGAACTCGATAACCTTCTTCGTCAAGATCTAGTCCGACATCAAAATTGCTGAAATATTCTTCTTCAAATGGATCTTCACTGATTCCTAAATAGAGAGTTCTTCGATATCTTTCATACCCTTTAAGTAAAGCTTCTCGAAGTGCAGCTTCTACGACTGGTGTGGGAAGCTTTTTTTCATCACTAATGTCCTCTATAAGGTTATTTAGACCGGGGAGTAAAACTAAAGCCATCGAAGATGGAAAAGGAAGAAGAAGGTTTTTGTTGAGGCAGAAAAGAAAACTTGTTTAAATTATCCTGTGGGACTAATAAGTTTGACCCCTATGACATTTTTTCGGGGGATACGATTGATTTTCCCTTTAATATTAAGATGTACATGGTCTATCGTCCTTTCATGGAGTAGTCCTGTTCGATAAACCTCAGACTCTTTTTCATCGTTATAGTTGACTTCTACAGGGAAGCCTCGAAATGTTTGAAAGTCTCGATCACTTAATAGTTGCTCGTTGATTCCTGGACTGCTGATCTCTAGAACATAAGCTTCATTAAGGATTTGAGATGTCTCTATGGCTTCACCCATAGGTTCGCTAAAACTCGCGCAATCCTCTAGAGAAACATCTCCTCCTCCTGCATGCCGAATTTGCACCTGCATGGTCATGGGTTGTAGATGTGTGAAGATTTGAACTCCACAAAGGGCAAAACCATTTTCCGCGGCTGTAGTCGACGCGATAGTTTCCAAGTCCGTGAGGATGGGATGAGGCAAGAGGCAGGAAGTTGATCAGACTGCTAGCCCGATCGGTTTCAGATTTAACCTGCCTCCTTTTGGGAGGTAACCGCAAGGCTTTCAAAATTCTACGTGATCACAAGACAAATTTTGAATCGGTTTTGCGATCTCTTTATCTGAAGTGTTGATTAATGAACTTTCAGAATGAAGTGAACTCAAATATTCGCTATCTATTGACCCAATTTTTAAAAGTTTTGAGTAGGTTTTTTGTTGACTTTGAAAAACTAAATTTGGGTAGATCTCTAATCCCTTCGAGTCGAAGATTACCTCTCCAATTGTTGGGCTTTTTAATAACAACTGTTATTTGTCTCCCTCTATTTTTGGTAGGGCAGGCATTTGCACTTACAGACCTAGAAGTAGAAGCAAAAGGTAGTCATAGCTTTGTGGCCGAAGCAGTTCGACGCGTTGCTCCTTCTGTGGTTCGTATAGATACAGAACGCATTGTTGAACATCAACCTTTCGACCCAACATTGATTGATCCTTTACTTAGAGATCTGCTTGGGGAACCGTCTTCTGGGCCAGAGCGTGAAAGAGGACAAGGTTCTGGTGTTTTGATTGATGACAATGGATTAGTACTTACAAATGCTCATGTGGTTGAAAGAGTTGATCAGGTCAGCGTCACTCTTGCTAGTGGTGAGGAGTTGGATGGAAGCGTTGTTGGAACAGACCCTATAACAGATCTGGCTCTTGTTCGTTTAAGTGATGATGCAACACCTAATGCAGCTCCTCTTGGGGATTCTGAGGAGCTTGAAGTAGGTGATTGGGCAATTGCTTTGGGTACTCCCTATGGCTTAGAAAGGACAGTTACACTTGGAATTGTTAGTAGTTTGCATAGGAATATAAGTAGCCTTGGTTTTTCTGATAAAAGACTTGACTTAATTCAAACAGATGCTGCTATCAACCCTGGCAATTCAGGCGGGCCTTTAGTTAATGGTAATGGGGAAGTAATTGGAATTAATACATTGGTTAGATCAGGCCCTGGGGCTGGCTTGGGTTTTGCAATTCCAATCAATCTTGCAAGAAAAGTTTCAGATCAGCTTTTGGCGACTGGTGAAGTTGTTCATCCATATTTGGGCCTTCAACTTGTATCTCTTACGGTTCGTATTGCAAAAGAGCATAATCGTGATCCAAATTCATTAGTACAGCTTCCAGAACGAGAAGGAGCCTTAGTGCAATCAGTTTTACCTGATAGCCCTGCAGAGAAAGCTGGATTAAGAAGGGGAGATCTTGTTATTGCGGCAGGCGAGATTGCCATTTCTGACCCTCAGTCTTTGTTAGAGAAAGTTGACCAATCAGAAATAGGTGTTCCATTGACATTAAAGATTATGCGTAACGGCTTTGAACAAAGTCTTTCTATCAAGCCATCTGCATTACCAGGATTAAGCTAAAACTTTGCTACGTTTCTGCGGGTGATTACATAAATGATCTTGGACCTTCAAACGCAAATGAAGCATGCGGTTGCAAAAGCAGCTGTTGAGCAAATAAATGATGGAATGGTGGTAGGACTTGGCTCAGGGTCTACGGCTGCTCTAATGATTGAGGCTTTAGGGGCTAAGCTTTCTTCAGGGAATTTGACCAATATTGTTGGAGTTACAACTTCTTTTCAAGGAGAAGTTTTGGCTT
>QCFI01000043.1 GCA_003280295.1 Prochlorococcus sp. AG-363-C20 | reverse complement strand
TTCATTCAGTAAAGAAGTTCTGCAGGGCTGGGTTCAAGAAAGCGCTGGGATTTACGTCGTCATCAATGATGGTGGTGATACTGATCAAGAAATCATCGACTGCCGTGCATTATTTCTTGAACACGATGATCGTTCAATAGCAGAACAAGCTACTTGCTGGAAAGGAGTTTTACCTGAGCCAACGATGCAGGTATTTACGGGAGGGAAAAGTCTTCATCAGTATTGGGTTCTTGAAAATCCTGTAGATCCAATGCGTTGGAAAGCATTGACCCAAAAAGCCATTCAAAAGTTTGAGTCAGATCCAAATATCAACAATCCTTCGCGAGTCATGCGATTGCCTGGTTTTCCATATTTCGATCGTGAAGGTAACAAGGGTAAATTGGCCTCTATTTACGCCTGTTCAAGTCAAAAGTATCGGATTGAAGAATTAGAAGCGGCATTATCAGATGTTGCTTTAAAGCCAGACAAATCTTGGACAGGAGGCAAACAGGTCTCTAACAGTAGTGACAATTGGCGTCCCGCAAAACCATGTCCAATTTGTGGTCGCGATCTAGATGGCAAATGTCGAATGACCATCGACGAAAGCTATATCCAATGTCATCAAGGTGACAGGTTCTGGCCGCCAGACATTCCGCAAGGCTCAACCATCAAGGATCAACAGGGACGAGAGTGGAAGAAGATAGGAATCAAAACAAATACTTTCGGTAAAGCCATTGGCTTCAAAATTCAACAGCCCAGCAAAACACCTCACGATGTCAAAACAAAGCAAGCTTTAATCACCTTCGTAAAAGATGAATTTGGAGAATCACTTGAATGGAATCAACTCAAGATGCGCGTGGAACAAAACAGTGATCCAATCAAAGATCTTGAACTGCAGCATTGCCTGCTCGCTGATCGTTTTCAGATCAGTCATACCTCGGTCAATGTTCGAGATGCTTTTTTATATGTGGCCAAACAAAACGCATACAATCCGATTCAACGGTATCTGGAATCAATTGAACATAAAGATGCTGGGACTTCACTTAATCAGTTAGGGCATAAATATCTCTCTCTTGAGTCAGACATTGAATCCAAATTATTTGGACTGCATTTACTAGCAGCTGTCTGGCGAGCTTTTTCTCCTGGTTACCCATATGACCAGATATTGATCTTGAGAGGAGCTCAGGGAGTTGGCAAAACGACCACAATCAAAATACTTGCAGGAGAAGAAAACTACATCTCAGCAGTTACGGTTCCGAATGAGAAAGATCTCCTCCTGCAGTTAGGACAATGCTGGCATCACGAAATGGAAGAAATCGACGGACATATTGCTTCTCGCCATCAAGGACAACTCAAGGCACTGATTAGTCGCCATACAGACAATTTCAGACCTCCCTACGCAGCCACAACAGCTGATTATCCAAGGCCATGTGTTTTATGGGGTACAACTAATGCAGATGAACTCTTGGTAGATCAAACCGGCAACAGACGCTATTGGATTATCACCATTACTCAACAAGTGGATCGAGACTTGTTATTACATGATCGAGACATGATCTGGGGAACAGTGATTAAAGCTTATCGAGCAGGTCAAACCCCAACCCTTACTAGCCAAGAAACAAGGCAGGTTGCATCGATTACTGATGCGTCAATAAGCGAAGATCCATGGCTAACCACTCTTCAAGCTGCAACCGAAAACCTACCTGTCGTTTTTGAACATGAACTACTCTCTAAAACCTTAAAGATCGAAATCAATCAACAAAAAGGTGGTCGTTCAACTGAGCAAAGAAGACTGAAAGACTGTTTGAAAAAACTAGGTTTTACAGAATCAAAAAAACAAGTCAACAATCTTTCTCAAAACAGGCACGAACGAAGACGAGGAGTCTGGTTTGCACCTGGAATTCCCCACACTGCTAATGCAAAAGAAATTCATAGATTGCTTAAAGAAGTTGAATAGGAAAGATGGATGCTTTTGGTGGGGAAGTTATAATCGCAACCCCGGGGCCTAATAGGTGACTGATAAACAAGAAAATCCTTGGGCTTTTGTGGGGCCAATTATCCTCTTAGTGTTTGGCATATATCGCTGTGGGCAATCACAACAGCCAAGGACTCAATATCCTCCTCAACGAAATCAACCTGCTCCTCAAGTACAAGTAATTCCTAGATATATCCCAGTTCAACCTGTTCCTTATCGAGACCCTGCAAGAGAATCAGTAGAAAGAATGCTGATGCAACCTTCACCTCGACTGTTTGAACCTTCTCCTATAAATAAGACCTATCAAACTCCCAATAGAATCCAACTAAATCCTCCACGTCAACAAACGAATTGCAGGCAACAATGGGTTGGAAATCAATGGGTAACACAGTGTTATTAATTAAATATTAGTCAAATATAATGAGGATTAAATTATCCAAACCTTTTGTTATCATTTTTTCAGCCACTTGTCTTTTGTTAGGTCTTTTGTTAGTAGCATTTTATCGCTCAAGAACTACATCTCCTGACCAATTCTATCCACCTGCTGATAAACGAGGATGGAATCATCTCAACGAGAAATATAGGAAAAATCCTCGTCTTCCACCTTCCCCCCCATCGGAATGGGAACTACCGGACTGGGACAAGAACGTCCAATTGAGATAGCACGAGAGCTAACAAAAATATAACTAGTATTGAACAATTGATCACTAAGGAGCAAAGTCTTTAGAAGTTCCTTTCTAGAGCTCCATGCTCAATGCACAGAATCAAAGCCGGTTCTGAATCTACATTGATCATGAGAAAACCTTTTATGATCACGGATTAGAAAGAAATGCTCAATGCACAATTAAAAACTTTCTTTTTGATTGCCACTATTAGTTTATAACCCCACTATTATTTATCAAGTCCACTATTAAAGGTTTAACTCATAAGTAATGTGCATTGTGCATCACTATTTAAAAAGTAAATACACAATCCCAGGAACCTTCGACGGAAGATCTCCTATTCGACTCTAGAAATTCACAGGTACTAAAATACAGTTATATTTAGTGCTAATTAGATGTCTGACAAACAGGAGCTGTTATTTGCTACTCAGCTACGCGATATCGTTATAAGACTAGAGAAGCTTCAACATGATATGAGTCAACTTACAAAAGTAAAACTCCCCGATCGCTTTGTTCCGTTGCAAGAGGCCACTCGCTACATGCATTGTGGAAGAGATTGGTTACTAGCACAAATAAGAGCAGGAGTGCTTAGATCAGGGATCGATTTTCTTGATAGAAGCTCAAATTCATCTACTCGAAGAAGATATTTGGTTAATCCTATTTCGGCTCAGCGCTGGCTGAATGGTGCTGATCCTGTGCTTGTGAAGAAAATCATCTGACAAGCTTAATCTTCTTTGAGAACCTCCTCAAAAAGCCTGACGACGACATGATTTCTGGACGGTAGCCCCCATTCTTTACGGAGCTCTTCAATCTTGTCAATCATCCGGTTTGGAAGTCTGACTCTGAGGTCTGAGTAGTCCTTTTTTGAATCTGTTCTCTTTGATTCCACCAGGTCAATTTGACGATATTTTGTCAATCCTATTTCAACTCAGCGCTGGATTAATGGTGCTGATCCTGTGTTTGAGAAGAGAAGGATCTGAGAAGCTTAATCTTCTTTGCGGTTTGCCTAAATCCTGAAATATTGAAGTGCAGCTTCTTTCATTGGCCAGTAGTTGATTTCCTGTTGTGCCATGCGATCTCAGCGATATTGCGATGTGTGGATGGCTTAACATTCTCACCCTCACTTCTTTATTCTATTTCAATCAGGTTTTGATTGCTAATCACTAACAGATCTCAACTGATAGAAAATATTATTCAAAATATTTCCTGCGACAGTGCAGAAGTGATCTCTTGGGTTGTGAGACTATTTAATTAAGGCATTCAGAGTTCTTTAGTGAAGGAAGCTGACGGCTGCTCAACCATGAGAAGAGGATTAATAGGCTGGAACACCTATGTCAAGGAGTGAAAAAAATGTTATAAAAGATTTCTCTTGGTGTCTATAGAATCTAGGCCCGCTAGTCTTGCCTAAGAGACTTTATAGGTATCGATGAAAAAAATTAATTCTTTTTTCTCTGCAGTTCTTTTAGCTACTGGAAGCATCTTCTTTGGAGGAGAAGCAATCGCCCAATCTTATGGAAGTTATGGTTACTCCAGACCAACTATGCGATATCCATCAGGCCGTAGATATCAAAATCAGTACAACTCTAATTATGGTGGTTCTAGATATTCCCCAAATAGGGGTTATTACAGAGACAATCGCCGGACAAGGCGTTCATATTTTTAGAGGTTAAAAACTCTTTTAAAGATTTCTCATAAAAGGGTTTAAACATGAAATCTAGATCACACTTTTCTCTTTTAAGCGCATCTTTACTGTTTGCAGTTGCCTTTTCCACTGCACCCTCTTTTGCTCAAACCAACTGCAGATCAGATCTTTTGGGGGGGTATAGATGTAGTAATGGATTAACAATAAGAAATGATGGGATGGGTGGCTATCGATATAACAATGGTTTGAGACAGAGGCCAGATGGAATGGGTGGATGGCGTTTTAATAACGGATTAAGAATGAGAAACGACGGAATGGGTGGCTATCGATATAACAATGGTTTGAGACAGAGGCCAGATGGAATGGGTGGATGGCGTTTTATTAACGGATTAAGAATGAGAAACGACGGAATGGGTGGCTATCGATATAACAATGGTTTGAGACAGAGGCCAGATGGAATGGGTGGATGGCGTTTTAACTATTAATTAAAGGGGCGAAAACTTTGATAGTTATAAGAACTCTGTTGTCGCTCAAATGGTTCATACCTGTAAGCGATAAGTAATTGATTTATTTCATTCGAGCTACCTGCATCACAATGGCTAGATCAATTGGTATAACTAGCTTTTTGAGGTGTCAACGCCAGGCTCGCTTTCCATTAGCCAGTAGTTAATTTCAGTCATATCAAGGGATATTGGCGACAATGGGCAGTTTGCGTAAAGTTTGAGTAAACCTTGAATCTCGAGGTTTTAGTTGTTTTAATTGTCGCTGAACTAAGCCCGAATGAGAAGAGCTCTCTTAGGACTTGTCTAGGGTTCAAAGGATCGCCTTGAATTATCGATATTCTCTGATTGAAAATCAATTCAGAATCTTATCTGATTTTGTCAATCGCATTAACCTTTTAAAATGAAACTCTGGGAAAATGAGTAATGAATATCTCTTTGAAGAAAAAATTATATCTTTTTGGTATTGGTAGTTTGCCTTTGAGCATTGTGTTCGCTTGGGCTTTTAGCTTTATTCCTAACCCACGTCCATTTGATAGAGGAATTGGTGGTGGAACATATAACGGCATGTATTACTGGGAACATATTAAATGGAACGTTAGTAATCAAACTCGTCCTGACTTTTGCTGGTACGCCCGTTCTTGGGGAGATAGTGGTCCTTTCCCTATTAGTTGTTATAAGATAAATCAAGATGATTCCTCTTGGAAAATACAATGCTCTGTTTCACGTAAAGCATTTAGCAGAATGAATATGACTACTCATATTCCCAAAATAGAAGGTACATCAGCAATCGTGCCACTACCCTGTTTTATATCTAGCCCTAGCTCTTATCATAATCTCAATCAGGATCGCATTCTTAACTGGAAACCTGGTCCAGGAAAACAAGGAATTGATATAGACAAACTTAAAAGATTCTATGGGGATGAGGACCTTTTAACTATAGAAAAGATCCAAGACGACCTTCACGAAATCTATAAACCTGTATTGATATTTGTAGGCATAGCACTTAGCTTGATCTCAGTAACAGTAGGCATTGTGGAAATTATTATTCTTGGCCTAAAAAGAGTGTTTAAACTGATGAGATAGTCCTCATTAGTTAACCGCACAAAAACAAAGTTTACTTCCTCTTATTATCCAATCAATTATTTTAAAGAGGCCTACTAATGAAATTGTTATTACTTTCACCAATTCTGTTGGTTCTTCTTAGCAGTTGTGCTGTTAAGAAAGAATCAATTTCGCCTAATCTAGATCAATCCAGAAATTCTAATTCTAAGAAGATATATAGCCCACAACTAAAAAACCGCCCCCCTTTTGAACCATGTATTAAAGGGTGCCGAACATGTACTTATGGGTGCTGCCACTGCTACATAACTCCCCCCCCACCACCTGGGGGGTGGAAATGGGAATATTGACCCCACTGAGATGAAAAAATCCTCGAACGATTGAACTATACTCAGCTGAGGTCTGAATATTTCAACCCCATATAGGTTGAATAGAAATCACCCAAATTGCCGCTACAGATGAGAACTAAATATTATTCAATACAAAAAGATGAATTGCATTATTTCACACCATCACCTTTTTTTGACATAATATGCCGCCAGGATTTCCGCACTTGGCTAAAAAAAAATAGTAAGACATCTTTTAATGTTCTTAGAAAATATCGTCGTGCTTTTGTATCAGCAGATCCTTGTGACTTATCTGATGTAACTGATGTCGAGGCTTGGATAAATTTCTATAAAACTAAATGTCGAAATAGAAAGAAGATCCGTTATATTGCGATTGTGATTTGTTTCACTACCTCCTTCTTACTGGCCAGCAAAGTAGGAACTTTTTTGCTGGTATTTGTTACTTACTGCTTAAGTTTAGAAGCATGGGGATGGTTCTTTAAGCAAAAAAGTAGTAGTGAGTTGGCTTTTAATAAGTGGAAACAGTGGCATGCTGTTTTGGCAATGAAAAGAGTCACAAATAACTTCGAAAATTAGGCGCGAAGTGCTTTCTCTTCTTCCACTTCACTGCTGCTCTTTCTTTCCTGACGACGTGACATCTCTATATCGAATACCCCTTTGCATTGAATCTTCCAGCATTGATTCACTACTCCATTGGGCATACGCAGCGTTATGCACTTGAACGGTGTGCCCCATAAATGCAGCCATCTCCGTATCAGAGAGTTTGTAGACCTGATGCCCTCGTTTGCTATAGGAATGCCGAAAGCTGTAGGGCACCGCTCCGGTTTCAGCTTTTAGTCTTCTCCAGACTGCGTTAAAGCGCAGGTAATTTTTAAACGCATCACCTGCACCTGCTTTCATACGAGGAAGAGGGTCTTTGCGTTTGATTCTTTGAACGAGTTTCCACTTCTCCTCCCACTCAGGATGCAATGGCCACAATCTTCTGGGTCTAGTAATGCCTCCACCAGCTTTCTTGCAGTAAGTACAGAACAAATATTCTTTTCCATTCTTTTTGGCCTCTAAATAGTCGTGACTCACTTCGATGGGTCGCAAACCATAAGCAATTGCCAACCTAAGAGCGAAATCCCACTCCATCGCACGATCTCTTAGGCGGTGTTTCTTCTCAGCTTTATCAATATCAATTGGTAATGAGTTGAGGAGCTCCATCAGAACATCATCTTCTAAAACCACAGTCGGATTAGAGGACTCTTGTTGCTTCTTGGCAGACTTACGTCCCACATAGTCTCCCAGGGCATTTTTAGGTGGTGGAGTCCAGTTATCAGCAGGTAAGAAATGACCTGAGGATCCAGAGGTAGCCCACCTCAAAAAAGCCGCTATATGTTGCACTCTGATCTGCCTACTTCTAGTTCCTGGTTCGTATTGTTTGCCAATCTCAATCAACAAGTCATTGGCATTAGATGCTGCTACTTCCTTCAGTCTGCGGAAGGTCTTTCCATATTCGATTTGCCATGTTTTGACAGAGACATCCCCACTGACGTTGACTTTGTAGTTCTCATAGCTCTCCCATGCAGTGATGAGGAGTTTTGGATTCGCTCTTCTTGCTGCTTTAGGCGTTTTAGACCGTGTTTGCTTGATGCGTTCCACTGCCTCATCCACTGAGACCTTTT
>QCFI01000042.1 GCA_003280295.1 Prochlorococcus sp. AG-363-C20 | reverse complement strand
TTGGGAGCACTAGGTCGCAGGTTCGAATCCTGTCGCCCCGACTAGGAGAGTGCTTTATTTGCAAGGCTTTTGGCTAGCAAGTAATCATGCGAGAAATTTGTTGGCCCACAAGAGCCAACAAAGCGCCAACAAATGCTGAAATCCATTGATAGAACAGAAGTGCCTGGAGCACTAGGTTTTGCCCGATTTGAGTGGCATGTCTAGAGCAACAAAAGCGGAATTAGAACGACGCATTGGAGAAGCTGCTTCCATGCTTGCTCAAGGAAATGGAGCAACAGTGGTAACGGCCCATGTGGCCGAAACGTATGCACTCAGCAGACGTCAAGCTAGGAGAATCACTGCTAGTGCTTATGAGTTATTAATGCAAGACCTAGAAGAAACGGACGTATCTAGGTCAATGATGGTTGCTCAGCTCATTGCAAACCTTCGCCAAACTTTCGACTAACCCTTCCACCACATTTGAGAAGAAGTTCAAATCTAGTGTGTCAATGGTGTCAGTTGGTTCGTAATAGTGAGGTTTTACCCAAACTTTACCCAAACCGTCCATTTTGCCCAAATTCCTTGATATGACTGAAATTAACTACTGGCTAATGAAAAGTTCCCTTTAGGTGATACCAAGCGATCTCAGCGAATCAGGAATTTCTATCCAACTTTATCCAAACTAGAGAAATGGTCATAGAGGAAACTTGCTCTAATTTCAACAAAATTCCAGCAAGCTATTTTTAGGTCTCTGGATCCTGCTCTCAAAACAAATAGTAGGCAAAGCCCCATCTACTAATAATTTTGTTTTTAAGTGAAGGGTTCTTAACCTCCTTTGAGAGAAGACCCTTTTGATTAACTAAACAATTGACCAGCTTGGATAACACACAACCATCTATCCCAAACAAAAAAATTTCTAGGAATATTCGCTTTTCTGGCCTCAAGGGAAAGGCTCTTGAAATAAGGATGAGTGATATCCCAAGCATAAAAGCCCTTACGGAAGTTGTTCCTAACCACTGTTTCGCACGTAAGACATCAACTTCCTTGGCCTACCTTTTGCAAACAGTCGCAATTCAGACAGTAATTGTCGCGATAGGACTAGCCATTCCTTTCACACAAGCAATGATTCCTGTTTGGATTCTCTATGCCTTTATTTCAGGAACTACCGCAATGGGCTTCTGGGTTATCGCTCACGAATGTGGGCATGGAGCCTTCTCTGATAACCGGACTTTGCAAACAGTGATTGGTTATCTGCTGCACTCGTTCTTACTCGTTCCATACTTTTCTTGGCAACGGACACATTCCATTCACCATCGTTTTACTAATCACATAACTGATGGCGAGACTCACGTGCCATTAGTGGTCGGTGGGAATGGAATTAGCGAAAAAGTCGGAGGAGAGAACGAATTGGATCTCTCAAGTGCTCTAGGAAAAAGTAGATACGGACTCATGCAACTTCTATTGCACCTTTGCTTTGGTTGGCCTGCATATTTGTTGACTGGAAGCACAGGGGGACCTAAATACGGGATTTCGAACCACTTTTGGCCAAGGGAACCCTTCTCTACAAAGCTGTGGCCTCCCAATTGGGTAAACAAGGTTTGGATCTCAGATCTTGGGATAGCTTTGGTATTAGCAGGACTTTTTATATCGGGGATTAAGTTTGGGATAACTCCTTTGATAGCAATGTATTTAGGTCCATTATTAGTAGTCAATTGCTGGCTAGTTATATACACCTGGCTTCACCATACGGATACAGATGTTCCCCACCTCTCCAACGCAGAATTTTCTTTTATAAGAGGTGCATTCCTTTCAATTGATCGGCCCTATGGAAAGCTTTTGAATTTCCTACATCATCAAATTGGCTCAAGTCACGTAATTCACCACATTTTTCCAACAATTCCTCATTACCACGCGAGAGAAGCAACTATTGCAATTAAAAAAGCTTTTCCTAAGACCTATCTTTTCAACCCAGTCCCAATACATAAGGCTCTCTGGAATATCGCTTGTAATTGCATTGCTGTTGAGTCAGAGAAAAATGATGGTCGATATATATGGCAAAACTCTTACAGAAATCAGGAGTGACTTCCAATAATGAATAAAAGGTCTGGTAATAGATTTTTCTTTGATCGAACTTAAATGTATGCGGTTCAACTACGTATAGAGAAGCTGTTCGGACAAATACATAGAAGGCAGGGTTAAAGCCTGAATGAGGTGCCTCATAAATAGAGACGATGCCTATGAATTACTAGAGAGAGATCTACGAAGATATGTGCTGTTCTTAGTGGAAACTCAAAAAAAAGACCCCTGCCCAGACCGACAAGGATCAATTTTGGGATAATTGCTTAACCTTTATCTAACAAAGAATTTTTGAAGACGTTGGAGATAAGGCTTGAATGGATTTAATTCCATTTAGAAAATACCTGGAATCATCTGTCCAGTTGTTGCGTAAGAGCCAAGTGCTGCTACAAAGCCGATCATTGCGGCCCAGCCATTGAATTTTTCTGCTTCAGGAGTCATGCGAGTAGTTGGGTGGTTGAAACTAACTCTTCAAATATAAAAGGAAAATAAAGGAGGCGTGGGTAAATATCCCTACGACTTTGATTAATCTTTTCTCCCTCATTGATTAGCTTGGCTTATCACGTTTCATTTCTTTCTCGGGGCGGTGGAGTTGGAGCTTGTGGTCTATTTGCAGGTCTTACAGATAATAAGTAGAGAGAATCAGAGAAAATCCCTGAGATCGAGGGTCTATCCAAACTCTATTCAAACCACCCATTTTCGCTGAGATCCCATGGCAAAACAGGAACCTAGCTACTGGCTAATGAACAAGTGCATTTGAGTGAGGGGAAGCGATTGCAAGGAATTTGCAAAATACGTTCACACTTTTAAGGTTCTAAATGAAGGAATGTAATTCCTTACAAGCAGAAGTAATCACCTCGTCCTTGCGGGACAATTCCGGTGATGTTTATTAATTTGAAAAAAACTGGTTATGTCGATGGAACACCAATCACTGGGCTATCGAGCAGCTGATTTTATGCGCCGTTTACTACTTGCACCGTTAATACTTGCGCTTACTTCTCCTGTTCAAGCTCATATAAAAGGAATTTACAAGAGTCAAAAAGAAGATGGATTTAGCTTAGTGGAGCTTATTGTTGTTGTAATGGTGATAGGAATTCTTTCATCAATTGCTATCCCTCAATTTTTATCTATAAGTGATAAGGCTAGACAAAAAGAGCCTGCACTTCTTATAGATACTTATTTAAAGGCTGCTCAAGCTTATTACACTGAATATAGTGAATTACCAAAACATACTAGGGATCTTGGCTTGTATATAACTGTAATGTCTTGCAGAAAAGATTATCCTAAATATTGCAAATCTAATCCTCCTAGGGATTACTCTACGATAACATCAATTAGCTGGACAACCGTGGATGGTTTTTTTGATATTTATATGCGAAGAAGAGGAGATAACCTTACCTTCAGGGCTTTACCTGTACCTGTTTATGAAAGCACAGGGTATGGGGTTTCAGGCTGTTATAACCCTCAAACAGGAGTTAAAAAGGTTGTTTCACATATTAAAAGGTTGGGTAGAGCTGTTCCATTCGTAAATTGTTAAATTTAATTTTTCTTTGTTTTAAGAGAGTCTTTTATAATGTGTATTCAAAAAAGGTATAAATTTATGTCTTCAGAGTTAGATAAATGAGCTAGCCTTTAACTATTTTTAGAAAAAGGTTTAAGCCTTGTAATTTTTCTTGCTATTGGTTTATGGCCTTTATATCTAGTCATTGCTTGTGGGTAAAGTTTTATACTTAATTTCTCACTTTATGTCGAATGTACCAGGTTAATATATACAAGAGGACGTCTTTATAACGGATACAAATGAATGCGAAAATTGACGTCTAGATAAATGAATTTAACTATCAGCTCTAGTTTAGTTATTCCTGTAAGCGAATTGCAATGGCGTTTTTCAAAAGCATCAGGACCTGGCGGACAAAACGTCAATAAAACAGATAGTCGAGTTGAACTTATTTTCGATATAAAAGGCTCCTCCGTGCTTCTTCCTTTTCAGAAACAAAGACTGCTGGAAATGTATCAGAGTCGTTTAGGTAGTGGTTGCCTCAGAGTAGTCGCGGCTGAAGAACGCTCTCAATATCAAAATCGACAGCTTGCTTCTGCGCGCATGACAGACCTTTTACGTGAAGGATTAAAGCCACCACCAAAGACCCGAAAAGCCACCAAACCTACCCGAGCATCGCAGCAGCGACGAGTTGATTCCAAGAAGCACCGAGGTGCTTTAAAACAACAACGTCAAAACAAGTCTTCAATCAGTGATTGAAGTTAATTTCACAGTCTGATTGTCTAAGACAGAATGGAATCAATAAAAACCCTGAGGCAGAGGGTTTACCCAAACTTCACCCAAAACGACCATTTTCGCCAAATCCCTTGATATAACTAAAATTAACTACTAGCTAATGAAAAGTTATAAACCAATGACCCCAATGGATCTGAGCAATCTCCCTAAATCTATTTTAGCAAAAATCTAGCAAGCAAATAGATATAGATAAGGGAATACTTACAGAAGGGTGGTGTTTTAGAGAAAGAGAATCGAGAGCAACTCAAGAAAATTAGAGAAGCACTCGAATCATTAGAAGGTGAGACAAGTCCTGTGATTGATGTTTTGTGGACCTAGAACAGCTAGAAAGGGATAAGGGCTTGAGACAAACTCAATGGTCAACAACGTTTTTTATAAAGCCCTAGCAGCTCTAAGTACTGTTGGGATCCTTGCTGCCGCCGGCTCAGTTGTCCAAATAGCACTGAAGAAGGGCAACACAGCTGAAGATCAATTAGCTAAAACAATGCTGCTGCTGAAGAATGCTCGAAAAGATGCCTTGGCTGAGGTAAAAGCAGTTAGAGCAGAAGTTTTGAAAGAATTAAACTCAGTCAGGTCTAATAGCTTGAATGAAATAAAAACAGATAGGGTTAATGCTCTAAGAGAAGTAAAAGCTGCCAGATCAGAGGCATTAAAAGATATAGGGCGAAGTAGTAAAGGAAATGCCGCAGGCAAAGTTTGGTTAATTATTAAGGGAGGAGGCTGGAGTTATGCGAATACAGCTGGACTTGAAAAGATCGAAATGAGGGATATGGATCAATGTGAGTTAATGGGCGCTCAATGGGTGGCCTCACCCAGAGCCTTCCCAGGTAGATATAACTTTGAAAAGATGACGTATGTGTGTATAGAAGGATAGGGAATGAACAAACTATTCCGAATCCTTTTCTTAGCCTTATTAATTTCAATTGCTTCTCCTGCAAAAGCTGATTTTGGAGATGCTGATTTTCCTGTCGGAATGTTTAGCGATGGGCCAAAAAGTTATCACGATGCTTGGTGTAGAAAACTAGAAAATGAATGTCGTGTTCGTTTTCAAGGCCCAGCAATGTGGGTAGAGGGGCAAGGTGGGATTCAGATAGATCAATTGCTTGGATATAGATTTGAGAAAGAAGGAGTAGGTGGGTTTAGTGAGCCTGATTATTACAACTATATTTCCTATATCTCAAAGACTGGTCAAAGGAGAGAAGCTCTATTTCTCTTTAAAAACCAAAAGGCCCACAGAGAATTTATTAAGGCTTTTATTCGCTGGAAGAGACAAGAATCAGTACCAATTCCTAACTACAGACTTCCAGCCAGCCAAGGTCCTCAAGAAACCCATGGTAGGGATAAAGGGCTGAACCCCTATGACAATCCACCAATCAATGACTGGTTAAAGAAAACGACCAAAGAACTAGAAGACATTTGCAAGTCACCTGTTTACAGGAAAAGACCTGTTTGCAGGTCCTACAGGTAACCACCCCTGCCCTGATGATTCAGTTCAAGGTTCAAATTGGTTGCCGGGGATGGATAGCTATTCAGTTTTCAAGGTTCAAAACAGGATGTGAATGATAAATAGAGCGGTTAGAAAAAAAGTGAGTGTGTTCTTTTTACCCGTAAGGACATCGATAAAAATCCAAAGGTTCTTAAATGACTCTATTTGCCGTTTCTGGAATGATTACTCCCCTGGAACTAGGAGTAGCAATATTTGCTGGACTTGCTTTTTTAATTACTTTTGTCATCGCCTCCGCTGGTGGTGGATTCCAAGATCTTGTTAAAACCACCTTGGATAATGATGCCGCTGCAAGGAAGAGAAAAGGCGTTGGATAAAAAGGCTAGTTGCCCAATTCACTCATCAATAATTGACTTTATGCTGTACTGCTCCAAGCAAGTAATAATGCGATCGTTGGTCCAAAAAAATTAAATGGAATTTCTACTTGCCATAGGTATTCCTCTTGTTGTTTTAGGACTGGCCTATATCCTCATCAGCGAGAACCAAGGACTTCCTTTGTGGATGGAAAGGCTAACGGATAGGAGTGGTTCAATTTGGACTTTTGGAATCATATTGATCGCTGTTCTTTCTATCGTTAAATTCGCAAGCAATAATTAGCCACGAGTGTAGTAATGAATCACGTCATAAATCAGATAAATCACAAAAGCAGCGCCTAGATATAAGCCGAGCCTGGGACCTTTGAATAATGAATTGAAGGAGTTTGACTTCTCTTCTCTTTTTTCCTTTTTCTTTTGCTTAGGCGGGAGGCCTTGCTCTTTTCGCCGTTTAGCTTCTCCCATAAATCTGATTGAATCTCATATCTCCATCATGACCTTTGCAGACAAGTTTTTAATTAATACTCAATAAAAAAACCCCATGCAGAAAAGAGGCTCTCTTATTAAGACCTTTTGATTCCCAACACCCGGCCTTTATACTGACCATACAGCATGTCAAGGGATTCTTCATTAGTAGTAAGCACTAGATGTGGGGTTGCGCAGCCGTGGCAGAATATGTATCCCCATCACCCAGGCCCGCGCGTTTCGCAAGGGTCTTTTTTATTGGCTGCAGGACTTGCTAAAACCAACCATTTAGGTAAAAATACCTCCAGTGAGGAGGTGAGATCCTCCGAGCAGTGGAAACAAGGACACACTTGCTCAAGATCTCCAAGAGCCCGCCTTCGGCGGGTTTTCTTGTATCTACACAGCTTGTGGGGGAGCTTTCTTGCTCCATCATTCTCTTTTTATTCCTTATTAAACTTTTTTCATGACTCTCGAAACTACCGTTTTTGATTTCAAGATCAGTAAAAGTTATCAGGAGTGGGCTGCAGTCTATGACAGTGATGAAAATAAAGCAATGTTGAAAGCTGGCGGAATCACTTCTCTATATCGAGGTTTAAATAAAGTCGATTCCTCAAGAGCAATTGTTGTTTTTCAAGCGGAAGAGGGTGTTGCTATGGGCATGTGGAATGATCCAGAGGCAAAAGGAATGATCGAGTCCAGTGGTCATATCTATGACCAAACAACAATCACTCAATGGATTGATGGTTGATTAGATCACTTCAGGGGCAGTGTCTCTCGACTCATCAGAAAAAGCGCTACCCCTCAACCTGCCTAGTATCTTTTTTGATTTCAATAACCCAATGGCTGATAAAGATCAAATCCTTTCAATCCTTGAGGAGTTCGCATCTAAAGATCGGATGGGTTCTTTCTTGATCGACAACACAACTTCAGATTTTTTATTTATTCGTCCAAGTGGAAACCCTATAAATGCAAAAGGTTTTGCAGAGATGTGGTCCTCGGGGGATCTCGTATTAGAAACCGTTGAAATCACTAAGGTTCATAAATTTGATTTCTTGTGTGATGACGTCGCTATATGTGTATTCACTATGGGTTCAAAATTTACTTATAAAGGAACTCTAAATAATGACCTTCCAACAGTAACGTCAATCTTTAAGAGGGTTGATGGTTCTTGGAAAATTGCTTGGATGCAACGATCAACAGGTCAATCAGACATGTCTTTGTGGAATTAAGCAATTCCTGGTCGGTAATCA
>QCFI01000041.1 GCA_003280295.1 Prochlorococcus sp. AG-363-C20 | reverse complement strand
CTTGAGGTTAGAACATATGCTGTATCTTTTGTGGCTTGAAATGCTAAGTGGATTATCTGTGCTTCAGCATCTTCAATATCTTTTGGAAACTCACCATAGTTTGATAGAAAACTCTCTTCATAATCATAGCTAGGATCTTCTTTTTTTAATTTTTCTACATCAAAACATCTATGACTTTGATTTGAAACATATAAAGATCTCCATTCTTCCTTTTCTGGGTTTATTAAATCGCTATATTTAATATTTTTGTCTGGGTATAAACTCATTAGTTTAATGGCAAATATGAATTCCACTTCATTTGCCTCCGAGTCAATGCGTAGTGAGTTTTTTTTGCCAAGTATTGGCATATATTCATTTATAGCATCATGAAATATCCCTATTGGCTTTGTATCACCTTTACTTACTTGAAGCCTCTGAATGATCTTTGCCGACATAAATCCTGGGTTGAGTTTATTTTTTTTGAATAAAGGTTTAGAGAAGAATAATATTATTTCCTCTAAAAATATAGCTATCTTTTCTTGACTTCCTTCTTGAATTAGTCTGCATATAGATAATGCAGCTTCTCGTAAAACCTCAACGCCTCCAGAATTGGCAAAATCTTTATCAGTAAAGGGAACTTCATCGTAGATGATCCATTCGTTGATCTTAGATTTCTTTTGGATGACTTCTAGTATTTTCTTCCAATCATCTTCATTGTTAACTGCTTGGTTGAAATCAAAGTAACCAATAATATCCTTGTTACCTTTGGGAAGAAATTTAGCCCATAGAAGCATATCTACTAAGCCAGTATAAATTTCTGCCGATGACCATTTCTGCAAACTTAACTTCTCTTCGAGGCTTGCTAACTGTTGCTTGATTTCTTCTCGCTTCATGTTCAATTAGTGATTATTTTTGTATATAAAGTAATAACCTTTAGACAATCGCTGAATTTTTGAAGAGCTATAACAAGACTTTTATCAGTTATTTGGATTGCGTCGCTACAAATGTGATCCAATTCTCGAATCGGGTTTTGATGTTGCTTTTGATCAAGATACATTCTTTCTCCGTTGTTTGATGCCCTGCTGGCGAGCCAGTTGCTTTTTTAGCAACGAGGTCTTTCCAGTACCGAATCATTGTGCTTTGGAAACGCATCTAGCAAGCGTGTGAAATAGCAAAATGCATACAATATTGTCAAATGCTCTTGCCATGTATATAGTGCTTGCAGCAAGCACTTTATTTATGGAAAAGCTAATGCAATCGTCCCCTTTTGCTGGCGCGAGCCTCCGACCAAGAGGCGGTACTTATGCCCACCCCAGTTGGTTAGCCCCTTACCTTTCTGGTAATAGCCGTTGTCACAAGGCATTACACGCCAGGGCCAACTTTTATTTCTCTAAGGATTCGATTCCTGAGAGCTGGGCAACTGAGCATGAAAGAGGGGTTCAGTCCCTTGCTTCTTTTTACGAATCGCAAGGTCGACTGGTAACTCTTGAACAACAAAACAGTTTCAAAACTGCCAGCCCTACAGGTGTTTCATTGTCCGGCCAGATGGACTTAGTTGTTGGTGAAACTTCAGATCAACCTGCCACGATTGCTGATGTTAAAACTGGTAAACCTCGACCCAGCCATCGAGCCCAAGTTCTTTTGTATATGGCCCTGGCGCCGCACCTTCCCGAATTTCGCAATATCACAAAGCCGCCTTCGGGAGTTATCTACTACAGCTCTACAAATGAAATAGTCGAAATCCCTGCAGAAGAGGCAAATTCTCAATTCAAGCAACAAGTTGCCGATTTGCTTTGCATAGCAGTTGGAGAGAGTCCTCAAACAACCCCGAGTATGCAGGACTGCCGTTTTTGCGTGTTTCGAGATTGCTGTCCAGATGTCGTTTTGGCAGAAACTTCAGCCGTAACTGTCGATTGGCTTTAGTTAGAACACCCTTGCCAGTAAGCACAAAGTTGTACTTACTGGTTTTTTTTCTTTGTTAATCATATGCAATGACATTGTTAACTAAATGCCTACTTGAGAACAATTCTTTAACTAATTGAACAAGACTAATTATGTATCTTACAAAAGGAATTCTTCAGAAACTTATTTGCCGAAGCCGCGATTGTGAGGGTGACTTTGTTCTTGTGCAAGTGGAACATGAATCCCTTGGACTTATTCGGCTGAGATCACATAAAAATAAGTTTCCCAACCATATGTTGCCCTTTATAAGAGGATTGAATGTTGAGTTTTGCTGGGGATCCGAAGAAATTGGATTGATGTTAGGACTGGCTCAGCAAGGCCCAGCTGTGAGCTCAGCAATATTTAATGTTGCACTTGCATTGGTCTCAACAAAAAAGGTAGATGAACTTCCATTCGTTTCCGATCCTTTTGCATACCCAGTAGATCAACCACACCTATCTTCTAAAGAAGATCAATTGGATTTAGATGTTCCTACAAAGGATCAATTGGATAACTTGATCAATATTTTGGAGGACGAAGAACAAGATCTAGATCAAGAAGAAACTTTCTAATCTCTAATTAAAAATGACTTACAATTTTGATGAGACTGAATTTGAAGAGCTTCAGAGCGATTCACTAGATTGTGAACTGCCTTTGGAGCTGAAATTCTCTATAAGGAAGGCAGAGCTCTCAGCGCAAAAAATGACTCGGGAGCAGCTGTATTCTGCACTGATCAATTTGTACTATCAGCGTGTGTGCGAGTGGCACGCCCTGAAGTCTTTACTAGGACATGAACAATTAGATGTTGAGGTGATATCTGATGTCGACCTGAGTGAACTCGCAGGTGGCTTTCCTGAAAGAGATACTGATGAGGAAGACCCTTTCCTTTCTTGATGGCTAGAAAATTAGACAGATTAGAAGAGGAAATACTAATGACTAAGTATAAATACTTAACGAAGTATGGTTAGTCTCAGGGGGTAACCGTAGGGATCTCGTGTCAGAAAGAATTAGAAGGATGATTTTGTAAGCGGGTACTGGGGGTAAACGCAATTTGCAAGGCGTATAAAACCTGCTCAAAGAAATCTGCAAAATTTTCTTCCGTCCTAATCGATCTTTCTAGAGGTCTAGCTACCTACCCATTGCATTCCTTAACTGCCGCAACGAATGAACCTGTTTGGGCTCCCACTTTCTCCATGCAATAGATCTCAGCAGACGTTTTGATTGCTACTGGTATCTGAGTAAGTGCTAAGACCATCAATGCAAATCCAGTACCTGGAGCATGGATATTTAATTTCAAACCTTTGAGCCAATTGCTTTTAGCCATAAAAGAAACCTCTAGAGTTGTGAAGTCGGAAGCGATGTCTTTGAGACACCACCGACCCTAATCAATTTTTCTAAAACCAATGAACATCACATGCTTTTTGGCATGGGTGCTTGTTCTGCTGTTACTGCCTCACTTCATTTTGTGGTGGGCTTGTGAGAGTAGACATACCCGTATCCAAAAGCTTCGTAAGTGGGGCTATACCTGGCAAGAAATTGCCAATCGCTACAACTGCTCAGTCACTACGGCTAGGAGGTGGAGCAGTGCACCTTGAAAAATAGACAGATGAGACGGGAAATATTAATGGGTGAGTATAAATACTCATCAAAGGATGGTTAGTCCCAGGGGAAGTAACCGATAACGCTGTCTTTTAATTCCTTATGTGGCCGTTTTTGGTCTTTGTCCTACAGCAGAAATAAAAGTGCTCCTGCACTAAAACCTGCTAAATGTCCAAGCAGGCTTATTCCAGGTAGAAGAGACCATGCAATTCCGATACTTGTTAGAACAACCATGGTCTGACGTATCTGCTTGTCTTTTTTGAGTTGTATATCTAGGCCTGCAAAACGCTGTTTTCCGTAAATTGATGCGAGCAAAATAAATGCGTCCACTCCGTAGATAATTCCGCTAAATCCAACGGCCAAAGACATTGGGTTCCTAAAAAAGAAAATGTCAACCAACCAAAAGATCAGTGTTTGCAGTGGTATTAAGAAGGCGACAAGTAAAAGGAAAAAGAAGTTCCCCTTTAGCCTTAGGCCTTTAAGACAATATCTTGCTACAACAATTCCGAAGATATTTGCGAGTAGATGTTTGGCATCACCGTGAATGAAGTGCGTCGTAACGATTCTGTATGGCTCAACGAGTAGGCCTCCAGACCAATAGGCAAGTCTTGACTTCTCGATGAGTCCAAATAAGTCTGTTGCTACAAAGCAAATTGAGCAAACTAAGAAAGGCACGAGATATTGCCAATCATCTTTAGAAACCTTCTCAAGCATTCGTTTAAAACAATTTTTAGCGGTAGTCGACGCCGATTTGTCTAAGGATAGTCTCGTATTGTCGGCGAGATATACCCATAGAAGCGGCTTTGGCCTCTCTGATGAATGAGTCCCTTAGGTCTGCTGCAAGAGTTACAGCGTTTAGGGATGAATTCGATGATGACTGCTTAACCTTGTCAATCTTTTTGTTATTCATGACTCTTTAATGATGATAGTGGTTTGAATTAATTGTTCTTATTCTTCTGTCTTTAGCTGTATATAGGTACCTGGTGCAGGCTCATACTTCGACTTCGTCGATCTTATGAGCTATCACCAGTTCTTTAAATCAGGATAATTAGAATTGATCAATAAGGTGGATGATTCGCTTCCGCTCATCATCATCACCTTAGTATCAATACGCTCGCTTCTCTCGCTTTGTAAATACTAGCTTTTTTCCCTTTTATATCTAGGTCGAATCACTATTCTAAATGCCTACTTAATGAATTAAAACTTTCAGAAAAACTTACTCCTGCTCCATCAATAATTAATAGTTTGTTCGGCTATTGAATGTTTTATAGAGCTTTTATATTTCCTAAATCTAACTTTAAGTATATTAAACAAATAATGATCTACGTTTTTGTCAACCTCATTAAACTTTTAAAATGAAACTCTGGGAAAATGATTAATGAATATCTCTTTGAAGAAAAAATAATATCTTTTTGGTATTGGTAGTTTGCCTTTGAGCATTGATATTTAATTTCTGCATTTCGCGAGATTGGACCGAGTTCTAAGGCTATTCCAGCAAAAACGAGAGCTATTAATAGCTGTGGGGCTGTTCTAAGAAGACTTTTTATTTGTGTACTGTCTTTGGGCTATCACAATGGCGTGAATTTATTTACTGGGCAACGTTAGATATCCTTCACATACCTTGGACAAAAAATGATCTACCTCTAGACATGAAGCATGCTTATAGTTGCTCCATATAGTCCTGAGGGCCTTCTTGTACTCAAATCTGGATCTAAGTTTTCTTTTTTAGTCGATCTCGTTCTTTACTGCAGCCACTTCTGTTTCGAGAGTGAACAAGACGTTTTCATTAGGGTTGAAGCGATCAACTAGTGATTGGAGTTCTTCTTTTAATTGAGCTTCTGAGATTGGTTCGATTGATTCTTGAGCAATGGCTTCTTTCCATACTTGATCAATGAGTTTCTCTAAAGCCGAAGCTTTTATTCGTGCAATGCCGATCTGTTGAATAATGACTGGCTTAGGGACTTTCCCTGGACGAAAACCTGGAAGCCTTATAGAGCTACCCATGCGGGCTAAAGCGGCTTCATAACTTGCTTTGCAGCGATTTGCTGGCACTTCAATATCGACAGCAACTTTGTTATCAGCTAACTCATTGATTTTTACTTTCAATGCCTGCTTGCTCATCGACTCCAAGGGCATTGATCTGCGTACCTTTTGTAGACGCGAGCTAATCCCTTTTCAACCAATCTTTGTTGGATATTCATGCCATCCTGTGAAATCTCAGCAACAGTTCTGCCATATCTGTCCTTTGTTATTCGCCTAATAGATACTTTTTCTCCAGCTACTAAACCATTGAGATAGTCTCTGGCTGCTTTGGCTTGAATGGGATTGGCTCTGCTGCCACGTAGTTCTGGAGTGTCGATACAAGCCAATCTGATCTTTTCTCCTGTGGAACTCGTGCAGGTATCGCCGTCATAGCAATTGCGAATGATGATGGTGGGTTCAGCTATGGCAGGGGCAGCTAGACCCAAGAAGAGCAGCAGGAATAGAGCATGAGCCTTCATGTCACTTCAGTAATGCGGAGGTTGTGACTCTTCAGGTGGAAAGTAAGCACGATCTTCTTCATCTGGATCGCGTTCCTTGAGGTGTTCCTCCACTTCGTCATAGGAGTCGTCATCGTCGTTTCTATCCAAATCAGTCATTCATCTTTCTCTTTTTGCTTAAACCAACCCTGTTCATCACTTCCCCTTAAAAGCGAGGTGATCAAGGCACCTGCAAAGAATGCTCCAATGCAACCCATGATCAACAGAAGAGGGGAAGGAGAATTGCCTCCAGCGAGTTGGTTGAGTGGATCAAGTGAATCCATTTCACTCTTCGATCTTGATCTGTGCTTTCTCTACACGTAGAAGCATCTCTTTGATGGCATAAGCTGCAACAGCAAAGATCACAATCACACCAATAGTTTGGATGAAATCGATGTAGGTGGCAGTTAGATGGTTCATTCTTCTGAGGTGTAATAGCTATCAGCCATTTCAAGAAGCATCTTTTTGACGTGCTTATTAGTAGCGTTGGTTTCTTCTTTTAGTTTCTCGCATGCTCCTTTGACTTGCATCCAAACAGCTTCCATTACCTCTCTCTCCTGTTCAGTTGGTTTCCATTTAGGTGCTTCCATCAGTAATTGCAAGCGTTGTATAAGCGTTTTGCTTTCTGTTGGTCTTCCAGTTTTTTAGCTTTCTTTTCTAGCTCTTCCATCTCTTGTTGAGTTAATTGTGGTTGTAATGGTGATTGGGATATTGTCATCTATAGCAGTTCCTCAATTCCTTTCTGTTGAGGATAAAGCCAAACAAAAGGAAGCTTCAATTCATGTTTCCAGTTATATAAAAGCTGCCTTCAAGCACATTTTATTAACTTTTGGATCAACATTTGCATTAACAGTCGTAGGTAAAGCAAGAACAGCGAGTACGGCAAGAAGTAAGCAGCGCATAAAAAACGGCCTGTGCAGACTCAGACCGTATCAGGCATCTCACTACCTAGCATGTATATAAACGCTTCTATCAACCACGCGCCCTCGTAAAGAATACCCAAATAAAATATGCAAGTCGAAAGCGTTGAGCTAGTTGGCTCACCATTGGCATTAAAAGCATTTCTACAAACCAATGAGAATCACCGAAACATCCAGGACGAGGTGATTACTTCTGCTTGCGAGTTGGTCGATCAGCAAGAGGTAGTAATCAAAGACATCACGGGTAAAAAGAACACACTCACTTTTTTATTCACGGTTCTCTTTATCGTTCACATCCTTTTTTAGTAATTGTTGCTATAGAACTTCTGAAGTTACCTTTTTCATAAAAACAATTTTGCTGTTTCAAGACCTTCTAATTCTCATTCCTTGTCATAGGTCATTCAAGAAAAAACAGGCACAATTTAAGTCTGTCTTTTGAATTTATAACCTCAGATTCTTCAATTTGTATGGCAATAGGAGCTAATAGACTAGAAAGGGAAAGATGCTATTGCAGAATCTTTCAGGAAATAAGCAGAAAAAATAAAGTTGTTTCTAAGTAGTTGAATCTACAGCTAGGTATAAAGAAGATACTTATATAACTTGTGACTCAGCCTGAAATTCGTAAGTCTTGGGGCCAGTTATTGCTTGAGGGATTTGCGAACTGTGGACGACTTTTGAATTATCGCTTGCCTCGACAGGTTTAATTCGATCAGCCAGGGTTGCCTGCATAAGCAGGTTCGAAGACAGGCGAACCTAATCCACCTCCGTCTTGGTCATCATCGTCTTCTTCAAAGAAGCTGCTCACCAGCCAGATAGCACCTAGAGCTAGCACTGAAGAAAAGCTGATTGCTACAAGGTCTAAGCCCACTGAATAAAAATCAAATTCCAGTGAGCTTAATTGATTTTTTGTTAATTGGAAGATTCGGAGTTCTCTACTTTTTCAGTGGATGCTTCCTGATTTGAATCTTTTTTGGAAAACGGACAATTACCATCGCTCCAAGCCAAAGCCGGACCGGCACTAACTGATAAAGCTAAAACCAATGAAAGAACTGTTTTCATTGTGATTCTAAAAATTTGAGACATACTAGTGAGTTTTTTCTTGTACTGAAAGCCTTGACAACTATCGATAGTGCATTTGTACTGCCACAAAACTGTTAGTGTCATCCTCTTCTCTACTTTTTGACTCCTTTAACTACCTATAAGTATTAGCAATAGGCATGTTTTGTCTTTAAGAACTGATTTTTCAAGGTGATATGT
>QCFI01000040.1 GCA_003280295.1 Prochlorococcus sp. AG-363-C20 | reverse complement strand
AAAGAATTGCGCAAAGTTCAAAAGGAGAAAGAAGAAGCAGTAAGAGATCAAAACTTCACCCAAGCAGGAGAATTAAGGGAGAAAGAAGTAACATTAAGGGAGAAAATAAGGAACTTATTACAAAATAACCGACAAGAAGAAGTAGATTCTAAAAAAGATTCGGCAGTCAAAAAAACACCTGATAAAGTTGAGTTAAGAAAAGAAGAACTAACTGATTCAATTAAAGAAAGTCTCACAAGTCCAAAGGTTGACGAAGAAGATATTGCTCATATAGTTGCATCCTGGACAGGGGTTCCTGTTCAAAAATTAACCGAAAGTGAGTCTGTCAAACTCTTGAACATGGAAGATACTCTGCATCAAAGATTAATTGGACAAGATGAAGCGGTAAAGGCAGTATCAAAAGCAATACGCAGAGCAAGAGTAGGACTTAAGAACCCAAATAGACCAATTGCTAGTTTCATATTCTCTGGCCCTACTGGTGTCGGAAAAACCGAGTTAACAAAAGCTCTAGCTACTTATTTCTTTGGAAGCGAAGAAGCAATGATCAGACTAGATATGTCAGAGTTTATGGAGCGACATACAGTTAGTAAATTAATCGGCTCCCCTCCAGGATATGTAGGTTTTAATGAAGGAGGTCAATTAACTGAAGCAGTCAGAAGAAGGCCTTATACAGTAGTTCTTTTTGATGAAATAGAAAAGGCTCATCCAGATGTATTCAATTTATTGCTACAACTATTAGAAGATGGTCGACTTACAGACTCAAAAGGAAGAACAGTGGACTTCAAGAATACATTAATAATAATGACCTCTAATATTGGATCCAAAGTGATAGAAAAAGGAGGCGGAGGTCTGGGGTTTGAGTTTTCTGGAGAAAATGCAGAAGATAGTCAATACAATAGAATTAGATCTCTTGTCAATGAAGAATTAAAGCAATACTTCAGGCCGGAGTTCCTTAATCGTCTAGATGAGATAATAGTTTTCCGCCAACTAACACGTGCCGAAGTAAAAGATATTGCAGAGATAATGTTAAAAGAAGTATTCCAAAGAATCGAAGGAAAGGGAATTACGCTCTCCGTATCCAATGCATTCAAAGAAAGACTTGTAGAAGAAGGATACAATCCTTCTTATGGTGCAAGACCTCTACGTCGAGCTGTTATGAGACTTCTTGAAGACAGTCTTGCAGAAGAATTCCTTTCTGGTCGAATAAAAGATGGTGACAATGCAGAAGTGGATGTAGACGAAAACAAACAAATTATCGTCAGGAATGTAGGCACCAAAAATTCCACACCAGAACTTGCTGGGGCCAGTCTCTAACTAGACCTAAATAAAGCACTTATCTATTTTGAGCATGAGTAATATCCTCTCACTAAATTCAATTGCTCCAAAAAAACTTATTCGTGGGGAAAACGCATGGGTCAAAGGTAAACAGCTGATCCCCTTAATTTGTCGCATTCCGATCATCATTGGGCGAAGTAAATCAACTTTACACATCAGAGAATATATAAAGTCTGATCTCCATAAACTTGGAATCAAAGCTATCACTTCTGAACTAAAATATGATTGTTGTGAGTTAGATATAGATAGAATAAAAACACATTCGCAAAATAATAATTGTGATGCAGTAATTGCAATAGGAGGAGGAAAAGCACTTGATTCAGGAAAGCTTTTAGCTGATCGACTCTGTATGCCTTGCATAACCATTCCAACAAGTGCATCCACTTGTGCTGGGTGGACAGCGCTTTCAAATATCTATTCGCCAAAAGGCGCTTTTATCAGAGATGAAATACTTAAAAGCTGTCCTGAACTACTAATATTTGATCATACTTTTGTCAAACAAGCCCCTACAAGAACACTTGCAAGTGGGATAGGTGATGCACTTGCAAAATGGTACGAAGCCTCTAGTACATGTATTTCCAGCTCTGACGGTTTAGTTCAACAAGCTGTACAAATGGCAAGAATATTAAGAGATCAAATATTTATTGATGGTGCTGAAGCCATACAAAATCCAAATAGTGATGCATGGACAAGAGTTGCAGAGGGATGTGCACTAACTGCAGGGTTAATAGGTGGGCTTGGAGGTTCACAATGTAGAACCGCAGCAGCGCATGCTCTGCATAACGGTTTAACTCAAATAGAATCTTCCAAACAATCCTTACATGGAGAAATTGTTTGCTTTGGAATATTAGTGCAATTGAATTTAGAGAAAATTTGCAAGAAGAATCAACTAGCAAGTCAAACTATTAAACAGCTCTTTGAGTTCATGCAAAAGATTGGTCTCCCTCAAAATCTTAAAGAACTCGGATTAGAAGAAATCAACACTAATCAACTAAAAGAAGCTTGCATCTTTGCTTGTAAAGATAGCTCAGATATTCATAAGCTTCCATTTGAAGTAAATGCAAACATGCTGTTGAAAGCATTAATAACTACAAAGGAAAAAGATTCAATATCAATATTACAAAAAGCTCTAGAGAAGTAAAACAACTTGACCTCTAACAACAAAGCAATAAATCTTAAGAATCAAAGTTCTACTGCTCAGGAACAATTAAATAATTTTAAAGATCACCTATTAGACCCACAAGCACGAGAACTTGCTAATCAAGTACAATGGCAATATTTAAAAGGTCTTTCTAAAGACAAAACTGATCTATATCCAGTTGCTATTCTTGGAGAAGGTCCACCTTTATTACTTCTACATGGTTTCGACAGTAGTTTTCTTGAATTCCGTCGTCTTGTCCCATTATTAATCAATCATCATAAATTATTAATCCCAGACCTTTTTGGATTTGGATTTTGTCCTCGTCCAAAGGATGCTATTTATGGATTAGAGGGATTAATATTTCATCTAAATAAAATTTTAGATGTATTAATTCAAGAGAGCTCAGTTGGATTAATTGGTGCTTCCATGGGAGGTGCAATCGCTATGGAGCTAGCAAGGAGTAATCCTGACAAAATCAATCGTCTACTATTACTTGCTCCAGCAGGACTAACAGGTAGTAAATTATATATTCCTCGTCCACTTGACCGGCTTGGTGTTTGTTTTTTAAGGCAGAGTTTTGTAAGAAAAGGATTATGTAGACAAGCCTTTGCCGATCCAAACCATAATGTAGGAGCTCCTGAAGAGCAAATAGCTTCATTGCACCTAAATAGTCCTGGCTGGGGCAGATCTTTAGCTGCATTTGCCAGAAGTGGAGGAATAGCTAATTGCGGGAACCCATTACCCAAGCAACCACTTCATGTGCTCTGGGGAGCAAAAGACAAAATACTCAATGAAACTCAAAAAAAAGAATCTATAACCCTATTAGGTGATCGCATTGAAGAACTAGAAGAATGTGGCCACCTCCCACATTTGGATCTACCAAAGATAGTGGCTGAAAAATGGTTAAAATCCTGTCAAATAAATGAATAAATCATTCTCAAAGAAAAGCCCATTAGCAATGTTAACTGAGCTCGCGCTTGAGCTTTGGATCAAGAGACAATGCAAGTCTATTAATAAAATAAAGTTAATACTTTATGGGTCAACTCTGCAATTACTTTCTGGGAAAGTATCAGCCGTTAGACTTACTGCTAATAAAGTAAATTTTAAGGATCTACCTATAGAGAATGTAAAACTTGAGAGTGGTCCTCTGCAAATAAATTATAATTTTTCCAAGAAAAGTCAAAAAACATCTTTAGCAAAAGCTTTTGAAATTAAAGGGGAAATTTCTTTCACTAGCAAGGCCTTAAATCAAATAGTTCTCTCAGAGCAATGGAATTGGATTGGGCACTGGTTAGCTAAGCAACTTTTAGATGTAAGTTTACTCGACTCACTTTCCATTAATAACAACTTACTTGAACTAAAAGGCACTCAAGCAGGAAAGCCATTAGTAACAGTTAAAAAATTCTCAATAGAAGCAGGTTCTGGAACTCTAATTTTCAAAGATAATGCCAAGAATAATAGTTCTCTTCTGCCAATGGATTCATCTATATGTATACAGAAAGCCTTCCTTAAGAAGGACACCTTATTCATAAGTGGCAATTCGAAGGTAGAGCCATAAAATCACTTATTAAAAAATGGTATTAATAATATAACTACATAATAAACAACTGCAGGTGTGAAAAGATAACTATCAATACGATCCAAAATTCCTCCATGTCCTGGAAGAGCATCACCAGAATCCTTCAATCCAGCATTTCTTTTCATCATTGATTCAGTTAGATCACCTACTAAAGCAAATAATGCCACCAATGCACCAAGCAAGCCTCCAACAAAAAAACCAAACTTCCATTTAAGTAATTCTCCTGTAAAAGCACCAATTGCCATAGCGCATCCAAGACCTCCTATTGCCCCCTCTACAGTTTTACTAGGAGAAATTGGAGATAAAGAATGATTCCCAAATCTAATACCAAAGTAATACGAGCCAATATCAGTAGCAACAATCATCAAACAAGCTACAAATGTTATTACCATCCCAAAAGTAATTGATCCAAGCCAGTCATTAGGCAAAAAATGCAATCCTTGAGCAAGGTTTATATCATCCAAATTGCGCAACTTAAGCCAATGACTTGGCAAAAAGCCCAAATAAAACAATCCAAAAATCGACGCTGCTATATCAGCAATTGAACCAGTTACTGGCTGAAGCAATAACCACCCACAAATCGCCGCACCGGAAAGTGGTAATACTGCAGCAGTAAGTTCAGAAAAAAAACCTCCTTCCACGCTACATTGAGTACCCACAAGAAGTAATTGGCAAGCCACAATCGTTGTTTTTGTAGCTGGCCGGATTCCTGTAAATTGGGCCATACGAAAGAACTCCAAAAGAGCGAGGTGAACTATCACTCCAAGAGCAAGAGTGAACCACCACCCCCCAAGCCCTACAACCAAAATCCCAAATAAACCGGCGCCAAGACCACTTAGAAGTCTGTTCTTAAAGAAGGCTGAACCCATCAAAATCTAAAACAAAGTCTACTTAAACAAGTTCTTTCAAGCATTTGTTTTTGAGTATACTATTTATAAATAGCATCTTTTTTATCTAATTCAAAGTAAACCTTTACCTGCAACCTATATTAAGATTTGAACTGTTAATCTCATCTTTATTTCCAGTTTTTTTCAAGTCCAACAAGACACTTCTCAATAAATTAAATCTATCAAGATTTCTGCTGGACGACTCTTAATTGAGAAGGAATTTGATCAGGCCACAAATCCTTCTGTTCAAGCAGCCATTTGACACGCCTTTGATCTAAAACTTCTCCAGGGATAAGCATGGGTATACCTGGCGGGTAAGGGCAGATCATATCTGCTGAAAAATGCCCAACCGCCTCTCCAAGAGGAATTTCCCGAGACTCTGATCTCCACGCATCACAACAAGACATTGATGGAACCATCAGCAATGGGATGGGAGGTGCAACAAAAGGCTGAAAAGGTTCTAGGGAAGACTGAGCAGCTACCAGTTCATCCCAACTTCTCTTGAAAAGTTTAATAAAACCTCTTTGATCTGCGAATCCAAGACAAAAGGTCAAACATCCTGGTTCTGGAAGTTCTGCTACAAGTCCCCGTTGAATGAACCATGCATCTGCAACAAACCCACTTATTCCAAGAGATCCTGTATGCAAAATCAAACGCAAAGGGTCCTGGTTTTCCAAAAAAGGAAGTCCCATCTCTCTTAATCGAATGGCTATTTTTCTTGATTGATCAATGCGTGCTCTTAATTTCTTTTGACCTGCTGGACGGCTCCATTCATTTAATGCGGCTTCACAAGAAGCAAGTAATAAAGAGCTAGGACTAGATGTCTGAAGCCAACTAATACTTCTTTCTACTGCAACAGGGTCCACTCGATTGCCTTGTAACCAAAGTACTGCAGTTTGAACAAGCCCAGCAGCCGATTTATGAAGAGAATGCACTATGAGGTCAGCACCTACTGAAAGTCCTGAAGCAGGCAATCCCAATTCAAGCCCACATGCAAAGTGAGCACCATGAGCCTCATCAATCAAAACTGGCCAATCATGCAAATGAAACAATTCCACAAGAGGTCCTAGGTCACTTGAATAGCCTTGATAAGTAGGGTTAACCAAAACAGCTGCTGCAATATCAACACCACTTATTGGAATCCCTTCCAAAACCCCTCTTAACCAAAGCTCATTAGGAGGTCCCACATGACCTCGATCGACCATAAAAGGAAGATCAAACAGCACTGGTGTCAAATCAGACAAGGCACAGGCATTTATCAGACAGCGGTGTGCATTACGAGGCATCAACACAGCCTGACCAGGTCTAACCATTGACAAGAGTGCTGCTTGCAAAAGCCCAGTAGCACCATTCACTCCATACCAAACCTTTTCGGATCCCACTCGCAAAGCTGCTTTTTTCTGACTTAAAGCAACCTCTCCATGCTTTAGCAAAGGGCCACCTAAATCTGGAAGTTCTGGCAAATCCCATATTCCAGCTTGTTTTTTCAATAATTGCTTTACTTCCTTAGGTAAAGCCTTTCCACGACCATGAGCCGGTAGGAAAAGACTTCGACCATGATCAGCCGTCAAAAAAGAAGCAATCCCCATAGATTTATCTCCTGCTTTCTAAAGTTTGGGGAACAAAGCCCCTTAATGGCTATTCAAATTGTTCAATTCATACTCCACTACGGAAACAGAACAGCCTTCCTTACGCTATGAACCAAGTAAGGATTTTGTTTGGTTATTTTTCAGACCTTGGATATGGATACCGCGCCTAATTCAAATCTTCTCTTCAATACTTAATTTATCAATCAGGTTGTATATACAAGGTTCCAGTACTGATGAAGAAGTCCACAAAAATCTAGCCAAACGACTTTTAAACACTTTCACAAGCTTAGGGCCTTGTTTCATCAAAGTTGGGCAAGCTCTTTCCACCCGCCCCGATTTAATTAGACGTGATTGGCTTGAAGAACTAACTAACCTTCAAGATAATCTCCCTCCCTTTTCGCACCAATACACCCTAGAAACTATACAAAATGAACTAGGTGCTCCCGCGCAACAAATTTTCGAAGATTTTCCTGACCATCCTATAGCTTCAGCTAGTCTTGGACAGGTATACAAAGCCCGTTTAAAAGGTGATTATTGGGTAGCAGTAAAAGTACAACGTCCTAACCTTGCTTATATCATAAGGCGCGATTTAGTCATAATAAAGGTCATAAGTATATTGTCTTCTCCTATCCTTCCATTAAATCTTGGATTTAAGATTGGAGATATTATAGATGAATTTGGTAAAACACTTTTTGAAGAGATTGATTATAATTTAGAAGCACTAAATTCAGAAAAGTTCTCTAATCTATTTATTGATAACCCTGCAGTCACAGTTCCTAAAGTAGAACATCGTCTCACGACTAAGAAAGTAATTACGACAAGCTGGATAGAAGGTGTCAAGCTAAGCAATAGCAAAGAGCTTAAACAAAACTCTTTAGACCCATCTGCACTTATAAGAACTGGGGTTATTAGTAGTATTCAACAACTTCTTGAATTTGGATATTTCCACGCTGATCCTCACCCTGGAAATATGTTTGCATTGAAAGAGGAAAATGGCGAGTTAGGGAATCTTGCTTATATTGACTTTGGGATGATGGATTCAATATCAAATAAAGACCGCATCATACTGACAGAAGCTATTATTCATTTAATCAATAGAGACTTCCCATTGCTTGCAATGGATTTTCAAAGACTAGGATTCCTAAGTCCGACTGAAGATCTTAGCCCAATAATTCCAGTTCTGGAAGAGGTATTAGGCAATAAAAATGAAGAGAGTGTAATCGATTTCAATTTCAAATCAATAACAGATAAATTTTCAGAGCTAATGTTTGATTACCCTTTTCGAGTGCCAACTCGTTTTGCATTAATTATCCGTGCTGTTGTTAGCCAAGAAGGACTTGCATTAAAACTAGATCCAAACTTTAAAATAATTGCGATAGCCTATCCATATGTTGCTAAGCGTTTGTTAACTGCAAACAACAAAGAGATGCTTAATATTCTTTTAGAGGTAATTTTTGATAAGAATGGTCATTTACAATTAAAGCGAATAGAAAGCTTGCTTGAAGTCCTAACAAAAGATTCAAATGCATTAAAGTCGGACCTGCTACCAGTTGCATATTCTGGACTAAGACTTTTGTTTAGCTCTAATGGATACCTACTAAGAAAGAATCTTTTGATGACATTAATCAAAAACGAAAAAATTCACACAAAAGACATGAAAGACCTAATCAAACTTCTTAGGCGTACATTTGGGACCAGGGAAGTAGCTTCAAGCCTAATTAAACAAATCAAGCCTATTTAGTCAGAATCTTAAGTAGTAAAGATTATCACTATTTATTACTTTAACCATATTAATCTGCTAAGAGCATTAATAAATTAATTAACTATAAGATTAAATTCTTAAATATTCTTTCAAATCCCTTGAAGATCTCCTCAAATGATTAAGTCCGTCTCTCTGTAATCTTCTTG
>QCFI01000039.1 GCA_003280295.1 Prochlorococcus sp. AG-363-C20 | reverse complement strand
TGCAACCTCATTCCATAGTTTGCGACTCAGTTCATCATTGGCGAGATGAAATTGTGCATTAATAAGCTCCCTTGCTAACGAGAAGACTTTTTTATTAGCATCAGATCTATAAGGCTTATTAGTAGACCCTTGAGATAAGTATTTGCTGCCACGGTAGATTAAATTATTTTGAATCTTAGAAATTAACTGTCTTTTTTGATTGTAAATGCTCCGCCTGTACTTTAATTGGACAGTCTTTTTAGAAACAATCTCTTTGTGTTGGGTGTATTTGTTGCCACGATAAAGAAGTTTTTCCATTGTTTAGAGATTCAAGATGGTCAAAGAACATTTCTTTGTCTTGATTAAGAGGCTCTTTGAGAAATGAGTTTGAATGCGCTTTGGCCATATGTCCTCTTTATTGATAGCTACTAAGGACTAGAGATGTAGTTCATAAGGGCACAAAAAATGTTTTTTTGTCTTTTTTACCTGGAGCATTATTGTTCGACCTCAATGATTTCATAGTAAGGACGATCTTCGTAGTCAGCATCTGAGCAGCACATATCTCCGTAGATCTCCTCGAGCAAGTCATAGGCATCGTCGTAGTTGTCGAAGCGCTGAGAGGTGATGTCATCCTCTTCTCCATCGTGTCTAGTAATGCGATATGTCATTACCAACGGTTGGTGAGTCTTGCTGAATTACTTTTCTCTAATAAAGGAGTAAAACTATTGGTATTAAAGCCTTTAAGAGGTGTTAAATATGAGGCGGATTGCACTAATAATCTCTTGCAAATCCCTATGAAAGCAGCAAATGCCAAAAGGAGATGAGTTACTTAAAAAAGTTAAGGATTTGGGAGACATCTCAAAGACTGAACTTGTAAAGCTTGTGGATATGTATCAACAAAGAAAAACGGCAGTGAATGCATCAAAAAGGCTGCATTCAAAATATAGTTTAAAGATTGTTAAAAGTTCTTATTTCTCAACCTCTTGGTATTTAATTGTTGAATTAACTAATGCTTACCTCACTTATTGTCCTCTATCTCAGGCTTCCCTTCGACGATCTTTACACCACTAAAGAGAAGTTTTCCATCTTCTACCCAGGAATAATCGGGCAGGCTGAATTTATCAAGTCTTCCATGGAAAACTAATTTATTTACAAAGCCACAACTGTCCTTATGGTAACTATCGATAACTGTTGTTTTGTAGTTATTAGCTGCTCCCTCATTAAGTGGCATTAAGTTATCTCTGAGCCAGAAATCATCCGCATCAACAAATCTGAACCTTACCTTATTATCTCTTTCTTTTGTAAGGTTTAACAAGGTTCCTTCTTGGATTTTAGTTAGACATTGAGAATCTTCGGATGGGGCTAATGATATAGCCAATCTGTATAGCATTTTCTGTTCTCTAAGTCGATATTTAATACGTGCATTTACTGCAAATTGCTTATAAGTACTATCCCTTGAGAAAATCTTTTCGGAACGCACATCGTTTTCCTTTTTGCTTACATATATAACGGTAGGTTCTTTTCTTTTTGGAGCTTTAGCCAATTTCTTTGCATCTTCTCTCTCTTTACGAACTTTGTTCTCTGAGTTTTTATCCATTTTGACAAAACGCTTTTCTCCATTTTTTCCATCGATCCAGCCATAGATATTTCCTGTTTTCTTGTCAGTAAGGACATTCATCTGCTCAGCCATTCTTGTGTTTTGCTTGGCTGTTGGCTTTAAGTTATCGGCAGCTTTAGGTAGAGATGTGGCAATAGCTAAACCACCTACGGCGACGGCTGCCCAAGTTAGAACTGATCTGCTTGGTGGCTGAAGAGGCATTTCTCTTGCTTTGCTATCTATACTCTATATTAAACTAGTGAATCTAGACTCATTGATTGAAAAGCTGCTGAACATTTTTTGAATTTCTCCAAGCACACTTACTTACTTGAAGCAAGTTGTCTTTTATGAAACCCTTGATTTATAGAACTTTTGGAACGATTGCCTTAATAGGCTCTCTTGGTTTTGGTGAGCCAGCTTTTGCTCAATGGTCTGCCGTTAAAGCCATTGGTGAAGCAAATTCTGCTCCAGAGCTCCAAGGTAAATGTCAAAGTAGCAATAATGCAGTGCTTGGAGCAATTATTGGTGGAGCATTTGGGAATCAAATCTCTGAGGGTAGTGGATGGGCAACTGCAGCAGGAGCTGCTGTTGGTGGGTTTATTGGTGGCTTATTTGGTAGCGGAGGTTGCCCTGAAACTACGACCATAGTTGCTTTAGTAGATCCAGTTTATAAATATCCAGAATTGTGGTCTTCATTAAAAGCACATGGAGTGAGAGGATCTTCTCCTTTTAAATAGTGGTAAAATACAATTTCTACTGTTTATATTTAGAGGATTACTTGAAAACAAATAAGTTTGCAATGAGTAAATCTATCGATATGTCATCGCTTTACGACACATAAATATCTGGGTCACTTTTCATTTGACTGTGAATTAATTAACTAACTATTTATCTATTCATGCGATTCCTAACTTCATTGCTGCTTTAACCTTTCTGACTATTGCGTCATCAATATCGTTGTCGGTTTGAAGGGCTAACCATTCCAAAGCAGAAATGATCCAAGCCTTCATTTGTTTCTTGAACAGCTTTTTAAGGGTCAAGAACAACATGGGCTTGAATAATAAAAAAAGGAATCCTGTAACACTAGTCATTCTTTCAATCTCATTCACTAAGAAGTTAGCTGTTTTCTTCCCTAGGGATCTATTCGTTCAAGCTCCTTAGTAATGCAAGCTTTGATAAAGTTTGGATAGATCCTTTTTTAAGTTGTCAAAATTTCAAGTCCTCCACACACAGACTGAGTGATAATGAATTTTGCTGAGAACTGGGCGAGGATATTTGTCGTGATGACGTTCTTAGCTCTAGAAGCAGCGAATACTTATTTTGCTAAAGCTGC
Organism: Prochlorococcus sp. AG-363-C20; assembly: GCA_003280295.1. Taxonomy (GTDB): domain Bacteria; phylum Cyanobacteriota; class Cyanobacteriia; order PCC-6307; family Cyanobiaceae; genus AG-363-K07. Next base: position 8,164 of record QCFI01000039.1, on the reverse strand, counting down.
AATTGTTGGAGGAATAATCCCTAATCTCATTGCTTTTGGTTTGTTTCTTGGAGCCATTGGCTACTTTCTATTTACTGGCCCCCTATTTGGCAAAGGTAAACAAGATGGATGACTGGCCAACAGTTGAGGCTGCTAATAGAGCAGTAGGAATTGCCGGACTATTGTTGTTCTCAGCAACCTCTGCCTATTTGGTTTGGCAGTTCAAAAGATTTTTTTGAAATAACTAATGCAAAAACTGTTAATTACGCTCGGACTTGGAATTGCTTCTATAGGGGTTCTATACCCTTACTTAAGGTAATTGGGTTTAGGGCAACTTCCTGGGGACATAATTTTGAAGGGAGAAAACTCAATCTTGTATTTCCCAATTGTTAGTTGTATTGTCATTAGTTTGTTTGTTTCGGTTTTGCTGAATTTCTTTCGATCCTCCTAATGCCTCTTAAAAAACTCATCCCTACTAAGCCAGATAAAGATCAACCCTGGAAAGTTTGGGCTTTTGTTTTTGGTTTGAATTTAGTGGCATGGGTTGGTTGGTATTTCATGCATGATGCTCCTTCTAAATGGTAAAAATGTGATGTGTTGGTTTCTAAGACATTAAGGTTTGATTTCGAATGTAGGCGTTGGAGTTTGCATCGCTCTTGGCTTCGCTTATCAGCTGTTGAATTAAGGGCTCAAAGAATTCGATAAGTTCAAACAGGTTTTAGTGCTTCCTTCTAAACCCATTGGCATCAATAGCTTTTAATTGTTCATCAGCCAGTAGTTAATGTTCTGTTTTGCCATGGGATCTTCGCGAAAAGGGTGGTTTGAATAGAGTTTTAATAACCCCTAGATCTCGAGGCCTTCTTAGGTTTCCCAGTCGACACCATCATCATCTTCGTCGTATTCATAATTGAGTAGAGAGTTCTCATTCTTTTCTTTTCTCTCTTCTTTATTGATTCGTGGCTTTTCTTCTTCCATTTTGATCATTTCTCTAGTTTGGATGGAAATTACTGATTTGCTGAGATCCTTTGCCTGCATCTAGCCCTGATTAACTCTCTAGCTGAAATATCGAGCATTTCTATAAATGTTTTGCTTCACTTTATTTCTCTACAGATGCTTTGAATGAACTCTTCTTTGGTCTGATTTGTTTCTTCGGCCGCAAGAATTAGCTTGAGAATAAGACTTGCCTCAAATTCGAGGGTTAATAAACACTTATCACTTTCTTCATGATCCATACCTTAAAAAAAAGAAAGTCACTCATCTAGCCATTCTAGATGAGTGAGAGAATGCAATTTGCTAAATAAGTACGAAAGCTTTATATAAGTACTTTGAGAATTGGCCTTGCTGTTTGAAGAGGTATTAACAAGTCAAACACAGCTAAAATTAATATTGACCCTGAATTAATGAAGGAGTTAAATAGGCTGCAATCAGAGCAAAAAATAACAAATGAATTCGCCTCTGAACGTATTGCTGAGGCACTAGAATAAAACTCTTTTAGGAATTGCCTTCTTTCACTTGAGATTAATTTTATTTGTATAGCAACTGTAGTTAAGCATGTTAAAAATGGCTGATTGCACCCTGAAAATAAAGAGAAATTGACAGAGATATAAGCCAAAAAAAATTGTGTCTAGATTGGCTAGACAGTCCAGCATCAATAAGCGAAATTAATTTTAATAAGTACGCGAGTTTAATGCCTTTAGGGAAGCATCTTATGATTGAAGATTTAATAAATCAATTGAAATATATTTTTGCTTTGACTGCAATAGCATCTTTACAAGTGAATGCTAATGCAATTGGAGCAGAAATTGACCCTGAAATGATAAAACCTAGACAACTTTATGAGCGTCATAAAATTACAATAGATAGAGAGATTTTGAAGCTAGATTCTGATGCTGATTATTTCTCAGACACTTCTCCTTGGCTTGACAAAGATATAAAGAAGAAAACAGGTGCTTATGTTTCTGCAGGGGCGGGTATAGGCAGAATCCAGAATATTGCAATTGACGAAAATATTGGTGGCGGCTCTTTGGAGTTTGATACTGGTTTTTCTGGAGATATAGGACTGGGTTATGACTTCGGTACCATTAGGGCAGAAGTGAATTACAATCAGCTCAGCTCAGACTTGGCGGCAATTCAAAATATTGAAGTTAATAATGTTGGGGTTCAGGTCCAGTCTTGGTTCGTTTCAGCTGCTTATGACTTCAGAGCTGACAGAAAATGGCAGCCATATATAAGTGCTGGAATTGGTAATTCAGAGCTCAATGTTGAAACTGATACAACAATAGGGAATGTAACTGTAACTGCAGGAGTTAATAATATTACAAGTTTCTTGGGAAAATTAGGAATTAATTATGAAACAAGTGAAGCAGTAGATCTTTCTGAGAACTATGGATTCAAGCATATGATGACTTTAATATTGGTTTAGTTTCCTTTCAAAATTGCATCTCAACAGGTGCTTCTTTAGGTGTCCGACTCAAGTACTGATTCTCTAATGTTATTCAAAAAATCAACCAAAAGCTTAACCTTTTAATCCTTCCTTGTGTGTATCTGTCCAAAGAGCTTCTCTATACGGAGTTGAATCGCATACATCTGCGTTCGACCAAAGAAAAATCTTTCGCCTTTGTTGTTCTTGACGATCGAAAGCAGTACATAAAGCTGTAAACCCATGAGAATGAGTCCAACTAGCACCAGCATGGAATATGGATCGCCAAACATTGCATTTCCGACTTTATGTTCACTTCCTTTCTAGCTGTTTTTAGACTCTTTGAATTTGATCAACCATTTAATCCATTGCCTGCTAGTGCCCCAGGTGAACGCGTTCAAATAGTGGGCGGGGAATAGAGATCATGCATTTGCCGCTCTTTTAACTCTTGCCGAAGATCCCCCACTGAAAATCTACTTTTTCTAGATTAACTAGATATTACTCTGCTCAAGTTGTCTTGTCGTATGGGTTTTGCTCCAATGCATTATTTCATTAGCCAGTAGTTGATAGAGTCACTTTTATTTGTTATAGCCTAGGGTTAGGGCAGTAGTTTGGGTTAGTTAGGGTAAGATTAGGGTAGGTACAAATAGTTCAATACAGATCACGAGTCATCGACGCTCGCGCTCCGCACTGAATGTATCTATATGTACCTTTTCGGCTAAACCTATTTTACCGCCGCTGGAAACCCCTCATAACCAAAAGAGAATCTTTTTCTACTTACCCAATAAAGCTCGACATATTCAGCGAGTGATTCGACCTTTGCCTCTTCCTTTTCTTTTTCTCGTACATCTGAAGGCTTTGTTGTTGCGCTCATAACCAAAAAATTCGAAGAACTTAATTAAAGAAAGCCAGTCAAAGGATATTGAAACTGTTGTATTCGGAACTGTAAAGTTTGAAAAAACAGTTTCGGACGATTGGGGGTCATCTTGACTGGCGATCCGAATGTCACACTCAAAGGGTATAGTACAAAATTACCATTCAATGTCAATCCTGTTCGTGGGGTTTGTTCTATGTTCTAACCATATGGATGGCTTACCCTAGCTTTCCTCAAAAAAGTCAGTTATGGATCGCTTTTAACTACTTCTAGTAGAACTAATACCCAAATGTATCCCTTTTTACTTGCCAAAACTCCATTTCATTACTAAAACATCAGCATGTCACGCCAAAAATCTCAAATGAAAAGAGAAGGATGGTTGATGGATCGTAAAACTAAACTAACAAAAAGATTCCACCGAGATGAAAAGAGCTGGGAGCGAGACCCTTTTGTCTTTATAGATTCAGGCAAGCCAATACCAAACAAACCAGCACTACTAAAACGTAGAGATTACCTTCATTTAGCAGACGCAACGAAGGAATGGGAAAGGTTAAGGACTGAAGGATGGACTAGCGTGAAGCCTCAATGGGGCATAGAAGCTGAGGCGTCTCTATAGGTTTAAACAGCTTTGAGGTCGTCCTCAAAGATCAGAGGTTTCTTCGTTTTGACTCCACTAACAAGATCATGCAAGGCTTCAAGTTGACCATATAAAGCTCTTATCTCACCATCTTCTGGTAATAAACTCTCTTCTTTCAACATTATACTCATATCTCTTAACTCTAGTCTGAGATGACGTAGATGGCTTATGGCATCCTGTCTTTTTGATTTAGACAACGCTAAGTCTTGCTTAATTAAGGAAGTTATAACCTAGTGATTCATTAGAACAAGCCTTGTTGTGGCATGATCTTGGTTAAGACACTTAAGCTCCCTCCATAAGGAATCGAAGGGGGTATGGGGGGTAATTGCATCCTTACTATGTCGTAATATATAACTTCAGAAATTTATTTTATTTTTGTTTGACATAATTATGTTTGGTAAGGTTTTTTTATTCCAATTGCAGACGCAACGAATATTGTTGGTGTCCACTAAGTTCAGCCTTGGCGTATATCAAAGTGGGCAACAATACCTTGGACCACACGCGATCTATAGGTAACTTGTCTATATAAACTGCATGTAGTGACTGTCAATGAAGCTTTTATTTTTGATAGCTGCTACATATCTAATTATTGAATATTTGAATTATCTAAAAAGAAAAGAAAGTAAAGAGGAGGGAGAGAAAACTATAATTGAGAAAGCAGTAGATAAAGCAACTGAGACAATCGACAAAGTAGTAGAAGAAACAAAAGAAGCTTTAAGTACTCCAGCTAAAAAGTCTGTTTTTGATGTTCAATCCTTAGATACTGGTCTACCGAGTGCTCCAGTTGAGGAGACTGTTGTAGAAGAGCCAGTTTGTGAGATTCCATCTGAACCAGTAAGAGAATCAACAATTGAGGAGATCCAACAATCTATTGATGATTCTGTTGTGGCCTCTAAGGAAGAGCTAAAAGCTGAGGAATCACCTGTAGCTGAACAGCTGGAGATAAAAGAACCAGTGACTCCGGTTGATCCTTCAGTTGCCTTTCAGACAAACACAGAGTCAGTGGAAGATGAAGTTACAGATCAATCAGATGAAGAAGTTGAAGAAGAAGAAACTTATTAACCCATTCTCTTTTTAATTCTTAAATACGCTTCTGAACGTTCTGGTTCTTGGTATCCGATTTGAGCATCCCATCGAGCCTGTTGATCGATCTGTAGCTGTCTAATAGTTTTACTAAGCTTTTCTGTTTGGGCTTCTCGTTTCGCTTTAGCTTCTTCATACTCCTTATCTAGATCTGGGTTCAAGATGCTATCTAATTCATCTAATGGTATTTGATTCATAATTAATAATCATTTTCTGAACTGAGTTCTTTAGGATGCAAATGTTTTAGGGATTTAATACGATCATCAATAAAACAAGGGTTTAATTCTTGAACTTCATTGTCCGTCAACGCTCTTCTAGTTGATTGCATATCTCGCTCTTGTGCTTTTGTCTTCATTTTTATTTTTAGATGATCTGTTATTAACTCAATAAGTCTCTTAGGTCATTAAATGCTTCTCTAAACTGGTGCTCAGCTACCCCACTTCCCATCGCAGCCGCATATGCATTTTGAACATTCATTTGACCTGAATAAACTTGATGCGTTAAATGCTGAACAACTGTTGCTGCAGGTGAATCACCAAAATTTGCACTAGCTATCCTTTGAGCATCAGTTTGTAATAATTTTATTGTGTTTTGACGCCTAATCTGCCGGTTTAATCGTAATAGCTCATGCAATCTATCCACTCTCTTTTAATTCCTAAGAGTGGCAGCGCTTTCTTATCATAGTCTTCTATATCTGCCCAGTTAGAACTAAGATTATGTTCAATATGTAGTAGGCCATCAACTTTCTCATAGGTACCTCTATCAAAGTTTCCGGCTACTTGATGCATGTCGAGCTTCTTGTAACCCAAGGCTATTATCTGTTCTTCAAATTCTGGTTTAACGGCAATAGTAAGGACTTGATCTGGATCGAACTGAGCACTAACCCAATTGTAATACTTATCCCATGATGGTGGTTCAATCAGTTGTTTCATCCCTTTACTCCATTAATGCATTTCCATTCCACGTATTTGAATGAATTTGCTATTACATAACCGTTGTTCTCGCATTTAGCTAAAGACGACTGAGGAATCTTTTCAACAGCGATTGTTCTTTCCCCCGCTGAGAAAACGATAATCAGGTAGGCAATTGCTTCCATGGTTAGGTGGCGTTGGTGTAATAAGTAACGGCATCATCATCCTTGTCTTCAACAAAATCCTGAACGATCTTTAACTTGTCGAAGTTATCAAACTCTGTATCCTCTTCCATTAGATCTAGTAAGACCTGCTGGAGTCCGCTGAGCTCTTTATCCTTTGCCATATCCTTAAGCAGCTTTTTTTTCTTTCACCAGATTCCATAATCCAGAAATGATGTTAGAAGCTGATAGTCCTTTTGGATCCTTGGCTGCTGTATCCACATTATCCCAGTTAGAGTAGTCAACTTGTTCGTCGAAACCTTCTTGCAATTTAATCATGGTTTGAATTGGTAGGTGGATAGTGGGAATAGTTCTATCTTTAAATTTTTTTTGTATTGATCTCGAAGTTTCTTCTCTAGTACAGCTAGCTGCAAGTCAAACTCAATGAGTTCTTGCGAGTGAGTAAACCAAGGATCAGAGGTCATAATCACTTATGCAGCCCTCTTGTATTCTTCGAATCCACGGTTTGCCCAATGCCCGATTCCGACACGTGGACGGAGAATGGTAATTGTTGGTTGTTCTACTTTCTCCTCTAGGTGCATCTTCACTTGTTGCTCTACTTCTCTTACTTCTTTAAACCGGTCATTCACCAATCTTTCTTTAACCTTCTTTGCTAATGACTCTGTGAATCCCTGAACCGAAGGTCTGGCTGGGAAGAACTTCTTAATCATGAGTGTTCGATGTTGGTAAATTGTTTTAAAAAGCGATGACCTTACGCAGCATTTGAATCTGACTTTTGTGCATCCCAATACTCTTGGATGCTTTTTAGATGCCGAAGCTCAGAGGTAGCCGCCTTCTCTTTATCAGGCTTCTTGTCACTGACAGAGTCTTCGCCAACGAATGCATCAAAAGCTGCGTCTGATTTATTCATTGTTTTATTTGCGAGCTTTAGCCTTTGATTTTGAATAAACCAATGTTGATTTGTAATTGACTTTGTTCTTGTCTAGCAATGCACGTAGCTCTTCATTTGCTTTTATTAGAGTTTTATATTCTTCCTCAAGCTCGGCAACTCTCAGCTTTGCTTCGGCAAGTGAGCCGATCATTGCACTAGCGGCTGGCGTGCTCTTCTTTGTCTTGGGCTCACCTATGAGTTCGATCACATCTTTCTCGGTTACTCGCTCACCTCTCGCCAGTCGTTGCTCAACTTCTTTCTGAACATCAGCACTGGCATTTGCAATTGTGGCGATGGTTCTAATACCCACAAGATTGAATTGATGAGGCTCAAGATCCGAGAACTTCATCCAGCCTTCCCAGCCTGAAACCAAGTCAGAGATCTCCCTGGCAGAGAAAGGAAGCAAACCGCTCTTCTTGAATTTGCTCCACTGCCTTGGGTCCTTTGATTTACTTCCTCGGATAAAGTTCTTCAAGTTGCTTAGTTTCTCGGCGCACACAACGTTGAACATTGCGTGAGCAGAAGTAATAGTGAACACCGCATCTTGCATTGCCTCAACTTGAGGCTTCTCCAAGCCGTCAGTAATCTCCTTGTTGATTACTATTGAAAGAGCCTTGGGATCGGTAGTAGTTACCAGCGCAGAAAGCGGCATTCAGCAAGTCTTAAATAATGATCAATTTCTAACCTATTTCCGTAAACTTGCAACCATAATTGCCGGATCGTCAATTATTGAGTGGTACAAAGATATTGTTATTCAACCTTATCACCTTCTCCTAGTTTCATTCTGACCTTGTCAGCTTTATGTATTAACTTCACGGCCTCCTTTCTGCCGGAAGCGTTCTCAGCCTCGGCAAGTAGTTCGATATATTTTTGCTTGGCTTCGTTTGGTTTCATATTTGTCCTATTTTGTTTTACGTTTTCCTTTAAGTATTGATGTGATGGATTGAACCTGTTGTATCGGATATGTCAACTTTACTAATCCATTATCAAACATTTTTGTCTCGCACTTGACATTCTTGAATAGCAACCTCTTGGCAGTATCTAGATCGTCAGTTGTTGTCAAGCGCTCTGCGTCTGATATTTGAATGGTAATCATATTTTTAAGTCGAATCGCTTATTGATTTTGATCTCTATGTGTGGCACTTTTT
>QCFI01000038.1 GCA_003280295.1 Prochlorococcus sp. AG-363-C20 | reverse complement strand
CTGCTTGGAGTTTCCACTAAAAAGAAAAAAAAGAATACTCTCGTTTTCGTGCAAACTCATTTGTCTTTAATCACATCATTTCTGATCCTGGAAATTGACTATTGCTATTAATCCTTTTTGATTTCAGACCAGACCTTTTTATCTTTAACGTTCTTGCCTACAAACTTTGAGATGATTTCCCCTTTAGGGGTAGTTATCTGAACTTGATTAGATCCATTTCTTGAAATTTGAAATGGTCCACCTGTTTTATTCTGAAGTTCTAGGTATTTGAAAGCTGCAGCCCATACCTCTTGAGTTACGGCATAAGGTCCAGTCTCAAAAGCAATAACATTGTCCATCGTTATTACTAGTACAAAGGGATTCAATTGATAGCAAACTCCTAGGAGTTTGGCACTATTTTGAGCAGCGCTCATTTTATTGTTTGTTCTAGTCAGGCTTGCATTGGCGCCTCATTGAAATCTGCGGCATGGTGATAAGCCCAGAGGAACCTAGTGCAAATGGAAAAATTTCTACGTGTAGCACCTCAACTTTTAATCGCTCTATCGTTGGGTGGAATAGCTGTACAACTCGCTCCAATCTCGCGTAATGCAGAAATTACATATCAATGCTCAATGATTAGGGAAAAACCCAACGAACAAATGTACAACGTTGCGCTAAAGAAATTAGCTGCAATGACAGGCTTGTCACCCTGGGGAGGTACTACCTTTTGTCAGAAACAATTTTTATAGCTTGATCTACGGTTTTGAGGGCTAGCAATTCATAACGATAAATTGTTCTTCATCTCTACTGCCTTTTCAACTTCTCTTTGGAGCTGTCCAGTTGGTGAATACCTTCTCTACTTCTTCTAAATTCCAGAGGTATTTGCAGGTCTTAGATGTTCCTGTTTGGTAGTAGTGAAGACCTCTCTCAAAGTATCCATCAGACCTTTTTTGCAGCAGAGTCATTGGGTGTATCCCTAAGGCGAGGGCACATTGAGAGGTGCCGATCCATTGAATTGAATTAAGTGCTTGCATGACTTATTTGAAGGGTATGCCTTTTGCTGGTAGTCCGACTCCCAAAAGAGGTTGATTTCGCAAGCAGATGCTTGGACACTCAACTGGGTTAGAAGAAAAGTAGATGAATCTTCTGTAAGAACAAGTTGTTTCAACACCATCTGCGGTGTATGAGCGAGAACTTTTTCTCAAGCTAATGACGAGTTGAAGTTAGATTTTCTTTCCATTCAACGACTGGCGCTAAAAGAGGGCCTTCCAGTTCCGTCGAACCAATTGGGTAATACGAACACCAAAAGCACCCGAACTACTGCGATAACTCAAATCCAACAAATCAGCAGGGACCCGTGAGGGACCTTTCTCGATTTGAGAATCACCAAAACCTAGTCGGGGCGACAGGATTCGAACCTGCGACCTAGTGCTCCCAAAGCGAATTTTGGGGTCAGTGCGATACTTGGTCTACAGCTATACCAATTGATATGACTAGGTCTGTCTTTTTCTGCCTGGTCAGATTATGCTGTATTTGTTGGCTATTTGTTGGCTCTTTTGAGTAAAGACTGGGAACCAATAGCACGAAAACAAATTAAGGACCTCAGTCCTGAGAGTGGCTTGACCGTTAATAAGTCCAAGCGGAACATGGTCGAAATGCGCCGCAGAAGACAAGGGCAAAATGTGAATCAGTCGTCCTTCCTTTCAAATGGAGAGAAGAACATTGGGGCGATGCTTATACACGAGCACGAAATATTTTTGTTTTTCTCAAGCAAGGACACTCATTAAGAGCTGCTGCTGAATTAGCAGAAGGCAAATCTCCTAAAGAAGGAAAAGACTGGAGATCCATTGGTGAAAGTTTTAGTAATCAGAAACTCAACCACGGAAGGACAACGACTCCTGAGACATTCCAAAAGCAATATCTGCCTCCTATCGAAATGGCTATTAAGTTAATGGCAGCAAGGTATCCTCCAAAGAATCCACAAGATTTAATTGATCTGTGTGTAAAGGATTGGCCTGCCGGGAGTGTGACTCGAAAACACAGGGCAAGAGCCTTAAAGCAATTTCTTGAGCATGCAGTTTCAAGAGAAGGGATTGCCGATATATGGCTGCCTCCAGCAGACTTAAAAAATCACATCGGTGCTGCAAACCCCAAAGAAGTGATTCATCAAGAAGGGGACCCATTTGATGACGACCAACAAATCCTCAATCTGCTGAACTCTCTTCCTCTCGATAGCCTTTATGAGCGCAATAAAGATGCTGCACAAAAGTGGTTGAATGCGTTCCAGCTCATGGCAGAACTTGGGTTACGACCTGTTGAAGTAATGCATCTAAAGATTAGAAAAGATCCAAAAACTAAGGAACATTATTGGTGGTGCACATATCAAAAGAAAGCAGGTGCTGGAACCACAGAGCCCAGAAGAGTCTTCCCTCTTCCACTAATCAATAGTGATGGTGAAGTTCAGAAATGGAATCTGATTGAACGCTGGAAAGCAGGATTAATTGAACTTCCTTCTTGCCGTGAAAACAAAATGGGGGAAGCTGCCAACACTTATTTAAAACGTCGAGAGAGTTGGAACAGTTTGCGGGAAGTGATGAAGAAGACTCAAGGAGTAAATATTGTTCCTTACAGTTTTAGGCACTCTTACAGTCTGCGCGCGCATATTCGAGGTATCGATGCAGGCTCAGTAGCCATGTCGATGGGGCATAGCCTTGAAGCACATTTAAGGGCTTATCCTTGGGCATCAAAAGCCAGTACTGCCAAAGCTTTTGAAATTGCTAATAAGAAGATTTCTGGATGAGAAAGATCTGTGCTTTCAGGCAATTAGAGAGTCTTTGAATGCGCTGGAAGGCGGCAGAGTTGTTGATGTTTGAGGCAGTTTGAAGGACTTTGACTAGCATAAAGGCAGTACTAGCTAATCAAGATGCTGGCACGACTCTGGGCTGATCACTGCTGACTTGATTTAAAGAGAATCTCGAGCTTTGGAAATTGTTTAATCAACTAGTGCAATCCAGGAGAACGCTAAGCCAATCCCAACCCAGACTCCAGAAGTTACGAGTCGCCCATTGCTTCCTAGCCAATTAATGATTCTTTTGGATAGTGTTGTTGCTATTAAAAGAAATGATCCTTGTGCCAGAAGAAGACCCAAGAAATAACCTATGAGAGGAGTAGGTTCAGCACCAACAATTGTGCTTCCAAGTAAATACCCGTGCAAAGAAAACATTGGAATAAGCCATTTTGAGCTCAAAAGATTTAGAGCAATTAGGCCTTCTATGGTTAAAGATAAAGAGACAAGTGCTTCTGCCCAGGGAGCTATTAGATCAGGTAAGGGCAGTAATTGCACGACTGCACTTCCTACTAAACCAACAGATAAAAGAGGGATCACCCAATTTTTTGTTCTTTTGAGTCCGACAAAGCCTATGCCTAACATAAAAAGTAAATGGTCAGGTCCAAGTAATGGATGCCCAACACCACTAAGTAGAGCCTGCCAAATTGATAGCTCTGAACTATTATTGCCCATCCCAAAGGGATGATGGGCCAAAGCTGAATCAGCGAAAAACGTCAATAAACAAAATAATAAAAATAATGCTGCAACAGATTGCTTGCGTCCCCAAAAAGGAAACTTCATGAATCGATCCTCGTCGAATTGTGAAAAAAGGCGGGCGTTCTGACTGATATCGAGGAATCTCGATACTTCACAGCTGCGGGACAGCAGCGGATTCTCACCGCTTTTCCCCGTTACCTCCAATGGCTGATCTCCATTGGAACCTATTCATATAGTTTTCCAGAAACTAAGAGCATTTTCTTTTTTGTTACTAGATTTATGTCTTTTACATGGTGATTGCTTTTGAGTATGGAACAAGTCCTTTTCAGTCAAAGAAAGGGATTTAAATGAAAAAGTAAAATCCATTTACACAGTATTCATACATTTTGTTCATTTCTAAAGGATCAGGAAAGTACCCCATTCAACATTTAGGAAGATTTGATTCATGATCATTCCTTGCCATTGAAGGATTTTGATAACACCTTTTTTCAATGATCGGCAAAATCCCTTCTTCAAGTTCTTCGATTAATTCATCTTGGAAAGCTTTTCGATTTTCCAATGTTGGTGGTTCATACCCTGACTCTTGGATATCTAAAAGAAGAGCCAAAATAGTTCGATGAAATAAGGGATGACGTAAGGACATTTTAAAATATGAAGAGGGGGAACGTATTACGATGTCCCCTCTTGAGTCCAGCTCTTATTTTTACACCAAGGAGCTCAGACTCTTATTTTATTTCTAGCAGCTAAGAACCAAGTCCCAGGAGTAAAAACACCTCTTTTGTTTCTTTAATAGCCAGCTTATTTCACACATTTTCAAAGGGAAGAAGGGTCTAAAAGTGATGGTCGATAAGAAAGTAAGAAAGGTCTTTGTTCACTCTTAATTGCAGTAATCACATCTTCTCCTGTGTGCCAAATCCACTGTTGTTGAGGAGATCTTCCGTCAACATCAACGCTTGTTCCAACCGGAGGACCAAAACGATGTCTTAATCCTGCCAATACTTCAGTCATGTTTTCATAGTCCATTTCATAAGCAAGCTGTTTTAAGCCATCCTCTTCTTCAACACGAACACGAAGAGTATTCACAGGTAAACCACTCATCTGAAAATCTCTAACTTCAAAAAGATTCCTATTTAATTCTTCCTGAACAGGTGTTAAGGAAACCCCAAGATGCCTCTCTGCGCTTGAAAGATCCATACCCCATGACAAACCTTCCACACACGCCATCGCAGGCCTGGGCGTTAATTGAATAAGAAAAAGAAGAACAGCTATAGCAAAGTATCTAACAGCCTTCATCATTTAAATCCCTTTACGTCTTCATCTATAGAAGCTAAGCGGCTCTAAAGAAAAAGAACATATTTGTGAGCTATAAAACGTAAAAGTTCAAATCCTCTTAATGGAAAGAGGATTTGCCACCTGATCTTTTTTAAAAGTCAGTAGCAGCTCATTCACACATTATTCACAGACCGAAATTCCTGGAGATCTTTTGATATGACGGAGCTCAACTGCTAGCCAATGAAAATTTCCTTTTGTGTAATAGCAGTTAATCTCAGCGAATCAGATATTGCTATTCAAACTTGAGAAATGGCAGAAATGAAAGAAGAGAAAATCAGGGTCACACAATGAAAATGGTTATCGTTCTCATCTTCTGATATTTTCGTAGGGCGATTGTCATTGTCCAAAGAATGAGCCAAACATGGCTGATCTCGGGTTCGCCAGGCTGCGGCAAAACCAGCTGGATACTCAAAACAATGCAAGGCCATCAAGGTAAATGCGGATATTTGCGACTAGATGGATATCCCTCTACGGGACTAGAGCAGGTATCTGACTCAGGAATCGATAAGGCATTTCTCAAGGATCAATTCCCTGAACTAATAGATCTATCGGATTCCCATCATGCCTCCAGATCGCAACAAGGTGACCTGCTCAAATTGATTGAGCTCCCCCAGTTTCAGTCTCCTCAGCAGGCAGGCCTAATGGGTATGGATCCTCGCGTCAAAAATCAGCTTGAAGCCTTGCGACTTCATCCTGACAGGCATCTCCACTTTGGTCGGGATCCTGAATTACCAAACAAAGACACATTGGAATTCAAAAAACTTGAATCTTTCAGCCTCAGTCTTAATGCCAGCGTCTGGGATCCACCCAGTCTGAATACCTTGTGGTTCGAGCTAGTGAACGGAGCATATGGCGACGTCTATCGAGCTAAGGCCTTGATGAACTTGCCAGATGGGCGCTCTATGTTCTTCAACTGGATCGTGAGTCAAGAAAGCTCACAGTTCATTCCACTTGAAGAAATTTCAGCTCCAAATGGCAGGCCTGCCAGCTTGTCTGAGCTTGTCGTGCAAGGAAAACATCTTGATGGCTTACGTATTCAATCAACGATCGACCTCTGCCTACTAAACGATGCCGTACTTGAGATGCATCAAATGCCTCTTAGGGATCGACAAAAAGAAGCTATTCCCTCAACTTAATCGCCATGAATCACGCAATTATCTCCTGTCTACACGCCAATCTCCCTGCAGCGGAAGCTGTCTTGAATGACATTGATAGGCAAGGGATTGACACCATTACCTGCCTTGGTGATCTAGTGGGCTATGGCCCCCAGCCCAACGAAGTAGTTGAGCTGATACGAAAGCGTGGTATAGCGACCTGCCAGGGCTGCTGGGATGAAGATATCATCGATGGTCTTAATGCCTGCGAGTGCAGCTACCCTTCTCAGCTAGCAGAAAGACGTGGGCACCTGGCCCACCAATGGACAGATGATCAGCTAACGGACGAAAACAAAAGCTTTTTGGCCAGCCTCCCAACATCATTACGTCGTGATCGACTCCTCTTCGTGCATGGCAGTCCCAACAGTCAGCATGAGTATCTTCTGCCAGACATGGATGCATTTGCAGCTCTCGAGCGAGTAGAAACAGCGGGGGCCGATATTCTGTTTTGCGGGCATACTCACCAGCCATATGTACGTGAATTTAGAGATGGATCTATTCGTGTGCGTTTACAAAACGCCGACCATGCAAACGATCAGGGTGAAGAACTAACCCTGCCGATGCGCAAAATCGTCAATGCTGGATCAGTGGGCGAGCCACGTCATGGAAGTACAAATGCCACCTATGTAATTCACAACGATGCAACTGATGAAGTTGAGATAAAAGAGGTGGCCTATGACGTTGGTCGAACGTGTCAAGCGATTGTCGAGGCGGGGCTACCAAAAGTCTTCGCATGGCGACTGAGTCATGGGTTTGAATTCGCCGAGCAGGCCGAAGATGCAAGTCATGTGTGTGAACGATGATTGAAAGATGGGCACTAGTAAGTGGTCTGCGCGGAGATCTCGAGACCTATGACCTAATTCAACGGGATCTAAAGAAGACTCGTGGAGTTACAGCCTTATTTGTCCTTGGAGACCTCGTCGGGCCCGAACGCAACTGTGACGCACTGTTGGATCGACTAAGGAATCCCCATCGCGGCGATTTAAAACCAGATTGCATCTATGGCTGGTGGGAAGAGCAACTACTTGCAGAGCGTGGGTTTCGTGGTGAACGCAAAGCTGATGCTCTGCGGCTCAGCCAAGGTGAAGACGCAGTCAGCGCACTGCTGAATACGGTTAATCCTTCTCACCTGAAATGGCTGGCATCACTGCAATTTGGCTTCATTGAACTTGACTGTGCACTCATCCATGGGAGCTCTTCAGACGTGGCTGACAACCTCACATCTGAAACATCTCCACTGATCCTCCTTGATCGACTCACCCGTCTCAATGTGAACAGACTGTTCACAGCGCGCAGTACTAAACAATTTCATCTTGAACTGACTGGAGGAGGGATCAAATCACAAGTAAAAGATTTGAACGGTAAACGTGAACAACAACAGGAAGTTCCCAAGCGAAGCGTGATTGGAATTGGAGCTGGTGTGAATTACACCCTTTATGACATCGGTAGCGATAAAACGCACTTCCTTACAGCCGGCAGCGAAAACAAAGCCAAAAGCAAGGGTTTTATCTGAAAATATTCGTCCCAATCAAGGGACGAACGTACTTAAACTGTAGCAACCGATACCGAATACTGGCATTGCGTAGATTACCTAGCCGTGTAGAAACGGATACCAAATTTTGGGAATTTCCGTGACATCGCCACTCCCCTGAAAGCACTATCAACGGGCTTTGGGAGGCTGAAAAAGACCCCGTCAAAAGGAATTAATCCTTCTTTCAAATTCCCGCAAGTTACAAAGTTGATCTAATGACGGTCGACGAGTAAAGGGAAGGCGCCAACGAGCCCAAAGTCGATAAAACTCATCAACCAAAGGTCCTAAGACTGGCCAAGTCGTTGGTGCATAGACCCAACCAAGACCAACCAGGCGATATGCCTCTCGAAAGACTCGAACATCTTTGAGAACCTCTCCAGAAGAATTGATTGCATGGATTCTTCCCATCGCCTCCCGATAACTAATTCCGCAATAAAGCACTGGGTCGTAGTTAGGAGAATCAATATCCACAAATGAAATGCTGTTCGAGAAGTCCCTAGAACGCAGAAAAGTGACCTCTCTTTGACAAAGAGGACAACCACCATCGAAAAGCAAAGTTAGCTTTGTTTGAGTCACAATGGAGTTAATTAAAGCCCCCTGAAATCAAGGATCTATCTAAACTTTATCCAAACCGCCCATTTTTACCCAAACTCCTTGGTATGACTAAAATTAACTACTGGCTAATGGAGAGCGAGCCTGATGTTAATGCGTCAAAAATCTTAGTCATGTCAATTGATCTTGCTATTTTCAGTGATTTTCTTTTTATTTTTTATGCTATATATTCAACTTAGAATATGATTTGACAAATCTATTCAGCTTGGAACTCAGCCTGAAATATGAATGGTGCTATGAACATACCTCGTACTGTTGTGCCATCTGCAAAGAGTTCATAGCTATTATCAACTGTCACGTCTATAAAACCACTTGCATTTGCTAAAAGTGTTACAGGTGTCTGAAGTTCAGCTCGATAGTAAATATATTCCAAGCCGCTTCCATAACTAGATTGATAAGTAGCGTCAACACCAATTCCAGTTACTTCATAGCCATTATAACTAGCATCGCATCTTGCTGCTGTTGCTCCATTTAGACAATAATCATTATCACTATCATCATCTCCTCTCCATCCGTAGTCTGATGTTAAAAATACTTCGTTTTGTTTAATTGGAGATACGTTTTCGTCAGTGGTAACAAAAGGTTCTTCATCTACCTCGCCATTTGTTTTCCATGTTGTACCTCCAAATGTATAACTTCCAGAAGAAGAAAATTCATTTTTAAGTATCATACTTATATGATTATAAGTACCAGAAGTAATATTCTCTGCACCTGTACTGGGAAGATTATAGCTACCTTCATTAGCTAAATCACCTTTATGCGCATTAGCTCCTCCATTGAATAGAGTTATACATTTACCAGCAGCAAAATCTGCTTGATTGCTCGTACTTGGGAAAGGGTCATTTTGGCATAACTCGACTCTGTAAATACTTACCTCATATGATTCTGGTTCAATTAAACAAGGTGTATTTAAATCAGTTGGCATGCTAGTACATGCGGCAACTGTCTTAGGGTATGCCTGAACAACTCCAGATAATGGGCCAAGAAATGATGCTGGAAGTGCAAGAAATGAAATAAAAAAAGTACTCTTTTTCATGATGAGATTTATTAAGTGAGTGATGAAAATGGTTGTTAAGTTCCCTTCATTCGGACCTTGACTTGTCCAGAACTACGTTCAAGCAAGACGTCATAACGACGACGTACAGGTTGAGTCATTTGGGTGATCATGTTTGCCTTGACGTTCTTCTTCTTGAACTTCACGGGTTGACCGGTGAGCTTCAACTTGACTCCAAAGAAGGTTTCGTCTGTTCCAGGTAACGCTGAGTTGGCTTTGGTATCAATCGCTGAAATTTCATTAGAGACCCAAGCTTCTACATTCACATGTGGTGTTGCTTGCCAGTTCAAAGAAACTTCTGCTCCATTGTTATCTTGGGTGTTTTGATAATCCCAGTTAAACCCACGAACAAAGATTCCAAGCTCTGGATAATCAGGTAGGCGATAACCAACTTCGACATCCCAACCTGGTACAACGCGTTCGGTGTAATCGGTTCCACCAGTCGTTATATTTTTTTTGCCAGTAGCCGCGATATACCAGTTATTACGGACTTCAAAATCCTTCCAAAGATATTCACCACCTAGGCCAATTCGACTATGCGCTGAGCTGTAATCAGTCGTTCTGTAATCCAAAAAGATGTTCGCACCAAGCATCGATTCATCATTAGGACGATTCCTAATACCTAAACCAAAGTTGCTGGTGGAGCCATCCATATCACCACTTGTTGTGAACTTGGCTTGTGAGAACAACAACGTCTTGAGATCACCCTCATCATCAGTCGCCATCTCACTAAGCTTCATCAAGCTATCGACGGAAAAGCTCGTACTTGTATCACTACCACCGCTATTAATAGCAATGCTGGTTTGAGCAAAGAAGGGGATCTTTTGGATTTGCTCATTGATATAGCCATTGCCTTCGCTATTGATTCCTCCTATTAGAAAAGCTTTGCCATCGTTTTTAATCGCGTTGGAATAATCACTTCCTTTGGCTCCGTTGTTGAGCATCGGCAAAAAGCGAGTCGCATAAGTCGCTCCCTTTTGCACTAAGCGCTCAACGTTATTGGTTGGCTCATAACCTTTTGTGGGTCCTAAGCAAGCAACAGAATTGGGATCATCAAAGATGTCGCAATCGGCTGGATTATGAGAGATATCAGGCTTCTCAATATGAATCTCTTGCTCAAGATCCTTTTCTCCATTGGAGCTTGATGCAACTCTGTTAGACACAACAGGAGCAAAACCTGCTGGTTTGGTTGGTCTTGCTTGCGCAACCGAGAGAGAACTCAACGCAAGTGCAGTCCCAAAAGAAAGAGCAACCTCTTTCTTTAAATGAAATGTCCTCACACAAACATTCCTAAATTTCTGGAATTATCGCTTAGATTCCCTAGAAACCTATATTCTCTAGGCAGTTTAGTAAATGGCTGTTCCTCGGGCTTTATTCTGCGAACAGTTAAAACGCGATAATGATCGGCAGGAGTCTTGCTCACCCAGCTTGATAACCTTTGTTGCGAGCTGAAGTTACTCTAATTTTACTCTAATCCTTCAAATACTAGTCATACCAAGCAAATGAGCGAAATTAACTACTGGCTAATGAAGAGTTCCCTTTAAGTGATAGCAACCGATCTCAGTGAATCAGAAATTTCTATTCAAACTTTATTCAAACTTGCAATGCAATAGAAATAAGCATCTCACTTATTTGATAGGACCCTTTATTAAATCCACAATATTTGGCCAAGCATCTAGCAATTCTTTAAGAGCTTTTCTATTTGGTGTATACAAAATGCAGGAAAAAGCACTGATCAGGTACCAGAAGAACCACCAACGACTTGTCGCATAAACAGAAACAAATGAGAAGATAAAGCTACCTAAGAACAGAAGAAATAAAGATCGATTAAAAATTTCAAGAGGCGATTTCCATAATCGGCGAAACGGTTTCTTCTCAGATCTTCTTTTTTCTTTTTCCTCGTTCTCTTCATCTCTTCTTCTCAACTCTGCCTGATCCAAAGCATCACTCGCCTTGACAATCTCTGAAAGTTTTTCCTCGCTGAAATTCACGAAGGGATCAGAGCCCTCTTCCTTAGAAGCCATAAGTTTTAAACGGAATGCGCATAACCTGCTGCTTATCCCTCCATGAACAGACTATCTAATCAAGAGCCTCTTAAAACAGCTAGAAAGGAAGTGTACAGAAAGGCAGAAGTTTAATGTTTGGTGATCCATATTCGGCTCTGGTACTAGTTGGACTCATCTTCTTGGGGACACAACTTTATCTGCTGCTCTCGATCGTCAAGAACAACAAAGGTGAAAGATTTTTCTTTGATCGAACTCAGATGTATGCAATTCAACTACGGATAGAGAAGCTCTTCGGACAGATACACACTAGGAAGGATTAAAGCTGGAATGAGATACCTCATTACCAGACAGGATGGAGGATAAAGACGACCTCACTTTCACCGGATGGTGCTTAGACCTAGGCAATAAAAAAGGCCCTTGCGAAACACGCCGGACCTGGGTGATGGGGATCTTATTTCTAAGGGAGATTCAATCCAAAATCAACCCCCACAAGTAGTGTATTTTCTTATCGGTTGTATAAGACACACTATAAATAGCGTGTTTCTACCGATGACAAATCGCTTGACAATGACTAGTGTCAGCCCAACGGCCGGGTGATGGGGATCAAACGGTCTTAGTAAGAAAGCCTCTTTTCTGCAGGGAGGCTTTTCTTTGGATATCCAAAAAACAAAGCAGAAAGCCCGCCAAAGGCAGGCCTTCAGGAGATCATGAGCAAATGTTTCCATGTTTCCTTTGCTCGGAGGATCTCAACTCCTCACAATGAAATTTTTACTCATATAAGGGTTGTTGGCAATATCATCTGCTAATTGGTAGATGAATAGAAGTGAATAGAGTTATCTAGTTATCAAGCTGACACCAGTAAGTATCACCCGGTTGATATCTAACGATTAAAACTGATTGATAGACTTATAAAAAAACAATGCTGTTGTATCACTCTTAGAGACTGCAGAATATGGCGTTTTAAAGTAGATAGGTGGCATTCAAACTTTTGAGGGAGATACCCAATTCAAAAGGTTAACTAGCAAAGATTACCTTCAAAATTACAACTAAATAGTAGCTATATGCAAAAGTTCTGATAGAAGAAAACGAAAAGATCAGCCCATTAATTAATAGACAATATTTATTTTGGTTATTTTTACAACATATTGAACAGTCTAGAAATGTTTAAATTTTAGAAACTTTATTTGGACATGGTTGATTTTATATACCGAAACGAGTCGAAACTAATGGTCATCTTGAGATGCATAGGTCCTGAGAAGTTCTTTTTAGAACGGGCAATTTTTCCAAGTGAAAATCTCGCTTTTCTTGCACCAAAAGGGTCAAAAGTTGAGATTTGGGGAAATGAATTATATGGACCAAGACTTGAGGAGAGAATAACTATTCCAGACTCATCCAATTGAGAGCTATGTTGGTGAAGCAATTAAGTCCCTTTGGAGACAATATTTTCTAGTAGGAGTTATTAATAAGTCATAAAAAAGTCCCGACTAGCGGGACTAAAAGAACGAAATAGACGTGGAATATGGAATACCCCTCGCCTACTCACTTGGTGTACTTAACGCCCCTGTAAGTCATCTCCGGGTGAAGATCTTGCTTGGCCTCAGCTCTACAAGTGTTGTAGTGCTCATGACGATAAGTCAGTTCAATGCACTTTGGATGTACTTGAGGTCCCTTGTGCTGGACATAGTCATGTCCTCGATAGAGAAGTGTGCTCATAATTCCGTCCGTATAGCGGTCTAGTCCCCGTTCCATGGCTTGACCTAACTGCGCCTCGCATCTAGCGAGGTGAACGTTTTAGTAGCGGTTGCTACCAAATTATTATCACATGAATATGAAGTCTGTCATTCATATTGAGAAAAGTCTTCGCTTAATTGGTCACTTGGACAAAAAAATCTTGTACAACGTCCAAGCTCTTGTAATAGAGCCAAATATTTAGCCAATCTTTTCCTGGTCAGACAATGCATGTAAATGGTCTTACCTGGCAAAGGCTTTCGTTAGTCCATGAGGGCTTTTGATTGACAGTTAAAACAGGTGTTTATATCTATTGAAAATTTTAAGTAGGGGATTAAAAATAAATTAGGATTTAAAGCACGAGTAGGTATAAAAAACAAGTGCTTGACTCAAAGGGCGGGATCGAAATACCCCGCCCTTCTCATTTAATAACTAAGCTTGGCCAATAAGTAGCTTCTAAAAAGATTTAGCCAACAAGTCACATGCTAAAAAAACTCCTTAAAACACTATTTCTTTTGGTTATTTCTACAGCTTTAAATTTCTTGATTTTTTTTCAAGGAGCAATTGACGTTATTGCTTTATCAAATCCGTTAGCAGGAAAACCATTGGGTTTCGATGACATGCTTCCTTACATGAGTGAAGAGCAACCGATTTACCGTAGTGGAACAGGTGACGATGAAGACAATTCGCTTGAATTATTTGTTGAGCCATCTGATGAAAACGACGGTATATCAACATCGCAAGAAAAAGTGAGTATGGAAGATATATTTGGCAGTGAACAAGTATTTCCTTTTGAACCAGGTCTTGGGAATGGAGGGCGAACAAACTAATTGATTAATAAATAGAAGTTCATAATTGCGTTTATCCTAACACAAAAAAATAGGTAAAATTCTTCGCATGCTGCATACTAATTCGAACAATATTTAAACAATTACCTGAAAACTAATTATATCAAATTAATAGTGTAAGGAAAATACGGTTTAGAGGTATTTAATTCAAGTAAGGTTATCAATCAATTGCTTTCTTCCTCTCTTTCACTCTGGTGGGATGAATTAATCGTTCTCAGGGGAAGGTTCAAATCAGGAAGCATCCACTGTAATTAGAGGACTCTGAATCCTCCAATCCAATAGAAATCCATTAAGCTCACTGGAATTTAATTTTTAGACAGTGGGCTTCGAGCTAGTTGCAATCAGCTTTTCTTCTGTGCTGGCTCTAGGTGCTATCTGGCTTGTTAGCAGCTTCTTTGAAGAAGATGATGACGACCAAGACGGTGGTGGATTGGGTTCACCTGTTTATGAACC
>QCFI01000037.1 GCA_003280295.1 Prochlorococcus sp. AG-363-C20 | reverse complement strand
CTCATAAGCCTTGCATCATTAATACCATTAATAAATATAATTAGAGGTGGGAATAATATTCAAAATAATTTCCTTAATTTTTATCTAAGTAGCGTCTCAGGTATTACAGGATTAAATGAAGTCATAATCTTTACTATTTCTGTACTAGCTTTAATTACTTTGTCATATCTGGCTCGATTACTCTCCAATTACTTTACATTCTATACTGCAAGTGAAATAGGTCTATACTTACATGATAGTGCGTTGTCTCGTTATTTAAGACTAAGCTACCATGAGCAAGTTTATAGCCTAACAAATAATCTACCCTATTGCCTTTCCCAACAAATAAATCAAGTAGTAGTAGGCTATATATTTCCTTGGCTTAATGCTATAAGTTCTATTCTCATCTTCCTTGTATTATGTAGTGGACTCTTTATAGTTTCACCTCAAGCCACATTATTATTTATTATAATAGCAGCTTCTTTTTATATAATAGTTAGCTTACCTTTTTTAAATTACCTTTCAAAAGGAGCACGCAAACTTAATAAAAGTTCAGAAGAGCATCTAACTCTTCTATCAGGCTTGAAATGGTTTTTAAAGCAATTAAAATTATATGGTTTAGAAGGTGTATTTCTCAACAGATTGTCGGATCTACAATCTCAAATAAGAAAATATAATGTTAGAAAAAACTTTATAGGTACATACCCTAAGACTATTTTAGAGTTCTTTATTATTATATCTATTGTCTTATTCATTTCCTTGGTAGGTGTTGAAACAGAAGCCAATTCAATACCAAAAGTTATTTTTTCATTAATAATTATACAAAAAATATTTCCTGTTTTCCAATCTCTTTATGTCTCTAGTACTAATATAATAGCAAATAGACATTCATGTAATGATGTATTGACTTATTATAATGTTTCTCACAAGATTAACAAACGCCGTACTTCAATACCGACAGACAATTTAGAAAAGATTTGCATTACAAATCTTGATTTTAAATATCAAAATCAAACTACAAATCTATTTTCTGATTTATCATTTGAAATCAATGTAGATAACTTTTATTTATTAAGTGCTCCATCTGGTTATGGAAAATCTACATTGATTGATCTTATGCTCGGATTGCAAATACCGTCTTCGGGTGAAATTATTTATAAAGGTGTTAATTTGAGTTTAAAAGCAAGTGATATTGCTACTGGACAATTTATTTCATATGTACCACAAGTTACTTTTTTTCTTGATGGTGAATTAAGAATGATTCTTAAGTCACATTATATAGGTACAAGTATTTCTGATGAAGATATCATCAAAGCGTGTAATACAGCTCAAATAGACGCTTTAGTAGATAGCTTGCCTTACGGACTCTCTACATTTTGCACTAATAATTTCTCAAATTTTAGTGGAGGTCAACGACAAAGATTTGCAATTGCTCAAGCACTTTTAAATCCTGAACTTAGATTAGTAATTCTAGATGAAACATTATCTAATATTGAAAAAAATACATCCAGGATGATTTTAAATAATATCAAGACTAATTATCCAGAAATAGGGATTATGTTGGTAACACATGACTTGAACATAGTACCTAAATATTACAAAGAAATCAATCTACCGGAATTGTCATTGGTAAATATAGTATAAAGCAATGAGCTCATCAAAAGATCTAACTGCTGCATTTTTATTGCCAGTCTGCAATGCTGAGAAGACTATAGAGGATACAATTTATGCTCTTCTAAAACAAGATTATAATAAATTTAGAATAGTAATTGTAGAAAATGGTTCGGTCGACAGAACTCCATTAATCTTAAAAAGTCTCCAAAAGCTAGATATTAGAATTAAAATTTTTACTTTAGCAGAATCCTCCATAACAAAAGCTCTTTGTTATGGCTTAAAACAAATTACTGAGGATCTTATTTTGAGGATTGATGCTGATGATATTATTCAATCTAATAGGCTAAGTACTACGTTGTCATATATGAAAGAGAATCCTAAATGTGCGATCTCATATACAGATTATCAAAATAAAATTGGAGATAAAATAATACCCGTGAAAACACCGAAACATCTAAAAGAATCACATCTTATACTCTCTAATCCATTGGCTCATTCAACATATTGTATTAGGAGTGAGGTATTAAGGAAGTATAAGTTTGACTATAGTGGCCTAAGTAAAAGCGAAGATTATTTTGGTCCCTCACAAGATTTAATGTTAATTTCAAATGCGATATTTAATTTCAACTTAAATATATCTAGAGTAGAAGGTACGATTGTCTTAATAAATAAATTAACAAGTTCACTTTCAACTAAAGAATTAATCAGACAAAAAAATGTAGCTAATCGTATTTTGCTAGCTAATTCATTTATTTATTTGTATTATTCAGGTAACATTAAAGATAAAATCAAAGGCTTAATAAGTATCATTATTAATTGTACGAAATTAGCTCGTTTCAATAATCCTAAAATAATTTTCAAAATAATAAAAATTACTCAAAATTATAAAAGACGTAGGCAATTTGTTCCATATGCTTATTTGTCTAACATCCAATAACCTATAAGGTATATCTTTTTTATATAAATAATGTCATAAATAAAATTCTTTCTAATTTTGAAACTTTATTTACAGGATATGCTATGATAGATTTAGAAGATACGATTAAAGTATTTAGAATTAATTATGTCTAGTGTTTATGTAGGTTTTACTCTTGATGTAGTTCATACTGGTCACCTTACAGTATTAGAGAGAGCAGCTAGTTTAGGTCATGTAACTTTAGGTGTCTTGACAGATAAAGCTGTAACAGGACATCGCCCATTGCCAATTGTTGATTTTGAGCAACGAAAAAGAATTGCAATAGGTTTAAAAGGTGTTTCAAAAGTAATTGAACAGAATCAATGGTCATATGTTCCAAATATATTAGAATTGCGCCCTGACTATTTTGTTCATGGTGATGATTGGGTAAGTACAGAACCTCAATTAAGAGAAAGCGTAATTACTGCTCTCAGTGAATATGGTGGCACTTTAATAGAAACCTCCCATGAAGAAGGAGTAACTAACGCAACAGATAGGTATTTAAGATCATTCCAAATGACTAGTGGAGCACGACTATCTACCCTTAGAAGGCTCATCTCTTGTAAGCCAATCGCAAGGTTTATAGAAGCACATAATCCAATGTCAGCTTTAATTGCAGAGACATTAGTAAGTAACAGGAGTGGCCAAAGGATTGTGTTTGATGGCTTTTGGTCAAGTTCTTTGACCGATTCAACTTCTATGGGATTACCAGACATTGAGGTGTTAGATTTCTCTAGAAGAATAAATAATATAAATTCAATATTTGATGTAACTACAAAACCTATGATTTACGATGCAGATACAGGAGGAATTGGTGAACATTTAGCAATAAATATAACTACATTACAGCGTTTAGGTGTCTCAGCAGTTATTATAGAAGACAAAACTGGTTTAAAAAAGAATTCTCTACTAGGCAATGAAGTACCTCAAACACAAGATAAGATTGAATCATTTTCTCAAAAGATAACTATTGCGAATAAGGCCAAAGTTGACCCTAACTTTATGGTAATTGCTCGTATCGAAAGTTTAATATTAGAGGCAGGTATGGATGATGCCCTAACCAGAGCAAAGGCATATATTGAGGCAGGAGCTGATGGAATAATGATACATAGTAGGAAGAAAACACCAGATGAAGTATTTAAGTTTAGTAATTTATTTAGGGACAGCTATTCATCAATACCTTTAATTTGTGTGCCAACAAGCTATAACAAAGTAACTGAAACAGAATTAGCAAATAACGGCTTTAATGTAGTAATTTATGCAAATCAATTACTTAGGTCTGCTTATCCTGCTATGTATAATGCAGCTAAATCTATCTTGGAAAATGGACGAGCTTATGAAGTAGATCAAAGTCTAATGTCGATAAAAGAAATCTTAAACTTAATTCCCGGGACTTCTTAAATATATGATTGATCCTATTGAATTTATTAATTATCTTGAGTCAAAAGACATTAAATCTTTTTACGGTATTCCTGATTCGCTATTAAAAAGTTTTTGTAATGAGTTAATTAATAAACCATTAGAAAAACATCAAATCTCAACAAATGAAGCTATGTCGGTGGCCTCTGCAATAGGTAATTATTTAGCTACAGGAGAATTATCATGCATTTATATGCAGAATTCTGGTCTAGGAAACTCTATCAATCCAATTGTTTCTTTGGCTTCTAGGGATGTGTACTCTATTCCATTACTGATTGTAATAGGTTGGCGAGGTGAAATTTTGAATGATTTCAGTCAAATCAAAGACGAGCCACAACATATTCAACAAGGTAGAATAACTTGTAAACAATTAGAATTGATAGATATACCTTTTAAAATATTATCAAAGGACTCAGATGATTGGAAATCAGATATTAACTATATGCTAGATCATGCACTAGAAGAATCTCGACCTGTAGCCTTAGTTTGTAGAAAAGGTACTTTTAATAATTCAAAAGTATATAGTAATGATATACCGAAAAAAAATGTAAAAGATGCTCTATATACACGGGAGGAAATAATTCAATCTGTCGTAGATAAACTGCCTTCAGGAATACCTATCTTCTCTACTACTGGAATGGCATCTAGGGAACTATATGAAATCAGGAAATCAAAAAATACTTTGCCAATCGACTTTTATACTGTAGGTGGGATGGGTTGCGCTTCATCCATTGCCCTAGGATTTATTCGAGCTTCAAAAATGAAGCAAGTTGTTTGTATTGATGGAGACGGTTCAGTATTAATGCACTTGGGGAGCATGCTGAAAATATCAAAACAACCTGGTTTTATTCATATAATTATAAATAATAATGCTCATGATTCAGTTGGAGGTCAAGAAACTTGTGCTGATGAGATTGACTTTATAAAACTTGGAGAGTCTTTTGGATATGGATTAACTTATTCAATAAGTAAAATTGATGAAGTAGAAAATGTTCTAAATGAAGTTCATAAGAATCATAAACTATCAGCATTAATAGAGATCAAGGTAAAGAAAGGAAATAGAAGTAATCTAGGGAGGCCTAAAGAAAGTCCTACGCTAAACAAACAAATCTTTATGGAGAAATGGTCAAAACAATGAGTGATAGTTTAGAACGATTTGTCTTAAAAGCTAATAAAAGAAAAGATCTTTATACAGCAGGACCTTCGTCACTATTACCAACAGCTCTTGAATGCATAGAACCTTGTTTTGGTCGAAATGACCATTTGTATGCAAAAGCAGAAGATTATGTATTGTCTTTTCTCAAATCATTAACTTCTCATAAATCTATAATTAGATTACAAGGATCTGCTACATTGGCAATAGAAATAGCCCTTTTAAACTTTTGTAGAGGAAATTTTTTAGTTATAAGAACAGGCTACTATTCAGATAGGATTGTGAACATTTTAGAAAAAAATAAGGATCAATTAAACCATAAAATTGATTATGTTGATTATAATAATTTAAAGTCTATCACAGGTAAAAAATATAATTGGATTATTTCATGCTATACAGAAACAAGTTGTGCATTTAAGGTAGATTTAGATGTAGTAAAAGAATTAGCCTTAAAATCGAATGCTTTTCTCTTTTTAGATGCAACAGCTTCTATTGGATTAGAACAAGATCATCATTTGGCCGACGTTATATGCTATAGCTCATGTAAAGGTTTATTTGGAATCACAGGAGCTTCATTTATTGCCCATAATTACCAAGAATTTCAAAAGGGGACTAACTCTTTATATTTAGATATAGAAACTCATAACAATCATGGAGTAACTGGACCTTATCATCAAATTCTTTCTCTATATGGTATTCTCCAAAAATATGAAACCTATCGAGAGAGAGTTCTAAAATGGCAAAGATGTTTCAACCATGTTTTCAAAAAAAACCTTGTCTACCAAGAAGTCAATCAACCAATTCTTTGTACATTATTAGATAGAAACCTTAAATATCTTAAGAAGAATCCTATTCCCTATCAGCCTAGGTCGGAGAATAAAGGTGATATTGTATGTCATATTGGTCAGGTGCATAGGGAATTGAACTCGATCAATAATAAACTTATAAAATCACATTTTGATATTTAGTTAAAATCCATATGAAAGAATCTATTTTGGTGGATATGTCTGTTACGTTGATTCATCATGGACATATAAGATTGTTAAAAAAAGCTGCAAGCCTTGGAGAAGTTATAGTTGCTTTAACTACCGACGAAGAGATATTAAAACACAAGGGATATCAACCAGAACTTTCTTATGAAAATCGTAAAGAAATACTTGAATCTATAATTTACGTCAAAAAGGTTATTCCATCGCCATGGAAGATAGACTACAATTTTTTTGTTAACACAGGGGCACAATATTTAGTGCACGGAGATGATAATAGTAATGACATACCTCAAGAAAAATTAATTATATATAATCGTACCGAAGGAATTAGTAGCTCCTTTATTAGGCTTAAAGTAATACAGGCTGTTTTGGAGATTGCAAAACGAAATATATCTAAAAATAAATAATGACGAATTCAGAAATAAAAAGTTTACGTGTTTCAAAATGGAAATCTATTAGACATAAATATGTAAAAGATAAACCTACAAATGAAGAAAAAAATATAGCATTAATAACAATCATTTCTTTTCTTAATAGTCATACGATTGAGTACTTTGTTTCAGGAGGTACTCTTTTAGGTCTTTATAGAGATAAAAAATTAATAGAATGGGATGATGATATCGATATAGATATTTTTTCTGGTTCTTTTATGAACATGAATCAAATCATAATAAACTTTGCCGAGGACAATAATTATCCATACCGTTTAGGAAAAAATAAATTCCACCCAAAAATAAGTCTTTTTATAAATAAGGTTAAGGTTTCTCTTGTCGCAATTAGTAATGGAAATTTCAATAAGAACTTTTACTATAGACCTTATACTAGAATTCCAGTTTCTATTTGTAGTCCAACAACAACAATCATTGCTACCCATTCACTTCCGATTAATTATCCACACGAGCCAGAACTATACCTATGTTATTTATACGGACCAACATGGCGAAAACCTGTAAAATGGATTTCGGATGATCAAAATATGTATTATCAGACTGATTATCAACGTAAGGGGTTAAAATACAAGTTACTTGATTATTCTCAAAGGGTTATTAGCCAACTTTTATGGTACAAATAATGGTTAATAAAGAAGATCAAAGACTAGAAGGCTTATATAAAATTTCTGAATCGCTAAGGAAATTAAATTTACATCATGTAATTTTTGACGGTGCCCTATTAGGCTTTATAAGAGAGAAAAAACTAATCGAGTGGGATTGGGACGCAGAGATATCTATGAAATATTCAGATTACCAGAGTAATTTGATCGATATAATAAGAGAGCTTGATCAATTAAGGATAGGTCGATTAATTCTAAATACATCATATTCAAATCCAAAACTAACTTTAAAGACAGATGATTATAAATATACGATACAAGCATTTCATTACACCAAAGATAAAAAGTTTATTTATAGGCAAATGTATAAGTATCCTTCTATATATTTGAATGAAAAAGTTGAGATACAAATTAAAGAATATGTTTTTCCTATCCCTAATAATGCAGAATCATTACTTGAACTTGAATATGGTCCAGATTGGAGAACTCCTCTAAGAACTCAGGATAAAGATACTTATTTAAATTCAGATGTCTACACTATAAAAAATAATTTTTTCTTTCTTAAATTTATAAATATAAAAAGAAGAATTTATAACGCTATAAAGTACATAAAACAAAAACTAAATTCATTTATTAAACTGTATCCAGTAATAGAGTATAAATTAGGTTTAGGTCGTGAAAGATTATTTTTATATCAGCTTTTAAAAATTGGAAAACAACACCCTGATTTAATCTTCATTGAAATTGGATCTAGTGATTTATCAGAATCCATTATAATGAATAGTTTATGTTTGTCATCAAAATCTTCTTCAGTGATTTATGAAGCCTCTACTACTACATTTAGAAAATTGAATAAAATTAAGAACTTAAAGAAAGTTAATAAACTATCAATAGTAAATGCCTCAATAGTTCCAAATAATGACCCTTATTATTTAAAACCAGGTGTCTCACCTAATTTAAATAGAATAATCCCTTTTACTCAAAAAATTAACGAAGATGAAAATACTATTTCAAAAAACCTTATACCCTTTAGCTCTATAAATGAACTTAGAAATGAAAAGTCCCATAAGTTAATAAAGATGGATATAGAAGGTCTAGAGGAAAATATACTGATTAGCAATCTGTCACTCTTGAAGGACTTAACTAACATTAGCTTATGCTTTGAATTACACCAAGCCAATTACAATCAACCTAATAAATTTAAATCCACTCTCAATGATTTATTAATAAATGGTTATGAAATTTTGTACATAGAACTCTCTTTATTCTGCGACCCACACTTAGTTTATCAATTCAAACAAGAGAAAAGAATAGTAATGAACCATAATGGAAGATACTTAATTTACAAGCCTGATAGTAATATAATTCCCCAATTAGTAGAATCTGAATATAGACTTTTATCTAAATATCCATATTATAGTCCTAAAAATGTTAGAAGTATTACAATAACAAAACAAAAATGAATTATATCATCAATAAATCACTAATAAGGGAAATAAGAGAATTTATAAAATACATTATTCTTTTACTAAGGCAGAATATCTCTTTTTATTTATTAAAACAAAATACGAATATTAGGTTAAAAAGCCAAACCTATTCCAAAGATCAAAAAATAATAGAGAGAGATACAATACATATATGTAAATCTTCTTCTACAACACGATCTTGGATCTCATATTTTATCGAAACAGAACCAACAAAGCTTTTGAAAAAAGAATTTAGATTAAGTTCTTCTACGTATATTAAGATGATTAGATTAATATTTCCTTATGGGTTTAGGAGCCTAAATGAACTTAAAGTAAGTATCAATAATATAGATTTACAGAAATATTGCTCAACTCAACCTAAGAATTATATAATTAAACTCAATCAATCTCAGATACGCTACAGTCGCAATGTAAATCACTTAGATATTAATATTAATGCCCCAATTAAGTCCATAAATATAAAATCAAGAGGATCAACCTTTACATATCAAACAATAAGATCCCTAGAGAATCAAAAGCAAAGAACTGTTTTTATAGTATTAGATGCTATTGACTATCTTACCTTTTCAAAATCCGAAATTTATAATAATTATCTTTCGCTAGATAATCATCTATTAACCAAGGCATATTCCCCATCAAGTGTTACAGGTTCATCCTTACCTTCTTTACTTACACTTCAACCATTTTATACACATTTAATTGGAGACTATAAAGAATGGTTCTATTCACATAATTTAGAATGTATTCCAACTAACTTATCAACTTTAGCAGAGCTTTTAATTTCTAAAAGTGAATATAGAGAAGCTTTTACTTCATTCTCAAAGACTATGCCTTTTTATTCATATTATCGTGGATTCTCTTTATATAATAATAGGTGTTCTGGTAATAACTTTTCTCCTTCAGCCTTAGATTTATTCAGAATTAATTTAATTGAACAGCAAAACTTTTATCACAGCTTAAATTCATTCTTTATTTTTATACATGACATTGGGGCTCACCCACCAGTATATCCAATAGCTGAGGGAATAGAATCTGAATATAATAATATTAATTCCTACCAATATTCAGCAAACCTTTCTTTAAGTAAGGTCTATTCATTAATTCAACAGTTGCGTAAAGATGTAAATTACAATACAACTAATATTATTATTACATCAGATCATACAGAATCTAAGCCTGGTTTTTCTAAGAATGAATTTCATTTAACCCCCGAACGAACTTGTGTTCCAATTTATTTTAAACCTTCACAAGAATCAATTTTTGATCCTTCTACTTTATTAAATTTAAAATCCATATCACCAGCACCATCTATACATATTATCAGTTCAATAATAAACAAATTATATGGTATTAATATTCAACAAACAGAATATAAAATAAATAACATAAGCTGGTTGTCTAGTGTTTATTCTTATCCACGTAGGAACTATATTTTTACTCTTGGTTTTGATAATATTAATCAGAATTATATTTGTATTCGGATACAGTCATCAATAATTCTTAAACGGAAAATCGAGCTTAACCCATTAGAAATTAATTTATATATTATTACAAATTCTATATTTAAACCCTATCATTGCACAGCAACATTTAAAAAACAAATTATAAATGACCTGAGAAGTTATATCCTTAAATGCCGGAAAGAGCCTTTTTATCCAATAAAACAAAAATATTATAACTTTAGCTGATTCTACACAACATCTTAAGAATTATACAATTAACCAAACACCCAACAATAGCTAAACTTAACAAGTATAAAAATTCCAGCACGAACATTTAAAAGTTTTCATTTATGGAATATCCAGAACTCATTTGCACAATAGGTCCTAGTAGTGACAGTAAAGATAAATTGTTAGCCCTAAAGAAGGCAGGTGTAGATATCTTTAGAGTAAATATGTCTCATGCAAGTATCGACGATTTGAAAAGATTTCAAATGATTGCAGAAGAGATAAATATAAAAATTGGAGTTGATACTGAAGGCGCACAAATCCGAACAAAAATATCAAAAGGAAAACAAATAACACTTAAAAAAAATGAAAGCTTTACGATTTATTGTATACCAAACAAAAATGAGGAATCTACATTGCTTTCCTTATATCCAGAATCTGTCTTTCCTTTAATACAAGTAGGTCAACTTTTAAGATTTGATTTTAATGGAGCAGTTGCTAAAGTTATCTCAATAAATCAAGGGAATATACAATGTCATTGCTTAAATAATGGAGTAATTGGTCATAATAAAGGAGTAGACATACTTAATCAATCAGTTTTTATTCCAGATTTTACTGAAAAGGACATTAATGCATTAGAAATTTCAAAATCACTTGGCATCAATGAGGTATTCATTTCATTCTGTAAATCGGTACATGCAATAAATACGGCTCGGAAAGTCAATCCTAATGCTAGAGTAACAAGTAAAATAGAAAGTAAGTTAAGTATCCATAATCTTCATAATATATGTAAATTTTCAGATTCAATTTTGATTGATCGAGGTGATTTAACTAGAGAGATAAGCATTATGGATATCCCTTTCGCTCAGAGAGGAATTGTACATGTAGCACAGATGAATCAAACTCCATGCTATGTGGCTACAAATATTTTGGAGAGTTTGATAAATGGAACCCTTCCTACACGTGCAGAACTAAACGATATTGTAGGAACTCTAGAAATGGGAGCATCTGGTATCGTTTTAGCAGCAGAAACAGCAATAGGTAATAAGCCCATTCTTTGTGCAGAAATAGTATCTGAATTAATGCATAGATATCGTCTTCATAAAGCAGGTTTATTGTTTGCTGATTTAGACCGAGATGAAATTACCGATGATGAAATGAAAATTTGGTTGAACAGACAACAATAATGATCTTCATAAACTATTTGTTATCAAACATTTAGAAAGTTTAATTAAGTAATTTTCTAAACTATAGTTTTCAGTAATTGTCTTCCTGGCGTTTTTACTTATCTGACTGAGATTGTTATAAACTAAGATTTCCTCAAGGACTTTTGTGACGTTCCCATCAGTATATAGAAATCCATTGTGCTTATGGACAATTATATTATTCATTCCCGGGCTGTTTCTGCACAGAACAATAGCCCCGCATGACATAGCTTCTAATAAAGCTTTTGGGTGCCCTTCTATAATTGAACTTTGAAAATAGATATCACTTGAATTTATATACCTAGGGAGAAGAGAATTTTCCATTCTTTCTATCAAATTAAGATTTATATTGTATGACTTACATAAATCTGAAATATCACTTCTGTTTTTACCTTCTCCTATTATATTTAATCTGATTTCGGATCCTAATTCTTTAATCTCATTAATAAATGAAACATAGTTCTTTTGATTTTCTAACCTACCAATAGATAGTAATGTAATTTTGTCTTTATAAATTATTTTACTTCGCAATTTATTCATAATAAAAACATCTGTATCCACCCAGTTAGGTAGGATATAATCTTTTGAATTAAAACATTTGTAATGTTTAATTATATCTTTAATCCATTTATTCCTTTTTGCATAATTCTTTAAGTCTAACTGTGTCGCGAAAATATGTTTTCTAGAGGTGATTACAGAAATTGTTTCTAGAATTCTATAAATAAGGATTTTAACTTTTCTATTTCCTGTACTTTTACTAAATTCAATCAGGTCAAATCCTGACCTAGAAATTAAAGGCTTTCTAAAAATAATTGAGAGAGGTAAAGCACTTATTAATCCAGAGGACTGTAAGGAGAAAAATAAATCTAATTTAATTAATTTTTTCACTAAAGTATAAACATACATAATTGGGTTTATATTCTCATGAAAAGCTATACAATTAATACCAGAATCAATTAATAATTTTTCACTCATTATTTTATAATCACCTTCGCCTCCATATGTAAAAAGAGTAAAGGTATGGCCTGCTTCTACATGTAACTTTTTAAATGGTTGCAGTTCTCTTTCTAAAATCCCAGCACTTTGCCAGTGCTTAAGACTAGTATTATAGGAGAAGAATATTCCTATATTCATTATTATTTATTTAGCAAAATTATTTTAGGTTTTCATTATACTTATATGAAAAGTAGCTGACAGTTTTCTTGCTGTCCTGAAATCCTTTTTGCTTTATAATCAAATTTAATTACCTTATAACCTAATTAAATAAAAAAACAACAAAAAATAACCACCACCCTCTTACGATAATATACTAATAATCAACAATGACAAATAAAAACTAAATCCATTATTACTTTGAATCTCGAATGCATCTCAGAAAATTTCTCAAACGAATAAAACCATTGGTCGATAAAGCTGAAAATTTAATAAATTTTCTTAGAAGGATAATATTCTTATTAAATTCTTTGCGTTCAAGCGGATACAGAGAACTATTATTTATGAGGATAGACAAACAATTACCTATTATTGATATTGGAGCTAATATAGGACAAACAGCAATAGTTTTTTGGCTAAGAGGATTCGAAGTATATTGTTATGAACCTCATCCATTAGCATTTAGGAAATTAAGGAAACTATTCAGAGACGTTAGAAGAATTCATACTATTAATGCAGCAATAGTTGAAGACTCATATATTGGTAATAAACACATGAACTTATATTTACACAATGAGCAAATCTCCTCTTCATTTGATCTTAGTCAATCCTCCTCATTACTTAATGATAAAAGCAATGTTGATAATAGTAACTATGTAAGTGTTAAAGTTATAAAATACAGTGAAGCTTTGGGACACAATATAAATTACTCATTACTTAAATGTGATATTGAAGGTTATGAGTACTTTATTTATAAGGATATACTAAAGCATAAGGAAAGGGTCAAATACTTTCTTCTAGAAACTCATTATAGAAAGAACCAACAATGGTTATTAAAACATAGGGAACTAGAAAATGAATTTAGGAATACTCTAAATAAGTCACGCTATAATTTGAATTGGCATTAAAAAAAAAATTGTATGCCAGATGCAATGTCAAGACTTATATTAGATAGCTAATATAGTATCGTAAATACTTTTATATTGACTTCCCATTTTTTCTTTAGAGAAATTAATTTGTTGAACTTTTTGAGCCTTTTTCCCCATGCTGACTCTCAATGAATCTTCTTTTGCTAGTTTATTTAAAAAATAAGCTGCTGATTCAGGCTTTCCTAATTCATAGAAATATCCAGAATCACCATGCTTTATAGTTTCCAAATTACCAGCTACCTTTGAAGCGACAATAGGTAAACCAATTGACATTGCTTCTAGAATGCTAAGTGGATGGCCCTCTCTGAATGAACTAGAAAAATATATATCTGATAAATTAAGATAATCTATAGGACTATTTGTCGAACCCGCTAAAATAACATTTGACAGCATTTTCTTCTCAATAGTCATACACAATTCGTTTTTTAATGTTCCGTCACCTACAATAATAAATAATAAATTCCTGCAAAGATTGGCAATTTCTAATGTTTCATATAAATTCTTTATTTTTTCTAGTCTACATAATGTCAATATACAAATTGAATTTCTATCTATTTTAAGTTTCTTTCGAATCTTATCCCTTATATTACTTGTGTATGAATAGTGTTCTTGATTAGTTACACCATTTGGAATTACTTTTGATTTCTTTGTTCCAATAATACCATATTTTATAGCAATATTCTTTTCAGATAACGATACAAATACTTTATATGAATCAACTCTTCCAACAATTTTTTCATAAATGATATATATAAGCTTTTCTGTAAGAATATTATCACTAATATGTATACCATGGTATGTATGTATAAGAGGCCTTCTAGTTAACATAGCGCAAACCCTTGCAATTACGCCAGCTGCTTTGCCATGTGAATG
>QCFI01000036.1 GCA_003280295.1 Prochlorococcus sp. AG-363-C20 | reverse complement strand
TAGATCAATAAGCTAAGGTTTCATTCTTAGACTTTGGGTGAAGTTTTGATCTCTTACTGCTTCTTCTTTCTCCTTTTGAACTTTGCGCAATTCTTTATCCACCTCTTTTGCCTCAGGTGGTAGTTTTGAGTTAAGTAAACGTACTCTACTTCCTGCTTCATCAATAAGGTCTATTGCTTTGTCAGGCAAGAATCGGTCAGAAATATATCTATCTCCTAGATTTGCTGCGGCTTCAAGTGCTAGATCAGTAATTTTTAGCCTGTGATGTTGTTCATATCTTTCTCGTAGACCACGAAGGATTTCAATAGTGTCTTCTATAGATGGCTCTCCTACCATTACAGGTTGGAAGCGTCTCTCTAGTGCAGCATCTCTTTCAATGTGTTTTCTATATTCATCGAGAGTTGTTGCCCCAATACATTGAAGCTCTCCTCTGGCAAGGGCAGGCTTAAGTATATTCGCTGCATCGATTGCGCCTTCTGCAGCTCCTGCTCCAATCAAAGTATGTACTTCATCGATTACTAAAATTACATTTCCTGCGGACTTAATTTCTTCCATAATTTTTTTAAGACGTTCCTCGAACTCTCCTCGATATTTAGTGCCTGCAACGAGAAGTCCTATATCAAGTGTTAAGACCCTTTTCTCTTCAAGTATGTCTGGGATGTCCCCTTGTTGAATTCGTTGGGCAAGCCCTTCGGCAATGGCCGTTTTGCCTACTCCAGGTTCTCCAATTAATACAGGGTTGTTTTTGGTCCTTCTCCCAAGAATTTGAATGACTCGATCAATTTCTTCGTGCCTGCCTACAACTGGATCCAATTTGGATTCGCTAGCGAGCTTAGTCAAATTGGTGCCAAATTCATCAAGAGTTGCTGTCTTTAAAGAACCCTTTCCTCCTCCTCCTCCTCCAGATGTAACTTCAGCTGTATCTCCAAGCATTCTTATTACTTGACTACGTACCTTGGCTAGATCTACTCCAAGATTTTCTAAAACTCTTGCAGCTACTCCTTCTCCTTCTCTTATGAGGCCTAATAAAAGGTGTTCAGTCCCAATGTAGTTGTGGCCAAGTTGCCTTGCTTCCTCTAGTGAGAGCTCAAGCACTCTTTTGGCACGTGGTGTAAAGGGGATCTCAACTGCAACAAAACCAGACCCACGGCCAATAATTTTTTCTACTTCAATTCTTGCATCCTTGAGATTTACTCCCATAGATTTAAGGACTTTTGCTGCTACACCAGTTCCTTCGCCAATAAGACCTAGAAGGATCTGTTCAGTGCCAACGAAATTATGGCCAAGGCGTCGAGCTTCTTCCTGAGCCAGCATAATTACTTTGATGGCCTTCTCGGTAAACCGCTCGAACATGTTGAAGGCAACTTGCAGGTATATCTAATTTATCAGGATTGAGGAGGTAATGTTGTGTTGAATGCCTTTTTGGTCATACCGTTGTTCAAGACTGGATATATATGCTTAGAAATTAATAATGTATGCCTAAGAATACTGTTTCTCTTATGTATTTAGGACGGTAATCCGAACAGAAAGAGACTTCTCTATCTTCCCTTCCTCTAAAGCTTTAAAGGCTTCCATTGAATAAGAGCATTGGCTCC
This sequence comes from Prochlorococcus sp. AG-363-C20, assembly GCA_003280295.1. GTDB lineage: Bacteria > Cyanobacteriota > Cyanobacteriia > PCC-6307 > Cyanobiaceae > AG-363-K07. The sequence goes on along the minus strand of QCFI01000036.1, from coordinate 13,966 downwards.
ATTTTTGTAGTAATTTCGTCGAGAACCTGAAATGATGAATCCAAAACTTTTGTAAAATGCTAAAGCGGCTGAGTTGTTACTTTTGACTTCTAGGGTTGCCCGCTTACAACCCTTATGGGTTGCTTGCACCAATAGATTTGAGAGAATTAATTTAGCGAGACCACGTCGTCGATGTATTGGATGAACAGCAATTGCTGTTAGTTGAAGCTCATCAACAACTATCCAACCACACCCGATAGCGATTAGATTTGAATGGTCAAAAATTCCCAAGCAAATCCTACGCGAGTCTGACAATTCTTTTTCCCATAGACTTTTGCTCCAAAGGCCTTTTAGGGCTATTTTATCGAGTTTTAAACAGGCATTTAGATCTTTCAGAGTTAATGGGATTACTTCTAAAGATGAGCTTTTTGACTTGAGATCCTTTTCATTCATAACGTTCAGTTGTCTTTGTGATTGATCTTGGAATTTCTTTTTTTCTATTCTCAACCTCTCCATTTTCATGGCTAATTGCAATCAATATGAAACTGGGCGGGACCTTCTTAGCCCTAATCGCAATTTTGCACCTATTACTGCTGAAATTGATGAACAAGGAAGTTTGCAAGTTGGTGGGTGTAATCTCAGTCGAATTGCAGAAAGTTATGGTACTCCACTTTATGTACTTGATGAAGTAACTATTAGAACAGCTTGCAAGACTTATCGGGAAGCTTTGAAGAAATACTATCCTGGTGATTCTCTTGCTTTGTATGCATCAAAGGCGAATAGTTCTTTAGCTATTAGTTGTTTGGTAGCATCAGAAGGTCTGGGGCTTGATGCGGTTTCTGAAGGTGAGTTGCTTACAGCTTTGAAGGGTGGTGTACTTGGCAAAAATATAGTTCTTCATGGTAATAATAAGTCTGATCATGAGTTGCTTTTGGCTTATCAATATGGGATAACAATTGTTATTGACAATCAACATGATATAGAACGATTGGCGGAAATTGTGCTGCCTGGTAGTAACCCTGCCAATCTAATGCTTCGTTTTACTCCTGGGATTGAATGTCATACACATGAATATATTAGAACAGGACACTTAGACAGTAAATTTGGCTTTGATCCCGATCAACTCGAGTCAGTCTTGATAGAATTAAAAGGGGCAAGTTGGGCAAAATTGAGGGGATTACATGCTCATATAGGATCTCAAATTTTTGAGTTGGAGCCTCATAAAGATTTAACGGAAGTGATGGTTGATGTTTTAGATCTTGCAAGAAGATTAGGTCATCCTATTAAAGATCTAAATGTTGGTGGAGGCCTTGGTATTAAATATGTCGAAACTGATGATCCTCCTACCATTGAAGAATGGATAAAGGTCATTTCAAATGGCGTTGAAAAGGCTTGTAAATCAAGAGGACTTGATCTTCCCAGATTAATGTGTGAACCTGGCAGATCTCTAGTTGCGAATGCAGGATTAACTCTTTATAGACTTGGTGCAAGAAAGGAAATTCCTGGTCTTAGAACATATATTTCAGTGGATGGTGGAATGAGCGATAATCCACGTCCAATTACATACAAATCTTGTTATAAGGCATGTCTTGTGGAACGTCCATTTGCCCCTGCGCAAGAGAAAATTACTATTGCAGGAAAGCATTGTGAATCTGGGGATGTTTTGCTAAAGGACCTTGATTTTCCTTCTTCGAGGAGTGGTGAGGTTTTGGCAGTCTTTGGAACAGGTGCTTACAACGCTTCTATGGGCTCAAATTACAACAGGATTCCGCGCCCAGCGACTGTAATTGTTAATTCTGGTATTGCTGAATTGGTTCAGAAAAGAGAGCGGCCAGAAGATCTATTGCAATATGATGTAATCCCAGATCGTTTTATAGCGTTAGGCTAAGTCAGGTTGGGTCGTAAGAGTGAATTTATGGGAGCTCCTAGATCCGCGGCTTTTGCTAGATGTTGTGTTTGCTTCTTCTCTGGGGGTTTTGCTTTTTTCCAGGGTTAATGAACCGAGAACACTTTGGTTGCTTAGGGGGTATTTATTTCTTGTCTCAGTTGCTTGGTTTGTCCAACGGTTTGCGAACCTCCCAATAACCTCAAAGTTAGTTGATGCATTGGTCTTAGCTTGCTCTCTTTCACTCGCAATCCTTTGGCAAGGTGAATTAAGGCGTTTGATGGAATTACTTGGCACAGGTCGTTTGGCTGTGCTTCTAGGTAAACCACAGAACGAGTTTAGGGCTAATGAAAGTACTATTACAAATCTTTCTGAGGCCTCTGGCCGTCTCTCACAAAGTCGAAGAGGAGCGTTAATAGTGGTTGACATGGGCAGTGACCTTCGGCCTGAGGATTTCCTTTATCCAGGCATCTCAATTGATGCCCAATTATCGACTGAGTTGTTGCTTAATTTATTTGCCTCAGATACACCTCTCCATGATGGTGCTGTACTTGTCAAAGGGAACAGGATCATTTCTGCAGGTGTGATTTTGCCTTTGTCTCGACAGGGTATAAGTCGCTATGGAACAAGACATTTGGCAGCATTGGGGATAACGGAACGTTTTGATCGTTGTATTTGTGTAGTAGTTTCTGAAGAAACAGGCACCCTTTCACTTGCTAGCCAAGGAAGACTTGAGAGACCTATTACTAGTAGTAGATTGTTGGATTTATTGAAGAAGTTGATTGGCTCTTCTGTCAGTGGATCTAGTACAAAAGTTGTAGCGAGCCAAGCAATTAATTCGAAAACTGTGCTCGCTTCCCTTGAATCAAAAAATATCTCTAGGAGTAGTGTTGGTAAAAATAGCTCTAATAAGGAGACGCTTAAGTGAGCCATCCTTCAGCTATCGACACTGATGACTCAAGACTTCGAGTATGCCCAACGGGTTTAGATCCTCATCGAATGCCTAACCATGTAGCTGTGATTATGGATGGAAATGGACGTTGGGCAAAAGCTAAGGGACTTCCAAGAATTATGGGACATAGAGCTGGTGTTGAATCTTTAAAGAGAACTTTGCGTCTATGTAATGACTGGGGAATAAATGCGTTAACTGTCTATGCTTTTTCTACTGAAAATTGGTCTAGGCCTGGTGATGAGGTTAATTTCCTTATGGCACTTTTCGAGCGAGTTTTAGAGCGTGAGTTGGAATCACTTATAAATGAGCAGGTTCGAATAAGATTCCTAGGAGATCTTCAAGATCTTCCATTCCGATTGCAAGAGCTAATTGCAGAAGCAACAAATCTAACTGCTAAGAATACTGGAATTAATTTTAATGTCTGTGCAAATTATGGAGGAAGGCGTGAATTGGTCCTTGCAGCCCAAAAACTTGCCCAACGTTCTGTTAGAGGTGATTTGGACCCAGCTCATATAAACGAAAAAACTTTTGCGGCAGAGCTTTTTACTGCAAATGAAGTTGATCCTGACTTATTGATAAGAACTAGTGGTGAAATGAGAGTTAGTAATTTCTTGCTTTGGCAATTAGCTTACGCTGAGATTCATATTAGTGATGTGCTATGGCCTGATTTTGATGCAACTGCTCTTAGAGAAGCACTTTCTGATTATCAATCTAGACGAAGACGTTTTGGTGGATTGGATCCTGTAGCTTCGGACTATTCAAAAACTTGACTATCGGCTTGCGTTAATTCATGACTCAATTTGATACTAAAACTTATTTCACTGATGAAATAGCCCTTCGTCATGATTGGACGTTGGAAGAAGTCATGACGTTGCTTGAGCAACCTCTGATGGATTTGTTATGGCAGGCTCAGTTGGTTCATCGTTCGGTTAACCCAGGTTATAAGGTTCAACTTGCATCACTTTTGAGTGTAAAGACGGGAGGATGTCAAGAAGACTGTGCTTATTGCCCTCAGTCTATGCATAACAATAGTGACGTTAATGATCAGCCAGACCTTAATGTTCAATCAGTTCTAGCTCATGCAAAAGCTGCAAAGGAAGCAGGAGCAGATCGTTTTTGTATGGGATGGGCTTGGCGTGAGATAAGAGATGGAAAATTTTTTGATGCAATGCTTGCCATGGTTAGGGGAGTCCGTGAGCTGGGACTAGAGGCTTGTGTAACAGCTGGGATGCTTTCAGATGAGCAGGCATCTCGGCTTGCAGAGGCCGGTTTAACGGCCTATAACCACAACCTAGATACAAGTCCTGAATATTACGAGAAGATTATTACTACACGTACTTATCAGGAGAGGTTGGAAACTTTGCAACGCATACGTTCCGCTGGTATCACTATTTGTTGTGGAGGCATTATTGGAATGGGAGAATCGCTAGTAGATAGGGCTTCTTTGTTGAGGGTTTTGGCTATGCATGATCCACATCCTGAGAGTGTACCTATTAATTCTTTAGTTGCAGTAGAAGGGACTCAATTAGAAAATCTTTCTTCAGTGGATCCTTTAGACATGGTGCGAATGGTTGCTACTGCCAGAATCTTGATGCCATTGAGTCGTGTGCGCCTTAGTGCAGGGCGAGAGCAGTTAGGTAGGGAAGCGCAGATTCTTTGTCTTCAGGCCGGAGCAGATTCAATCTTTTATGGCGAAACACTTCTTACAACAAGTAACCCATCAATAATTGCTGATCGTGAAATGCTTTCTAAAGCAGGTGTGCAAGTGAATTGGGAGTTAACTGATTGATGCAGAACTTCCAAGAAACTGGATCTGCAAGTCAATTTAAAGTCGTGACTTTTTATTGTTTTATTTCTTTGGATGAGGAAGTCATTCTTTCGTTAATTAGTCAACTAAAAAACATAGCTATGGAAGGTCAAGTATTAGGTACTGTTCTGTTAGCTAATGAGGGAGTAAATGGAACCATCTGCGGGCCAATGCAGGGAGTTTGCTCTTTAATTGAGAATTTACAAGAAGCAATTTCAAACAAAAAATTAGAAGTGAAAATAAGTTGGACTTCAACTCAAATTTTTCGCCGTTTTAAAGCGCGTAAGAAATGTGAGATTGTAACCATGGGTGTGGCAGGTATTAATCCTGCCAAGTCGGCAGGTGTATATGTAGATCCTCTTGATTGGAATGCCTATCTTTCTGATCCAGGTACTTTGGTTATCGACACTCGTAATGAGTATGAAGTTGCAATTGGAAGTTTTGAAGGTGCATTGAATCCTCATACTGACAACTTCCGAGAGTTCCCTTCATGGGTAGACAAGCATTTGCATGCGCTTGTTAAAAAAAGACGATCAAAACGTATTGCAATGTTTTGTACGGGAGGAATACGTTGTGAGAAGGCAACGTCTTATTTGCTGAAAGAGGGTTTTACAGGAGTTCATCATTTACAAGGAGGAATTCTCAAGTATCTAGAGAAGATCTCTGATCAAGATAGTCTTTGGAATGGAGAGTGTTTTGTATTTGATAAAAGAGTCGCTTTAGATCACAAGCTTCTACCTGGAACGCATAGTTTGTGCTATGCCTGTGGTATGCCATTAAGTCCTAAGGAATGCCAGGATTCGACTTATATTCGGGGTGTTCAATGCCTTCATTGTGAAGACTTTTATAGTGAGCGGGATAAGGTTCGTTTTGCTGAAAGACAACTACAGATAGATAAACGGTTGAGACAGGGTGAGAAGAATTTATTCACGTCTCAATCATGACACTAAGCATCTTGAATGAGTTAGGGCGACAGGCCCTAGAGACTGGATTCTTACTTCGCCTTAAAGTGAGTCGCCCATTAAATTTGTGGGCATTAAGGCTTGTTGTTGCTGACTCTTTAGAACCAAATAAAGTTCGAATTTTAGGAGAGATGAAGGCATGGGCATACCACGGAGTGAATGGCTTGCAACTGGATACAATGCGAGTGAACTCCAATGCACCTAGAGGAGTTGGACATCTTGTTTGGGCCGCCACGATGGCGTGGGCATTAGAAGGGACTCCTTGTAAAAATGCGCGACTATTAGCTATTCGAGATCATGAATATCAGCATGCGGTTCTGGTGCGTTATTTTTTGCGGCGGGGGTTTAATACTGTTAGAGAGGTCGCTTCCTCACCAAAAGATCTTCCTTTGCGGTTGGTCTGGGGTGGGTCTGGTGTTCTTATGACTGGAGAGTGTAAAGAAGTTTTTGAGAGAAGCTCTAAACTTTGGCAAGTGTTTTATTCATCTCAAATTAGAAATTAGCCTTCTTCTGCGTGATAACTACTACGAACTAATGGACCACTACTTACTTTTTTGAAGCCTAGTTCTTTTGCTATTTCAGCAAAATCTTCGAAGTCTTTAGGTTCCCAGTAATGTTGTACAGGAATATGTGCAAGTGAAGGGCGTAAATATTGTCCTAGAGTCACATGTTGACAGTCAACAGAACGAAGATCTTTTAGTGTATTTATAATTTCTTCTCGTCTTTCTCCTAAGCCAAGCATGAGTCCAGATTTGGTTGGGATGTGGGGTGCTATTTTTCTAGCAACTTTTAACAGCCCAAGAGATCTTGAATAAGTGGCCCCACGACGCACTTCTTTCTGAAGTCGCTCGACTGTTTCTAGGTTGTGGTTGAAACATATAGGATTTGCTTGTAGCACCTCCGCTAAGCGTTCTTTTTGCTTCCTTTTTGCAAGTGTTTTATCAGTACAGCCTCCCCAGAAATCAGGTGTTAATACTTCAATGGCTATTAGTGGATTTACTTTGCGTATACATGCAATAGTTCTGCTGAAGAGACTTGCTCCATGATCAGCTAAATCATCTCTTGCAACTGATGTGATGACTACATAACGAAGATTCAGAACCTCAACAGCATTTGCAATGCGTTCAGCTTCGTAGAAATTGATATTTTTGTCTGGTCTTCCTTTTTCGACCTGACAGAATGTGCAACTTCTTGTGCATATCGACCCTCCAATTAAAAAAGTTGCTGTTCTTGCTGCGTAACACTCACCACGATTGGGACAACGGGCTTCTTCACAGATTGTATGAAGCTTGTTTCGCTTGATAAGTTGTTGGACTTCTTCTAACTCAGAAACTTTTCCTATTGATGGCTTAATCCATGTTGGCAAACGCTCCATTGGCCGTATACTACTAAATCTATCTTGTCTACTTTTGATAGGCATCTTGAAATCCAGAAATCAAAGTGTTAATCCATTGTTCTACGACCTTCAAGTGCACGGGTTAGTGTGACTTCGTCTGCATACTCAAGTTCACTTCCCATAGGCAGCCCGTATGCAATACGACTGACTTGAGTAAAAGGTCGTAATAGACGTGCCAAGTATAGGCTTGTTGTGTCACCTTCCACGCTGGGTGTAAGGGCAAGAATAACTTCTTTGACTTTGTCACTGTCTACTCTTTTGACTAAACTGGAGATCTGAAGCATTTCTGGCCCTATACCATCCATAGGAGAAATTAATCCTCCAAGAACATGGTAGATACCTTTGTATTCGTGTGTACGTTCTAGAGCTAGTAGGTCACGAGAGTCGGCGACTACGCAAAGAAGCTCCTTATTTCTTGCAGAATTGCTACAAATTTCACATTCTATTTCTGCACTGAGATGAAAACATTTTTGGCATTCTCCCACTTGACTTCGGGCATTTAGTAAAGCATTAGAAAAAGCATGAATTTTTTCTTCTGGTTGACGCAATAAGTACAAAGAGAGCCGTTGGGCCGTACGCGGTCCTATTCCAGGCAATTGTTCGAATTGGTCTATTAGACGAGCTAGTGGTCGAGTAAAGCCGCTCAGGGTTCTGCTGCAGATAATTAATTTAAGCAGTGTTTGATCTTTTAGATACAGGATGCATAACTCTTCTGACAGTAAATACAAAGCTTCGGCAGAATGAGATAAGTAATAAAGCTGACGATGGTTGAATCTCTACGTTCTTTGAAACGAGGGCTTGTATGCATTTTGCTTGTGTTGCTTTTAAGTGCCTGTGGCACAGCAGACTTGGCTGGAGGATTTAACTCTTTTCAAAGTCCGAATGGACGTTATGCATTCCTTTATCCAACTGGCTGGACAAGAGTCGAAGTAAGTGGAGGGCCGCAAGTTGTATTTCATGATCTGATCAATAGTGATGAAACCCTTAGTTTGGTTGTTTCAGAAGTGGGGAAAGATATAGAACTAGAAAAACTTGGTAGTCCTGATGAGGTTGGTAAAAGGCTTATGAAAGAAGTAATTGCTCCTGATGGTACAGGCAGAGAAGTTGATTTAGTTGAAGCTAGAGAACGTGTGGAATCTGACCACACTTTTTACGATTTGGAATATTCTGTTCGCCTTAAGGATCGTGATAGACATGAGTTGGCAACCGTCGTTGTGGATCGGGGTTACTTATATACACTTGCTGCTAGTACGAATGAAGTTAGGTGGTTAAAGGTTCGGAATATATTTGAACGTGCCATTACATCATTTAAATTCCTAATCTAATCACTTCAATTTTTGTAGATAGTAAACAAAAATAAAGAAACTTCTTACTTCTTTTCATGTCTTTATAGATAAAATACTTTATTCCTTTGAAAGGTTAATTTTCTCTTATTCCCGCTTGAACTCTCCAAAGCTCTGAATAGGCTCCTTTCATTTTTAGAAGGTTTTCATGGGTGCCAACTTCTATGATTTGACCATTTTCTAAAACTATTATCTTGTCTGCATACCTTACTGTGCTTAGTCTATGGGCTATAACGATTGTAGTTCTATTTTTTGTTATTTTTGCTAGTGAACGTTGTATTGCAGCCTCGGTTTCATTATCTACAGCAGCTGTAGCTTCATCTAAAATTAAGATAGGAGCTTCTTTTAAGATTGCTCTTGCAATAGCAATCCTTTGTCTTTGTCCACCTGAGAGCTTTTGCCCACGTTCACCAACAAGAGTGTTGTAATTATTTGGCAAGTTTTGAATAAATTCTGTTGCTTCTGCAAGCTTAGCTGCATTAATGATGTCTTCTTCGCTTGCAATTTTATTTCCATATGCAATGTTTTCACCTATTGTCCCATGGAATAGATAAATATCCTGACTAACAAGTGCAATGCAACGACGAAGATCCTTTAAATTCAATGACTCAATTGGATAGCCATCAAGTGTTATAGAACCAGCTTGAAATTGATAAAGTCGTAATAATAATTTCACTAAAGTGCTTTTCCCTGATCCAGTAGAACCAACAATTCCAATGGTTTTTCCAGCTGGTATTTTTAAGTTGAAGTTATTAAGTATTGGTGAACGTCCTTTGTAACTAAAAAGAATATTCTGAAATTCAATTTCACCAATTACTTTATTAGGCTTGATATTTTTTGATCCGCCTGAAATTGTTATAGGGGTATCGATTAAATCCATAACTCGATTTGCTGAAGCCATTGAGCGTTGGTATTCGTCAAGAGTATGGCCAAGGGTAGTTAAAGGCCAAAGAAGTCTTTGTGTAATGAAAACTAGAAAACTGTATGTTCCTATCGCTATTTCACCTTTCCAGGCTTGAAGTCCTCCTATTAATAGAATTGATAGAAAGGCAAAAAGTATTGCAAAACGTATTAAAGGAATAAAGGCAGCTGAAAGCTTTATTGCTTTTCGGTTGCTTCGTCGATATGCGTCACTATCATTTTTTATACGTTCTAATTCCCAATTTTCAGTTGTAAAACTCTTGATAGTAAGCATACCTCCAAGATTATTGCTTAGACGAGCTGCTATATCACCAGCACGTTCTCTTACTTCTCGATATTTTGGAGCTAGTTTCTTTTGAAAATTAATTGATCCCCAAAGGATTAAGGGGATTGGAAGGAAGGCAAGTAAAGCAACCCCTGGAGCAACCATTGCCATTGCTCCACCTATAGTTAATACGGTGATAATTAGTTGGATGATTTGATTGGCACCATGATCTAAAAACCTTTCAAGTTGGTTTATATCATCATTCAGTACTGCCAATAGACGACCAGAACTATCAACTTCAAAAAAGGCCATCTCAAGATTTTGGAGATGGCCATATGCTTTTATACGAAGTGTGTGTTGTGTTGTTTGGGCTAGATTGCGCCAGAGAAAGCCATAAAGGTATTCGAATAATGATTCTGCACTCCAGATAAGAAAGGAAAAAAAAGCTAGTATCCCTAATTGACTGGGAACGGATGTAAAACCCAAACTTGCCAACCAAGAATTTTGTTCTCTTACTACAACATCAACTGAAAGACCTATTAAAACTGGTGGAGCAAGATCGAAAATTTTATTTAGAACGGAGCAAGTTGTCGCCGCAATAATAAGTGTTCGGTAGCTTTTAAGATTGCTTAATAGCCTTCTTAGGACATTCTTTGTTTCTTGTGTTTGTAAATCCATTCAATTTTGTAATTACCTTTGTTGAAGAGCTGAAGCAAACTTCACCTCTTACTTTAGAACCTAGCTAAATTCAATATCAAAATTTGCCTAGTAGATATACGTCTCTAGAGCTTTTAATAAATAAATTATTTTAATAAGCAAGCCAGTTGGAAGCCTATAGCCAGTCCTAGCCAGCTTACTTAATGATTATTGTGTAATTGACAAGGAAAAAACTCTCAAAGATTTGCTTCAAAAGTTAATTGAAGAGGCTCTTTGGACATTTCTTTGAGAATTTATCTGATGATTCTTACAAAAAGAAAGTCACTAATACCTTGACTTCTTTTTTGTATGAGTTTCTAAGGACTACCAGCGATTACCTCCTCCCCCATCTCCATAGCCACCACGTCCACCACCACCTCTTGATCCTTCCCGAGGTGTTGCTTTATTTACTCGTATCATGCGCCCCATCCATTCGACATCTTGCAGATCATCTATTGCTTTTTGCTCATCTGCATCTTGATTCATTTCAACAAAGGCAAACCCTCGTTTCCTTCCGGTTTCGCGATCGAGGGGGAGACTGGCTTTTTTCACTTCACCATATTGGCTGAAAAGGTCGACTAAATCTTCCTGCTCTGCCTGGAAAGAAAGGTTTCCTATGTAAATGGTCATTCCTAAAGGGACTGATGGGATTTGATCAGTGAAGCCTTGGTTCGAAAAGGAAAGTCCTTGAATGCTGGAGCATGGAAGCTGAAGCTTTGGGAGCGAGCCGTTTGGAGCCTGTTAGCTGAAGCTGATGTGCTACCAAGCTACAGTGACGCCGGTTAAAAGTGACAGCTAGCAACAATCACTAAACAGAACAAATTACGCAGCTCAAAGGATTTATCCCTAAAATACGAGTCTAAAGACAACAAAAATATAGAAAATATCTCGAGATTAAGTATTTGATTGGTAATTGAAGTTTGTTATTGGATCTGTTTTCCTAAATGATTGAAGCAAGTAGTTGCTGACTAGTTTATGTATTTTTACCAAGGTAATGTTTAATCGTTCTTAGGAATTACGGTTGATCTGTAATTCTCGATTCATGACTTTGAGCCTTTTTAAATCTTTAAAGATCTTTTCTGGCATTCCTTTAGGTAGATCTATTAAGCTATAAGATTCAAAAATTTGGATACGTCCAATCATTCGTCCCTTGAGGCCTGTCTCATTTGCTATAGCACCAACTAAATTGCCTGGCTTGACTCGGTCACGGTGTCCAACTGCCACTCGAAAGCGTTCCATATTTTTTTCAGGTTGACCAATATCACGACCATTCTTACGTCTTGCTAGTGATCGACCTTCATGTCGACTCTCTCGTCGAGAGCTATTGGAAACCTGCTTAATCCAGCTTTCATCGTCTTGAGTAAGTAGTGGGCTGGGACCAACAGCAAGACTTATTGCAGCAATAGCAACTTGTTCTGGGTCTATTTGAAGTTCTTCTGCAGTTTTCTTTAAAAGCTCATTCAAGAGGGATATCTCTTCCTTGTCTTTGTGTTCATTTTTTGCGGCGTTAATAAGTCGTTTATGAAGCTTCTCTAGCCTACCTTTATTGATGTCTGAATTACTTGGAATAGCCATTGGTTCAATTTTCTGTCCAACAGCTCTCTCTAGATTTCCTATAAAGTGCCTTTCTCTTGGATTTGCGAAAAGTATTGCTTCACCATTTCGACCGGCTCTTCCAGTTCGGCCGATACGGTGAACATAAGCTTCGCTATCAAAAGGCATGTCGTAGTTAATTACAAGGCCTATACGTTCAACATCGAGACCCCGTGCAGCCACATCAGTAGCAACAAGAACATCTACACTCCCTTTCCGTAGTCGTTCAACTGTCCTTTCACGTTGATTCTGAGGTACGTCACCATTCAGTACTGCTACTTCATGCCCTGCAGCCTCTAATGTTTCTGCAACTACTAGTGTAATTACTTTTGTTCTGACAAATATAATTACACCTTCATCATTCTTTGCCTCAAGAACTCTTTTAAGCGCTTCGAGCTTGTAGCTATTTTTGATACTAATAAAATTCTGTTTAATTAGGCGAGCTTCTTGTGCGCAAGATTTTATAGTGATTTCTGCTGGCTCGTTAAGATAATTCTTGGAAAGTCTTCGAATCTCAGATGGCATAGTTGCCGAGAATAAAATCAGTTGTCGTTCAAGAGGTAACTGAGAAAGAATCCATTCAACATCATCTATAAATCCCATCCTTAGCATTTCATCAGCTTCATCCAGGACTAGACAGCTCAGTCCAATCGTATTTAAAGTTTTTTGGCGCATGTGGTCCATAACACGCCCAGGCGTTCCAACAATAATGTCTACTCCTCTTTTGAGGGCATTGATTTGGGTGCGAAAATCTGCACCTCCATAAATTGCTAGAATGTTTATATGATTGTGACCTGCTCCATAAGCACGAAAAGAGTCAGCCACTTGCATGGCGAGTTCACGAGTAGGAGTTAGAACAAGGACTTGAGGCTTCCTTTCATTTTCTTTTAACCGATCTAGAAGTGGTAGTGCAAAAGCAGCTGTTTTTCCTGTGCCAGTTTGAGCTTGACCTACGAGATCTCGCCCAAGCATTAGTTCAGGGAAAGCCGCTTTTTGGATAGGTGAAGGCTCTTTATATCCTTTCTCTTTGATGGTTTTTAATAACTCATCACTAAATCCGAAACCTTCAAAACCATTTGGAATGTCTTTGTCTGAGAGAATTTCTGTATCATTTAATTCTCTTTCTTGGGAGTTTGTCTCTTCTTGAAGGTCATCTAGTGAGAACTCTTCAGTTTTGGAATTGGTGGTTTTTTCCATGTTGAGATGGACTGAGCATGAGAAGTCCTCATACGCGTCTGTATTAGTCATCTAGAAAGGACTGGCCTGATAAACCCTTTAAATCAGGCAGACAACGTCCAATCGGCAAATTACCGTGCTGTGTTGACTCGCCTTTTTAAAGGTTATTTGTAATTTATCATCTAGCCTCGTTTTAAAAGTGGAGGGTTATATATACCATTCTGTCAACAGGAGTTATTTATTTGGCTTCAATGATTAGATCAACTTTTTTCTTGGCTCTAGTAATGGCTGTATATAGCAATCTTTCTTCATAGCTTTTTAGATTGTTAATTTGCATATTTTTTGGATCAACATGTGAATATTCATTAGGCCATAACAAAATAACTTCATCAGCTTCACTCCCCTGAGCTTTATGAATTGTCATGGCCAATGCAGGTTCAATGGTCTTGATCCTCGCAGGATGAATAATTCGTGTGATAAGTTTCTGCTCTTTAGAGAAAATACGAAAAATTAATCGAAGGTTTCGCCCCCTTCCAATAACAACCCCAATATCTCCGTTGGCAAGTTGAAGTTCAGCTTGGTTTTCGCTACACATCACAGGAGTACCCTGAGGCCAGCTTGATACATCGTCGTTTGTATTTCCTAGGAATGCTTTGTGAATCTGGTCTATTCCCCAATCCCCATAACGCTTTGGACAGAGAACCATTAATTTATCTAGATACTTTAAAAGTCGCTCTCCTTCTTCCCCTAGCTTGATATCTTCCGTGGAAGATAGTTGGAATTCATTGGGAAGCACCTTAAGTAGTGATTTTGTGAGATGTTCAAGTTTTATGGAGTGTTCTTTTAGACGTCTTAATAATAAAGGTGGTATGGAACTTACGTTGTATTGATGAGCAACAATGTTGGATGTTTTTGAGGCGTTAGATAAATTTTCCCAAAATGATGAAATGCCTTGTTCGCAAAGGATTTTGCTTAAGTTGGCCAGCTCTCC
>QCFI01000035.1 GCA_003280295.1 Prochlorococcus sp. AG-363-C20 | reverse complement strand
ATTTCTATCAGGCAAATATTCCTGTAGGGATCAATTAATTTCTCGTTTAGCATATTTGAAATAATTGAACTTTAAAAAAGGTTTGCTGTAGATAAAAAGTTTGGGCGGTGAGGAGGAAAAATCGTTTTGGAAGCTTTTTGAAGCTCCTTGTACGTTTACTAGTATGAATTGATACACAAATTTTTCTAAAATCTTGTAGGTTCTTGGTTCCAAAACTAATGAGATGCAAGATCTTCAAGTAGCTGTAGAGAGTTTTTCTGCTTGGAAGGCTTTTCTTTATATCTTTTACCCGATAGCAGTTTTAATAGCCATTGAATTGATTTCAAGGGGCTTTGATGATGATGATGACCAAGGAGGTGGAATGATGATTCCTGCTTATCAGGGCACGAAATGAGGTTTAGATAACTCCTGATAATAGGAATTAGAACTACATATAATATTTAATGCGTATTCTCAATAGCTTTCTAAAGCTATTGAGAACTGGAACCGATGATGGAAGCGTTTGAAGAGCTAAACCTTCAATGAGCACTTGATTTTTGTTTAAGCTGTAATTTGGCTCAAGGAATCTAGTTGAAAGTGCAATTGAAATAGCCATATCTAGCAGAGAGCTAGTAAGTAAGGATCGTTAGGCTATTGATAATGGAGAAATGCCATAAAAATAGGCAGAGTCGAAACTCTGCCTCTCTTGGAAAAACGACCTTATTTAGGTTTTAGGACACATTGGTACCTTGACCATCATCGTTAGATGAGCCGCCCATGACGAAGATAGCGATCAATGCTGCACCAATGATTCCAAAGACGGGAGCTGTTAGGCTCATTAAATCCATTCCCATTGATAAATAAGAGTTAAAAGCTAAATATTAATAGCGCATGTTTCCCCAATAAAGGAGAAAGATGCAAGTTTCGACATCAGACTTAATAGCTGGCACCAGATTTGAGGTCTATTACCAACCAAGACCCCTAAGTATAGTTCATATGTACTAAGATTGCTGGCTCGTGGGTCCATTGGATCTTGATAGCTCGAGTGGCACGTGATTGACTTGGCTTCGTATACGGAAGAAGACTTTTATTGTTTACATCTAAAGAATGTCTTGAAATGATTCAATTAATAGAATTTTAAAATCTTTTTGCAGAAATAATTTGTTAATGCAAGGGATTTCTTGTTAAAAAAATTAGAGGAGTTAATTCAAATTTAATGTTATATTTGATATTATATTCTTATATTGTTAATGGTATAATATTGTTTAAATCCTAAATAATAGTTTATAATTATAGTCAATAGTTATTAGTGAGATGTTTTTATTATATTATTTAATGATGAGATGACATGGTCTATTTCATTTTCGCTTAGAGATGGATAAATTGGTAAACTAATCATGCTTTCAGCAAGCCTTTCTGTATTTGGTAGGTCGCCTTTTTTATAACCAAGAGATGCAGCACATTTTTGTAGATGAAGTGGAATTGGATAATGTATTTTTGTCTCTACACCTTTGCTTAGCATTTCATGCATGATGGCATTTCTTTTTTTAG
The DNA here is from genome assembly GCA_003280295.1 of Prochlorococcus sp. AG-363-C20. Taxonomy (GTDB): domain Bacteria; phylum Cyanobacteriota; class Cyanobacteriia; order PCC-6307; family Cyanobiaceae; genus AG-363-K07. The sequence goes on along the minus strand of QCFI01000035.1, from coordinate 14,807 downwards.
GACTAACCGTTATTACATAGTTATGAAATACATCACGACAACCTTCCTCTGTTTTAGGCTTAGTAATCCTATCTGTTAATTCTGATGAATAACGATTGGCAATAGATATGTATTTTTCAGTCCAACCTTCTATATAGTTTAGCTTTAATAATCCGTAAGCTGCTTGTAGTTCATCTAGACGGCTATTGAAACCCCAAACAATACATTCATCTCTGTTTATAAGGCCATGATTCCTAAGTAGTTTTATCTTTCTTGTGACTTCTTGTGAATTAGTAGTAATAACTCCACCATCCCCATAAACGGCGAGGTTTTTAAGGGGATGTAGACTAAAGCCTGAGGCAATACCAAAACTTCCTGATTTCTCCCCCTGTTTATTTGTTGCACCTATTGCTTGAGCTGAATCTTCTATGATAAGTATATTTCTATGATTGCAGTATCTTTGTAGAGATGACATTTCACATAATTTTCCTGTTAAATGTACGACCATAATTGCCTTAGTCTTTTTAGTTATGCATTTAGAAATAGTTTCAACTGATAAAAGAAAGTCTTCCTCTACATCACAGAAAACAGGGGTGGCACCTGCAGCAATAATTGTCCAGGCACTTGCTATAAATGAATTTGCAGGGCATATAACTTCATCACCAGGGCCAATATCTAATGATTGGATTATAAGTCTTAATGCATCTGATCCATTTGCTACAGTGATGGCATCTGAGACTCCACAATATTTAGCAAATTCTATCTCGAATTTATTTACATTATTTCCACTTATATAATTGCCTGAGTCCAGCACTTCTTTGGTTTTTGATATTAGTTCACCTCCTATTGATTTAGCTTCTCTTTTTAGGTCAATGAATGGTACTTTCATCATGACTTTGAATAGAAGTCTCTAATTAAATTACATGTATATTCTATTTGCTCATTAGTGATAAATTCATGAACTGGTAAGGAGATAGTATTTTCAGCTAGATTTTCAGAAACAGGGAAGTCACCTTTACTATAACGGTATTTTCTTGCTGCAGGTTGTAGATGCATTGGGACAGGATAATGAACTTTTGCATCTACACCATTAGATTGGAGATGCTTTGCAAGCATATCTCGTCTCTTTGCTTGTAATAAATACAAATGAAAAACCTCTTTAATATCTTTACTTCGCTCTAATGTTTTTATCTCTAGGATATCTTTAAGAATAAGATCATAATAATGTGCATTCTCAATTCGTTTTTTAGTAATATTTTCTAATTTGTTTTCTAAAACATGTTTTGCTACAACTGCTTGTATTGTGTCAAGCCTAGAATTATAGGCAAATTCTTCACAAATATCCCTGTTGCGTAGTCCATGGTTTCTTAACAGACGAAGCTTTTCTGATAAAATATCACTATTAGTTGTTATTATGCCTCCATCACCCCAAACGTTGAGATTCTTAAGTGGATGAAAACTAAAGCAGCCAATATCACTTAGCCCACCACATCTTTTATTCTTATATTCTCCTTGTAATGCATGGCATGCATCTTCTATTACTTTTAAATTGTGCTCTGTTGCGACTTCATTAATTTTTTCCATGTTGCATGCTCGTCCTGCCCAATGTACAGGCATAATTACTTTCGTACGAGGTGTAATCTTCTCAATAATTTTAGAATAATCTATATTATAGTCTTCTCTACAATCACAAAATACCGGAGTTGCACCAGCTGTAACGATAGCACCGATTGTTGCGTAGAATGTATATGAAGTAGTTATTACTTCGTCTCCTTTATCTACTCCTAAAGCTTTAAGACTTAACATTAAGGCATCTGTTCCACTACCTACTGCTATAGCATTTTTAGTATCGGCTTCTTTAGCTATAAGTTTTTCAACTTCATCTACAGTACTTCCTAAGGTGAAATCGTTATCCTTAACAATAGATTTTATTTTTTCTAGAATCTCATCGCAATCTGTGAATTGCTCAGAAAGATAATTATGATTGATTTTAAAAACCTCATCGGCTTTGTATTGCTGAGGATAGAAATTCTTCATTGCTAATAGTAATTGTCCTAGTATATCAATCTTTGTGTTCGTAGACCCATGAGGCTTTTTCTAGTGCCTCTAAGTTTCTCTCGATCCATTTTACAACTCTAGATATTCCATCTTCAAGCTTTACTTTAGGTGACCAATCAAGATCATTTTTTGCCTTCAAGCAGTTAAGCCTATAATGTAGATCTTTACCAGGCCTTTCTGGACCATAATTTACAATATCATCGAACTTTGTAGATGAAACAGTACAAATCAATCTAATAAGGTTATTGATACTCACTTCTTCTGCTCCACTAAAGTTGTATTCAGTTTGTGTTTTTGTGGTGAATAAAAGTAACTTAATAGAGCTAATAATATCATCAGAATGAATGAAGTATCTTGTACTTTTCCCTTCCCCATCAAGAATAAATTTTCTTTTAGTGAGACATGAAAGAATAGCCCTAGGAATCACCCTGTATAATTGTTGACCTTCTCCATAAAAATTAGCAAAACGACCAATAGAATAAGGGAAATTAAATTGTCTACCTAAGCATCTAATATGGAAGTCAATTGCACTATGTGATACAGCATATGGTGTGGATGGGTTGAAATTCTGGGACTCGGAGATGAATTTGTCACTGCTTCCATAGACTTCAGGAGTACTTGCACGTACATATTTTTCTAGTGATTTTAGCTGTCTAATGTTCTCTAATACAAATGCTTTTTCGGAGATATTAGTTGTATACCATAATCGAGGGTCGCTCCAACTTTGTGCAACCATACCTTGCCCCATAAAATCAATTATATGAGTAGGTTTGATTCCTTTTATCAGATTTACGAACTTTTCAGACTCTTTATAAATATTCAATTCATACCAATTGATATCTTTTTTAAATTGCCTTAACCATTCCCACTGATTATTGTCTTTTATTCCACTTCTATTTATTCCATAGACTTCTAACCCTTCTTTTAAGAACTCTGAGAATATTGCTTGGCCAGCAAAAGAACCTGACCCTAGAATTAAGATTCTCATGAGATTTGATTAGTCTTCATCCAATTGACAGTGTGCCATTCAGGCTGATCTTCTAGTTTCCCAGATCTATATTCATGAATGATTTCATCTATAGCATCAGAAACTGTTCTTTTTGCTTTGAATCCTGTTTTTAAAAGCTTATTTGAGTCTTGTCTATAACTTCGAGGATCATTTGACGGTTTAATATTAACTTTGCAATCAATCTTTGTTTGTATTAATTTTGCTATATTATTTATGGATATATTTTCAAAACCTGCATTATAAGAACCTGTAGGGATTTCTGATGCGTTTTGAATCATATGAAGATATACATCGCAAATATCTTGTATGTGTATATTTGGCCGAGTCTGCTCTCCTCCTAAAACTGTTATTTCACCTTTAGAAAGTGCTTGATATGTAAGTAGATTAACAGCTACATCTAATCTCATCCTAGGTGATATACCGCAGACGGTTGCAGGACGTATACAATGTATTTTCATTGTCTCTGAGTAACTTAGGAATACTCTTTCAGCAACCATTTTAGTTTTATTATATGTGGAGATTGGAATTAAAGTTAGATCTTCTGTTACAGATTCTTCTTCTTTAATTCCATAAACACTTCCACTACTTGCATAAATAAAATGTTTTACGCCAGCTCTTTGCGCGTTATCAATCAGTTGTTGACCAGCCAATACATTTACCTCCCAACTCATTGTTGGATTCAAGTCAACTGCAGGGTCATTTGCTACATTCGCTAAATGTATTATTATGTCAATTCCTTCTAATGGGATATTTGAGGTTTCACGTATATCACCTTTTATATTTTTAAAACCATTAATAGAATTAAGGTAATTTCCAAACCATTGAGAGTCATAATTGATAACCTTATGCCCCTTTTTAATTAATTTTGGAATAAGTATCGAACCTTTATACCCACAACCTCCAGTTACTAGTATTTTCATTTATAGAATTAAGGAATATATATATTCTATCATAAAATAAGTTTTTACAATTATCTAAGATTAATTCGTTCTTTTATGAAAGGATACTCTCACCAGCGAGCTTTTTATTGTTGTAGAACAACTACTATATATTAGTTCCTTGGCTATTAAGAATTTCTATTAAATTGCCTTTAAGGTCAGCATGACTAATTGGCGTGTTACCCATTTTTTCTACAGCTAATCCAGCCATACAACACGCTAAAGTTGCTGTTTCCATCATCGTTTGGCGACTAGCAAGCCCTGTTGCCATGACTGCCAGGAGTGAATCACCAGCTCCTGCAACATCAACAGGGTTTACTGAAAGAGCAGGAAATGCTTGACTACTAACTTCTTCATTTGGACCTTTGTCATAAGCAATAAATCCTTCAGCACCTAACTTCATAATTAATTTTTCACAACCTGTTTTTGCTATTAATTTTTTACTAAGAAGTTCTAACCCTACATCTTTATCTTGCAATGCAATACGTGCTTCACGCTCATTTGGACAAAGTAATGAAAAGTCTTTAAATCTTGTCACTGAGCCAATTTGACTACTGCATTGCAAATCTCCAAAAAGCAATAATTCATAGCGTCTAGAAAGTTCCTGTATTGATTCAAGTATTTTTTTGCTGACTACTCCATATACAAAGTCAGATACAACAATACCATTAGCATTTTTGGCAGCGTCTTCTAAATTTTCTATTAACTTATTTTCAATTTCTTCGTCTAGGCTATGGTCTTCTAGACGACTTACGCGAAATAACTTTTGATTTTCAACAATATATCTTTTTTTAAATGTTGTTGGCCTTGAACTGTCTATGACTAACCCATTGGAGATGCCCCTTTGAGACAAATTTTCAGCAACTAGATCAGCAGTTTGGTCAGCCCCTACAACTGAAATCAACTTGCAACTAGCTCCTAAACTTCTTATGTGAGAGGCGACTACCGCAGCACCTCCTATGAAATTACGGCGGTTTAATTCTCTGACAACAACTACAGGTGCTTCAGCGCTCATTCCCACTGCTTCACAGGTTGCATATTGATCTACTATTGTGTCGCCCAATACTATTAACTTAGTAGCCTTCCAAGAATCCATAGAATGTAGAAGGTTTTCAGTTGTTAGACCTTGCCTATAGCATGCCGTCCTAAACTCTTCTCTTCGCGTTGCCTTTAGACTACGTTCAGATACATTTATTAAATCTATATTGGCATACTGAATATCTCCTGCATGAAACATTACTGATACACCTTGCTTCTTTAAAATTTGAATAGATTTAGTTACTTCTATTGCCGGCTCGTATTCAAATTGTTTCCCAAGAACAAGAAGTGTAGGGTTTAGCTTATAAATAGCGTCAACTAATTCATTGTCTTTAAGAAGTACTATTGTATCTGCAATATTAAGTAGGGCTAGGGCTTCTGCTCTTTCTTGTTGGTTAAATTCAAATTTTTTAACACCTTCTTCTGTCCCATCTCCTTTTAATGCAACTATTAGCTTTTGCCCTTGTGACTTGGCATGACGCAAATATCTAATATGACCAGGATGTATAGTATTAAAATGGCCGTAACCTAAAACACAACCTTTATAATCATTTGCGTTTTCTAGTGGAATAATTAGAGAACTCATTGCCAGAATAGTTTCAGTTGAAAGTAGAGCATTTCAAATAGATTAAAACAGACTTCAACTAGCCTGTCTAGGCTAACTAGGCTGTCTAGGTCTTGACAGAAATAATATATACCTTCGTTCTTGATAATGTAACCCCTCTTCAAGTAATGAAAGCTTGAGCATGTTATCTAAGATTAAATAACTTTCTAAATAATATATATTTATCTTATCTGATTCCTAGGATTTTTATTTAAATGCATTAAATTTAGATCAGTAAATTTTATGCCCCTATGATTGAATTGGGTTTATTTTTACTGAGCCACTTCATGCATAGATGCCCAATAATTAATTGTGTATCTTCCGCAATTTGCATATCATTTATTTTAAAGTGTATTGCAACGTCTGCTTTCTCTTTACACCTCCCGCCATTAAAAGCCAATATTGCATAGCTTCTTAGATCTAGATCCTTGGCAGTTTGTAGGGCATTAACTATGTTGCCAGAGTTTCCACTTCCCGATAAAACTATAAGAAGATCACCTTTGCAGGCTTTTACTTTTAATTGTTGTGAGTATATATTTTCATAACCAGTATCATTTGCAAGGCATGTTATAACACCAACATTTGCACTTAAAGCTTCTACTTTTAGTCCAAGTGATTTAGGCAAGTTTCCACAAGCGCCTGCTCCATAATGTAAGTCATTTGCAATGTGAATGGCGTTAGCTGCGCTCCCGCCATTCCCACATATAAATATATTCTTACCCTCTTTCCATACTTTTTGAAGATCTTTAGCAAGACACTCTACCTGAAGAAAAATTTCATCAGTAAAGCTATCTTCGAGACTTTGAAGATAGTCTCTTGATTGCTTAATGAACAAAGGAGATTTAGAAGGCATCACAATAGTCCTAATTTATTACCAATTGTCGATCTAGCGACATTCAGAGATTCTGGTGTTCCTATATCTATATAAGGTTCATTGGTATGCCATGTTTGTATCCGCCCTATCAGTAGAGGGATAACATCTATGCTTAAGTCTTTAACCTTAAAATCAAGATTCTCTATCCATTTAATGAATTCGAAGTCAAATAAATAAACAGCCCCATTGGCACAATTTGTGGGTGGTTTGGCTATCTTTTCGTGGAATCCAGTTACTAAACCTTTTTGATCAGTTTCTACAACTCCACACTTTTCTGGATTGGATGAACTAAAGGTCAGCATTGTTAGCAAGCAGTTCTTAGGCTTTTGTCTATGCACTTTTAAGAATTCACTTAGGTCAGCAGTTGTAGCGTTGTCAGCATGGATCAAGATGCCTGTTTCCTCTTGAAACCATTGGCGATTAGCTAATAAGGTTCCAGCTGTTCCTAATAATTTAGGCTCGTGGCATGTATTTACAATCATATTCTCACTTTGCCATGTCTGAACAAAATCCTCCACTTGTCCAGCTAGATGATGTGTATTTACCAATGTTGCTTGGCAGCCTAATTTTTCGAGCTGATTAAACCAATGCCCTAAAAGGGGTTCCCCTCCAAGTGATACAAGGCATTTTGGAGTATGATTTGTTAGCGGACGTAAGCGAGTACCAAGTCCAGCTGCTAGCAATAATGCACGCAAGCCTTTAGCCATAAGCAAGGCAAATATTCTTCTATTTAAGGGTTAGATGGTTAGAAGATATTTGCGATTTTTTTAAATATTGACATCTTTTATCTTTTGATTACTTATAAGACCTGTATGTTCAATTATTAGATCTGCAAGTGCAAAGCTGGCCGTGAAAGCAGGCGAAATCGCATTAAGCACATGAGTACTACTCTCTCCTGGAAGACATATAAAGTCGTCTTCTAGGCTTTGAGTGATGTGATTAAAAAGCTGAGAACGTATACCTACTTTTTTACTTTTTTCTATGTTTTCTAGTTTAAGGGAGGGGATTAATTCCTGTGCTGCTTTATGAATTAAATGAGGGAGGACGAGTAATGCTTGTTCGTGCACGTAACGCCGAAAACCGCCCCTATTAGAAATATATTGACTAGCTAGGGTGGCTAGGCTTGAACAAGCCATTAATGGTTCAAGACCCTCCAGTCCTTTATAGTTATATCTACCTAGTGCAGGAGTGGCGGTTGGTCCGATGCTTACAACTGCTGGTGACTCTGCGCTTGGAGTGAAATGAACCCCAAGGAAAGGTACATTCAGGTCAGGCACTGGGTATAAATTTGTTTTTGGTTGAATTGGACAAGAAGTTTTTATTTGCCAATAAAGTCCTTTAAAGGGCAAGATATTAAAGTTGAGGCCAACCCCAAAATTATGGGCAACTCGATCAGCTTGTAATCCAGTGCAATTAATAAGATGTCCATATGTGATTTCTCCACCATTTCTGAGTATAATTTTCTTGTGTTCAGGCTTGGTTGACCAATCTTTTTGACCGACTAAAAATACAACACCCTTATCTGTAAGCTCAAGTTCTAATTGTTTCAAAATAGACTTTGGATTCACTACAACAGTGTTAGGACTCCAGATAGCCCTTCCGGTAGCTGAAATAGCTTCTGGTATTAGTGAACGCAATTGTTTCTCATCCCACATTTCGATTATTGCTCCATTTGCTTTGCCTCTTTCAGCAATGACGTCAAGTTGATTATCAAGATGAGCTTTTTGGGGGACAATAATCTTCCCACATTGATTTATTGCTAGCTTTCTATCTTTTACCCATTCTTTTAGACGTTTTGCTCCTTCTACACAAACTTTGGCTTTAATAGTATTAGGTTTGTAGTATAAACCTGCATGTAATACACCACTATTTCGTCCAGAACTATGTTTGCCTAATTCATTTTCATTATCTATAATAATTATATTTTTTGTAATATCACGCTTTACTAGTTGATAGGCTATTGAAAGTCCTACCATGCCTCCCCCCAAAATAATCACATCACAATATTTCTGCATCCTTATATCTCCTTTCTATTCTTAAAATTTGATTTGTAAACTGTTGATGCATAATTAAGAATATTTAGAGGAAAAGTTTTAAGTGAATTTAATAAGATTAATTTAGGAGAATAATCTTTCCAAAGAAAAAATTGGGAATTTCTACTATAACTTGTAACTATATCTCTTTCCTTTTTACCATGACCCGTGAGCACATGGGCAACGGTTCCTACGCCTGCACTGGCTCCTGATTTCAGATCTGTATGTCGATCTCCTACTAGGATGGACTTGCTTAGATCAATGTTAAGGTCTTTTGATGCCTGAATTAACATTATTGGACTAGGTTTACGCCATGTGGTTTCTGATGCATTTGGACCATATCCATTAGCATAAATTGCTGAAATTGGCATTGGTTTACCTAACAAATCGAGAACCCTTTTTGTGACTTTTTCGTAATCTTCCCAATTAAATAAACCCCTACTTATTCCAGACTGGTTTGTAATTATTACAACATGCCAACCATATTCAAATGCGTATCTTATAAGCTCTAATGAACCATCACAAAGCTTTACTTCTCTGGGATCCGATAGATAATGTTTGTCTTCTATTATTACACCATCGCGATCAAGAAATAGAGCAGGACATTGTGGTTGCTCTTTGACAATATACTTGAGGATACATTTTCTTTCTAGGGAATTTTCTGTGGAAGCCTTTCCCATTTACTTCGTGAAATTTAGAGGTTAAAATTAGATAATAGCGATGGATCAGTGAAATACGAAATTTTATTATTAAATTTATACTTTTAGAAGTTATTTAGTATGGTTTTGTGAAGCCTTGGTATTTATAAATTTCATAAAGATTAATCTAATTAATATGATTGCGTAAAGGTTTATTTATTACGAATATGTTTCAGCTATAATTAAATATCAAAATAAGAAGGCTAATATTTAGCTAAGAAATTTAAATAAAGTAAATTCATCGCATCAGAAAGGGCCCTTAAACCAATCTCCTGGAACGTCATGTGGCCTTTCCTTAGGGGTTGGACAAGGTATTTCTTGATTTAATTGATCTGCTATTTTGTTAATTATATTAACCCATGTTACGTATCTATCCTTAGTGTCAAAATATGATGTGCTTTCATTTTCAAAAGGTAGCGACAATACTTCTAAACTTGAAAGATCTAGATTTGTATTTGTAATTTTTTTAAGAATTTCAGTGCATATATTTGTAGTGATTGAACATTGCATATAATAGGGCTCTATAATGAGTAACCTATGAGTTTTAGATATGCTATCAATAATTGTGTCTATATTCTTCATAGATAAATTATCCATGGAAATCAATTCAACTTTGATATCAAATGATTTCAAGTATTGAGACGCTTTGAATGCTTCTGGAACCATATAGCCATAAGTAAAAATAGTAATATCATCGCCATGATGTATGATTTTCATCTTATCTATAATATCAATATCAATATTAGAAATATCCAATAATTCGTTAGTGTTGTGTAACCACCTGTGTTCAATCATAATTGTTGGCTTACCACTATTCATTCCTTTTGATATCGTTGCAAAGGCACTTGAGGGAGAGCTTGGATAATATATTTGAAGCCCAGGAAGAGATGATAAGAAGGAATGGTAACTTTGTGAATGTGTTGGTCCTTGTCCCCAGCCTCTACCAATAATTAGTCTTACCAGTAATGATATTTTGTACTCCTTATTAAACATAAATGACCATTTAGAAATAGAATTTATCAGTTGATCAAAAGAAAGCAATGCAAAATCAAAGCGTTGATGAGTCAGGCAAACAGAATAGGACTGAAGTGCTAATCCAAGAGCTATTCCTGTAAGTGCATTTTCAGATGTTGGTGGTTCTATACAACGTTCTTCACCAAAGGCTTCAACTAAACCTATAGAAGTACCAAAAATTCGCTTCGGATCATTTATGCCAAGACCTATACATACAGAACGCGAATTTAACTTCATATTTTCATGTAATGCTAGGTTTATACTTTTTGTGTAGTTATAATTTTCCATAACTAAGACTCGTTCAGACCTCTTAGTATAATATGCTTCTTCTCAGATTTAAAATAAATATTAGTACAGTTCTGTCTTATTTCGGAAATTAAATCTTCTAAATATTTCTTTGAATAACCTGCCTCTAAAAGGCTTTTATAGTAGATGTCTAAAATATTGTATTTTTCCCACTTTGAGAGGAATTTCTGCGGTCTATAGCCAAGATTATCGTCTATTTCTGGACCACAATGAGCCAATTTTCTATTAGTAAATACTTCTATAAGCGCTGGTCCTGCATTACTTTTAACATATTTTATTGCATCAGACCAAGCATTGAACAATGATTTGTATTCATGTAGTAAATTTTGGGAATAGTGTGCATTGAATGCCTTCGCTTTATTCTCTAGTTTGAGACAACTTTGTCTTGGCTTTAGGGGGGTATATACGGAATATTCATTATTTTCTACTATAAATAAGCAAGGTAGTTTTCTAACATATGCATAGTTTATAGATTCATAGAAAACTCCTTCTTCTGTTGCACCATCTCCCAGAAAGATATAAGTCAAATTTTTGCTCTTTGAAAGCTTTTGGGCTTCAGCTAATCCAACTCCCACAGGAATACTGTTCCCAACAATTGCAGTTGAACCCATAAACCCTACAGATTCATCTATCAGATGCATAGAACCTCCTTTACCACCTGAGCACCCAGAAGGTAGACCGTGTAATTCGTCGAAAAAACGTTGCAGTGAACCTCCTTTACCAAGATAATGTGCATGTGATCTGTGAGTACTTATTGCAAAATCATTAACATCATGAAAACTAAAAAGTATTGAAGGAACAAGCTCTTGTCCTATACTTAAATGGACTGGGCAACGGATATAGCCTTTGTTATAATTTTCTGCAATTAGAGTTTCTGCCTCTCTAATTTCACAAGCCTTTTTGAAGGCTAAAAGAACAAGTTGATCATTCATAATTTAGATATAATGATTGTTACTTACAGGACTTGATTTTTAGGATGACTATCTTCAGCCATTGAAAATAGTTCACTAATGGCAAGGATATATCGATATAATAGGAATTCTATGAGCCTCAATGAAATTTTAATATTCTTAAAAGCGTCAATTATAATTGCAAAATATCAGCAACACTATAAAATTCAATTATGAGAACAAAAATGTCCCCAAGAAGGGCTTTGGCAACCGCTACGGCTATGGCCATCGTTCCTTCTTTGATTTTTGCTAGTCCCTTTGTTAGTCCATCTCAAAGCTTTTGCAATAAATTTATATCTCAACTGAATTTCACATCCGATCAACATGAAGAACTTACATATAAATGCAATCAAATAATCAATTATGACTTTAGGAATACATTTGGCTGGTTGGTTATCACTTCAATTCTTCTTAATTGGCCATTGATCAGATGGCTTGATGACAGGCAATGGTATAGGGAATGGATAAAAAATAAAAAACAATAGACATTACCATAATTGTATTATTGCTTAGACCCAATAAATAATTGATAATTTCTATAAATTGTTTTTTACCTTTCTACATATTATATTTGTTTAACTTTTAATTTATATGATTAGAGTGTATATATACGTCTATACAACTAATTCAAAAAAACTTAATTGCAATTTTTTATAAATTAACTAAATATTATAAACTAGGTTAACAGTAAAAAACTACTTCTACTTCCATACCACTTGTAGGTTTCATTAGTATTGGTGCCTATTAAATGATTACGTAAAGTTTGGAAAAACACATAAGGTGTGCTTAACCGTCATTGCAAAATCATAAATTGAGGCATATTGGGTTTAGTTGCAACAGACCAATGACAAAACGGCATCAAGAGAGAAGGCAAATAATGCTGAGATTCTTTAGAGATCGTCTTGAGCGTCAGTTGGCTGCCGTAAACGCCTCTTTAGCCACTCTTGAACAGCAGATGGAAAGAGATGAAAAGTTAAATTCAGTTAATACACCTTAGTATCGCTGAATCTTCAGGTTTGTTGAGTCAGCCATGCTGATTCTTCAATGAACTAAATGAACTAAATTTCTGAAAAGCTTATCTGTTTCGGAAATAAGCTTATTCAAAGCCTGGCTTGGCGATTTAAGAATTGATTTTTTCTGGTATCTCTTCCATCAAAGGAAGTAAAACATGATTTAACTCTTCTTCACTTGAAAAGCCAAATAATTCAATTGGCTCTTTGCCAAGTGACTCGTCAAAATTATCCGATGAGGTGATCATCAATAAATAACTACTAAAAAGAAGTTAGATAGTTTTTTGAATTTGTACAAACACGATGTTGAGATCCGAACATTAAAAGACACAAGAGCCTTAGTGCAAGGTATATCTAAACAGGACCTTATACTTGTTTCTCTACAGTTTCCATTGAACAAATGGAAATTAACTATATGTAATGCTGCTGCTGATATAAAACCACTTAACATTATCAGAAAATTAAAATTGAAACTCTATGGAGCAAATAAAAAAAATCCTTAGGTTTGATTTTACAGTATCAAGACTTCTAGCCACCCTATTAACATAGCTACTTTGAAATTAGTATTTTGAAACACAATAATCAGACCATTGTTACTTATTGAAAATAAGTTTCTTTATATGAGTACAAGCAAAAGCTTATACAGAAGTTCAACCAACATCAGTAAATAAAACCGCAATTTGCCTGGAATTTATAGAGGAATGAGCTAGTGTATTTTTGATAATAAAACTACTTTTGTTTCTTGATATTAGTTATGCAAAGAATTTATGGTGACGAACAACGTGCTGCAGTAAAGCAAATCCAGGAAGAGTTAATACGGCAAATTGATGAGCTTTATCTCAAGACATTTGAACAACTCAATGATTTTGGGCTTGGTGACGGTGTAATAGTCAGGCTTACTCAGTTGTTACTTTTATCAAAGGATGCTGCAATTACTCCATTAAAAGAGGGGATTGAGAAGAAACATATTTAAAGCTATGACTTGATTATTTATAAATATTTCTCTATACAAACTACATTGGAATAATTAAAGTTTATCACTTTCAATATTCAGATTCTAAGCATTATTTTATTAGAACTTAATTATTGCTGTTCTCTTCAGCTCTTCTGAGATCATGCATTTCCTCTAGCTCATTGTAAATTTCAAGTAATTGATTTCGAAGAGGATTTGCTTTTTTTATTCCACTTAAGGACTTCATTGCATTTAAAATATTATCTTTTGCGTCAATTAAGGATCTGCACTCAGGGCTGCCAGGTTCATAGGACATTGGTAATCAAAGCATATAAAACCAATCTATATGGTTTTTTAAAATTATTTGTCGTGATGCATACATGATTGCTACAAAACATATTTCTGGCTGGAACTTAAGCGACTTTTTGCAAGAAACCTTTTTGTCATAAAAATTTGAGGATTTTTCTAGCTGTTTTTACCATGTCTCTACTCTAATTTATGCTAGGTAAAGCAATTTAAATACAAGATCCCTTGAGATCTTTTAGCTGAAGTATTTAGACGTCTAGTACTTATAAAGTACGGGATAAATATCCTCTCATAATTTTATATAAAATAGATATTTACAATGAATAAAGTAATAACTCCTAGTAGGCAAGTCCTTATGAGATTGATAAAAAGCTAGTTCTGCAATAACTATATAACATCATTTCGACTCACTTTATTAATTTTTATTGGACTTTCATGCAATTGATGAAAAGATAAGAGAACTATACAATCAGCTTTGATGGAACGTTGGCTGCCTGAGTTACCCCATCTTGTTCTCTGGAGCGCAATAATTTTTGGATTATCATTAGGCCTAGCCCTTTTATCAAGACAAATTCTGAATGATCCCAGAAAAAAGGCAGAAGAGGACAAAGCGCTTCTTAAACAGTTATTGGAAGGATTCGGTCTTGAGATCCCACCAGAACTCCATGAAACAGAAGCCAAAGTCATTAAGTCAATAAAAGTGCCATAAAAGAATAAAAATTCTCCTTAAGAAGAAAAAGGATATTGATTATTGTACTTTTAATAATTTACATAGTGATTTACAAAACTGAGTTAAATAAATAACATTAAATAATGGATTCTACTTTTTCACAGGCACTTGAATTAAACGGCATGTCTACAGCAACGATTGCTGTCGTTTGGTTGATGATTATTTTTCTAGTTGCACTTCTTTTAGGAATTGGGCTTTTCTTTAAAGGTCAAATAGAGAATAAAAAGATGAAACGAAGTAGCCTACCTGAAAAAAATGATTCAGGCAGAGGTTTTTGATAAAGCTAATTTTTACTTATTTTAACCTTT
>QCFI01000034.1 GCA_003280295.1 Prochlorococcus sp. AG-363-C20 | reverse complement strand
AGATTGGCTGCGATAGGAGCAGCCGCAGAAAGTAATGGGCTTGTGCTACCTCTACTACTAGTAAGAAGACGTGCTACATCCATCTCTACTGAGTTGCTTTGGATCGGGACTACTTCTTCTAAGAGTTCCATGCTTGCCATCCCTCCAGCTTCTAGTCTCATGCATTCTCCTGACTCCGAAGCGAGAATGACACACATTGCTTTTTGGAGTTGGTTTTCTGAATTGCTTATTAATCGTATTCCTACAATTTGACCAGGGTGAATACTTGGTTTCCCAACTGGTAAAGGTATAAGGCATATTTTGACAATACCGCCATCAGGTCGTTTGAATTTGGCATTAATACTTTCTCCTTCTTGAGTCTCTGAGCTTGTCAATTTCCAATTAAGTCTTGAGGAAATCCATGATGCGAACAAAAGTCCTTGAGCAGCATGATTACCCTCAATATCTATATCAATCCTTACAACATGATTAAGTGCATTGCGTCTATTAGGGGGATCAAAAACCATTGCTAGGGTTTCTCTCCAATTTCTTAATCGCAGCCAATTGAGATCATTTACTGCTTGACCTGTTGAAATCCTTTTAGTTAAAAGTTCAAGACATTGAAGTGGTTCTCCTAGAGCAGTATCAATAATTATTCTTCGTTTTAGTTGGGCTAATTGATTAAGAAGCTCGGGGGCTTCATCAAGGCTTCCATTCCACCAAAGCCAAGATGGTAATTCTTTGGGTAATAGACTTTTTAAAATACCTAGACCGTTGCTAAGCGATTGATTATCTCCTCTTAACACGACTACATCTCCACAAGCGGAATTGTTATTTACTTCTTCTAAAAGAGGGCAGTATGCAGCTACTAATGTTTCTAGAGGATGATCTTTCTCCAGGGTTGGTGCAAATGTTATTAAACGTCTTGGATTCAGTGCGCTGATTGCAGCATCAACATACTGTCCTCTGAGATCCTCTTCCTTTTCTTCTTGCCCACTACATTCAGAAAGGCACGCTGTAACCCTTTTATCTAAGGGAGGCGTGCAATGAGGTAAATCATTCTCTAAAACGACTCTCCGGGCTGCTTCGATAAGTTCTCGGCGTTGATTTCCTAATATTGGACCTTTGAGTTTTCCAGTACGAACAAGCTCTTGTTCGATCCAGGCTGGTTGCCATACAAGTAAACAAAATGTGTTTGCTCCTGGATTATTCAGTTGATCTTTAGCCCAAAGTTGTTCTAGATAACTTGGGATTTCTGAAGGAGGTAATTGAAGAGGAGTATGAAGTGTGAGTTGAGGGGACATGGATATGTTGAAGTTTGAAAATTTAAATACACAGTTGGTTATGGACGACGCCAAAGCAATTCATCTTTGCTGAGAAGAGCATCGGACTCGACTGGCCCCCAAGTTCTCGACTCATAAGGATAAATAGGTAATTGCCAGGGGCTATCTTCAATTAGTTCTAAAAGTGGTGTGTATAGACGCCAAGCTGCTTCTACTTCGTCACTACGGGTAAAAAGTGTTGGATCACCTAACATTGCATCAGCTAGGAGCCTTACATAACCTTCGTCAGAAGGTTCGCCGAATGATTCTTCATATGAAAACTCCATTCCTACAGGTCGGCTGCGCATACCAGACCCTGGTGACTTCACTTCAAAGCGAAAATCAGCGCCTTCGTCGGGTTGAATTCTTAGAATTAATTGATTGGAAGTGGGACATCCTCCAGCTGCATCGAAGAGATGAACAGGGGCTTCTCTAAATGTAAGAACAATCTCACTTAATCTCTTTGCCAATCTTTTTCCAGTACGAAGATAGAAAGGTACTCCTTGCCAACGCCAATTATCAATAAATAGTTTCATCGCCACATAAGTTTCAGTTGTGCTGTTGGGATTAACTCCAGGTTCATTTCGATAACTAAGTATTGGATCGGATTTGCTTCCGCCTTCTTCATATTGACCCCTTATGCAACATTTCCAAGGCTCGATTTCATCTGCAAGGTGAGCGGCTTGAAGCACTTTTGCTTTTTCGTTTCGTATAGCTTCGGGGTCAAAGTGCCCAGGAGGTTCCATTGCCGTTATTGCAAGCATTTGGGTTAGATGATTCTGGACCATGTCTCGAAGTGCGCCAGAACTTTCGTAGTAGCCAGCACGTTCTTCAACGCCAACTGTCTCTGCTGCAGTGATTTGAACGCTCGAGATGTAGTTCCTATTCCAAATTGGTTCGAAAATGGTATTAGCAAATCTCATTACAAGTATGTTTTGAACAGTTTCTTTTCCGAGATAATGATCGATTCTAAAAATCTGACTTTCTTGGCAACAACTTTGCACTAATTGGTTAAGAGTTTGTGCACTTCCGAAATCACGGCCAAAGGGCTTTTCTATTACTAATCGACTTCTTTTAGGGTCATTTAATAGACCAGCCGCTGCTAAAGCTTTACAACCACTTCCATAGAAATTGGGAGATACTGAAAGGTAAAAGGTTCGATTATTATGAGTAGCTTTTACTCGGTCAATTCCTTCTAAGCGCCTAGCAAGCTTGATTAGATCTTCTGATTTTTGAAGGTCAACAGATTCATAAAATAGGTTCTCTAGGAATAGTGATGCTGCAGCGGAATTATCTTTGGCTTCTTTCCCAAGTGCTTTTTTCATTTTCTGACGAAATTCCTCATCACTCCATGGACGTCGAGCACATCCGAGAATTGCAAACTCAATAGGTAAGCGTCGTTGTTTAAAAAGCTGGAAAAGAGCTGGAATAAGTTTGCGGTGAGTCAGATCTCCACTCGCACCAAAAATTACTAGACATTGAGGCGTGATAACTCGCTCTTGGCGTAGTCCAACCCTTAATGGATTTGTGGTCGGCGTGTTCATTTGACACAGACTGATTGGGTTGGTTTAAAATTGTTATGTAAATTCAAGGCTGTTTAAGTAATCCCGCCATGTTTTGTTTTCAGATGCCCAATTATTAGTGATCTAATTTACAGTATTATTGTAAATTGCTAATTTTCTAAAATAAATACTAGTTTTTTAGGCTGATATTTTGTTTTAGGTAGGATTTTTTCTTAGTAAGTTTCAACATGCCATCGGTCTTGTTTTTTGAGTTTTGGTCTTAGCTCTGCCCAGTTTATACCTTTAGAGGCCGCCGCTTTTGTCATCGCTTCGTCAATCCCTGGCTCCATTCCCTTTAGACCACAAAGATAGATGTGGGTTTTTGGATCTTCGATTAGAGAGAAGATTTCATCTGCATGTTCAAGAACTTTATCTTGGATATACATTCTTCCTCCTTTAGCGTTCTTTTGCTCACGACTGATAGCTTTGGTGTAGCGAAGATTGTCAGGGAATTGTTTCTTATAGTACTCAAAATCAGCATCGTAAAGAAGGTTGGCGGTTTTTGGAGCGCCCATGAATAACCAAGCCTTCCCTTTGAAATTCCAGTTGTTCTTTTTCCTTTCAGTTGGTTCAAACATGCGACGAAGATAAGCTCTCATAGGCGCTATGCCTGTTCCTGTTGCAAGCATAATTATGTTTGCATCTTCATCTTCAGGAAGGAGCATTTCTTTCCCTACAGGGCCTGTGATTTTGACTTTTTCCCCAGGCTTGATGTTGCATAAATAAGTTGAGCAAACTCCATCAATCGTTTGGCCATCTTTTTCATATTGGAGTTGTCTTACGCAAAGCGAGACAGTATCTCCTGAAAAGTTGTCACCGTGGCGAGTACTTGCTATTGAGTAGAGCCTAAGTTTGTGTGGCTTGCCTTTTGAGTCTTCTCCAGCAGGAATAATTCCAATGCTTTGTCCTTCAACGTAACGAAGCTGAGGGTTTCCTCCTGAAAGGCTAAATGTAATGTGATTGACGCGACCGATAGCGCCGTCTTTGAGCAGGCTGTAGTTTTCGAGAACTTTTCCTTCGAAGGGTGTTTTTGGCCTATATGTGTTTACAGGCACATCAGCATGAACTTTCTTGCTTGGTGCTGCTTTAGATGAGGCTGGAGCAGACGCAGTTGTTGCCTTGGTGGAGGGAGGAGTTTTTGCTGGCTTTGCAATTGATTTCCTTCCTATCTGACTCTCAATATGTCTAAAGAGTCCAATAACAATTGGGATATGGATTAGCCCTCCGGCTATGACCTGTGCTTCCGAGTAAGCCATTAATAACTAAAAACCGATGGAGACAATAACAATTTCTTGGCTGAATTAGTTGTTTAAACCAGTAAAAGAGGACACGTTTGGGGATTGGCACAGCTGTTTTAATGGCCTCTTACTGACTTTTCATGCAAAATTTTTTCTATAGTCAGCAATTGAACTAAAACCTTTGAGCACCAGTTGGAATCTCTTAAGGAAATTCAGAGTACTTCTGTTTCAAAGGGTTTGGCCTCATTGGAATCAAAGCCTGTGGTACTGAGGCAGACCATCGAACAGACGATGGAGCGTCTACCTAATGGCACAAGAAGATTGGCTGCATTGTTGCGCACACCTATCAGTATTGAATCAATTTGGAATGTCCTTACTGATTACGAACATCTCAGTGAATTTATTCCTAATCTCACAAGTAGTGAAGTTGTTGCTCGTGATGGCAATCGAATTCATCTAAAGCAAATTGGATCTCAAAAATTGATGGGCCTTCGCTTCTCCGCGCAGGTTCAAATTGAGTTGATTGAGAATCGTAACTTGGGCCTGTTGGATTTCCATCTGCTTAAGGGTGACTTTAGGCGTTTCGATGGCTCATGGAAAATACAGGAACTTGAAGATGGCAATGGCACTTGCCTTCTTTATGAGTTAACTGTTCAAGGTTGTCTTGGAATGCCAGTGGCACTTATAGAACAAAGGCTTAGAGAAGATCTAAAAACTAATCTTTTGGCTGTTGAGCAGGCAGCATTAAATAGGCTCTCTGCAAATTAACTGTAAATTTAATAGACATAGCTTATTTATTGGCTGTTTTAAAATACTTAAGTTCAAGTATTTAAAAGGGTTAAATCCTAAAAATCAGGTTTTGTTAATTAATTAAAATTTAGAATCTTTATATACCCCCAAGGGGATTCGAACCCCTGTCGCCTCCGTGAAAGGGAGGTGTCCTAGGCCTCTAGACGATGGGGGCGAGGCCGTGACCAGAAGATCACATTTGCAAGCTACGGGCCTACCTCGCCCTCCGTCAAGACTCCCTTACCTTGTCTTGTCCTTGCCATACAGGAACAGTGAAGTAGAAACAAGCTCCTTTCCCTTTTTCAGAGACTACCCATATTCTTCCTCCATGCACGTTAACGATACGCCGACAAACAGAGAGTCCAACTCCAAAGCCAGATGTGCGGTTTGAAGTTTGAGGTAAGCGGACACGATCTAAAAAGATGCGCTGCTGTTCTTCTTCAGGAATCCCTGGACCACTGTCACAAATACTTACCTCAACCCATTGGTTTGTGCGATGCAGCATCGTTATTGAGATTTTTCCTCCTGTCTGCGTGTATTTAAGTGCATTTTCGATAAGGTTTAGTAAAACCTGTCTCATGCGTCGTTGGTCTGCAAAAACTTTTGGAAGATCTGCAGGGATGTCAGTGTTGACAACAATTCCTCTTCTTAGCCAAAGCTTTTCAAGTTCCAGGATTGTGTCTGCTGCGACATTTGTTAGGTCTAGACGTTGTGGATTAAATAATGCCTCCCATCTAGTGCTCCCTACTTCAAGTAGGTCTTTAGATAGCAATTCAATTTCTTCTAAACGTCTCTTGATTACATCCTGAAATCTATGTATATCGATTTGGCCAAGCTTTTGACTTTGTACTGCCAATGCAGCTGCTGTTAAGGGGGTCCTTAATTCATGTGCAACCATTCTTAGCAATCTTTCCTGTGAATCAATACGGTCAATCAGCGTTTCGTTTTCTTGTTTAAGAACTAATAATTCATCCTCGAGCAGTAACTCTCTTTGGGTACGACTACTGTCAAGCTCTGTTGGCTTCAAGCTAAGCCCCAAGCCGCTTATAAATCCTTCCTGTTGCCATCTTGGAATCCAACTTCTTAGTTGCTGAAAGATGTTGCTACCAGCAAATATTTGCTTTGGTGAAGGGGAAATCTTTACTAAAGCAGGTATTGCTATCAGCCTATGCAGTTCTAATAACTCAGGCTGTTCACTTGGATCAGATAACTGAAGGCTGACCTGGAATCCACAATCTTCTTTCTCTAGGAATTTTATAAGAGACCTCAAATCCCCTCTAGAGAGGTGCTTGCGATTGGCTACAAGCAGAAGTTGAAGCTCCTCCTTCTCATTGGCTTCGACCCTATTCACAGCGTCGAGCCTCTGGCAATCTTTTGGCACACATTATTAGGCTTTTTGGGGACTTGTAGGACAACTAAGAATTTGTTGAATAAGTTGTCTAAGCTGAGATCTTCTCATGCTTCCCTCAACTTTGACTGCTGAGATGATTGATTGGGCCTTTATTGGATAAGTCTATGAGGGGAATTGATCTTGGGGAACATTTTATTTGAGAAAATGGTTTTATTAAAACTCTATTAGAACCTAGTTTAAGAACTTTTCATGTGCCTAATTGCGGGAGATGTGTTTTTTTATTTTTAGTAGGAGTTTTTATTTAATGAATACTCTCTCCTTAGTAATTAAATTATCCAAGACAGATCGTGGCCTATGAACTAGTATTTTGGGCGATAAGCTACTGCCGTGAAATAGATGGCAGAAAGCCTTTTTTAGCTACTTAATTCTGTTATGGCTTAAATCTTCTAAATAGTCTTTTTGGTGACAAAACTTGAAGAATTAAGAGCCTAAGTCTATCCATTTCTTAGTCCCCTTTGGTGAATTCTGTGTTTGTAGATAATTATTAGATTGCTTTGGCCTATAGGTCTATTAACTGTTAAAAAGCAATGAATTAAAATATCTTGATTGCTCTTATAGGATTAGCTCTTGGCTAAGGCTCATTTTTTCATTTAAGAAAAAATATAGACCTTTCGTTCAAAACATGTAATTATTGTGGAATTAAGAATTGGACTTAGCTGTCTCAATTTTGACCATTCAGAGTTAATCCTTTGCATACTTCTTCTTTTCGATTAAGCAGAGTAATGGCAATGCCTTTGCTGCTAGTGTCTATTTCTTTGGCAGGTTGTAGTTCTTCAAGGCCTTTAGGCGGCAACCTTAAGACTTCCAATTCAGAAATAAAAAAACAACAAAAACCAGCATCAAATGACGATATTTTTCTTTATAGAGGTATAGGCGCTTCTTTTATTTGCAATGCTCGTTCAGCGGAAGTTGAATTTGCTAAGGCAGTTGGTATTGCCGCTTCAACTTATACCCAAGTTCTCAATGGACGGCATGGCGGTTTTGTTGCTTCTGCAGGAAAAGAGAAGTTAACTAATAAACAGCTATATCAAGGGGCTGAGTTTCAAATAGTTACTGGGGCATTGAAGTATTGTCCAGAAGCAGTTCCAGAAGATGTTAAGGAAAAGGTTCAACAAGCCATTGAAAAACAAAATAAATAACAAATTAAGATCTAGTCTTTAGCCTTCGGTTAAAATTTTAAAATGTTTTAATCGTTGTTATAAAGTATTCTTTTGAAAACTCTTAGAAGTATGCTTTTTAAAATTATATTTTGCTAGTTCTCTTCCCCTGATGAATAGTAAACAGCCAATAAAATTATCTGATTATAATCCTTATAATTTTAGGATCCCTAAGATAGATCTTGACTTTGTTATATGTGAGGATTATGTACGTGTTCAATCCTCAATGTTGATTGAACCGCTTTCTCAGGAGAATTCTCCTTTGATTTTGCAAGGTGAAAATCTAGAATTAGAAGAATTGAGTATTGAGGGCATTGTTTTATCAAAAGAAAAATATAATATTTCTTCAGTTAATTTAATAATTCATGACCTACCATCAAATGCTTTCAATTTAAAGATAATTAATAGAATAAACCCTTCTGAAAATTCTTCCTTGCAAGGTCTTTATTTAAGCAAGGGAATGTTAGTCACGCAATGTGAGGCAGAGGGGTTTCGAAGGATTTGTTTCCATCCTGATCGCCCAGATGTTCTTAGCAAGTATCGCGTAAGACTAGAAGCTGATTTGAAGAAATATCCTATTTTGCTATCTAATGGTAATCAGACTCTTCCTTCAAATGTATTAACTAATGAATCTCGTCATGAGGTGATTTGGGAGGATCCTTATCCAAAACCATCTTACCTATTTGCTTTAGTTGCAGGAGATTTGAAAGTTGTAAAAGATACTTTCTGTACAGCATCTAGACGAGAAGTTGCTATTAATTTATATGTTGAAGAAGGAGATGAGCCTTATACCACTCATGCTATTGAGTCTCTTAAGAAAGCAATGGCTTGGGATCAATCTGTATATGGATTAGAATATGATCTTGATGAATATAATATTGTAGCTGTAAGGCACTTTAACATGGGTGCTATGGAGAATAAAAGTTTAAATATATTTAACTCTAAATTAGTTTTGGCTGATTCAAAAATAACAACAGATGATGAGCTTAAGCGAATTGAAAGTGTTATAGCTCATGAATATTTTCACAATTGGACTGGGAATCGTATTACTTGTAGAGATTGGTTTCAGCTTTCATTAAAAGAAGGCTTAACAGTTTTTAGGGATCAATCTTTTACCTCTGATTTGCATTCTCAAACAACCAAGAGGATAGAGGATGTTTCTATTCTAAGGAATGTACAATTTTTAGAGGATTCAGGACCTACTTCTCATCCTGTAAAACCAGCAAAGTATTTCGCTATAGATAATTTTTATACTACAACTATTTATGAGAAGGGAGCAGAATTAATAAGAATGCTCTATATGATTCTTGGTCATAGATGTTTCATGAAAGGTATGGAACTATATGTGAATCGTTTTGATGGCTCTGCTGCTACTACTGAAGATTTTATAGATTCAATAATAAAAGGTGCATGCGTTGATAAATTTAAACTTGGCTTTGATATTAATCAATTCTCTAAGTGGTATTACCAAGCTGGAACACCCCTTGTTTCAATAAAGCGGAAATGGGATTCAAAAGTTGGTAAATTAACTCTTAGTGTCCATCAAAGTATTCCTAATAATAAAGAAAATTCAGAAGTTGAACCTTTAGTAATACCTCTTTTACTTTCAATTATTAAGCCTAATGGTCGATCTATTGATGAAAGGTTATTGATACTTAAAGATGCCAAGAATGATTTCATTCTTGAAAACCTTCCAATAAATGAAAAGGCTCCAGTCTTATCTCTTTTTAGGCAATTTTCTGCACCTGTCAGATGGGAATCTGATTCCTCAATAGATGAAACATTTCATCTTTTTAGATTTGATGATGATCAATTTTCACGATGGAATGCAGGACAGTCTTTAATGCAAAAGGCCATACTTGCTAGGGCTTCAGATATGCCCAATATTGATTTAGAAGAGATGCTTATTAATTCGATTTCTTATTTAATTGATAAGGATAGAAAAAATGATTTAGAAGACTTATCAGTATTGTTATCTCTTCCAGGCTTGTCGGAATTGGAGCTAGCCCAAGCATCTAATGGATTAGTTGACCCTATTTCTCTTTATGACGCAAAAATTTGTTTGATGTCAACATTTGGTCAAAAGCTTTTTCAACCTCTTAAATCTTTACTTAAAGAAAGCAGATCTTCCTGTGCTTTGAAATGGCCAAAAGGTCAGGGTGCTCGGAAAATTACTGGACTTGCTTGGAGTTGGTTAGTTGCTAGCAGAGATATTCATGTTCGCCGAGAATGTATAAAGGCAGTTCAAGGAAATTCAATGACCTTAGCTAGGGCAGCCCTTAAGTCTTTACAACCAATTGAGAGTGATGAAAGGCAAATAGCGATGAAAAATTTTTATGAACTTTGGAAAGATTACCCTGTCATTTTAGATACTTGGTTCTCTTTAGAGGCTTCCTCACCAAGAAAAAATGCTCTTAGGAGAGTTAAGGAGTTATTAGAACATCCTCGGTTTGACCCCATGGCTCCCAACTCCGTCAGGGCAGTTTTAGGAGGCTTTTCGGTAAACATAAAGAATTTTCATGCAATCGATGGTAGTGGTTACAATTTTTTTGCCGAGCAGATTATTGAACTTGATCAAAGAAACCCGATTACGGCATCAAATATGGCAAAAGTATTTGGTAGATGGGGAACTTATGTTGCTGATAATAGTAAGCCTATGTATAGGGCATTAATTAAGCTTTCCGATTCAGACCTTTCATCCAACACAAGAGAAATAGTGGACTTAATCTTGGCAAGTTGAATTGTTGTATATGGAATTGAATTATTTAACGGAACATTGAACTTATTGAACTCTCTTCATGAATTCGCCAAATTGCTTCTCCTAACATGTCTGCTACTGATAAAATTGTTAATTGTGTGAATTTATCTTGATTATCTACAGGAATACTGTTGGTGACAATCACCTGTTCAAATAAACCTTCAGAGGATAGGCGCTCAAGAGCTGGGGGAGAAAAAACTGCGTGTGAGGCGCAAGCAATAACTCTTTGAGCTCCTTCCTTTCGAAGAAGCTCTGCACCAGCACAAATAGTTCCTCCGGTATCAATCATGTCATCAATAAGGATGGCTGTTTTCCCCGCTACATCCCCTATAACTGTGAGACTTTTTGAAACATTGTGGGCTGCCCGACGTTTGTCAATTATTGCAAGTGGAGCACCTTTCATTTGTTTTGCAAAGGCTCTAGCTCTGGCTACTCCGCCAACATCTGGTGAAACAACTACGACTTCTCCCAGTTTCTTGTTGACTAAGTGATTAACTAAAATTGGGGATCCATAGATATGGTCACAGGGTATATCAAAATAACCTTGGATCTGAGCTGAATGTAGATCCATTGCTAAAACTCTGTCGACACCTGATTTGACTAGCAAGTTTGCCGTTAACTTTGCTGTTATTGACTCTCTCCCCGCAGTCTTGCGATCTGCTCTGGCATAGCCATAGTAAGGAATTACAGCGGTGATTTGTCGTGCAGACGCACGTTTACATGCATCTACCATGATCATTAGCTCCATAAGATTGTCATTTACAGGAGCACACGTAGGTTGAATTAGAAAGACATCACAACCTCGTATTGATTGTTGGATTTGTACATAAAGCTCTCCATCTGCGAATCTTTTACAAATAAGTGCTCCATCTTGAATCCCAAGGTATGTGGCGATTTCTTTGGCTAGTTGAGGATTTGATGTGCCACTGAATAAACGAAGCCTGGATGTGTCCAGTTTGATGTTCTCTTCATCAGAGCGAGCTCCTGTCTGAAATCTGTTCACGGTGCTCGCAATTAAGATTTCTTATTTATTGATCGTAATGCTGTGCAGGTACATCTCCAATAAAATTTTTGTTGTTTTGGTCTAAGTATGGTTTTTTGTAGACCTTTTTTAGTTGGAGCTGGCAATTTGCCAGATAATGAGATCAGATCAGCATCTAATGCTATCTCTAAGGCTTGGGGGGGCGATCTGAGTGAAGCTTCATGTCTTGATGATCCAAGACATGTTTTTCAATCTTTATCTAAAGCGAAAGGTTTAGTTCGTCTTTTGGGTGATGCAGCTATGCAAAATTCTTTTGGTGGCAGTTGGATTGAGGCACTTGGAGCATGGCGGCAACCAACAATTTTGATTGTTACTCCAACATCTTCAGGAGACTTGCCAGGTAGTGCTTATGCATATACAGCTCTTTGTAAGTCTCTTTGTGTCCCATTGATTGGAATAATTCAAGCAGGAGGAAACTGGAAACCCACCCAACGGAGATTAGATGGGCTGCCTTGGTGTGGATGGCTTAAAAGTGAATTTTCTAACTTCTCAGAGAGTTTTGACTATGGGAGATCTGAGAAGATGGAGGTTGACGATATAGTAGTTAGATTGCGAAGACGTATTTTGGCACTAAATCCTAAAAATATCTCTTAAATAGTGATTAATTAGATTAAATAATCCCCTTAGATTTTATTACTTTGTTCTTGATTTTAATCTGCTACTTTTAATCTTATTAACAATGGAGTGTTGTTATTGTTTGTTGTGATTGAAGAAAGACTTTTTAGCTCTTTTTGTGTCATATTTGTTCTGCTATAATCGATAAAGTCTTTTGTGAGGATGTTAATTTTCTTTGTATTACCTTTAGGCTTGACAACTGTTTGTGCTATCAGGAATCCTGATAAGTATTCTTTTGCTTTCTTAATATTTTCCTTCTCGCTTCTCTTCCTTTGTTTAGATATTGATTTCTGTTTCAATAATCTCATGCTATTTCTGTTGGATTTAGAAAAGTATTTCGCCTCCTCTTTTATTCCACTTTTGATAGCGTAAGCTCTCATAACTGATGAATCGATTTTGCTAATATTATTAACAAGTTTATTTAGAGCTTCTGATTTTGCCAGCAAATAACGCTGAGGCTCTCCTTTTTGAAGGTTAAGGGTTTCTGAGATGATATCTTTACAAAGTGCAATTCCACCTTCTTTATAACTTTGAGCTAAATTTTTAGAATTATTAGAGCCTGGTAAAATTACTTTTAGCCCTATTGGAATTTCTATAAGCTGAATAGAATTCATGGGTTTAAACTTTATTAGTAAAACACTCTTTAGATGGTTTATCTTATTTGCTTTGATTTCATTTTCAATAGTTTCAATTTTAGATTCGTTTTTATTAACACCTAGTATTAGAATAGTTACTGGTTTTGCCAGATACTTTATCTCCTTTGCCTCTAGGCCTTTTAGAGCCTTTGTTGGAGAGAACAGATCAGGTAAAGGTAAAATAAAATTTATCATTGAGCTAGTTATCCAAATACTGCCTAATGCTGTACCAATACGATGCAAAGTTCTGCCAGGATATTTTCCTATTAGGGAAATAGTCCTTTTAGTTGAATTGACATATTTCTTCGACTCTTTATCCATATTGATGCCCCCTGCTGTTTTTGTTATGGTTTAGCTTGTTTAGAGTTCATATGAGGAGTATACCACTTTTTTGGTCATAAAAGTATGCTTTAAATTATAAACTAGGAAATGAAAGTTTTTAAAAATATAGTTAATTTCAATAACAAAAAGAACTCTTCTTAGTTTTAGTAATTAAAGGTGGATATTTCTTTGGTTTGGTTATATTATTAGCCTTCGGAAAAATCATATGGACTTTTTGCATTTCAATTTATATCCTCTTCCCTTATAGACAAAGTTTAGAAGAGAACCTAATTTAATTGTTATTTCTATAAAAGATGTGATTGATTATTTGATTTGAGTTCCTTCTTCTTCTAAGAATGAAAGTAATTTCTTAAGCCTTTATTTCTATTTATTTAACTGATGCCGATGCCACATCCAAGTCCACAATTGGATAGAGCGATAGGAATCTTGCTTCATCCTTCGGCATTGCCTTGTAGTCCTGTTTGTGGAACCTTTGGGGCTCCTTCTAGAGAGTGGATTAAAGCTCTAGCGGTTAATGAAATAGGCGTATGGCAGTTTTTACCTCTAGCCCCTTGTGATTCAACGGGGTCTCCTTATAGCTCTCCTTCGAGCTTCGCTTTTAACCCTTGTTTCCTTGATGCGAATGACCTTGTCGAAGAAGGTTTCCTCGACCCTTCAGCAATTGATGAACTTCCTGGATTCAATCAGTTGAGCGTTTCTTCTGTCGACTTTCATCTGGCTGAGCATAGAGCTGAAAGGTTGGGTCAGTTGTTAAGAGAAGCATGGACAAGACAAGGTGCAGAAAGACATCGTAATTTCAAAATTTGGTGTGCTAAGCAGTTTTGGCTCGAAGAACATGTTTCTTTTATGGAGCTTCGCCGTCAATTTCAGGAGCTTCCTTGGTGGGAGTGGCCAGAAGCTTTTGCTATTCATAATCCATTTGCCCTCTACTGTTGGAGAAGGAAATATCAAAAGAACTTATTGGAACATCGTCTAATGCAATGGCATTTAGACCGGCAATGGCAATCAATAAAGAAATTAGCTAGGTCTCTGGGAGTTTTACTTTTTGGTGATTTACCGTTCTATGTATCAAGAAATAGTGCTGATGTTTGGAGTATGCGTTCACTTTTTTCCGTTCTCCCAGAAGGTGAATTAGATCATCAAAGTGGTGTTCCTCCAGATTACTTTTCGGCTACAGGGCAACTTTGGGGGACACCTGTTTATCGTTGGGACCGTCATCTAGTCACTCATTTTTACTGGTGGAGAAGAAGATTTGCACGACATTTGCAGCAAGTAGATCTATTGAGATTGGATCACTTCAGAGCTTTTGAAGCTTATTGGTCAGTTCCAGGGAACAAAAAAACTGCCCAAGAAGGCGTTTGGAAACCTTCTCCAGGTGTCGATTTGCTTCGATCATTGAGAAACGATTGTGGAGGTGTTCTCCCTTTAGTAGCAGAAGATCTAGGTGTTATTACTCCAGAAGTAGAAAGACTTAGAGATGAATTTGGATTACCAGGAATGAAAATTCTTCAGTTTGGATTTGATGGTGACTGTAATAACCCTTATTTGCCTGAGAATATTCAAGGCTCTTCGTGGGTTGTTTATACAGGGACTCATGACAATCCCACTTCATTGGGATGGTGGAACTTATTAGATCTAGAAGCTAAGGAAAGAATTAATCAGAGAGCAAAGAGATCAGATGACACTCCTGGGTGGAAATTAATTGAAATGGCCTTGCAAACCGAGGCAAAACTTGTTGTAGCACCTATACAGGATTTGCTTTCTTTGGGTAATGAAGCTCGTTTTAATACACCTGGGACGGTAGAGAAAAATTGGTGTTGGAGATTGATTGGTTTAGACCGTGATCTCCAAATAGCATTAAAAAATTATGGAGAACGTGGAAGCTTTTGGGGACGTTCGTTAGAAGGAGCAAAAGATTTATTTAACTCCTAATTGAAAGTATAGGGAATATTTGTCATCTCACCAAGTAAATACTTCTTGCCTTTCCAGATGATCTTATCTTTTATAGTTGGTTTAGGCTGGATATGAACTATTACAGGTGCTAATAACTTTAATTTGATATCGCCTTGGGCTTTATTGAAAGTAGCTTGATACCCATTGCCACTTTCTATTGATAGTTTACTTTGTTGACTTAAGTCTATTTCTATCAATGTTAAATTATTTGCTCTTGGAAACTTTTTCAGTATAGAAATAAACCAATTAGACTGAGGTCCGATAATATTTATATTTTCTTTTGTTGAACCGTTGTTAACAGCTTCAGGAGATGTCTTTCTTTGAGGGATTGGTAAACTATCAATACTAGGTGCGATAGGCTGGAATGTCTGACTATTTACACGTGCAAGCTGCCTTTGAAGTTGATTTAAGCAAAAAATACTGCTACATATAAGCAGAATATATAATAAGCTTCCTTGCCAAGTCTGAAGATTATTAATGCTGCCAGGTGTAAACCTCTCAGTTGTTTTTTTTTCTGAAGTTTGCTCCTTTACCTTAAGTATGCCATCGAGACTATTTTTCTCAAGATTTAACTCTATTTCGAGGATCCTTAACATTGAGAAAAGATAGGCTTCTTCCGGTAAAGCATGTTGCCAACAATTTTCAATTGCCTCTAGTACGGGCTTAGTTATTTTTGTTCTTAATGCAAGTTCACTTAAGCTAATTCCATGTTCTTCCCTACGCTTCCTTAATGTATTTGCGGCTTCTAAATATATTTTTTGAGCACTATTTTTAGTAAGATGAATTTGTTGTTGGAAAGTACCTTTTTTGAACCAAGGAATGTGAGTAAACATAATGCTTAAAAATCAATACTCCTTTTTTTCATTAGGATATTCCATTCTTCCTGTTTTAGTTCACGCCAACTACCTTCTTGTAAATCACATAGTTCAAGGCCTCCAATTGAAGTACGTTGCAAGTCAATTACTTGATGGCCGAGTAATTCAGCTACTCTTCGGATTTGCCTATTCCTCCCTTCCTTTAAAATTATTCGAAGTAAACATTTATTTTGTTTTAAATCTAATAATTTTACAGATGCTTTTTTTGTGTATAAACCATTTAGATTCACACCATTTCTCCACTCTTTAATAGTATTTTTTGAAGGTATTCCTTTGACCCAAACGTGATATGTTTTTGTATGTGAGTAGCGAGGGTGAGTTAAGTGCAGAGTGAGTTCACCATGGTTGGTTAGAAGAATAGCTCCTCGACTATTTAAATCTAACCTGCCAACGAGATGGAGCCCTTTGCGATGAATTGGAGGGAGTAGCTCTAGGACGGTCTTTCTTCTATAAGGATCATGGCATGTACTTATAACACCTCTTGGCTTATTGACTAGAAATACCTTAAACTTATAATTCTTACTTAATCGGTAATCATCAACAAAAATTGTATCTAGATCTGGATCAGCTTTCTCTCCTAACTGAGCAATTTGTCCATTAATTACCACACGCTTTTGAGTTAATAAGATTTCGGCTTTGCGCCTAGAACACAAACCAGCTTCTGCAATGATTTTCTGGAGTCTAACCTTAGTCATTCTAATGTTAGTTTATTAAACCTAGAGATTTTCTGTTTCAAGAGTCATAATTTTATTGCAAGAGAAGAGATTTGATGATTAGTTGAATTCAAAAATTTAAGACTTTTGGGTGAAGATGCAGTTAAATTCGCTATAGGGGAGGTATGAGGACATGCTAAGAATGAT
>QCFI01000033.1 GCA_003280295.1 Prochlorococcus sp. AG-363-C20 | reverse complement strand
GTCATAACTAGAGCTAAATGATTTGTTTGTTTATCCTTTATTAAGCTCTAATTGATCAAGCCCGAAGTTTTCATTACAACATCTCTTTCTTGCTGAAGCTTTAAGAAACTAGTAATTAGGCCAATAAAGGGGATATTTTGAATTCTTTTAAGACAATTTCCCTCCGGGTTTCATATGCTGATTCTTATGGCCAGACGTAAAACCTTGAAGGAGAACCTTACCTCGTGGAAATAATAGAAGCTGAAGTTGTAATCGTAGGAGGTGGACCTGCCGGTTGTACCTGTGCACTTTATGCCTCAAGAGCAAATTTAAAGACAGTGATCCTAGATAAGAATCCTGCGGTGGGAGCGTTGGCAATTACGCATCAAATTGCTAACTATCCAGGGGTGTCAAGTGAAATGAGCGGAGATGCCTTGCTCGCTTTGATGCGTGATCAAGCAATCGAATACGGCACTGACTATCGCCGCGCTCAGGTTTTTGGAGTAGATGTCAATGGAGAATGGAAAACCGTTTACACACCTGAAGGCACTTTCAAGGCGCGCGCACTTGTTCTGGCTAGTGGGGCGATGGGTCGACCAGCTTCTTTTAAAGGAGAGGCTGATTTCCTAGGTCGAGGAGTTAGTTATTGTGCGACTTGTGATGGTGCATTTTATAAAGGACGTGAGGTTGCAGTAATTGGGTCCAATAAGGAGGCTATAGAGGAGGCACAAGTCCTGACAAAGTTCGCTTCAATGGTGCATTTAATTACATCTAATGATCCGAAGGAAGATGATTTACAGGCTAAAGAGTTGATTGCTCAATCCAATGTTCGTCATTGGAGTCGAACAAGACTTTTACAAATAGATGGAAATGATACTGGTGTCACAGGAGTTAAGGTCAAAACTCGTTCCGATGACAGTCAGCAAGCTTTATCTTTAGAAGGAGTTTTTGTTTATATGAGTGGTTCAAAACCTATTACTGACTTCCTAGGAGATCAAGTTGCCTTTAAAGAAGATGGCGGAGTGGTAGTAGATGACTTCATGTCTACTACTGCTGAAGGTGTTTGGGCTATTGGTGATATTCGCAATACTCCTTTTAAACAAGCAGTAGTTGCAGCCTCAGATGGATGTATTGCAGCAATGGCGATAGATCGATACCTAAATAGTCGCAAATCAATTCGCGTAGATTGGGTTCATTCGTGAATAAATATTGTATGAATTTAGGCTTATTCGATAAAGAATTAATCAGCTTTTTCTTGAGAGGAAAAGATTAAATTATCCATTAAAGTGGATTGGCTTCTGAAATGTATGCCACTCCTCCATAATAGCTAAGAATTGGTTGAATATTTGTTTTGATGCGTTCCAATATTTCTTCTTGGCAAAAAACAATAACATGGGCATTTGCTCCAAGACCAGTAAATTCCATGTCTTCTGAGACTATTCTTTCTGGGCCTCTCCCAGTGACATGCTTCATTACTGTATAGCCTGGAACTTCTGCTTTCTCAAGACACTTAAGCATTTCATCTAACTCTCTTTCGCTGAAAACAAGGTCTAAACGTTTCATTTTTTTTCTTACTCTAGGTAGCTATTGGGATTAATTGATTGACTAATCCCATATATACAGGAATTCCAATCACAATATTGAATGGGAAGGTAAGTCCAAGAGTAGTTGAGATGTAATAACTTGCTTTTGCTTCTGGAACTGTCATTCTCATTGCCGTAGGAACTGCAAGATATGATGCACTTGCGCAAAGTACAACAAAAAGCAGTGCATTTCCCGGACCTAAATTTAAGAATTTGGCTACAAGTACACCAAGCAATGCATTAAAAACAGGCATCACCACTGCAAAAACGACCAGAAAGGAACCTGCTTTTTTTAAACTAGGAAGTCTTTGGGCTGCAACAATTCCCATATCAAGTAGGAAAAAACATTCGACACCATAGAAAAGATTTCCTGTAAATGGCTGCATTTTATTTACACCAGAAGGATTGAATGAGCCTGTAAGAAAACCTATAAGTAAACTTCCTAATAACAAATAAACTGAGCCATTGAGCATAGACTCATGAAGAATTTTCCCCCATTTCATTGTTCTTGAACCAGGCTTATTTTTAGGTGCAGCAAGCTTTACTAATAGAAGCCCCACTATGATTGCAGGGGATTCCATGATGGCTAATGCTGCTACCATAAACCCATCAAAGGGTATATTTTGACTATATAAAAAACTTTCAGCTGTTATAAACGTTACTGCACTAATTGAACCATAGGCAGCAGCAATTGCAGCTGAATTGTAGACATTTAGCTTTAACCTTAGAATTGTAAAACAAATCAGTGGTATTAATAGTGACATTGCTATTGCAGATAATACAGTTGGTATTACAGGCTCATTAAAACCACTACGGTCTAGCTCTAAACCACCTTTAAAGCCTATGGCTAAAAGAAGATATAGTGAAAATAGTTTTGGAAGAGGTGCAGGTATTTCTAGATCAGATTTAAGTAAAACTGCTAAAGCTCCTAAAAAGAAGAATAGGACCGGAGGTGTTAATACATTTTGTAGAATTAGGCTTGTATTCATTAAAGATGCCTAAAAAACATGTGTTATTAAGCTAAGAGTAAAAATAAATTTATGTGTTGCCAATGTCATTTAATGCTGCCAAAAGAGCCTCTTTCCTTGTGGTTACCACTTCTTTAATGCCAAATTTTGCAAGTCGATCTTTTACTTTCCCACTTGCTCCTGTTACATATGCCTTGCGAGAGTTGCTTTTTGCTTCTTCAACCATCTCTTCAATTGCAAGAGTTGCAGTGACTCCGAGTCGAGGTACATCAGTGATGTCAAGGATAAGTACCTTGTAGTTTCTAATTAACATCATACGTTCACTAATACCTTTTGCTGCTCCAAAGCTCATTGGACCTCGCAGTCTGAAAAGCATTACATCACCTGCACATCTTTCTAGTATTTCTTGCTCATCTGAGGGTAGAGGCGCATCACTGAAATCATCTGATGTTGAATCTTCTCCTAGTGGGTTGTCAGCATCCATTCCCTCTAATTGTGTTTGAGTAATTGAATCAATGGTGAGCATATTTGCAACAAAAACTCCTACTAAAACAGCATTTATTAGATTCCATAAAACTGTCATCAATAAAACCCCATACATCACTGCTGCTGTTTTGAGTGATAAGCGATGTGCCCTTTTAAGAAAACCCCAGTCAATGATGTCAAGTCCAACCTTGATAAGTATTCCAGCTAATAAAGCTTTTGGGATTTCTGCTGCAAGTGAACCTGCTCCTAGCAAAACTATTAATAAAACTATTGAGTGAACCATTCCAGAAATAGGTGTGCTCCCGCCAGATTTCACATTTATTACTGTTCTCATAGTGGCTCCAGCCCCTGGGAGTCCGCTAAATAAACCAGAAACACTATTGCCTATACCCTGACCAATAAGCTCTCGGTCTGAGTTGTGACGGGTCTGCGAAATATTGTCTGCAACAAGAGATGTTAGAAGCGAATCAATTGCACCTAAAACTGCTAAAACAAGTCCTGCTTGAACTATTACAGACAAGTTTTCTTGAATATTAGGCATAGAAAAAGTCAAGCCTCCTTCTGGAATATCTCCAATTCGAGGCAAAGGAGACATTCCCCTTTCAATCAGTGCTGCATCATTAAATAGTAGTAATGATAAAGGTGTAACTATTAATAATGCTAAAAGGGGAGAAGGAAGCCATTGACTTATTTTTCTAGGTGTAAGAAAAACTATTGCAAGTGTCATAATTGAAACTGCAATTGCAGCTCCATTTGGTTGAAAATTATCAATTAATCTGTTTACTGATTCGATAACTCCTCCTCCAGTTGTAATACCAAATAAAGGACCTAATTGAATTATGAGAATGATTACACCTATGCCAGACATGAAACCTGAAACAACTGAGTAAGGAACTAGGGTGATGTATTTACCCAGTTTTAGGATTCCAAAAAGAATTTGGAAAAGCCCACCTATTACTACTGCTGCCATCACCATCGGTAATATTTCACCTGCCCCTAGATTTGGATTGACACCTACTGCAGTAAGACTTGCAATAACTCCAGCTACAGTCACACTCATTGGTCCAGTGGGACCGCTGACTTGTGCAGGTGTTCCGCCAAATAAAGCAGCTAAAAAGCCAACTACTACTGCTCCATAAAGGCCATAAATTGCACCTCCATCGCCAAGAGCAGCTTCACCAAAAGCCAGTGCCAGTGGTAATGCGACAACTGCTGCTGTTAATCCACCTAAGACGTCACCCCGAACATTCCTTAAGTGGAGACCATTGATTAAAGCCACTAGTGAGCTCCAATTTTTTCTTTCTTGATAAAGACTATCTGGCTGGGTGTTCTCTATTCAAATGGAGCTTTTATAAATTTTTCTTTTTTAAGAAATCAAAACTACCTTCATTGTTGGAATGAAACATCTTCTTAAGGAGATTTACATGGACTGAGTCTTGAAATTTGGCCGTTTGATGATCTACAAAAAGTAAACTTGACCTTCAGCGTTCGGGCTTCCCTCCATTTCGCAAGTTTCTCGGATGGACATCAGCTGAGAAACTGAAGTTATAGGGCTGAAGAGGCCAAAGGAATTTATGGTTGCCAGTGGTTACCGTGATTACTTCAAGGTTCTTGGAGTTGAGCGAAACGCCAATTCCGAATCCATTAAGCGTGCCTTTAGACAACTGGCTCGTGAGTATCACCCTGATGTGAACCCTGGCAATTCAGATGCTGAGGCTAAGTTTAAAGAAATTAGCGAGGCATATGAAGTCCTCTCGGATCCTGAAAAACGCCGTCGATACGAGCAGTTTGGTCAATATTGGGATCAGACCGGTGGAATGAGAGGGAGTGGTCCGGTTGGGTCTGGATTTGATGTGGATTTTGGCCGATACGGTAATTTTGATGATTTTGTTAATGATCTTTTAGGAAGATTTGGGGCTCCTAGAGGAGCTGCGGGTTTCCCTGGAGGAGCTAGTAGAAGTGGAGATCCATTCATTAGAAATGCGACACAGACATCATTGAGCTTGGATGCTGAAGCAAAGGTCCAAATCAGTTTCTCTGAGGCCTTCAATGGTACTGAACGTACTCTTTCTGTTAATGATGAACGTGTCAAAGTGCTTATTCCAAAGGGTATTAAGTCGGGGTCTCGTCTTCGATTAAAGGGGAAAGGCAATTTGCAGCCCGGTACTGGAAGAAGAGGTGATCTTTATTTGAATCTTGCTGTGAAATCTCATTCGATTTGGCGACTTGACGGTGATCTGTTACGTGCATTTCTTCCAGTCTCTTTTGTTGAACTTGCTTTGGGAGCTGTTGTTACCGTTATGACTCCTGATGGAGAGGCTCAGGTCAATATTCCTGCAGGCACTTCTCCAGGGCAGAACTTGAGGTTAAAAGGTAAAGGATGGCCTCTGACTGGAGGTAGAGGAGATTTGATCTTTTCACTAAGTATGATTTTGCCTGATCATTGGTCTGATGAAGAGCTGAAACTACTGAGGGAACTTCAAAGACTCCATTGCAATGAGCCACGCAAATCGTGGCTTAAGTCAGCATCCCTATAAGCTCGTATTTACTATTACAAATCTGCTTCTTTGGTCCTGATGGATCTTACTTATCGTCCTCGTAGGCTCCGCCGCACACCCTCTTTGAGGGAAATGGTTCAAGAGCATAGTCTTAATGCAGCTGATTTCATTTACCCATTGTTTGTGCATGAGGGTGCTGAAGTTGAACCAATAAATGCCATGCCAGGAGCAAATCGATGGGATTTGGATAATTTAATTGCCGAAGTTGAGCGAGCTTGGAAACTAGGAGTTCGATGTATTGTTCTTTTCCCGAAAGTAGCTGATTCTCTGAAAACCGAAGATGCTGCTGAGTGCTATAACGAAAATGGATTAATTCCTAGAGCAATTAGGAAGTTAAAACAAGAGCTTCCAGAAATGACGATTATGACGGATGTAGCTC
Organism: Prochlorococcus sp. AG-363-C20; assembly: GCA_003280295.1. GTDB lineage: Bacteria > Cyanobacteriota > Cyanobacteriia > PCC-6307 > Cyanobiaceae > AG-363-K07. The sequence continues at coordinate 11,188 of QCFI01000033.1, read as the reverse complement.
TAGATCCTTATTCATGTGATGGCCATGATGGAATTGTTAGTTCTCAGGGAATTGTTTTAAATGATGAGACGATTGAAAACTTGTGTCGTCAAGCAATAGTTCAAGCTCAAGCAGGAGCTGATTTAATTGGGCCTAGCGATATGATGGATGGACGTGTAGGTGCTATTCGAGAAGCTCTTGATGATGAAGGGTTTGAGCATGTAGGAATAATTAGTTATACGGCTAAATATTCTTCCGCTTATTACGGGCCATTTAGGGAGGCTTTAGATTCTGCTCCACGATTGACTTCTTCAAAACCTATACCCAAAGATAAGAGTACATATCAAATGGATCCCGCTAATGCTCGTGAAGCTATTACTGAGGCTCAATTAGATGAGCAGGAAGGTGCAGATATCCTTATGGTTAAGCCAGGTCTCGCATATTTGGACATTATTTATAGATTAAGACAAGAATCTGAATTACCTATAGCGGCTTATAACGTAAGTGGAGAGTATGCGATGGTTAAAGCTGCGGCACAACAGGGCTGGATAGAAGAGAAGGCAGTAGTTCTTGAAACTTTGTTGAGTTTCAAGCGTGCCGGCGCAGATTTAATACTTAGCTATCACGCATGTGATGCAGCAGATTGGTTAAGAGAGGGTTAAATGCTTAAAGCTTCAAGTAAAGTTTATTTACATTCATATGTAAAACAAACCTTTATCCATTGCTAAATAATGGTAAAAGAAACTTCTAAAATTAAAAAAATTAATGTTCAAAGGCTTGGACATATAGCGATTCGGGTTAAAGATATGGATCGCGCAAAATCTTTTTATATTAGTCTTGGTATGAATCTTGTCTGGGATGATAATGATTGGTGTTATTTAGAAGCAGGTTCTGGTAGGGATGGATTGGCTCTTTTGGGTCCAGGTTATAAGGCTGCTGGTCCGCATTTTGCCTTCCATTTCTCTGAACTCAATCAATTAGAAAATATACAGAAACAGTTAAATAACGACGGAATTCAAGTAGGTAAATTACATCAGCACAGAGATGGTACAGCTTCTTTTTATTTGCAAGATCCTGAAGGTAATTGGTTGGAAATGCTTTATCAGTCAACTGAAGGAATGCCCAGTAATCAGAATCAAGGTACAAAAAAATATGCATGAGTTCTTCAGCAATTTGATCTGAAATGTCATCTGCTGATTTGGCGCTACAAGAGACTTTGGAGTTGTTGGAGTGGCCCAGACTTTGTGAAAACCTTTCGCAATTTGCAAGCACTTCTCAAGGTCACCGTGAATGCAAAACTCTTCCTTTGCCTAAAGACTTAGTCAATAGTCGTAGGCGCTTGGCTGAAACATTAGAGATTAGGTCATTAGATGAATTTATTGAAGGAGGTCTCAACTTTCAAGGAGTACATGATTTACAAACCATCTTGATGAGGTGTATTAAGGGAGGTGTTCTGTCTGGGGAGGAATTACTCAAAGTTGCCGAGACTCTTTCAACTGCTCGCCGTTTGCGGCGTCAAATTGATGAGCCACAATTACGCCCTGTTATCTCATCGTTACTTATTGACTTAGCTACTTTGCCAGATTTGGAAAAACTCCTGAAGTTTGGTCTGGAGGAAGGTGGACGTGTTGCTGATCGAGCCAGTGAAAAACTTAGAGAGATGCGACGCAATTGGCAGGGAATGAGAGTTGAACGTCGTGATCTTTTGCAAGAGCTCTTAAGACGTAGAGGGTCTATTTTGCAGGATACTGCAATCGCCGACCGCAATGGTAGGCCTGTTTTAGCTTTAAAAGCTGGTGCTATTGATCAGCTACCAGGAATTGTTCATGGTAGCTCTGCATCAGGTAACACAGTTTTCTTGGAACCTCAGATAGTCATTTCATTAGGCAATCGAATCGTTGCAATTGAGTCTGAAATTCTTGCTGAAGAGCTTCGTCTATTAACTGCATGGAGCAATACTGTCGCTGAACATTTTGACTCGCTTGAACATTTAGGTCATGTCATGTTGCAACTTGATTTAGCTTTGGCCCGTGCTCGTTTTGGTGTCTGGTTAGGTGGAGTACCTCCAATCCTGTATGAAGAATCTGAGGCGCCGTTTATTCTTAAAGATCTTCGGCATCCCTTGCTTGTTTGCCAACAACTTCGTAATCAAGGAAAAGTTGTAGTACCAGTAAGTATTGAAGTCGCTTCCCATTTGAGGGTTGTGGCAATCACTGGGCCTAATACTGGAGGGAAGACAGTCACCCTGAAAAGTATTGGCTTGGCAGTCTTAATGGCTCGAGCTGGTCTTCTTTTGCCTTGTGTGGATACACCCTCTTTGCCTTGGTGTAGTCAAGTTTTGGCCGATATAGGTGATGAACAATCGCTTCAACAAAACCTTTCTACTTTCAGTAGTCACATTACTCGTATTGGGCGTATTCTTCAGGCAATTGAAGATACACCAGGTCCTTCTTTAGTCCTCTTAGATGAAGTAGGGGCAGGTACAGATCCCAGTGAAGGTACTGCTTTGGCTATGGCTTTGTTACGTACTTTGGCTGATAGAGCAAGATTGACAATCTCAACTACACACTTGGGGGGGCTTAAGTCTCTTAAATATAGTGATTCACGCTTTGAAAATGCTTCTGTTGCTTTTGATAGCGAAACCATTCAACCTACTTACCATTTGCAATGGGGAATCCCTGGTCGTAGTAATGCCCTAGAAATTGCAAGGAGATTAGGTTTGGATTCTGTGGTTGTTGATAATGCTCAAGAATTAATTGGGCCACAGGGATTAGATGATGTCAATAATGTTATTAAGGGTCTGGAAGAACAAAGAAAACGACAACAAACTGCTGCAGAAGATGCTGTGGCTCTTTTGGCTCGCACAGAATTACTACATGAGGAAATGCTTCTGCAATGGCAGAAGCAATGTAAGCAATCTGCCGAAGTTAAAGAATTTGGACGTAAGGAAGTTGAAAGGACTATTCGTAAGGGACAAAAGGAGGTTCGTAGTTTGATTCGTCGTTTGCGTACAGCTAATGCAGATGGTGAAACTGCTAGGTGTGTTGGCCAACAGTTGCGTCGAATGGAGCTTGACTATCAACCAGAGCCTAGTCGAAAAAAACATCAAAATTGGTTACCTAAAGTAGGCGATCGTGTGAGATTGCTAGCTCTTGCTAAGGCAGGAGATGTATTGGCCATTTCAGAAGATGGCTCACAGCTAACTGTTCTATGTGGAGTTTTTCGCAGTACAGTTGGATTAGGAGATGTTGAGAGCCTTGATGGTCGTAAGCCTAGCATTGGAGAAACTGTTGTTAAAGTTCAGTCTCGAAGATCATTAGACACCAAAACGTCTATGCGAACCGATAGAAATACTGTGGATGTACGTGGTTTACGTGTTCATGAAGCGGAAGTTGTTATAGAAGAGTACTTACGCCTTGTGGTTGGCCCTTTATGGGTGATTCATGGGATCGGTACTGGGAAGCTCAAGAGAGGTTTGCGTAAGTGGCTTCAGACTGTTCCCAATGTGGAGAGAGTTACGGATGCTGACCAAAGTGATGGTGGCCCAGGCTGTAGTGTTATTTGGTTGCAAGAGTTTTATTGAAAAATTGTGCTTCCGCTTAAAAAAATAAGAATTTATTTGGATTTGTTTTAATTCTTGGGAAATTAATAAATCAATTCTCTTTACCTTTAAGGACCAGAAGGAATTTCAGTGAAAGGTCATTAATTGGAGACTCTTGGAGTTCTTTAAATTGCATGTCTACAAAAGTTGGTGATCATTGCTACTGGGAGAACAGAAAGAAGCTTTTCTTCTTTGATTAGGTTAGCTTTTTAGATGCGTAATTTTCTGGTTTAGGCATGTGAAAGGTTGTGCTTTTGCTTCTTGGTTACAATCAAATCATTTATTAAAACTTTTAGAAAAACTCAAGTTATGTAATTTTAGTAGTGTTTCAGTTCATTTGCCTCCTTCTATATTTCTGTCCATGATTAAACGAAGATGCAATTCATAGATCAGGCACGCGTAACGGTAAAAGGAGGTCGCGGTGGCGATGGAATAGTTGCTTTTAGACGAGAAAAATATGTTCCAGCAGGAGGTCCAGCTGGAGGAGATGGAGGGCAAGGTGGACAGGTTGTGTTTCAAGCCGATTCCAACCTTCAGACTCTTTTGGATTTTAAGTTCAAAAGATTTTTTTTAGCTGAAGATGGGCGTCGAGGTGGTCCTAATAAATGTACGGGAGCTTCAGGTGCCAATTTGGTAATTAAGGTTCCCTGTGGTACTGAAGTTAAACATCACGAAACAGGGATTATTTTTGGTGACCTAACAACAGATGGACAAAGGCTAGTTATTGCTTTTGGAGGGAAAGGTGGCCTTGGCAATGCTCACTTTTTGAGCAATCGCAATAGAGCACCAGAAAAATGTACAGAAGGAAGAGATGGTGAGGAATGGTTTCTGCAGTTAGAACTAAAGTTGTTAGCTGAAGTTGGAATTATTGGATTGCCTAATGCTGGCAAGAGTACTTTGATAGCAGTTTTATCGGCAGCGCGTCCAAAGATCGCTGACTATCCTTTTACTACATTGATTCCTAATCTTGGAGTAGTACGTCGGCCTAGCGGGGATGGCACTGTGTTTGCTGATATACCGGGTTTAATTTCTGGAGCGGCGCAGGGTGCAGGTTTAGGGCATGACTTTCTTCGTCATATTGAGCGTACAAAGCTTTTAATTCACTTGGTTGATGGTTCTTCTGATAACCCTTTACATGATTTCAGTGTCGTTGAGAACGAATTAGCTGCCTATGGCCATGGTCTAATTGAACGCCCAAGACTTGTGGTGCTTAATAAACGAGAGCTTTTGAAGAAGAGGCTGGAAAATCAGATTATTGAGTCTTTGCAGAAAGTGAGTAAACGGAGGCTGATATTGATTTCGGCAGCTATGGGTAAAGGTTTGGATGTTTTGTTGAATGATGTTTGGCAAGAGCTTGGCGCATGATATGTGTGTGTATAAACTTTTTACTTGTCTAGTTTTAAATTATTAGTCATAACTAGATTGAAGTTAATTAAGTTATGACTTTTTATAGTTGTTTTGATGGTCAGGGGAAAGTGATTGCACGCTGCCAGACCTATCAGGATATTCAAGTCCTTAGACGCATGGGGCGTCCTATCGTTGAAGTCCGTGAGATGAAGAATGAGGAAGCAGTTGTTTGTTCTTTGACAAGTAGCCCTTCAGATTTCAATTTGGATTATTGAGCACTGTTTTTATTGCAATAAAAACTTGAGGAGCATTTTTAATGTAAAAGTGCTCCTCAAAGCTTCCTCATTGTTTTAGAAGGACTTATTAATCGTCGTAAACAAGACACTCTGGCTCGTCAGGATTGGCATCACAGAACAATTCCAAAGCATTTGGGTCATGCTTATCACCAGGGTGGTGTTCTTTGTATTCCTGAAGCGAATTGAGCTCTTCAGTTAGATGACGCTCCTTGGCTTTGTCGCCATGGTCTTTGGCGGATTGGATCTCTGACTGATCCTTCTTAATGTGTTCGTCAATAGTGTTCATGAGAGCTTGGCCTACACCGGCCTAGGGCGACATGCATACCATACGGCTTCAACACTGTTGTGGCATGGGTTAAAACTCGATTTGGTTTGGTTTACAACACCAATCTCAAGTAAACCTATTAGTTGCTAGCCACTAATACTTGATAAAGAGCCTTCTTGAATGGTTTGTATTTGATATAGCTTGCTACTTACTTTACTCATGTTTGAGACTACAGTTTTTGACGTAATAGTTTTGAGATTTCGCGCCAACCTTTTCCTTGGTAGTACTTTTATACTGTCTCGGCTGTGCAGAATTTCGCTTTAAAGTAGTGTGCATTTTCTGGATTGGCCGACCCAAATTCAGATTGATTTTTAGACCTGATATTTCTATCTCTTGGGTAAAAAGACGACTAGAGGTCGATTGCTGCAAGACTTCAAGTCAAAAAAGAGTTGTTTGAAAAGCATTATATGAATCCAAAAAATAGCTCCACATCAAGCAGATGAGATTTGTAACGTGCTCTGAACGCTTCAAAGAGATTGAACGTGGGTTTATAAAAGAAAGCTTTTTAGAATTAGTAAAATGTGGATGGCTTTTGTTGATCTTTAAGGCTCTAGTTCACTGAGCTCAAGCCATCGATCTTCTGCATCTTTTAGCTTTTCGATCAAATGAGCCAATTCTTGACTGAGCTGAGTGAGATCTCCTTCTCCTGTAGTCAATGTATTTTCTACATAGACTATCTTTGCTTCGAGTAGAGGTAAGTTTTTATTAAGCTCTTCAAGCTCTTTCCCTTCTTTAAAGGTTCGACGGCGAGCTTTGTTTGCTTCTTTAATGATTGCAGACGTGTTGGCCTGTGAGGAATCTGCTAAAGAAATTTTTATTATTTTAGGTTCTATTGCATCTACTTTTGAAACAGTCGCTTTGTTGGATGTTTTCCGAGCAAGATGTTTGCCTTGAAGGAATGCACTGTAATTTCCTTCAAACCTCTTAATTTTTCCTTCTTCAAAACTGAAAATTCTGTCTACTGTGCGATCTAGGAAATAGCGGTCATGGGAAACGACTACAACGCATCCTTTGAAATCTTCTAAGAAGTCTTCAAGAATGCTTAGTGTTTGTACGTCTAGGTCGTTTGTGGGTTCATCTAACAAAAGAACGTTTGGGGCTTGAATTAGGATTCTGCAAAGCGTTAATCTCCTCTTTTCTCCACCAGAAAGTTTTTTTAGAGGAGTATGTTGTTGTGCAGAATTAAAAAGAAATCTTTCGAGTAATTGAGTAGCTGTGATTTGCTCTTTTCCTAGATCAATTCTAAATGCAGCTTCTTCAATAAAGTCTATTACCTTTTTATCCTGGTTTTTTATTTCAGTTATATCATTGGTTTGTTGATCCAGATATCCAAGACTAACTGTTGATCCAAAATGTAGTTTACCTTTACTAGGTAGTCTTCGGCGAGCAATTAAATCAAGAAGTGTAGACTTTCCACTGCCATTAGCTCCGATAATTCCAACGCGGTCTTCGTTGGAAAAGCTATAGCTAAAGTCGTTGAACAGTAATTGACCATTTACTTCTCCATTTCTTGTTGCTTGTAGGGATTCAGCTTCAATAACGAGTTTACCTAGTCGCTTATTCAGACTTGATATCTTAAGCTTATCAGTCATGGCTTTAGAAGATTCAGAACGCATTTGTTCAATTCTTTGAAGGCGAGCCTTTTGTTTGGTACTACGAGCCTTTGGACCCTGTTGTAACCATATCAACTCTCTTCTTAAGATACTTTTGTGTTTTTTTTCTCTTGAGGCTTCTGCTAGTTCTTCTTGGGCCTTTTGTTTTAGAAAAGTACTGTAATTTCCGTTGTAGGTGACTGCTTTCCCATCACTGACTTCTACTATGCGCTTTGTTACTTGATCTAGTACGTAGCGATCATGTGTAATAAGTACTAGAGCGCCTTTAAATTTTTCTAACCAGCTTTGTAACCATTCCACTGCAGATGCATCAAGGTGGTTAGTTGGTTCATCTAGTAGCAGTATGTCTGGCTTCGCCACCAAAGCAGAGGCTAGTCGAACTCTTTTCTGGTATCCACCTGAGAGCTCCTTCGCTAATTTATATAGATTATTAATTCCAAGTCGTTGCAGTATTTCTTTGCATTGTTGTTCAAGGAGCCATGCTTCAGCGATATCCATTTTTTCACTAATTTGTCCTAGAGCTGTTAACAAGCTTGTATCGTTTGGATTGTGGGCGATCGCGTCGCTGAGCTGGTTAAAACGTAGTAGCAGGTTTCTTTTTTCTCCACAATTTGCGAGAACTTCTTCTATTACTGTGTTGTTGTTGATGATGCTACTTTCTTGACTCACTACTTCTATTCTGAGTTGAGGTGAGCATCTTCGCTCTCCTTCCTCGAGTGGTTCTAAACCCGCGATAACTTTAAGTAGTGTTGATTTCCCAGCCCCATTTGGTCCGATCACTCCTAGTCGCTCTCCTTTTTTGATGTGAAGATTTAGTTCTTGGAAGAGACGTTTAATGCCAAAGTCTTTAGAGGCTTTAACCAGACTAATTAAGTTCACAAACTTTTTTCAGCCCTTTGACGATCTAGATAGTCAAAGACACTTTTATCTCCTATATCAGCTGCTGCATCTATCCCAAATTTGCGGAGGGCTAGTACTAATAGCAAAAATGCTGAACAACTTAATAATGCTAAAACTATTTCCCCATTAAGTACTCCAGTTAAATGTCCTAAAAGAGCAGTCGGAATTAGTAGTGTTAGTCCGACGGCTTCAAGTCTTTGAAAACAGAAAAATTCTTTGAAGCCCAATCCAGTAAGGGCCGCAAACAAAGGTCCAATAACCAATGTCCAGAGTGGTTTTGATGAAAGACTAAAAAGTAAATTCTCGCTACCAAATTTGATTACAAGTATGCAAATACCTATGCATCCCAAAGCCCAGAGAATTTGAAGAGCATTATGAAGCAAACGTAGGTAAATATGAATCCATTTTAAAGCTAGGCCTAGGCTAATTGCTAGAGGTATTAGCCAAAACCACGCTTGACTTGGCCCAATCAAAAGCCATTGAGCCATTCCCGCACAGAAAGCGATGCCGCAGATCAGCACAGAAATCCGGTAACGTTGTACTTCAATTTCATCGCTGTGGGTGATTTTGTAAGTTCCGTAAACACCTGTAAATTCAGCTTCCATAAGACTTGTTTCTTGAGACTTTAAAACTTGTGAGTTTTCGGCTGTCACTGATCAATAGGCTTGCTATTAACCAGTTTGACTAGATTTGGCCCTGCCGGAACTATATTGCTAGGTCTTAATGGGAACAAGGCTCCGAAGTAGTCATTACGCCAGGCAGTGGAGTCACAAGTTCTGAGAACTCTGGGGAGTGCAAGAAATTTTTGTCGCCATTGCCAAATATTTGGAAAGGACCATAGTGGTTCTTGGCTGCATCCGAACAAAGGTTCATATACCATCTCCCATCGTATGAGTGTTGGAAATAGCCTCACATCGGCCAGTGTAAGTTTCTCTCCACAAAGCCAAGGACCTCGAACAGAGAGATTTTGCTCGACTTCTTGAAGAGCTTGGAAGAGTTCTTCGGATGCCTTGTTATAAGCCGATTGTGTCCTAGCGAAACCACAACGATAGACTCCGTTATTGACTGAGTTTTGGAGGAGTTTGTGCCAGTTTTCGATTTCTTCTTGAAGGTCTGAGGGTAATAGGTCTGGTGCGTCATTAGCAGTTGGCCATTCATTTAATACTTCAATTAGTTGGCTACTCTCGTTCCCTAATAGGCGAGGTTGGTTGTTCTCCCTTTCTCCTGGATCCACAAGTGCAGGGACGGTAGCTCTGTGATTAGGGGGTTTGCCACATTTTTTATATAAACCTAGAAGAGAATCACATCCCAACCAAGAAGGGGAAATTCGCCAAAAACCAGCATTGTGGTCAGGTTGGGCGATAAGTAAATTCAAACTATTATCTAAGTCTCGCAACTCATATAACAACCAGGTGCGATGTGCCCATGGGCAGCTCCTTCCTACTATTAGATGTGGAAGAAGTTTTTTAGATCTATTTATAAGTTCATTTTTTTGGGGAGCTATTGCCTTTTGATGCTGACTGGGAGGACGTTCATAGTTACCAGCTTGATCAGCAGGGGCAAATCCATTCATTAATTGGTTCCACTGCCAATTCCAGCCCCCTCTGGCTAAGGCAACAGCAATTGGGGGTATTGACATTGAGGAGATTCCTTTTCCTCTATTGTTAGTCAAGTTGCAAGTAGCTGTTGAATCTTGATGTCAGTGCCTCAAGTAATTGTTATTGCAGGAACCCATGGGAATGAAATAAATGCCCCTTGGTTGCTTGAACAATGGATCAAAGATCCTGAGTTAATCAATACTCATGGCTTTAGGACTTCTAAAGTTATAGGCAATCCAGAAGCACTTAAAGTTTGCAAACGTTATTTGCATTCTGACTTGAATCGTAGTTTTCGTTTGAAATATTTGGATGATATCTATATTCAAGATTATGAGGTTATACGTGCAAGAGAACTCTTAGCAATTTATGGGCCTAATGGGTCGAACTCTTGTCAACTTGCGATTGATATACATAGCACTACTTCGGCTATGGGAACTAGCTTAGTAGTTTATGGAAGAAGACCATCAGATTTAGCTATTGCATCTTTATTGCAATCAAAATTAGGCTTGCCTATTTACTTGCATGAAGGAGATGAAACTCAGCAAGGTTTTCTTGTTGAATCTTGGCCTTGTGGAATTGTAATTGAAATTGGACCTGTACCTCAGGGCTTGCTTCATGCAAATATTATTAATCAAACTCGATTAACTCTGGAAATATGTTTTGAAGAATTAGCCAAGGTTAGTTCAGGTTCAGCCCAGTTTCCTAAGACAACTGTGATTCATCGCCATATAAGAAGTATTGATTTCCCTCGCTCTAAAGATGGAAAAATAGAAGCTTTAATACACCCTCATAGACAAGGTAAAGACTGGATTCCTATTAATAATGGAGAACCTTTATTCTTAAGTTTAGATGGAAGTGTTGTGACTTTTGATGAAGATAAAAGTTTAGTTCCAGTTTTTATCAATGAGGCAGCTTATTCAGAAAAAAAAATTGCAATGAGTCTAACACAAAGAGAAGTTTTGTACTTTTCTGATAGTTGGAAAGAATCTTTAAAGAACTTATTTATTTAAGGACCCTATTCCTTTTTTGTGAAAAACTCTATGCCGATCTACTTTGATGGATTAATTCTTTCTTTTATTGTTTTTAAAGTTTAGTCTTAATTTAATACCATTGGCTTGAATAGAGAGGAGGTTTAGTCTGTAGCTTCTTGTCAATATTATAGATATTCTCATTAGGATTAATTTATTTTAGATTGTATTTGCCTTATGGTCAGCATGCAGGAGACTAAAATTATCTTTCTTTTCATGCTCATTGATTAACAACAATATTGAAACCAGATTCAAGGTTGCTGCTGTATCAATTGCGCACTTTATTGATGATAAATTTTGCTATTATTCATTCTTGATTAAGAAGTTAATAGCCTTTCACTCCAATAAATGATGGCCCCTTTGGCTTCCAGCTCACTTCGCCGGTGTCGTGCCCTTCTCAAAGGAACAGTTTCTTCAAGATGCTTTCCTTTTAAAAACCAACGTATTAATACCAAGCCTTTGCCCCGCAGCTCAAACTCTTCAAATCTTAAATCTTTCTAT
>QCFI01000032.1 GCA_003280295.1 Prochlorococcus sp. AG-363-C20 | reverse complement strand
TAAGGAATTCCAAGTTATTGATCAATTTAATAATAGGATTATATTGTTGGGCGATAGCTTTGCTGAGGGATATGGTGTACATCATGATAAGACAGCAGCAAGCGTTTTGGAAAAATTAAGTGGCCGTGAGGTTTATAATTTTGGATCAGCATTAAATAATGGTCCATTACAATATTATTTACTATATAAAGAATTGGCTTCAGATTTTGAGCATGATAAGGTGGTAATATTTCTTACGGAAGGAAATGATTTTAGTGATAATGATATAAATGCCAAAAAATGGAAGAGATTTAAATTATCAGAAAGAAGATTTAGACCCTATTTCTTAAAGCAAAAAAATGGAGATTTTTCTTATTTTTATCCTAAAATGGCAGTAAAGAGAGAGAAGACTTTTGATTCAAATACTCCTAGAAATATTTTGAAAAGATATTTATATATTAGTAGATTTTATAGAATTCTATTTTTTATAAAGAATTATTCAAATGTTAATGGACCACAAGAAAATAGTGTAAATGAGGAATCAGTTACCCAAGAAAACTTGTCTAATCCCCCTTTGATACAGCAAGAAGCAACTGTTTATTTTATTAGAAAAATAATTGACCATTCATTAGGTAAGGCTGAGCAGGTTGTTTTACTCTCTATCCCTAGTGAAAGATCAGAATATACTAAGGAATCATATTGGTATTCTTCTTTTAAAAAGCTTTCTGATTCTGACCCTAGGTTTATGTTTATAGATGGAGCAAAATATTTACCTCAAAGTTCAATTGATAGAAAAGACCTTTTCTTAAGTTGTGATGGTCATTGGTCAGATAAAGGGAATGAATGGGCCGCAAATGTAATTAACATGCATTTTCGTTAAAGTTGATTTTGAAAGAAAGTTTTTGAGATCAAATCTATCTAATTATAAAAATTAATTGAATGGCTTTTGGTGAAAAATATTTGCTTGTAAAAGAAAGGTTAATTGAAATATAATATTAATCAAATCGATCTTTTAAAACCTCATAAAATATATATGACTCCAAAAGGCCTCTTATTGCTATAGATTTGAAAAGTTTGGCTTCTTTTTGGCTTGATCAATTGTCTTTTGAATGAATTCAGGGCACAAGCAGCTTAGAAGACTGTTTCTTGTGCTCATTTATTTTTTTAATGGAATTTTTAAGAAAATCAAATTGTTGTGATTGGTTTTTGGCTAAAAGAATGGTTTTTGTTGCGAAGGCCAGCTTAAAAAAAGCAAGTTTGTAACGATCTTCGCCAAAGTTGTGAAGGCGCATATGATGTTCAGCTATTAATAAGCCGATTTACCCTTTATTTGATGATCGATTTAACCCACATTCTTGATTTAGCAACGCAGCTACCCCACCCTTCTGATATTGGTTTAGTAAAACCCTCCACAGGGTTTGCTCTTGTCCCAGTGATTTTTGGTTTGATTGCTATTTTTCAAGTCTCTAATTTTCATTGGTATGCGCGTGAGCAAAATGAGCCGACAGAAGGTTGGGGCCTTAGCTCAGACTCGACATTGTTCACCTATCGTTGGAAGCAATTCGTTGGTGTTCAAGTACTAGCTATTATTGTTGCTACTTCGGTCATTCTTATTGGACCAGAAACCATATTCTTCCCACTAGGCTTGAGATAGTTTAAACGTACTACTTTAGTTTTATCTTTTGTTTTAAATTTAATCCTTGCCAGGATTTTTCTTGGTGAGGATTTTTTATGTGATTTCAGCTTAAGGATTATTCAAAGATAAATTAGGAAAAACTAGTACCTATTTGACTATTCATAAAAGTAGGCCAAGGTTTGATGGCTAATGGATCACTTAAAAACCTTGTAGCAGATTGACCTGAAAGCCTAATCATTTAGGTTTTTTTAAGAATAGAAAACTTCCCAAGGGGGAATTTCTAGATGCTTTTTTTCTGGTGGCAGTTTTCAAGATGCAACAGAGACTTCCTTGCTGATGCTCTTCTGGTTTATAAATACCGAGATTCACAAAACCGGGCTATCACCAGGCCCCCTTTTTATTAATGATTGATTTAACCCACATCATTGATTTCGCTACTCAACTACCCCATCCATCCGATCTTGGTTTAGTAAAGCCTTCAGGTGGCTTTCAATTGCTTCCAGCGATCTTTGGAGTCATAGCTATTGTCCAGGTGTCCCAGTTTCACTGGTATGCCCGCAAAGGAAATGATCCATCAGAGCGTTTTACCCGCTGATTTTTTTAAGTAATTTCAGCAAAAGGGTTTGACACCTAAAGTCCAAGAACCCAACTCATTTTGAGTTTTTTAAGCCATGGAAGCTTCTTCAGTTGCTTCCATGGCTTTTTTATTTGGTTTCCAATTCTTTGACTTTATTGGCAGCTGCTACTGCGATTAGTCAAATTGAGTTTTGCTAGAGATTTAATTTAGTAAGGAAGTTCTGTTTGATCCTGAGACCGATTGGAAAGTGTGTGCATTCTTTCAAAAGTCAGGCTGTATAGAAATAGATAATCCTTCTTGGCCTTTAAGGCGGCCTTTTAAGGCTTTATAGCTTTAATGCGTAGAGCTAGCAAACAGACCTCTGAAGAGCCTTATTAGGCGTCTCCTCTAGGTGATATCTCCTTGTGCAGAAGTCTTGGTGTGAAGCCCGCTTGAGCGTCTACTCAGAAATGAAATTGTTTTCTGAATATCAATTCCAAAGCTTTGGTACTTTTCTATAAAGAAAAGTGCCTTTAAAGCTTCCAAGACTTTATTGGATTGGTTGGAACCAAATATGAATGTTTTTTGCTCCTATAACGCTGAGAACTTAGCGAGGTGAATCTTGAGCTTCATTTCTGCGTAGTTTATGATTGACTTTCAAAATGAATTTCTAGAAACTTTTATTTTATCGAAGTCTTCAGTTCTCATTTTGTTGAAGCCAATGAGGATTTTTAAATGCTGATTATATTTTAGAGAATGCAATCTATATCAAAAATGACCTTAACTAATCGAATAAAAATAAACCAACTTGATTGACTGTTAAGACTCTTGCATTTAATAATTTAAACCGAATATGCCCAGATTAAATTTTTGAAATTTGATATTAGGAAGAAAACTTAAAAGTTCAACATTAGGAATATTTTTTAAATTTGTATTGTTTCAGTACTTCCTCAATTAATTCAGACTTTCTAAGTCTTGAGATGCCTTCGACTCCCTTGAGTATTGATCTAATTTCTTGATTGGTCATTCTTTGCAAAGACTCTTTTTGGATCTCAACTATCAATTTATCTAATGCATCTTGATTTGATAAGATCAAATCTGTTAGTTTACTTTTATCAAGGCTTGATAAAATATCGACATCTTTTAAGATCTTTCTGAGTTCTTCATGGCTTTTTCGAGATATGATTGAGCTGTTAAGCTGAGCACCTGAACTGATTTCTTTTTTATCAGCGTCTTCCTTTTTTTTGAGAGGTAAGGCTTGGGACTTTGGATTAGGTATGATTAAGTTAAGACCTTTAATTAGGATCCCAAAGAGCAAAATTATTGCTAAAATAAAATGGTATATAATTAACTCATTGGAATTTTCCTTTGACTCACTTGTTTTAAGCATAGTTTAGTCTTAAAATAGTAAGACTATTTAGAAATAAATATTGGAATTTTTTCTTTATAAAATAAGATGATCTGTAGCTTTTCATAAGTAACATAGAAGAGCCTTGAGCGGCTTATTAATTGGATTAACTAAAGAAATATGCTATTTCTGCAGCTTTTAAGCCTTCCCAGCCTGCATCGAGAAGACGTTGGTTCATAGTCTCCTGGTCATAATGTTTTGACCCTGTCGCGATTATTTTTTTTCGCATGGCTACGCGAACACGGCAGATCCTTTCAGCTTCCCTCTGCATTACTTCTTTGTAGAAGCCAACCATCTCTTTTGGTAAAGGGGCTCCGTTTAAATCGATGCCATCTTGTATGGCATGTTCGATTGACTCAGGGACAGCATCGAGGCCTTCAGGCCCATCGATATGTTCGATGTTGTTGCTGGCGTTCAAGGATTTGGCTTGTAAGGTTAATAGTATTTTGCTGCCCTTTTCCCCTTATCGCAAAAAAGCTGTTTATTTTTTTTGCGATAGGGAATGGAAATGGGCTTTTAAGCAAAATTTTATTCAAGGAAAGCATAGTTTTGCTTGGATAACAAACTGGCTTTCCTTGAAAAAGGAATGTTTTTTTATAAAAGGCTCTCTGGCGCCTTAAGTTGGGTGGTTAGTTGGCAGCATTCCTTTGGCAAATTCTGTCAGATATTTTTCTTTAATGAATCTCTCCCTGGAGGGATTTATTAGTGTTTACTGGAAATTGAAATCGTTACAGAAGTCTAAAAAATAAGAATTCATTGGAGAAGTTGCTCTGAATCCATGCCCTTCTAATTGAACTAGGCTTATACAGTCTCAAGTTGATTTGAATATTTGCTTTATAAAATAATCTTTTACTGCTTTTGAGAGATATATTGCGACAAAGAAATAAATTCTAGTTTCATTAAAATTAAGATACATCAATTATTTAAAAAACACCTAATATTGATTGCTATATATAGCTCTTAATTAGTAGCAACTTTTATATATTTATTTTTTAAATCTAGCATATGATTTCCTTTTTTGACTAATTTAAATCAGTCGCCTCCTCCATTGCAGCTCCACACCTTTGAAGGAATACCCGCATTGTTCGTGCCATCAGTGCGAAAGGTTTTTCTAATGCAAATATTTTGTGTCCTAGACCATTCAGCTACAGGGAGAAGCGAAATGGCAATCTGTATCAAGCTAAGAGTGCTGATAGCAGCAAACACTAAATAAAAATTGTGTGGTTTGAATTTTAATTGAGACATGTTGTAATTAGTAAGGCTTTGCAAGATGTACTATTTGGTGGCTAGTTTGTATTTTCATTATTCCATTTAATTTAGTTTTATTATTATACTTTTCTTCTAAGATAATCCTTGATTTCAGTATTAATCGTTGCATTAATACAATTTAGCTTGAATAGGCTAGCCAAAAGTTTGCCCATTAAACCCCCATTGACTAGGAGCAACATCTTCAAAACCTATATAGATCCTGTCCTCTGTGATGCCAGTTCTGGAGTTAATTATTTTGCAAAATGATTTTGACATTTCAGGAGGGTGAAGGGAGCCTATTGATTTGATCTCGATATAACAACTTGGATGATTTGTTCCTCCAAATGTCATAGGAACATTAGTCTGTAGAAGAGTCATGACATACTTCTCTGGTTTGCCTGTTAACTTGGAAAGTTCTGAGGAAAGCTCCTTTAGTAATTCATTAGCGTTGTCTACTGAAGAAGAGGAGACCCTGACATTTATTAATGGCATAAGTCAGATTTTTGTTAACAACTAATTATGACCATTTGATAATAAGAGTCAATGGGTTAGGTTTTGGGACTATTTAATCTTTATCAAGATCTAAAGGGTAACTGGTTTTTTTTAAGTCCATTTAGTAGTCTATATCTAAATTGAAATAGAATAATGGCAAAGAAGAATACAGTGTCTAAGCAGCAGGCTATAAGAGAAAATACAGAAATAAATTCATTTAATGCAAAATTGGTTTTGTTTGTTTTTGGTGTAGGGCCAATTATTCTCATTTCTATCTTCTTAGCCTCTAAAGGCTTTTTTGATTGAGTTTAAAATTAATATAAAATATGACTAAAGATCGATTTTGCTAATTGATCAGTTGAAGATATAATTGACTGTTCATTACTTTAATTTCACTATTTTAGCAATGATTAATCTAGAACTTAAATTGATATTAGCTTATGATTTTTCTTTAGAGACGATCTCTTCAAGCTAAAAAATTATATAGTATAAGGTATCTATTATTATGAATAATAATTGCAATTAATAAATACATTTAGAGGATTGTAATCAATCTAAATTATCAAAAATAAGATCAAGTTCCTAATGTAAATATGATCTATCAGGTGAAAATAATGATCTAAATATTAGATAAAACCATATTCAGATTAGACCTTATTACTATAATTGAAGAGCAACAGCTTGATAAGCTTTTATATATATTTTCTTTTGCCTTTAGGCGTGTATTTATAAACTTTACCTTCAGCTTCCATAAAAAACTTTTCTCCATTCATAATTGAGTGTCCATACTTGTTGAGCCTTGCACGATGAATATCTGCCTTTTCACGTAGCTCATTCTCCTGATCCCAGGTTCCTATTTGAATATTCCTTTCAGGATCTGCCATGAGGCTTTCAGAAAATTGGGCCTTAAGCTTCTCTCGAAGCCGACTATTGCTTTTGAATTTTTTGCGGAACCTGGATAGTTGGCTGGGTTGGATTTTACTTTTTCTTGACTTATAAGTAATAGTTGCAATGGCAACTATTAAAATCAAGAGAGATATGCTCAATGTGATTAATGTTAATGTCATTTTTTTTAAATTTACTTAACTATAACTATTAAAGCTATTTTTTCTTGCTTATAAGCTAAATGATTCAGATTAATATTTCTTTTTTTGGACGGCGTTAGAAAAGGATAAAACTTACTCATTTAATTATTATTTTGAAATCAAATCCAAGGTTTGACTTTTTTGATAATACCTCCTTCTTGAAAACCCCTTTTCTAAAACTCGAGAGAAGTATAATGATTGATTCACAGAGTAAAATGCTCAATAAGAATGTATAAAATATGACTTGACTGCTAAGTTTCTTTTTGGGAATCTCTATGTTTTTTTTGATCATAGTGCTTCTTTTATTCTCGTAAACCAAAATTCAAGAATCGAAACCTTGCTATAGATGTTTATATTTTGGGAATTCGCTAGAATATATTTAACTTTCATATGGCCCCAGGTTAGTAACACATTGTGCTCCGCAATGGGAGCCAAGACTAATTGCTTTCTCAATGCTCCATCCTGCTGAAAGTCCAGTTGTAACACCAGCGGCAAAGCTGTCACCACAGCCATAAGTATCAATTGGAGGAGATTTTAGGTGGACAGCCTCGAAGTGTCCTCCCGGCGAGCATTCACCACCTAAAGAGCCTTCAGTGGCTATAAGTACATTTGGGGAAGGTTTTATATCGAGGGACTTTAGGCTTTCGTCGGGATCTAGTCCGCTACCAATTATTGCATCAAGTTTGACAGTGCTTCTTTGCAATGCGTTTGGACCAAGGCGAGGAGATGCAACTAAAATATTTGCTGCTCTGCAATGTTTTAAGGCAGTCGAATCAGTGGCAGTTACAAAAACGCCATCAAAATTAGTTAGTTCATTCCAAGGAAGTTGATCTTTGCCGGAAGCTTGTAGCCGATCTCCAATTACTGTAATTGCTCTTTCACCTTTGGAATCAATCATGCTTATGCCCTTTCTTGTTGGTTGATTTTTCCATGAAATATGTAATTTCAGTCCAAGCTCTCTTAATCTTTTTTCACTTTTCTTTCCTTCAGAATCTTTCCCTAGAGCTGTAAAAAAGTGCACAGATCCACCGGTTAACCTTGCCATCTTTACTGCTGCCACTGCTCCTCCTCCTGCAGGCTCTTCTAAATAAATCTTCCCGTGAGATATTTCTCCAGCCTGGGGATACTTGTCTATAGTAAGGAACGTCACCCATTCCACATGGCCTACAACTGCTAGTTTAAGTTTTGGAAGAGTTGGTAAACTCTTAAGAGGCAATATTTCCATGAATTAATCTTACAGAATTACAATATTAATTATAACTTTTACTTATAAATCTTTTCCTTGTAGACTTTTGAAAGTGTTTTATAGAATTTTTCCCATGAGAAAGTGGCTATCTTTAGTTTACTTGACTCTAGCAATTACAGGAGGAGTTCTACCTACAATTGCAAATATTGATTTTGTGAGAAGCTACGGACCTGGTTTTGATATAGTTAAATTTATAGAACTAGCGAATATTAATCCAGCAGCTCAATCTTTATCAAGGGATCTTATGGTTGCTGCAACAGCCATAATTATTTGGATTGTGTCAGAAGCTCGTAGATTAAAGATGAAAAATCTTTGGATTGTGTTGCTGGGCACATTTACAATTGCCTTTGCTTTTTCTGCTCCATTGTTTTTGTTTTTAAGAGAACGTCGTTTGATGGAACTTGAAAGGCAAGGTGTTTTGATTGATGCGCTTAGTGATTAGTTTAATTATTGACTGTGTTTAAATTAATTTGTTAAAGGTTAATTCAGCTTGGAAGGGCCTTCTCGCTAGAGTGGGTTCGTTTTGACTTTATTTGAGTTGTTAATGGAAGAATTATAAAACAGCATATACTCATTATTAGCCAAATCAGCATTCCATTTCCTTTAGTGTCAATAATTATTCCTGCAAAAATTGGAGCTATTAATGCACTAATTGCAAAACATTGTGAGAACAATGCCATGGCTATTCCTCTATGTTGAATGGGTGAGTTTTGAATTATAGATTCAGTCGCAGTTGGAAGGAATGCGGCTAATCCTATTGCTAAAGGTATTTGAGAGAGTAAGGCAAAGATTATTCCTTTTGACCACAAAGTAGAGATACTAAGTATTAAGCAGCCAACGCCAAAGTTTGCAATACTTATGGCTAGTCCAAAGCTTTGTTTATGAAATGAAAGCCAGCGTCCAATAGGCCATTGAAATATAACAAGTAATCCAAGTTGGAAGGCAAGAATGCTTCCACTCCAGCCTTCGCTGAGAGGGGGCCTTGATATACCTCCTCGTACCAGGTCAAGTGGCAAAGCACTTTGTAAAAGTGAAAATATAGCTGTTGCTAGAAGGCTTATTATTAGTATTGGGATAATATTAGAAAGATAACTTTTTTCTTCCTTTAGATTTAAATCTTTCTTGGCCAATTGAGTATCTCTGAGGCGATTAATTAAATCAGCTCTTTTATCTTTTAGAGGTCTCTTAGTAAGTAGAACTATTAATGAAATCATACACATAGTGTCCAATAAATAAACTATTCTGATCATCCCTATTAATGCTGCGCAGGAACCCAAAATGGCTCCAACACTTGTTCCTAGAGCATCGGCGCTACGAACCAGAGCAAATCCTTTACTTGAGGGGAATTCCCCACAACTTGAGGGAACAGAAAGTTCAACTGCGGGCCAATAGAAACCTGCTGCTGTGCCCAGAAAAATTTGACCTAGAGCAAAAGCACCATAATCTTGTGCTGTTAAAAGTAAGAAATCAGCAAAAACAGCAAATAAAGCCGCCGATTTGATTATTAATGAACTATTCGCCCCTCTATCAAGTAATCCTCCTGTAAAAAGACGGGATAGAGCACCTGAGAATGCTGCAGCTGCGATTCCACTCCCAATTTGTGTAGCAGAAAGCTCTAGTTGGTTGAAAATTAATGGGGTTAAATAGATCACGCCTCCAGCCCCTATAGAAGCCAAAAAACGGACTTGTGAAACAATGCGCAGTGCTGAGGGAAACTGGTTCCACCAGAAATTGGGTTTTGTCCTTGTACTCAGGGTTCTCAATAGGAAAACGGATATTTCTTGGGTTGCTAACCAGTCTGATATGTAACGCATTTGAATTCCAATACCTTAAAGCCGCTGAAAGGCTGGAAGTTGAGTTTGAAGAGATGTCTATTCCTATACCTATTAAAGAGTTAGATGAATGGGTTGATGAGATGTCAATACCCGAATCAATTAAGGATTTATCAGATTGGGCCCGCGAAGGTGAGAAAAAATCTGAGCTCTCTTCTTGGTTAAACCTTCTTGATTTTGAAAGTAGAACTGGATTGGTCAAAGTCCTTAAGGCCCCTTTGATTAAAAATCGAAGTATGGCTCGTCAGATTTTGAGAAGTTGGCTTGGACGTCAACTGCTTGATGAGGTAAGTGATCTTGTTCGTTTGGATGATGATAAAAGTGGCCAAAGCGTTTTTATTACTCTCGAAGAGCTTCTTGAAAAGCAACCTCAAGTAACAACAATCGACCTTTTTCAGGCATTACCTGGTGAAACTATATATTTCGATTTAGATGGCTTTTTGAAGTTTGCTAATCGTTGGCGGGCTGAGCTGAAAAATCAGCAAAAGCTTGTTTTAGATCTTGGGCGCTTATCACTTCCTTCGAAAAACATATCAGAACCTCAAGTCTTTTTTGATGATTACCAAGAACCTTCGTCAAAGCATAAGGCTATATCTGTAGCTCACCGCATAAATCCATTACAACTAGAGATTTGGCGGCCTTCTAGTGAGATGAGTCCTAAAAGATCTAGTTGGATTGTGTTTATGCCTGGCTGGGGTGGAACTCCTGATCATTTTCGCTGGCTTGCTCGCCTACTTAGTTACAACGGATGGCCTGTTGTTTTACTTGAACATCCAGGGAGTGATGCAAAGGCTGTTCAGGAACTTTTAGAAGGAAAACGTCCAGCTCCCGGAGCCGAAGTTCTTCCCATTCGTTTGTCGGACCTTGAATCAGTTCTTCTAGCGAAAAAACAAGGGGAATTGGATTTGTCTGGTACAAAGGTTGTTCTGATGGGCCATTCGTTAGGCGCATTAACGGCTTTCTTGGCAGCTGGAGCTACTCCTGAGCCAGGATTAGATAGTCGATGTGAAAAGGCTCTAGATGCATTCTCTTTAACTAATCTCTCTCAGCTTTTGCAATGTCAGATGATCGATGTGCAATTACCAATTGATAAAAAGATATCAGGACTTGGAGCAATTGTTGGAATTAATAGTTTTGGGGGTTTACTTTGGCCAAGCATTGGTGGCTCCAATATCTCAATGCCAGTTTTTTTGGCAGGTGGTACTTATGATTTGATTACACCAGCTCTTACTGAGCAATTAGGTTTATTACTTTCTACAAAAATAAACTTGTTAAATAGAGTTTTGTTGATCGAAGGAGCGAGTCATTTTTCCCCTGTTAGAGTTCAAGGCCAAGAATTAAAAGCAAGTGGAGAGGATTTATTTCAACTTGGGGAAGCTTTTGTAGGTGTTAAACCTCTTGATGTTCAGCGTCTATTGGGGAAACAAATAGTTCGATTCTTAGATAATTACGAATCAAACAAAGGTCTTAACTTATTATTAAATGAGGAGCAAAATGATTTAAATTTTTATATTTTGAATAGAAGTACTGTAGAAAACCTTTTAAGTAATTAGTATCTAATTCGAGGATCAATAGAAGCAACAATGATGTCTACAAATACACTTACAAGGACTACTAAGCCAGCAATAACAACAACTATCCCTTGCACTACTGGATAGTCTCTTTGATTGATTGCTTCTTGAAGTCGCATTGCAATACCAGGCCATGAAAAGGTCACTTCAATAAGAAGTGCACCCCCAATAAGAGAAGCAATTGTGATACCTGCAATTGTAAGCACTGGTAATAATGCATTAGGAAGTGCATGCCTTAGAACTACTTGAGTCTCTTTAATTCCTCTACTTCGCGCAGCTTCGATATGGTCTGCTTCTAGTGTTCTAGCTAGATTGAGTCTTAGGCTACGACTAAAGATTCCACTTAGCAGTATCCCCAGAGTGATAGCAGGTAGCAGAAGATGTCTAAGTGTTCCTTGAAGTGCTTCCCAATTTCTACTAATCAGACTATCTAAAATAAAGAAGCCACTACCTTCTGGCTGGAGCAAACTTGGTGGGTATCGTCCTCCAACTGGAAGCCAACCTAGAATTACTCCAAAAATCAATTGAACAAGCATTGCGGCCCAGAATGGTGGTAATGCGTATGTGCTAATTCCATATAAGCGTCCTGCAAAATCTACTTTTCCGCCCCCTCTAAAGATGCCACTAAACCCAATAGTGATTCCTATTATCGCCGCTAAAATAAGTGCAAAAATTCCTAACTCAAGACTTGCTGGTAGAGCTTTTTGAATAATGCCTCTAACAGGTTCTTGATTGATGAGAGCTATACCTAAATCTCCATGGCTTAGGTCATTTATAAATTTAAGGTATTGATTTAAAAGAGGCTCGTTTAATCCAAGCTTGCTTCGTAGAGCAGTTCTAGCTATTTCACTTGCACGATTGCCAAGAACTGCATCTACTGGGTCTCCTGGAGCGATTCTTAACAAGAGAAAAACCATTGATGCTATTAGCCATAGCATCAATGGTGCTAAAGCTAGTCTTGTCAGACAATATTTAATTAGGGCTCTTCCTCTGCTCATTTTTTGATGTGTCTTAGTCGCTGTAGTAATAGGTGGCCATTGCCATCAAATTCAGGTTTGGCTAGATGGAGTTGGCTCCATGCTCTTGGCTTTACAAGCCAAATTGGTAGGTAAGCAGCTCCTTCCGCTGCAAATTTTTCAATCTTGAATAACTTTCTTTTTCGATTAACCCCTTGAAGGAAGTCACTTTGCCTTATTGCTTTTTCTATCCAAGATGTTGTCCAAAAACTTCCACTAATAGCGGCCTCACCTTCTAGGCAAATCATCCCTTTGCTTTTTTTGCAGCTCAATAGAGGTGAAAGGTATGCCTCGGGATCAGGATAAGCTCCACGCCAGTCGAGAATTACAGCTTCGAAAGCACCTTTTCCTAATTGACGATAAACAGTGGTTGATTCCACTCCATTTAATGTCAAATTTAGGCAATTAGAAAGGTCTCGTTTGACTTGGGCTTGCCAAGTAAGTGCCAGGAGCTTGTCGGCTGGTACATTTGAACGAAAAGTTAAAGGAATAGTTAGTGTTTTACCGTTGCAATAACCTTCTTTTAGAAATAAGTTCTTTGCAATTTTTGGGTTATATCTTGGCCAAGGAGTGTTTTTGATCTCTTTAAAGCTTGGTGGAATTAATGCTCTTAATGGCTCCCTTAGCTCATAACTGACTCTTTTGCTGATCTGCTTCCTATCAATACTATGTATAAGTGCTTTCCTAAGATCTGGTCGATTCAGTGGGGGACTATTACTTCGGAAAGTGATGTATCCAATTTCCATGGCTGGACCTTCCCCTTCCCGAAGATGTCCTGCTTTAGACATGTTATTAAGTGCCTTGCGTTGAATTTCATTGATTGAGTTAGATAAGAGGACATCTACTTCCCCACTTTTTAAAGCTCCAAAAAGTGCGGTTGAGTTACTCAGATTTATAAAATCAATACCAGAGTTTTTGGGAGAGTTATTCCAATAAAATGAGAATGGCACTAGACGTTGTTGTTGAGGCTTGAAACTTTCAAGTTGATAGGGACCTGTTCCTATGAATGTTTTATTAAGGAATTTGTCTTTATGTTTTGCGTATGCTTTTGGTGATATTGGAGTAAGGTTGATTGATGTTAACAATCCATTCAGTGAGCTAGATGGTCTTGTAAGTTTTATTCGAATTAAATATGGCTCTGGTGTTTCAATATCAGATATTCGACCATCTAAAACATAGTTTAGGGTTCCTATTCTCATAAATCGTTTGATACTGAATGCCATTGCTTCTGAATCGAAGCGGGTTCCATCATGAAAAAGAATGTTTTCTCTAAGTGGAATAGAAACAGTCAATCCTTTATCTGATATTTTGGGTCTTGCTTTAGCCAAACTTGGCTTTAGTTCTCCATTTTTATCAATTTTATAGAGAGTATCACCCAAAGAACTTATCAGTTGAAGTGTATGGAAAGTATTCGCTTGTGCAGGATCTAAAGAGGTTATTTTCCCTGCACTGGCAACAATTATTCTTTCACTAATACGATTTGGCTTGCAAGAAGCTTGACTGAGAAGTATCAATAATCCTGTTGTTAATATTGCAAGACGAGGATGCTTTCGCTTTTTACATCCCTGCGTAGTTAAAATTAATTTTTTTTTAAGTAGACCCATTGAGATTGGGTGCTAAAAGGTGGTTTTTAGGACTCTTTGTAGGGACGGTCAATTTGTTGCGTTGATATTTCAAAGACTGGAGAGCCTTGGGGAAGCATAGGCCATTGTCTTATCCAGCACTTTTTATGCTCATTATCTATTCCTATGACCTGGAAGAGTCCTTCATTGCTGATCAGCTGAACACAATCACCCTGATGGAGAGACATGACCGGTGATACTCCTTGAGGTAAAAGAGGCTTTACTCCAAATACATTTAAGCGTTAACTTTGAATTAAAAAAAGAGTAAGTCAGCATCTATAGATTTTTTTGATTTCTATAAAATGTATTTAGCATGAACT
Organism: Prochlorococcus sp. AG-363-C20; assembly: GCA_003280295.1. Taxonomy (GTDB): domain Bacteria; phylum Cyanobacteriota; class Cyanobacteriia; order PCC-6307; family Cyanobiaceae; genus AG-363-K07. The sequence continues at coordinate 5,329 of QCFI01000032.1, read as the reverse complement.
TTCTTCCCTAGGATGTTTATTTAAAGTTGAATTTAAGCTTTTTTGACTAGATGTTTGATTGTCAGGAAATTCAATTAATGAATATATTTTAGGAAGTTAAAGACAAACCATTTGAGCTAACAAACCATTAACCTCTTCTAGGGCATTTATTTTATTAAGAGAAGATGTTATTTGACCTTTTTCCACTTCATGGGTAATAACAACAATTTCAGCGCCAGCTTCGCTGGCGTCGAACTGAATAATTGATTGAATTGAGACATTATGATCGCCAAAAACTTTCCCGATTTGGCCTATTACACCGGGACTGTTTTTAGTCCTAAGGCGTAGATAGTGTTTTTGAATCATTTTGCTGTTTTCTACCAAGTGACAGCTTCTCCAACTGTTAGCTGCAAGTAAAGGATCAAGACAATTGCTCTGATCCTTAATTACGCGAACCCCAGCTATGTTGAGAATGTCTGCTACAACGGCCGATGCAGTAGGCCCTGCGCCAGCTCCAGGTCCATAAAACATGACTTCCCCAATTGGATCTCCCTCTACGAGGATGGCATTATTGACGCCATTTACTTCGGCTAAAGGATGAGCTTCTGGAATTAGAGTGGGTTGAACCCATACTGCTAAAGGAAGAGATGAAATGCTTTCTGTTCCTTGATTTAATCGTTCTGCTACAGCAAGAAGTTTGATTCGATATCCAAGTTTGTTGGCGTAATCAATATCAAGATTATTTAGCTTTGTGATTCCTTGTGTTGGAATTTTTTCACGTTTAATTGCTCCTCCAAAAGCTAAGCCACTCAAAATGGCAATTTTATCAGCAGCATCAAAGCCTTCAACATCTGCCGCAGGATCTGACTCTGCATATCCAAGTTTTTGAGCATCTTTAAGAACTTCCTGGTAAGTAACACCTTCTTTTGCAATTCGACTAAGGATGTAGTTAGTGGTTCCATTGATAATGCCACTTACTTTTTGGATTCTGTTCCCTCCTAGAGATTGTTTTAATGGCTCAATGATTGGAATTCCTCCTCCTACAGCGGCTTCAATTAACACGTAAACATCTGAAGCATTTGCGGCTAAAGCAATTTCTTTCCCATGTCGAGCTATTACAGCTTTGTTGGCAGTTACTACAGACTTTCCTGATGCAATAGCACGCAAAATTAATTCCCTTGCTGGCTCTATTCCACCCATTACTTCAACCACTATTTCTACAGATGGATCATCAACAACCTCTTGCGGGTTTTGAGTCAATAGGTTTGAAGGCACTGATGTATTGCGAGGTCGATTTAGATCTCTAACCGCGACCCGAACTAATTCAATCCCTGCAACTAAAGGGTGCCGCCCTTCTGGTGACTGAATAATATTTGCGACCCCTGCTCCTACTGTTCCAAGTCCTAGGAGGCCAACTCCAATCTTTTTCCCCATTTTTGATTTACCTAACCATGTTTTTTCTTAGCTGACTATATGTAGCAGTGGAGATGTTTTTAGCCATTCAATACTTGTGCTTGTGCTTGCATTGCCAGAAAAATATTAAGAAAACCGTTAGCTCTAGAAGGTGTAAGGCTGCTATTGAGACCTGTTGCAGTAATGAAAATTGGGTTTATGGCTAAAACTTCAGCAGGAGTTAAGTCTCTAAGTCCTTGAATGAGGAAGGCTAGTAATCCTTTTGTAATGAGAGCATCAGAATAACCCTCCCATTGAAGCCGTCCTTTTGTTAGGTTTCCAAGGACAAATACCTGTGATACGCATCCTTTAACTTTAAGTGTTTCTGTTCTTAAATCTTCTGGCATTTCTGGTAATTTTTTGGCAAGCCAAAGTATGTATTCATAGCGCCTTCTAGGATCTGAAGTGTCTTTTAGCTTTTTGATCATTTTATTCAGTGATTCACTGCCATAGTTTTCGACGCAAGTAGCGGCAAAGGTCTCAGCCATGAAAATCTAAGGCTTTGATTCACTTTAATTAGCCTAACTAGTTATTCACTCAATCGAAGAAATTTGGGAGTCTGTTTTCAAGATCGTTAAGTGTTCCTAAACAAAGCGTTTAAGGTTGCTCTTAAAACTCCCTTCTTCATTTATCCAACCATTAAAAGGAATATCCCATGGATCTCTAGGCAGTGGGGCTTGTGAGGTGCAGATCTTCGGTAAAACAACTAAGGAAGGGATTGAAGCCCATTTCTTATTAGACCTAAGTCGATCGAAGAATCCACCTCCATATCCAAGACGATAGCCATTTTGATCAATAGCAAGAGCAGGAACAAGTAATAGGTTTATATCTTTCTCGTTCAGTGATGGTTCATCTAGAGGCGCAGGTATTCCACATAAATCCTTTTTGAGAGGACTTTCTAACCAAGGGTGATAGGTAAGTTGGCCTCCTTCCTGAGCAGATGGTAATGCGATAGGTATCTTGAAATTAGTTTTCAGAAAACGGAGATCGACTTCGTTTTTTAAAGGCCAATATATACCTAAATAGCCTTTTGATTGGTTGAGAATTTGTAGACCATGTAAGTGTTTTTTGACTTTTTCAATAATGGCAGCTTCTGCATGAGAAAAGTTTTTTTCTCTAATTGCGTGATATTTAATACGTTCTAACTTTTTTAACTTGTTATTATTCATGTTGCTTTCAACTAATATAAAATTGTTTAAATATTGGAATTAATTGAAGCATTTTACTGTTGAAACCAACCAGTTAGTGCAATTGCAAGAGCATCAGCTGCATCATCAGGGCGAGGTGGATCTTTCAAGTTAAGTTCGCGCATTACAGCAATTAACACATCATTTTTATCTGCATGGCCTGATCCTGCCACCGCAAGCTTTATTTGCATTGGTGGGAACTCTAAGGTAGGTATTTGAAAACGAGCAAGAGTCATTATTATTACTCCTCTTGCTTGAACAACACTAATAGTGGTACTTGACCTATAGAAAAAGAATTTCTCTACTACAGCAATATTGGGTTTCCATCTGCGAATTAATTGGCTTAAGTCTTTTGCAATTTCAACCATTCGATTACCTTCTTTTTTGTCGGAGTCGGTACGAATGATTCCACAATCGAGCATTGTCTTTTGATCACAGTTTGCGTCGACTATTGCAAATCCCACTCTTGCAAGGCCTGGATCGATGCCAAGGATTCGCAAAGCCTTACTCCGCTATAGCAAGTTCGAATTCAGCGGCATCATTGTTTTCACTGCGCTCGAAAATTTTGCAAAATGTCTTAATTACCCGATCTCCTGAATCAACTTGTTCTAATGGATCTTTTCGAAGCCTATGACGAAGAGAGCAGGAAATCACTCTAGCGACATCGTCTTCTGAAACTTCTTTTCGATTTTCAAAAGCTGCCAAGGCTCTAGCGGCTCTATTCGTGACAATATCCCCACGTAGACCATCTACATCAAGTTCGCCACAGACAGCTGAAATTCGAAGTCTTAAATCTTCATCAAGCTTGACTTCTTGGAGGATCTGTTGAGCTGCAATTACTTTCTTTTGTAGGACATCTTGTTTCTCTTGAATGCCGGTAACAAAGGAGTCGGGATCATTATCAAATGCAGTGCGCTGATCGACTACTTGAACTCTCAGCGCAGCTTCTCTGACGGTGCGAACTTCTACACTCATTCCAAAACGGTCAAGTAGTTGGGGTCGAAGTTCCCCTTCTTCTGGGTTACCTGAGCCAACAAGGACGAACCTAGCGGGATGTCTTACAGAAATACCTTCACGTTCAACTGTGTTCCATCCTGAGGCTGCAGAATCCAGTAATACATCAACAAGATGATCATCAAGGAGGTTGACTTCGTCTACATAAAGCAAACCTCTATTCGCTTTGGCTAATAGCCCTGGCTCGAAAGCCCTTACTCCATCACTTAAAGCTTTTTCAATGTCGATTGTTCCACATAGGCGGTCTTCGGTTGCTCCTAGTGGTAGATCAACCATTGGAACTTGCTTTTCTTCTGTAGACAGCTTTTCTCCGCTTTCTAAGAGCTGGCGAACTTCACTGCTTTGTAAGTCTGGGTCAATTGGTGAGCTGTTATATGGATCCCCAGCTACTACATCAATTCCTGGGAGCAAGTCAGCAAGAGCCCTTATCGTTGTTGATTTTCCAGTGCCTCGATCTCCCATGATCATTACCCCACCTATTCGTGGGTCTATGACGTTAAGGAGAAGAGCTAGTTTCATCTCTTCTTGTCCAATTACTGCAGTGAAGGGGAAGACCCTGCGCTTCCTGGTTGAACTCACGAGCTGAATTTAGATGTTGTTTTGGATTGTTTCATAATGAAGAGTTTTCAGATCGATCAAAGATTTGAATTTGCTTGATAACCCGAATGAGCTTCAACTTTGAACCGCAAGTTGGTTTGTGAGGCTCTTTACTATTCATATGAGCGCTTAAGTTACATCACTATGTAGTTATAGCAATCGTCCTTAGCATACTTATGATTATTTATGCATTTTGAGGATTGTCCTTGTAACGCTGAATTTTTCTTGATTCACTAAATGGTTAGCGCTAGAGATAAAGAGAAATGCTTTCATTCTCGTAATGGAATGAAGTAACTTCTTGCGTCAATGAAGGAAAAATCAAATCAGTAGAAAATTTTCATGGTACTTAAAAGTTGTTATCTCTCTACCTTGAAAGACTGCTTTGGTTTAATCACAGGAACCATTGCAGCTGCCATTTTTCTAATTAGTTCAGGGGAACGTGGATCGTTAAAAGGGCCTTTGACTATGAATCCAGCTACAGCTCGTGTGTTATTAGGCATTTGAATGAGGCCTGCATCAGCATAGACAATTCCGATATCTCCAGTTTTGTTGTAAACCCGATATCCCTTGATTTGGAGATTGTCATCAATATTCCCTTTCCTTGGATCACCTCCCAATCCTTGTAAAATGCCTCCAGGAAGAAGACGGTTTGTTTTTGAGGTACTCATTACCTCTCTAAATAAATCTCTTGTTCTTGGTTTAAGTGCTTCCCCTTTATCAATCATTGCAATTGTGCGAGTAAGGTCTTTTGCACTAGTGGTATTAGTGCCTTCAAGATCTGGTAAAAAGTTTTTGACTTCAGTTGAAGGTAGTCCGAAGGCTTGAAAATACTCATTTAGAACTTTGATACCGCCTATTCGCTGAATCAGAAGATTTGTCGCTGTGTTGTCACTAATCCTTATCATCTCTGTTGCAACTTCATGTACTGGAAAACGTTTGCCTAATTTTTGATATGCCATCCATCCTGCCCCTCCTCCTATTGCTTCTTTGTTTAATTGCAAGGGCTCATTCCAATTAAGCTCTCCAGATTCAACTAATTTGAGTGTGGCAAGGAGAATTGGAATCTTGATAGAACTTGCAGCGGGTAAAATTGCATTGGG
>QCFI01000031.1 GCA_003280295.1 Prochlorococcus sp. AG-363-C20 | reverse complement strand
CAGCCCGCAAAAGGCACCATTCGAGAATTTTCATGTAGGCAGAGTTCATAGAGAGGAGATCGTTTGAATGCCATTTTTGGGAATCCAGTTTGCTTGGTTGATGTGTGGTTACAGAATTAAGAACCCAAAGGAAGGTGGAAGATTTGTGATTTGAATGGTTTGTTTCAAGAACTGTCACTATGGTGGGTTACTTCGCGGATTTTCAATGTCCACGAAAGCATGTTGCACAACTTGCCAACACTGTCTTTCTTGCCAGGGAGCTTCTGGTCGTTGGTGCCGACTGAGAAAAATTAAGGTTCATCCTGATATCGCTCCTTTTGCTGTTTGTCATCACTGGACGAAGAGAGAACCTTCATTGCCAAAATTTGATGAGAAAGCTATTGAAGTTTGTGCGGATAGACAGCTGGAGCTCGGTCGCACATTGGTTTCGATTAAGAATTAAAGGCATCGCTTTCATTGATAAGTTTTTAGTTTGATTTGCTTAGAAGCATTAATAAGCTTCTGGTGACCTTTGCTGCAAGAATGCTGCTAATACCAGAAGAATCAAGTTGTGGTGATAATTCCACTACATCAGCTGCTACAAGATTATGTTTTTTGAGTACATCAATAACTGCTGCAAAATCTTCCCATAGATACCCACCAGGCTCAGGAGTACCAGTTCCAGGCATCACACTTGGATCAAACCAATCCAAATCAAGAGTTAGGTAAATCGGTTTACCGAGATGAGGCGTGAGTGCTTCTTTTAATCCAGTGGCGGGTTTTCCATGTCTATGAGAAATGAGTCGTTTTTTTTCTTTAAGCTCTTTAAATTCTTCACGTGTCCCACTTCGAATTGCTAATTGAAAAATCTGTTTACTTGGCAGTACTTCTAGGCAACGACTCATTGTACAGGCATGGTTGTAGCGGCTTTTTAACCATTCTTGTCGTAAGTCAGCATGAGCATCAAGTTGTAAAAGGATTAAATCAGGGTGATTTTCAGCTACAGCAGCAACTGCACCGCTACTTATAGAGTGCTCGCCCCCAAGGATGAGTGGATTGAGACCTTGGTTAAGTAATTTTTTGGTGGCTTGTTTGACTGAGCTGATAACTGGTTCTGGAGCACCATAAGAAATTTCTAAAGACCCGAGATCGGCAAATGTCAGATTCTCAAGGTCAAGATTTAATTGAGGGCAAAAAGTTTCAAGTCCGTTGCTGACTTCTCTAATTGCAGAAGGACCGAATCGAGTACCTGGACGGAATGAGGTCGTTCCGTCATATGACACACCAAATATTCCAACTTTGCATCCATTGGTTGAGCGCTTTGCACCCATAAAAACTGCTCCTTCGTTGTTGAAAGATGCATAGCTTGAAGTTTCTTTGTGGTTCATTTGTTTAAGTCACGTTCAATACAGGCAGGTATGGCTTCAAAAGCCCCTTTTTGCCACCGAGTGCTCCATATTTCACATCCTTGTGCAATTTGTTGGACTCTTTTTGAAAGTGGAGACTTATAACGTGCTTTATCTAGAGAGGCGAATGTCCAGCTCCACCATCCACTTGGATAGATAGGAACCCATCCATAGAGAGGATCTGCAAAATCAAAAATTTCACGTTTTGCTTGCACAGTTTCAATATGGACTTGAATAGAATTGGTCCAGGTGAAGCTTGTTATACCTTATTTTTAAATCAATCAGGGGGAATTATTGATGACCTGATTATTTATGATCTAGGTAAAATCAATGGTAACAATGAAAGTCTTTTAATTATATTTAATGCAGCCTGCAGTTCTAATAATATTACTTGGCTAAAAAAACATTTAAAAGGAAGCAGTATAAAAATATCAGATGCCAAGAAAGATCAAATTCTATTAGCTTTACAAGGACCGAAAGCTCAAAATATCCTTCATCAATATTGTCATGATTCTCTAAGCAATCTCCCTCACTTTGGTCATCGAAAAATCCAGCTTAAAGGGATTAACAAAGCCGAGTCAAAATCAATTTTCATCGCACGTACAGGGTATACAGGAGAAGATGGGTTCGAACTTCTTTTACCAAATGAAGTCGGAAGATTATTCTGGAAAAGACTTATTGATGACGGAATTATTCCTTGTGGTCTAGGTGCTCGTGACACACTACGCCTAGAAGCAGGAATGCATCTCTATGGCAATGATATTGATTCTAAAACCACACCTTTTGAGGCTGGCTTGGGATGGTTAGTACACTTAGAAATACCTTCTAAATTTATCGGAAAAGATGCCCTAGAAAAGCAAGCAAAGGAAGGCATCAAACAACGATTAGTTGGATTAGAGATGAAAGATCGAGCAATTGCTCGCAAAGGATACCAAGTTTTCCATGAAACTCTACCCATAGGAAGAGTTACTAGCGGAACATGGTCCCCAACTTTGGGGAAAGCAATCGCTTTAGCCTACGTACCGATAGAACATTCGAAGATAGGTAACACAATGCTCATCGATATTCGCAAAAAAAAATATCCGGCAAAGGTTGTGCATAAAATCTTTTATCGCAGAGCTTAAAAACTAGAAATACCTTGAAAAAATGTCCAATCCACCCCTCCTCCTATGGGAAACTCATTTTGTCTGAAGGATTCTTCTCCCATGCGCAGTAATAGTTGTGGCGAACTGCGCACCGAGCATATCGACTCGAATGTACGGCTTTGCGGCTGGATAGACCGCTGTCGCGACCATGGGGGAGTCATCTTTATTGACCTACGAGATTCGAGCGGAACAATTCAAATCACCATAGATCCAGATCAAGGAAAAGAATTATTTGCTTTAGCAGAAAGCCTTAGGAATGAAACGGTGCTTCAAGTAACAGGAAAAGTACGTTCACGTCCTCAAGAATCAATCAACACAAAGTTAATTACCGGCAAAGTTGAAGTTCTAGCCAATGAACTGAAAATTCTCAATCAAATAAAAGGTAATTTACCGTTCACAGTATCAATTCACGATGAAGAGAATGTCAAAGAAGAACTTCGATTACGTCATCGCTACTTAGATCTTCGCCGAGAGCGAATGAATCAGAACCTACGTTTACGACATTCGACTATCAAAACCGCTCGCAACTTTCTAGAAAACGAAGGTTTCATAGAAGTAGAGACTCCTATTCTCACACGCTCCACACCTGAAGGGGCACGTGACTATCTTGTGCCCTCAAGAGTATGCGAAGGAGAATGGTTTGCTCTTCCCCAATCTCCACAACTCTTCAAACAATTATTAATGGTTGGAGGTTTAGAGCGTTATTACCAAGTAGCTCGTTGTTTCCGTGATGAAGACTTGCGTTCAGACAGGCAACCTGAATTCACTCAATTAGACATAGAAATGAGCTTCATGAGTCAAGATGAAATTCTTCATCTAAATGAAAAGCTTATCGCTGCAATTTGGAAAGCACAAAAGAATATCGATCTGAAATTACCTTTCCCTAGATTGAGCTGGAATGAAGCGATGGCGCGCTATGGAACAGATAAACCTGATATGCGTTATGGAATGGAACTGATTGAAGTTAGCGAAATAGTCAAAGAAATCGGGTTTAAGGTTTTCTCTGGAGCAGTAGCTTCTGGTGGCTCAGTTAAATGTATAAAAATTACCAATGGAAACACCACTATTAGTAACGTTCGTATTAAACCAGGAGGAGATATTTTTAGCGAAGCTCAAAAAGCAGGAGCAGGAGGCCTTGCATTTATAAGAGTGCGCGAAAAGGGAGAAATTGATACCATCGGGGCAATAAAAGATAACCTTAATATTGATCAAAAAAAAGCACTTCTTCAAAAGACTAATGCCAGTCCTGGGGATCTTATTTTATTTGGGGCAGGTAACACTAAAATAGTAAACAAAGCTCTTGATCGCGTAAGGCAATACCTTGCAAAAGAATTAACTCTGATCCCGAAAACAGATGAAAGCCAACAATGGAACTTTCTTTGGGTTGTAGATTTTCCAATGTTTGAATTTAATGCTGATGAAAAGCGACTTGAAGCATTACATCACCCCTTTTGTTGCCCAAAAACAGAAGATATAGGAAATAAAAATGAATGGAAAGGAAAACTTCCCCACGCACGTGCTCAAGCTTATGACCTGGTCTTAAATGGCCTTGAGATTGGTGGTGGATCACTACGTATTCATAATCCAGAACTCCAAAATCAAGTACTAGAAACAATCGGATTACCTAAAAATAAAGTCAAAGAGCAATTCGGCTTTTTAATTGAAGCTCTAGAAATGGGTGCCCCGCCTCATGGAGGGATAGCGTTTGGTTTAGATCGAATTGTTATGTTGCTTGCAGGAGCAGATTCAATTCGAGACACAATTGCCTTCCCAAAAAATCAACAAGCTCGTTGCTTAATGACTCAAGCGCCAGCAGGTGCATCAGAAAAGCAACTAAACGAACTCCACGTCTCCAGTACCTGGATAGAGCCAGAATAAAAAGTTAATTGCAAAAACAAATATTGATACAGTCACCAAAAAACCTGTGTGATTTTCTTAATCTTTTACATAGACAAGGTACCGTAAAGAGTCACCTAGAAACAAATGACAAAGTTTGTCTTCGTCACCGGTGGAGTTGTATCAAGCATCGGGAAAGGAATTGTTGCGGCAAGCTTGGGTCGGCTCCTGAAATCTCGAGGATACAACGTATCTATCTTGAAGCTAGATCCATATCTAAATGTAGATCCAGGAACAATGAGCCCCTTTCAGCACGGAGAAGTATTCGTGACGGAAGATGGTGCAGAAACAGACTTGGATTTAGGCCACTACGAGCGTTTCACAGATACAGCAATGTCACGATTAAACAGCGTGACTACAGGCTCCATTTATCAAGCTGTCATCAACAAAGAACGACGAGGAGATTACGAAGGGGGAACTGTACAAGTCATTCCTCACATTACACGTGAAATTCGTGAACGAATCCACCGGGTAGCGGCAAATAGTGCTGCTGATGTTGTGATCACAGAAATCGGAGGAACTGTAGGCGACATTGAATCCCTGCCCTTTTTAGAAGCAATTCGTGAATTTCGAGGTGATGTTGGGAGAAATGATCTTGCCTATATTCACGTAACTCTTTTGCCTTTTATTGGCACATCAGGTGAGTTGAAAACGAAGCCTACTCAACACTCAGTAAAAGAGCTTCGTTCTATTGGTATTCAACCAGATTTATTGGTATGTCGTAGTGATAGGCCAATCAACAATGATTTAAGAAAAAAAATTAGTGGTTTCTGTGGAGTTCATGAACATGCTGTCATCCCTTCTCTAGACGCAGATAGTATCTATTCAGTTCCTCTTGCTCTAAAAGAAGAAGGTCTATGTCGAGAGACTTTGAAAGTTCTCGATTTAAAGGATCATGAATGCGACTTGAGAAATTGGGCAGAGCTAGTCCATAAGCTTCGTCATCCTGGACCTTCAGTAAAAGTAGCTCTTGTTGGAAAATATATTCAATTAAATGATGCCTATCTATCCATAGTTGAAGCTCTTCGCCATGCCTGCATAGCTCAGGATGCATCCTTAAATCTTCATTGGGTTTGCGCTGAACAAATTGAAAATGAAGGTCCAGAGGAACTTCTCAAAGGTATGGATGCCGTAGTGGTACCAGGTGGCTTTGGTAATCGTGGTGTTGATGGCAAAATTGCAGCTATAAGGTGGGCAAGAGAGGAACGTGTTCCCTTCCTTGGTCTTTGCTTAGGCATGCAGTGTGCAGTGATCGAATGGGCACGCAACAAAGCAGGTCTAATATCTGCTACAAGCTCTGAACTGGATCCAAACACAGATCACCCAGTCATTCACTTACTTCCTGAACAACAAGACGTAGTTGATCTAGGAGGAACAATGAGGTTAGGAGTCTATCCTTGCAGACTAAAGTCAGAAACATTGGGTCAAAAACTCTATGGTGAACAAGTTGTTTATGAGAGACATCGACATCGATATGAATTCAATAACTCTTACCGCAATTTATTTATTGAATCTGGCTATTCCATTAGTGGAACATCTCCTGATGGTCGACTTGTAGAGCTCATCGAGCTAAAAGGACATCCATTCTTCACGGCATGTCAATACCATCCTGAATTCCTTTCACGTCCAGGCAAACCTCACCCTCTATTTCGGGGGTTAATCGAAGCTGCACAATCACGCCTACCAGGCTCCCCCAACGAAGCAATCCGACAAACAAAAACTCCTATACAGAAAGAATTTTCTAATCAACCTTAATGGTATCAACACTACCAGTATTGGAGCGGTTTCACTCATTGCAAGGAGAAGGGGCACATACAGGTCGCAGTGCCTTTTTTATTAGACTAGCCAAATGCAGAGTCAAGTGTCCTTGGTGTGACACGAAAAACTCCTGGACTGAGGATTTTTCTACACAAGAAAGCGTCACCAATCTCTCCCAAGAAGTAGCCAATGCAAGACATGAAGGAGCTGCCTTTGTTGTGATTACTGGTGGCGAACCATTGCATCATAATCTAAATCCTCTTTGCGATGCAATTAGACAAATTACAACTTCTCAAGGGAAGCAAGCTCTCCCAATCCATCTTGAAACAAGTGGAGTAGATCCAATCAGTGGTAATCCGAACTGGATCAGTCTTTCACCAAAAAGACATGCACTGCCTAGATTAGAACTGCTCAACACATGTCAAGAGTTAAAAGTAGTAATAAATGAAAAAGATGATCTTTTATTTGCAGAGAATATCGCCAATAAAACTCCAAGATTCAAACAGCCTTTATTATTCCTTCAGCCAGCTTGGAACAATAAAGAAGGTCACAAGCTAGCCATTGAATATGTGAAAAACAATCCTAATTGGAGACTTAGCATGCAAACTCACAAATGGCTTGGAGTGCTGTAAAGCAAGTCGAATATGAATCAAGTGACAACGATTGCCCTTCTGTCAGGAGGATTAGATTCTGCAACAGCCGCCGCAATGGCCAAAGAAGCAGGCCAAAAAGTAATAGGCTTATCTTTCAACTATGGTCAACGACATCAACGTGAATTAGAAGCTGCATCTTATTTGGCTAATTATTTAAAGCTGAACGAACATCAAATTATCAATATCAACTTGGCAGCCTGGGGCGGATCCTCACTAACAGATCTGAAACAAACCATCCCTAATGAAGGGCTAATTGAAGGAGTCATACCAAGTACTTATGTACCTGGAAGAAATACTGTTTTTATTGCTATTGGCCTTAGTCTTGCAGAAGCCCGAGGAGCTAAACAACTTGTCTTAGGAATTAATGCTATGGATTACTCTGGATATCCAGATTGTAGACCTGATTATCTAGCCGCATACCAAGCACTCGCTGATCTTTCTAGCAAAGCTGGCCGTGAAAAGCGCGGTGTCCAATTATACGCACCTCTTATTCATTGGAATAAAGTTCAAATTATTGAGGAGGCTTTAAGATTAAAAGTGCCAATAGAGAAAACATGGAGTTGCTACAACGGACAAACAAGAGCTTGTGGAGTTTGTGACAGCTGCCGTATTCGTGATGCAGCATTAAAAAGAGTAGGCAGATCAGACTTATGTAGTGATAAACAATCGTGATCGTTCCCGATAGACAATTATTTCCTTGGCAAGAACCAGAATTAATAGCTCAACAACTCATCAATGTCTGGGGAGACGCTGGATTTGTTTGGTTAGATGGTGATGGAAGCAAAATCGGTCGATGGGTCACTCTTGCAGTAAACCCAATTGAACAAATCTGCTGTCGTGGACTACCTAAGGATCAACATGCATTAAATCCTTTTCAAGCACTAAGAGCTTTAAAGCCTGGTCACTGGACTGGCTGGCTTAGCTATGAAGCAGGAGCTTGGGTAGAACCCTGTAATCCATGGAAGCCTGATCAAATGGCTACACTTTGGATTGCATCTCATGATCCAGTCCTGAAATTCGACCTACAGAAGAAGCAGCTATGGCTTGAAGGATGTGATAAATATCGTTTTGAAGAATTTGCATATTGGTTAAAGAAAATTCAAACATGGAATAAAAATAATAGGAAAAAGATAAACATAATAAAAACAAAGCAAATAGATGGAATACCTATAAATTCTTGGAAATGGCTCACAACAAAAGATGATTACTCACGGAATGTCAATCAAATAAGAGACTTAATTGCAAGTGGAGATATTTTCCAAGCAAATCTCACAGCCTGTTGCACAACAATATTGCCACAGGAATTTCTTCCAATTGACCTTTTTCAACGACTTCGAAAATATTCTCCTACTCCTTTTTCAGGACTTATAATCGGAGCAGGTAAAGCTAAGCATGAAGCCATAATTTCAACTTCACCAGAACGTTTTCTAAAAGTACTACCTACTGGCGAAGTAGAAACAAGACCAATTAAAGGTACAAGGCCACGCCATTCCGACCCAATACAAGATGCAGATATGGCTGCTGAACTTGTATGTAGCCCAAAAGATAGAGCAGAAAATATAATGATCGTCGACTTACTAAGAAATGACTTAGGTAGAGTCTGTCAACCAGGTTCTATCCATGTACCCCAATTAGTAGGGCTAGAAAGTTATCCACAAGTACATCATCTAACTTCGATAATAAAAGGCTGTTTACAACCAAACAAAACATGGGTGGATCTGTTAGAAGCCTCTTGGCCAGGAGGTTCAATCAGTGGTGCTCCAAAGTTGAGAGCCTGTCAACGTCTATACGAACTTGAACCAATAGCAAGAGGTCCCTATTGCGGATCACTTATACATCTCAACTGGGATGGAACATTCGACAGCAACATTCTTATTCGATCTTTAATGCTTCAAGAAACAACACTAAGAGCAAATGCTGGATGCGGTATCGTCGCTGACTCTGATTCAACGAAAGAAGCACAAGAACTAAATTGGAAGTTAATGCCACTACTCAAGGCATTAACATGAAAAACAAAACTGTCCATAACATCGGCTGGTGTGATGGTGAATGGGGGCCTACAAGTCATATTAGGATTCCAATTTGTGATCGTGGATTAAATTTTGGAGATGGGATTTTTGAAACTATTCTGATATATCAAGGAGAACCCCAACTTCTTAATAGTCATTTAAATCGTATGCAAAATAGTGCATCGATTCTAAAAATGGCATCACCTCCTTCAGAAGTTTGGTTACGATCTCTTATTAGAGAAGGGCTTAATCGCGCCTCATTAGAAAACAGCAATTGTGTACTTCGTCTCAATTGGACTAGAGGGAATAATATCACTCGTGGAATCGGAGTATGGACAGAGCAGAGAGAGTCTTCTCAGCATCGCTTTTGGCTAGAGATAAATCAGGCAGATCCCTATTTTCATTCTATATCAACTTTAATTAGTTCGTGTGAAAGACGTAATGCTACTAGCAGGCTCAGTCAATGCAAAACATTTGCCTACAACCAGTCAATACAAGCAAAGCATGAAGCTAACATCGCTGGATATGATGACGCCTTATTACTCAGCACTAATGGGGAATTATGTTGCGGCACCACCGCAAACCTAATAATCAAGCGTCAAGGTCAATGGATAACTCCACCGTTAGACAGCGGTTGCTTAGCTGGAGTCATGAGACAGCAAGGGCTAAATTCTGGAATAATAAAAGAAGCTAATATTCACCACCAACCATATCCAGGAGATGAATGGCTACTAATTAATAGTCTTAGTTGCAGACCAATCAAAAAATTAAATAATCAATACTTGAATATTTATTCCGATCCCAAACAACTTTGGCTTTCACTCCTAGATATCAAATTATAGCCAATCAGAAAATTAAAACAAAATTGGCATCGTCACATTGGCAGGTTCAGGGGAACAAGCTTCAACTTGAAAATCTATATATGAACCAATCATAACGATCGAAGGCGAGTGAAATTGGAGTTTATTTACTTGTCGAACAAGTTCATTCAATGGAGCTTTAATACATCTTTGACCAATTACAGTACCCTGCTGAATGACTGCTGATGAAGTAGAAGGGCAGAGGCCTCCAATAAGTAATTCATTAACAATATATGAAAGATTATGTAAACCCATATAAATCACCAGTCCATCACTGGCCTTAGCCAAGGCCTGCCAATTTACAAAAGGGCGGCGCTTATCAAAATCCTCATGCCCAGTGACAAAGGTGATCGAAGAACCTGCCAGTCTATGTGTCACAGGAATGCCAGCATAAGCAGGTACGGCAATGCCAGCTGTTACTCCGGGGACAACCTCCACTGGTACTCCTTGTCGTTCTAAATAAGCCGCTTCCTCAGCCCCACGTCCAAAAAGGAAGGGATCACCTCCCTTTAAACGAACTACACAAGATAAACTACGAGCCATATCGACTAAAACGGAATTAGTTTTTGACTGTGGTACAGAATGTTGACCACGTCTCTTCCCAACAAAATATAGCTGACAAGAGTCTGACACCAACTCTAATATTTCTTGAGGGACTAAAGAGTCATAAACCAAAGCATCACATTGAGAGATCAATCGCTGTGCTTTAACAGTCAACAAGTCAGGATCACCAGGTCCTGCACCTACAAGGTAAACAGTTCCATATTGAGCCTCAGTCATGACAGATGTCTCAACACTACAAATAAATCAAGATGCCATGATTGAAAACCAAAAGAAAATGGAATTTTTCTTGCGAAACCCAAAACCTGTTTATTTCGCATATCAGTGATAAAAAATAAAACACAGCTCATAAGGAAAATCTAATTCCAATGATTTTCATAGTGGGCCCCATAAATCAAAATTGATCAAGTAATGGAATTACAATACGAAAAAGTTCACATCTCATTTTATAAGGATTGTATTTTTAAACTAAATTTTGGTTTCCAGTTTGATCAAAAATTAGCAAAACTACGCTCCCATAAGCAAGACTCTACAAAACGGTTTCCTCTAAAAAAATCAGGCACTAAAGTGGTTGTAGACAAAGAACTGTTCAAAAAATACCTCCGAAAAATCGGCAGTGGTCAGCACACCAGCCGTGGACTTAGTCAAAAAGAGGCTGCAGAAGCTTTAAAACTAATTCTTACAGGTAAAGCAACGCCTGCACAAATTGGAGCTTTCATGATTGCCCATCGTATTCGGCGTCCTGAACCACAAGAACTTGCCGGAATGCTTAAAACCTATCAAGAGTTAGGTCCAAAACTTTCATCTCGCAACGGACAACGTCGTCCCATTTGCTTTGGCATGCCATTTGATGGTCGCGACCGAACCTTACCTATCTATCCTCTCACTACTCTCATACTTTTAAGTGCAAACCAACCAGTGGTATTGCAAGGAGGCCAGCGAATGCCAATCAAATTTGGTATCCCAACCATAGAGCTCTTTAACGAATTAGGTCTACAACTAAAAGGTATCTCAATCCAAAAAGTACAAACTTGCTTTCAAGAACAGGGATTTGCATTCATTTATCAACCAGATCACTTCCCTTTAGCCGATAAACTCATTAGTTATCGAGAGGAGATAGGTAAGCGGTCTACAATAGCGAGTATGGAGCTAATATGGACAGCTCATCAAGGAGATCATCTACTGGTAAGTGGATTTGTTCATCCGCCAACTGAAAAAAGAGCATTCAAAGCACTTCAACTAATTGGCGAACGAGAATTACTTTCAATCAAAGGGCTTGAAGGAGGGACAGACCTCCCAATCAATCGTGCATGTATAACAGGACTTGTGAATAATCACCAATTAGAACGAATCATCCTGAATCCCCATGATTACAAATGTTCTGGAGAAGATAAGAAATTATGCAATCTTAAAGACTGGCGTAAATATGCCTTACAAGCTATAGAAAATAAAGGTCCTTTAAAAGAAGCACTTAAGTGGAATTCTGGGGCCTATTTATGGTTCGCTGGTATCACAAAAAGCCTTGAAGAAGGTATCAACAAAGCAGAAGAATGTATGGCCTCAGGATCAGCAAAAATTATCCTTAAGCAATTAATTTCTTGGAGAGAAAAAATCAGCACATGAGCAATCAATAAGCTTCCTCAAAAAGATTTTTTCATGGAAAAGCTAACAAAGCTCACACCACCTATCGCAATTCTTTTAGGAGTAATAAGAATCCAACCTCGTCTCAAAAGCATTGAATAACTAAAAAAGCTTGCTTCTGTAAATAAGTGAGTTTGTCCTTCCTCAAACGCCTCTGATTCCAACCGATTAAGCAAGGCAGTCGCATGACCTCTGCGCATCGAGCGACCACGGCAATAGAGTAATGCCAAGCGATCCAAAGGATATCTCACCGCAAATGCTTCATTTTGCTGATTCTCAAGACTAATCCAACCTCTACCTTCGAAAAGAAGTCTGTCTAAAACACCTGGCACCCAAGCCAAACCAGCCCAAGATTGAATTTGTTCTTTTGTATACAAACTTTCACCTTGAGATTCAATCGCATCCGCATAAATTTCCCTAACAGCAAGATGATCCGAACTCCTCAGTGCTTTCAATTCATAATTTTTGGACATCTCAACTAGACCTCATCCAGTCAATTGAACAACTTGTGTGGGATGGTGAGATTAATACTGAAACGTAGCTCTGTGCCAAGGTTCAAGATCCCTACTCTGCTTAGCGCTTTTATAACCCTATTAAATGACAGGCTAGGAGAAACTATTGTCTTCCCTTTGCTGCCATTCCTACTTGAACGTTTTGCTACTAGTGGAAAAACTCTGGGACTTTTAGCAGGAACTTATGCGATTTCACAATTTGCAGTAGCACCCTTAATAGGAGCACTTAGTGATCGATTTGGCAGAAAGCCAGTAATCATTACATGTGTCACAGGCTCTGTTATTGGGCTTTTTCTTTTTGCAATAACTGTGACTCTCAACTGGACCAACCTTCTACCAGTCTGGGCAAGCAGTTTTCCGCTTCTACTTCTCTTCGCAGCAAGAATCATAGATGGAGCCAGTGGGGGAACGGCTGCAACTGCTACTGCTGTATTAGCTGATATTTCTACTCCAGAAAACCGCGCTAAGAGCTTTGGACTCATAGGTGTAGCCTTCGGTTTAGGTTTCGTACTAGGTCCTGGTCTTGGAACTGCTCTTGCACAATTCAGCGTCACACTTCCCGTTTGGGCAGCAACACTATTTGCATGCTCAAACTTAATTTTAGTCATATGGATATTGCCTGAAACATTACCCAAAGCAGAACGTACATCTTTACTACGGACAGGAACGCTAAATCCTTTTAATCAGCTACGTCTTGTTTTCATAAACCCTGTATCACGACGACTTTGTCTGGCCTTCTTTATCTTCTTTATGGCCTTCAACGGGTTCACAGCTATTTTAGTGCTTTATTTAAAAGAAGCATTTAGTTGGACGCCCCAACAGTCTAGTCAAGCATTCGTCGTTGTAGGAGTTGTCGCTATGGTAGTTCAAGGTGGATTAATTGGTCCATTAGTCAATCGCTTTGGAGAATGGCGACTTACACTGTCAGGTGTAGGTTTTGTAATCGCAGGATGTATTCTTTTAACTCTTGCAAATAAAGATAATTCAATCCCTATGGTGTTTAGCTCAGTCGCCGTATTAGCAATTGGAACAGGACTAGTAACACCTTGTTTACGGGCTCTGATATCAAAACGATTAAATGCGACAGGACAAGGAGCTGTACTTGGGAGCTTGCAAGGACTGCAGAGTTTGGGAACTTTTATAGGCGCTAGTGCAGCAGGTTTGTGTTACGACGTCTTAGGAGAGAGAAGTCCTTTCTATGGCACTACTTGTTTATTAATACTAGTAATTACATTGATTTCAGGTAATCCCCTAGCTGGAGGGAAACAGCAACCAAAATTCAATTAAAAACAGCAAGCTCTAACTCTCATATTTCATCCTTGCTAAGTTTCTAAGTAGATCCCAAAATCAACAAACAAATATTATTCAATGACTAAAGATGTGAATACTCAAATCCAGTATGTCAATCGAGAACTAAGCTGGATTAATTTCAATACAAGAGTGCTCTCTCAAGCACTTGACCAACGCACACCATTACTAGAACAAGCAAAATTTAGCGCAATCTTCAGCAATAACCTCGACGAATTTTTTATGGTTCGTGTCGCCTCCCTAAAGTCACAAGTCGATGCTGGCATTACAAAAAAAAGTGAAGACGGAAAAACACCCCAAGAACAACTTAAAAGCATCAGATCAGATCTAATCCCTTTACTTGAGAAGCAACAAAATCATTACGAAAAACATTTAAAAATCCAACTATCACAAGAAAATATTTATTTACTTAATTACGAACAACTCAATTCACCCCAAAAAATATGGATTAATAATTATTTCCAAACAGCCGTTTTCCCAATTTTAACTCCTTTAGCAGTTGACCCAGTTCACCCCTTCCCATTTGTCAGCAATCTGAGTTTGAACGTAGCTGCAATAATCATTGACCCTGAAACAAATCAAAAACAATTTGCAAGAGTCAAAGTACCTCAAAAAACAATGGAAAGGTTTGTATATCTTCCGAATCATCTAAGTGAAGTCAAAGCTGAACCATTACATATTGCAGTACCGCTGGAACAAATTGTTGCTTTCAACTTAGAGATGCTATTTCCAGGCATGAAAATTCAAGATCATCACTTTTTTAGAGTTACTAGAGATGCTGATCTAGAGCTTAGAGATATTGAAGCCGATGACCTAATGAGTGCTTTAGAACAAGGCCTTCGGAAAAGACGCATAGGAGGCGAAATAGTACGACTAGAGGTCTCAAACAATATGCCTAAAGCAACTCTAGAATTATTAATGGAAGGTATGTCAGTTCAAGAAGAAGACCTCTATAAAGTAAACGGTTTATTAGGCCTCGATGACCTATCTAACTTAGTAAATCTTCAGCTGCCACATCTCAAGAATGAACCTCATCAAGGTATCACTCATAACTCCCTCAAAAGTAGTCAGCGAGGATTATTAGAAGATGGTTCAATCAATGAAGAAGAATTTAAAGACATTTTTTCCATAATGCGTCAACAAGATCTACTCATCCATCATCCATATGATTTGTTCACCACTTCAATAGAAGAATTCATAAATCAAGCTGCTGATGATCCCCTTGTAATGGGAATAAAAATGACTCTATATCGAATCTCAAAAGACTCCCCAATTATCGCTGCATTAATCAGAGCCTCTGAGAATGGCAAACAAGTAATGGCACTCGTTGAGCTAAAAGCAAGATTTGACGAAGACAATAATATTCAATGGGCTAAACACCTTGAACAATCTGGCGTTCATGTTGTATATGGTGTTATAGGTCTTAAAACACATACAAAAGTCGCCTTAGTAATTAGAAAAGAAAAAGAGCATCTAAGAAGTTATTTCCATATTGGAACAGGCAACTATAATTCTAAAACTTCAAAGCTATATACAGATCTTAGTTTATTATCTGTAAACCCAGAAATAGGTCAAGATTTAGTCGAACTATTCAATTATCTAACTGGATTCTCAAAACAACAATCCTTCAGAAGATTACTAGTAGCTCCTGTAAGTCTAAGGAAAGGGATCGAATCTCTCATTCATCGAGAAATCAAACATGTTAAAAATGGAAAGTCAGGTCATATAAAAGCAAAAATGAATTCACTCGTTGATCCAAATATTATTAATCTTCTTTATAAAGCTTCTAATGTTGGAGTCAAGATTGACCTAATCATAAGAGGAATGTGTTGTCTCTATCCAGGGCGAAAAGGTCTTAGTGAAAACATTACGGTCATTAGCATTGTTGGAAGATTTCTTGAACATTCCAGGATTTTTTGGTTTGCAAACAATGGTAATCCAGATGTATTTTTAGGCAGTGCTGATTGGATGAAGCGAAATTTAAATCGACGAGTAGAAGCAGTAACGCCAATAGATTCAAAAGAGTTAAAAAAACAATTAGAACAAATTCTTGAGCTTTACCTAAATGACAACCGAGACGCCTGGGAAATGCAAAACGATGGCAGTTTTATCCAACGTCAACCAGAAAAAGAAACAAGATGTTCACAAAATCAACTAATTGAACTATGGAACCAGAAAGAAAGTACAAATACTTAAAAGGTATCTGAATACATTCATTCTGTATTTTTTACCTAATCGAAAAATTGACCATGTTTTATAGGGTTACTGAAAGATTTCCAATTTGTAATGTCTAATATGCATTAACAGTGCTAAATTCCAGCCAAATCTAATTTAGGAGGCCAGGGTGATGGGGATCCCTCTGGAAACTTCACAGAATACTTCTAGTGCACAATCACCAGAAGCTGTGTTGGCATCAACAAAGAAGCAGCGCAGAAGAAAAGCCAATGAAAGTAGCAATAGCTCTCGCGGACATCACCGAAATAGTGGTCGACTTGGGACTGATGCAATCGGTTTCTATTTAAGCAGCATAGGAAGAGTTCCACTTCTAACCCCTGCCGAAGAAATTGAACTTGCTCATCACGTGCAAATAATGAAAAAATTGTTGGAATTGCCTTTAGAACAACAAAATGCTCGTCAACGCCATCAAATTCGTATGGGAAAACGAGCACGAGATCGGATGATGGCAGCCAACCTCCGGCTTGTAGTCAGTGTCGCAAAGAAATACCAAAATCAAGGTCTTGAGCTTCTGGACCTTGTCCAGGAAGGCGCTATTGGTCTTGAGCGAGCAGTTGACAAATTTGATCCAGCAATGGGTTACAAATTTTCAACATATGCTTATTGGTGGATCCGTCAGGGAATGACAAGAGCCATAGATAATAGCGCTCGTACTATTCGTCTTCCAATTCACATCAGTGAAAAGCTGTCAAAAATGCGCCGCATTTCAAGAGAGCTTTCTCATCGGTTTGGTCGCCAACCAAATCGCTTAGAACTGGCGCATGCTATGGGAATCGAACCTCAGGATCTTGAAGATTTAGTAACTCAAAGTGCACCATGCGCATCTCTAGATGCACATGCAAGAGGAGAAGAAGATCGCAGCACTTTAGGAGAGCTTATTCCAGACCCAAATTGTGATGAACCAATGGAAGGAATGGATCGCAGTATCCAAAAAGAACATCTAGGTGGTTGGCTATCGCAATTGAATGAAAGAGAGCAAAAAATCTTACGATTACGATTTGGCTTAGACGGAGAAGAACCTCTCACTCTTGCTGAAATTGGACGACAGATAAATGTCTCAAGAGAACGAGTAAGACAATTGGAAGCAAAAGCCATTCTCAAACTACGCGTAATGACTAATCATCAACAAGCTGCCTAATTTAAATTGAGCAGCATCAACGGAATCATCGTCATTCTTATCTGGATCAGTACCATCTTATTGAGTGCGGTCCTTTGCAGAAAATTATTTCCTGAGCAAAAAGAGTTAAGTCGCAAAATAGTCCACATTGGCACTGGCCCTGTTATTGCATTGGCATGGGTATTTCAAGTGCCAGCAGAATTGGCAATTCCTATAGCCAGTTTCATTACCATCACTCTAATAATTAATCATCAACTTAAATTGTTGCCTGCTCTTGAAGACGTCAATCGTAAAAGTTTTGGAACTATTGCTTATGGGCTAAGTATTACATTTTTACTTATTTTTTTATGGCCGGAAAATGCTGCTGCAGTTAGTGCGGGAGTACTTGTAATGTCATTTGGAGATGGCCTTGCTGGGTTAATAGGTCGTCAATTGCGCTCACCTAATTGGCTAATTTTTAATCAACGCAAATCATTGGCAGGGACTCTAACAATGGGATTGACAGGGGCATTTGTTCTAATGTTAATACGATCCATAAGTGAAACTTCCATCTATCCCCTACCTTTAATCGCGATAGTGTGTCTAGCAGTACTTCTTGAGCAAATAGGTCCTTGGGGGATTGACAACTTGACTGTGCCAATAGGTGTTAGCTATGGATGGTTATGGTTGAGCAACTAATTATTCTTTAGCCGCTTAATATATTCAAAATAACGATTTCGCTACTGTTGTTGCTAGTTCTTCCAGCAAAATTGCCGTTGTATTTATATCAATACATGCATCTGTAATACTTTGACCATAGGTAAGAGCAGATAAATCAGCTGAGAGCTTTTGATTCCCCTCTAAAAGGTGACTTTCTAACATCACACCCATAACATGAGTGGAACCCTGTGTAATCTGCGCAATAACTTCTCTAAGAACGTCAGCTTGCCTACGATAATCCTTTTGTGAATTACCATGACTACAATCCACCATCAAACGATCAACTAAACCAACTTGAGATAGTTCTTGAGAAACAGCTTTTACAGCATCAAGATGATAATTAGTACCACTTTTGCCGCCTCGTAAAACAAGATGGCCATCAGGGTTACCAGTAGTACTAACAATTGAGGCTTTACCCTCACGATTAATACCCAAAAAGTGATGGGGTTTTGAAGCTGACTGCATCGCGTTAATAGCAATCGTGATAGTTCCATCAGTACCGTTCTTATATCCAATTGGCATAGACAGACCAGAAGCCATTTCTCTATGTGTCTGACTTTCAGTGGTCCTCGCGCCAATTGCTGTCCAACTAATTAGATCAGCAATGTATTGAGGCACTACTGGATCTAACAATTCAGTTGCTGTAGGTATACCTTCCCTTGCTAAATCCAACAACAATGATCGAGCTTGTTTTAAACCAGTATTAATGTCATATGAACCATCCAGATGTGGATCATTAATAAGGCCTTTCCATCCAATAGTCGTTCTAGGTTTTTCAAAATAAACACGCATAACTACTTCAAGATGCGCTGCATACTTATCTCTCAAAGGCTTTAACTGATTTGCATAATCCTGAGCAGCATTAATGTCGTGGACAGAACACGGACCAACAATGACCAATAAACGAGGATCTTGACCTTTAAGAATTGATTGAATCCTTTGTCGGGCAAGAGCTACTGTGTTGGCGGCATCTAAATCTATTGGGTAATCCTGATGAAGAAAGCCAGGTGGGACCAATGGCCTAGTCTCCACCACATGTAAATCAGATGTGGTGGTCATTGAATCTCTTATTCAGCACTATAAAGACTAGAGAAATTACGCGCTCAAAGCATCAAGAACTTGTATTTCAGCATTCAACTTCCAGCGACATGGGAAAGTGGACAAGATTAAAGGAGTATTTTCCACCCTATTTAAGGAGATAACTTAATGCTGAGTGCCTATCGTCAGCTTGCTTCAGAACGTAAAGCCCAAGGCATCCCTGCACTTCCTTTAAATGCAGAACAAGTTCAGGAACTCACAAAACTGCTACAAAATCCTCCCCTTAATGAAGAGCAAACACTCTTAGAGCTTCTCAAAAATCGAATACCACCAGGAGTTGATAATGCTTCATATGTCAAAGCAAATTGGTTACGAGAAGTCACCAAAGGAAGCATCGACAGTCCTTTATTAACACCCCTAGAAGCCACCAGGCTGTTAGGAACAATGATAGGTGGATATAACGTAGCTGCGCTTATTGAGATCCTTACACATGACAATCCCATTCTTGCAACTTGTGCAGCTGAAGGATTAAGTAAAACATTATTAGTT
>QCFI01000030.1 GCA_003280295.1 Prochlorococcus sp. AG-363-C20 | reverse complement strand
ACTATCAATAATCATTATCCTAAGAATTGATTATACTTTTATTTTTTATTGATATTTGTCATTTTGACTTCTCGCCCTACAGTAATTCCGCAGATATCTTAGAATCCATTTATTAAAATATTTTGTTTATTCAGATGGGAGCTAATGTTGCAGCACCAAACGTTGTCAATGTTGGAGATCTTCGTTCTTTAGCAAAGAATCGACTTCCACAGATGGTTTTTGATTATATAGATAGTGGTGCTGATAGGGAACAAACTTTATCCCAGAATTGTAGTGCATTTAATGAGATATATTTTCGACCTAGATGTGCAGTTTCTACACCTACTTGTGATTTGTCTATTAATATTATTGACCAAGATTTTAATTTGCCTTTCCTTCTTGCACCTGTAGGAAGTAGTAGGCTTTTTTATCCAAAAGGTGAAGTTGTTGCTTCTCGTGAGGCAGGAATTGCTGGCACTGGTTATACTCTTTCAACATTATCAGGTTGTAGGTTAGAAGAAGTAAAGGAGGCTACAAATTTTCCTGCTTGGTATCAACTTTACTTGCTAGGAGGAAAAGAAGTTGCTTTGAAAACTATTGAAAGGGCTAAATTAGCAGGCTATTCGGCAATCGTAGTTACCATTGATACTCCTGTTTCAGGATTGCGTGAACGTGATGTACGCAATGGGACAAAAGAATTGCTTTCCAGAAATCCATTGACCATGCTTCCTTTTCTTTCTCAGATGCTTATTAAACCTTGTTGGCTTACACAATGGTTAGGTGATGGTGGATTGATGAACTTCCCGAATGTTGTCTTGGATGATGGTCCAATGGGGTATACAGAAATAGCCCCGGCCTTGGAACAATCGGTTGTAACTTGGGATGATTTGCAGTGGATACGTGAGGCATGGGGAGGCAAAATTATCGTTAAAGGAGTTCACATAGGAGATGATGCAAAGAAAGCTATGAATTTAGGTGTTGATGCAATAGTTGTTTCTAATCATGGTGCGCGACAATTAGATAGTGTTGCACCAACAATTAGGGTTCTTCCAGAGATAGTTAAGGCTGTAAATGGTCAAATTGATGTTCTGTTAGATGGAGGAATACGTAGGGGTGGGGATGTCGTTAAGGCTTTGTGTTTGGGTGCAAAAGGAGTATTGATTGGAAGAGCTTACGCTTATGGACTTGCGGCAGGAGGAGGTCCTGGAGTTGCACGTGCTATTGATATTCTTAGAACAGATATTTTGCGTACAATGAAGCTTTTAGGCTGTGATTCTGTAGGAAAATTAGATTCTTCATTCGTTACTATACCTGAGAGTTGGAAGCATTATTAATATCTTGAATCAACTGAAAATGTAGAAGTAAAAGAATTCTTTCATGCAGATTATTGTTTTTGATGATGATCCAACAGGCTCCCAGACTGTTAGTGACTGTCTTCTTCTTTTGCGTTGGGATAAGGATAATCTTGCTGCTGCTTTAAAGCATCATTCTCCTTTATTTTTTCTTTTAGCGAATACACGTTCTCTTCCTCCAGATTTGGCTACTGCAAGAACTCGTGAATTGTGTAAATCAGTCATCCAAGCAGCTCTAAGTGAAGGCCTTTTATTGGAAGAAATTTTTTTTGTTAGTAGAGGGGACTCAACTCTTCGTGGGCATGGTGTTCTAGAGCCAGCAATTATCAATGAAGAATTAGGACCATTTGATGCAACCATTCATGTGCCTGCTTTTTTTGAGGGCGGAAGAACTACTGTTAATGGTATTCATTTGCTGAATGGTTCTCCAGTTCATAACACGCCCTTTGCTAAAGATCGTACTTTTGGTTATTCAACTAGTGACCTAGCTCTTTGGTTGGAGGAGAAGAGTAAAGGGCATATTGCTGCTCAAAATGTTGGGAGACTTACTTCTGAAATACTCGATGCTGCTTTTGATTC
This sequence comes from Prochlorococcus sp. AG-363-C20, assembly GCA_003280295.1. Classification (GTDB taxonomy): domain Bacteria; phylum Cyanobacteriota; class Cyanobacteriia; order PCC-6307; family Cyanobiaceae; genus AG-363-K07. The sequence goes on along the minus strand of QCFI01000030.1, from coordinate 18,161 downwards.
CAGAATTGGAATGAAGAAATTAGAGGAATGGTTATTAGACCTTGTTGGGAATAAACCTGTTGTAGTTGATGCTGAATTTCCTTCTCATTTGGCTGTTTTAGGTGAAGCTGTTAGAAGCTTGAGAGGTCAGAAACGTTTCCTTTTCCGTTCGGCTGCAAGTCTTATTAATGGTTTGGCGAATATCCCTACTAAATCCTGTGATCAGGGTGCACTTTCTTCCCTAAGACTGAAATCTAATTCTGGTGAGTTCAAGCCAGGTTTGGTGACAGTAGGTTCTTATGTTCCATTAGCTGATGAGCAATTAGACTTGTTGCTTAAGAATCCTTCTTGTGAAGGGATTGAATTATCAGTTCAAAAAATAGAGCGTGTTCTAGCAGGTGAACTTCCTAATCAAAAGCTATTTGATTGGGAAATTAAATGGATAGATCAGTTGAATGCCATTTTGGCTTCTGGTAAGACCCCAGTTTTGTTTTCAAGTAGGGGTGAGCTTCCCTTTGCCACAGCTCAAGCAAGGGTAAACTTTGGGAACTCTCTTGCAGAACTAATGGCTCGCTTAGTCGCGCAGGTCAGTGCTCAATTGGGATATGTCATAAGCAAAGGAGGTATCACCACTCATGTTCTACTTGAAAAAGGATTAAAGGTGAATTTAGTAAATTTAAAAGGTCAATTATTGCCTGGCTTGTCTATTGTATGTGCTGATACTTATATGGAGGCAAAAGGTCTTCCTGTTGTTACTTTCCCTGGTAATTTGGGTGAGAAAGAAACGCTTTTAACTGCTTGGAAATTAATGGAAAATAACATATAAACTATATTTTGAACTGAACCAAGAGAAATTATAAACTCGGGTTTGATTAATATGAATGCTTTTTATTTATCCACTTAAAATCGTTCAATAACAGAACTCGCAAATCCACTACAGCTTAATGGTTCCACAGGTGGTTCCATTAAACGAGCCAGATCATAGGTGACTTTTTTGTCTGATATTGATTTACTTAGTCCCTTTATTATTAGATCAGCTGCTTCTTTCCAACCTAGAAATTCTAACATCATTACACCACTCAAAATCACTGAGCCTGGGTTGATTCTATCTAGTCCAGCATGTTTTGGAGCAGTGCCATGTGTAGCCTCAAATATGGCTGCTGTATCACCAATATTTGCGCCAGGTGCCATTCCTAGCCCACCTACAATTGCAGCCGCAGCGTCAGAAATGTAGTCTCCATTGAGGTTTAACGTTGCAAGGATTGAGTATTCTTGAGGTCTTGTTTGAATTTGTTGAAAGATACTGTCCGCAATGCGATCGTCGACTAATACCATTTCTCGCCATCTTCCGTTTCCATGACTTTTCCCTATTGCTTCTATTACTGACTTGACTTCTCCGCAAACACTATCTTTTTTTTCTTGAGTGAGAGAGTCATATCCAGGGTCTATCATTTTTGCATTTTGTTCCAAGCTGAGGTCATTAATATTTTGGGCATTGTCAAGAATCCAACTTTCTCTTTCGGTAATACAAACTTCACGGAATTCAGTTGTTGCAAGTTCATAACCCCAATCTCGAAATGCACCCTCAGTGAATTTCATAATGTTCCCTTTATGGACAAGAGTTACATGACGTTTTTTTCCTTGAAGTCTTAAGGCATGTTGAATAGCTTTCCGGATATGTCTTTGACTGCCTTCTTTACTAACTGGCTTGATACCTATGCCTGAACCTTTGGGGATTTGACGTTGTCCAAGTTTGCCATTTGAGGGGATTACTACTGAATTTAGATGGTTAATTAAATTGATTCCAATTGGATCATTTGCTTCCCACTCCACTCCCATATAAATATCTTCTGTATTCTCTCGATAAACGATTACATCAAGATCTTGAGGATGTTTATGTGGACTTGGGGTGCCTTCGTAAAAACGACATGGGCGTACACACGAATAAAGGTCAAAGATTTGTCGAAGGGCAACATTCAGTGAGCGAATACCTCCGCCTATAGGCGTTGTAAGGGGACCTTTGATTGCAATGCCATATTTACGAATAGCTTCTAGTGTGTCCGTTGGAAGGTATTGGTAGGTTCCGTACAGATCACATGCTTCATCACCTGCATAAATTTTGAACCATTCAATTTTACGTTGATTCTTATATGCTTTTTTCACTGCCGCATCTATTACGGATTGAGTTGCTGGCCAGATATCAACACCTGTGCCATCTCCACGAATAAAAGGAATGATTGGGTCATTAGGCACTTCAGGCTTGCCATCTACGAAGCGAATCACTGAGCCATGCATTGGAACGTTGAGCTTCTCAAATTGAGCCATAAAGATTGATGAGGTTGGATCTTGGATCTATAAATCAGCCTATGACTGAATGTGTTCAGCAACGTTTCTGAGGAGTGTTAATTCCTTGTTCGCGAAGGAGTTGTCATGAAAAATCAAGTATTTGCATGCTCTTGGTCATAATTTCAATTGGTCAGGATGAGTCATGATGTATTTTTTTCACTCAATAGTAGCTTTGAGGTTCTTTTTATTACTCCAGAGCAATCAACAGCTTTTAAAGTCTAGTCATGCTTATAGCTTCGGTTAATTCTTTCATTTCTGTTCAACAATGTCTTTAGCGCTTGCGAGCCAACTTCGAGAAGGCACGAAAAAGGCTCACACAATGGCCGAGAATACGGGCTTTGTGAGTTGTTTCTTGAAAGGTGTTGTTGATAAATCAACCTATCGCAAATTGGTTGTGGATCTTTATTTTGTTTATAGAGCTATGGAAGAAGAAATTGGCAGGCTTGCTTTAGATGGACATCCTGTTGTGAGTCTCATCTGTTATCCAGAGCTCAATCGCTGTGAATCTCTTGAGCAAGATCTGAATTTTTATTTCGGTAGAGGTTGGGCCGCTAGTTTGCAGCCAACAAGTTCTGCCAAAGGATATGTAGAACGCATACGTCAAGTCGCAAAAGAATCACCTGAATTGCTTGTTGGACATCACTACACGAGATATATGGGTGATTTGTCAGGAGGGCAAATTCTTAAAAACATTGCACAAAAAGCAATGAACCTTCCAGAGCAGGATGGATTGCGTTTTTATGAGTTTGATCGAATCAAGGATGAAAAGGCTTTTAAAAGAAAATACAGTGCAACACTTGATTCATTACCTATTACTCAATCCACTGCAGAATTAATTATTGAGGAAGCCAATCAGGCTTTTAAATGGAATATGGATATTTTTAAAGAACTTGAAGGTAATCTAATTGCTGCTATTGGGAAAGTCCTTTTTGGCTTCCTTACAAGAAGAAAACGTTCAGGAAGTACTGAATAAAGAGTGAATTAGAGCTCTTATAATTCTTATGCTGAAGGCTTATAACTTACAATTACTATCTGAAAAGTGAACTATGGTTCTTCAAGCTCTATTTTGTGACTATTGCATTATTAGTGAACATTTCTTGAATGAATGATTGGTTTTTACCTTCCAGCAAATACGATTTGTTAGCTCTTAGAGGAACTTTGATCCAGCTCAAAATCCATTAGTGAGGTTGAATGTTTGATCCCTTGCTTGAAGAATTGAATAGGAACATTAAGGGTAGAGGGGGCAAACCTCAACCTATTCCTATCGGATTGGAGAAATGTTTAGCTATCAATGGAGAAGGCGTTATTAGAAGTTGGCTCTGGAAGTTGCCTGGTTTTCGACGTTGGAGGGTTACCAGACTTGATGCTGGAAGGAATTTGCAAGTCTTGAACTCTGTGGCTTATCCAGAGTACATAAATGAACAACCACTTATGGGAATCGATCTTTTGTGGTTTGGGAAAGCATCTAAGTTGGTTGCTGTAATGGATTTTCAGCCACTTATTCAAGATAAGGCTTACTTCGATAAATATTTTGATGGGCTCAAATTATTACGTAATCGTTTCCCAGAATTCAGTAATCAGGAAATTATGCGCTCATTTGATCCACATCAATATTTTTCTCCTTGGTTGCTTTTTTGTAGAGGCGGAATTGAGCAGACAAATGGTTTAATTTCGGAAGCCTTTTCAGCTTTTCTTGATAGTTATTGGTCTCTTCAAGAGATATCAAATACAAGCTCTTCCAAAATAAGACCTGGAGAAGTAAAGCGCTTACAAATTGCTTATGAGCAATACAGCTCTGAGCGAGATCCTGCTCACCATTTGTTTACCAGTTATTTCGGAAAACAATGGTCTGAACGTTTTTTACAGGAATTTCTGTTCCCCACTAGTAAAAATAATAAGTCCCTGCCTCAGATGAACTTAATCAAATCGCATGAGCCATAAACGTTTGACCAGTATGGACCCTTTCGTTCTTGAGGGATGGCGTTGGGCTCCATTTCTAAATCAGATAAATAATGCTTTTTCGTTGTTAAAGCCAAAGCCATTTCCTGTGGCAGCTGAGTTTCTTACTAAGGAAGCTATCTTTGGTTCTAGGGCGAAGCCTCAAAAAGCTCAAACTAAGATTTGGGCTTGTCAAACAAAAAAACTGCGACATGTTCGAGCAGCTTGTGTGGAAGCATCTTGTACAGCTTCAGTTTTGAACTTTCTTGTAAACCCTTTACATAATTATGATCTTCCTTTTTTTGGAGTGGATTTTGTAACTCTTCCCTCAGGTCACCTATTGGCTCTGGATCTACAGCCAGTTCTCAAGCAAGACAAGTTGCATACTGAAAATGTTTGGGATCGCTTGCTGCCTTTGCATACTCATTGGCAATCTTTGTTGCCTACGGGAGGCCCTATCCCGAAAGAAGCAGAATCGTACTTCTCGCCAGCCTTTCTATGGACCAGGCTTCCACTAGGGGTTGAAGCTGATCAGTTGATTTCTGATGTTATTAAGGCAGCCTTTACCGATTATTTAAATCTCTATCTGGATTTAGTACAAAAGGCTGAAGTAGTTTCTCTAGAGAGATCCGCTCAACTTTTAAAAGGCCAGAAAAGTTATATGAGATATAGAGCAACTAAGGATCCTGCCCGAGGTTTACTTACACGTTTTTATGGAAGAGAATGGACAGAGTCTTTTATAAATGATGTTTTATTTAATTTATGATTAACTTATCATTCTTTATTAAGTCTAGTTTGGCTTTTCTTCTCTAAATAGGTTTCTGCTGAATGAAAAAACAGATTTTATTTGTTTGTTTAGGTAACATTTGCAGATCACCTGCTGCAGAGGGTGTTTTTTTGAATTTGATTAAAAAGAAAGGCCTAGAACATAAATATTTTGTTGATTCTGCTGGTACTGGAGGTTGGCATGTAGGCCATAAAGCAGATGCAAGAATGATAATGGCAGCTGAAAAAAGAGGGATAAATATTACAAGCATTGCTAGGCAGATTTCTTTGGATGATTTAAAAATATTTGATTTAATTCTAACTATGGACAATGAAAATTTAGCAGCAGTAAATTCTCTTGCTAGAGAGATTGACTTGAAATTACTTAAAAAGATTAAACCACTTCTTAGTTATTCTTCAAAAACTAGCTTGTCTGAAGTCCCGGATCCTTATTATGGTAAAAATAATGGTTTTGAAGTAGTCCTAGATTTGTTAGAGGACTCTTGTCAGGGACTTCTGGAAGAACTTAGTGCAAAGGTGTAGGCCACACTTCTTCAGGAATTCTCATACGGAACAATTCTTCTATAGATTCAATTACTTTTTCAACACTCATTCCATCTGTAATTAATTCATTTGCATCTTGTGCTTTAACTAAAGGAGATATTGATCGAGTGCTGTCCATTTTGTCCCTCTCTTTGATTTGAGACTCTAATTCATTTAATGTTGGGAAGGTATAACCTTTTTCTTTCAAGTCAATGCTTCGTCTGCGAGCACGTTCCGCTGTGCTGGCAGTCAAAAAGATCTTTAATTCTGCATTTGGGAAGACAGCAGTGCCAATATCTCTCCCTTCAGCTACTAATCCGCCAGAATTTCCCATCGCTTTTTGTTGTTCAGTAAGTGCCTTACGCACTAAACTTTGTGCAGCGACCTCAGAAACTAAGGATGTCACTATTGGCGAGCGAATTGCATTTGTGACGTCATTACCATTAACTATTATCTGTTGATTATTGCCAAATGACTTGATTTCTAATTTCAACTTTTTAACCAGTTCTCCTATTGCAACTTGATCTTTTGGACTTATTTTATTTTTTTGGATAAGCCAAGTTACAGCTCTATACATTGCACCTGTATCTAGATATAAGAGCCCCATTTTTTTTGCAAAAGCTCGTGTAACGGTGCTTTTACCTGCACCTGCAGGCCCGTCTATGGCAACAATTGGGTTTCGAGACATAAGAAAGGTGTGATCGATTAGGCGAGTTGTTCCACAGCGAACAGCTGCAGCAAGGAGAGAAAAGTGTTGTTGACTTTTAGTAGATTGTAATTTTTCTGGATCCACTATTTCCACATATTCAACCTCTAATCCTTTGTTCTCTAAGGAAGTTCTAATTTGATGCAGATCTACTATTTTCCCTTTTTTTGCATCTTGAGCTGCTTTAGTTATTTCTTTGGGGAGAGCTAAGGCTTTTGCTCGATCTGCTTCGTTGAGGTATTGATTTCTTGAACTGTGTGCTAGTCCATCTATATCTCTTACTGTTGCCACTCCACGCACTTTCACAGGGAGGCCTAGCACTTCTATGAGTTCTCGGAGGATTACAAATTGCTGCCAGTCTTTTTCCCCAAGTACAAGGATATGTGGCTGTACCCTTCTTAATAAATGGATTATGACGGTAGCTACTCCATCAAAGTGACCTTTTCGAATTGAGCCACATAGCTTTGATTTGAGTCCAGGTGGCACTTGTATTGTGAAACTTGAGTCAGGACCTCCTGGGAAAACTTGACTTTGAGAAGGAATCCAGATTGCACTTGCCCCAAACTTTGAGGCTATTTCAATATCATTTTCAAGATCCCTAGGATAATTTTCGAAATCTTCCTTAGGCCCAAATTGCAGAGGGTTGATAAAAATACTTACTATCACTACTGCCTGATCATTGAGGCCTGCACTTTGAGCAGTTTTGATTAATTGACCATGACCATGATGGAGCCCTCCCATTGTTGGGACAAAGCAAACTTGTGATTTTTGTTGCTTTCGCCAGAGCAAAAGCTCTGATTGAGTTCGAAGGACAGAAAAGTTCAGCACAACATCTTTTCAATAATTTGAGTTGCTTTGTTCTACAAGTTGCCTTAATCCTTTAGAGGATTGATTGCATACTGGAGAAGTAGATCACTTCTGAAGAAGTTCCAGGCATCAACAACATAGGAATCATTGAAACTTATGGATTACAAAACTGCAGGTGTTGATGTAAAGGCAGGAAGAGCTTTTGTTGACCAGATAAAATCCAGCGTGGAAGCCACTCATCTTCCTGGAGTTATAGGAGGCTTAGGAGGATTTGGTGGAGTTATTCGTCTACCTGAAGGATTAGTTAGACCCCTTCTTGTAGCAGGAACAGATGGTGTGGGCACAAAACTTGAATTAGCGCAGGAATATCAATCACATTTTGGCGTAGGAATTGATTTAGTTGCGATGTGTGTGAACGATGTCATCACAAGTGCTGCAAAACCATTGTTTTTTCTTGATTACATCGCAACCGGTGCACTCAGTCCAGAAGCCATGAGTAAGGTTGTTGAAGGAATCGCAGAGGGATGTAAGCAAAGTGGATGTGTCCTTCTAGGTGGCGAAACTGCTGAGATGCCAGGTTTTTATCCACAAGGGAGATATGACTTGGCTGGTTTTTGTGTTGCTGTGGTGGAAGAAGCAGATTTGATTGATGGAAGCAAAATACAAAGTGGTGACCAGATTATTGCCGTTGCAAGTAGTGGAGTGCATAGCAATGGTTTTAGTCTTGTTAGAAAAGTTTTGGCTAAGCATCCGATAAATGAGCAAAGCTTCTTTGGATTAGAGCGTTTACCTTTGATAGAAACCTTGCTTAGGCCAACTACTATCTACGCACAACTTGTTAAAAACCTTCTTCTTAATAAGATGCCATTAAGGGGTATGGCTCATATCACTGGTGGAGGATTGCCAGAAAATTTGCCTAGATGTTTGCCAGAAGGACTTCAAGCTTTAGTGGATATTACAACTTGGGATAGGCCTGAGATATTTAATTGGATTCAAGAAGTGGGGGATATCCCTGAAACAGATCTTTGGAACACTTTTAATTTAGGGGTTGGATTTTGCTTTGTCGTCCCTGCTTATGCGGTGAATTCTGTACTAGAAATTTGTCTCAATAATGGATTTGAATCATGGATTATGGGTCGAATTGAAGAGGCAAGTAACTCGAGAAGTAAAGAGATACTTGGATTACCTATTTGAATTCAGGCCGTTGGATTTAAATTTTCAATAAGACTTATTGCTTCGAAGTTCTAAAGCACTAAGCCTGGCTCGCAATCGTTTAAGTGCGCTAGTAAAGTTATTCCAATGCAAGCTGAGTTCTTTTAGCCACTGCGTAGTTAGATCTTTCATTTATTTCTATGTCTTTTGAGAATCCCCAGCGTCTTACGCGTCGGCGTAGTTCCGCAGGACCAGTGCCTCCTCGACGTCCCTTAGGTAATGGGCTAGATGCCAATAATTCACATCGACAAGGTCCTAGGCCAACTTTTTTGACGCTACGAGATCATGGAAAGGTCTACGTTGCAGATTTGCCAAATCTTTCTGATGGACAGTTGGCACATATAGGTAATGAAGCTGAGGAGGTTCTTACAAGCCTTGAACGACGCCTGAGCGATCTTGAGCGTGATACTGCAAATGGTTTTGGTGATAATGACACTTTGATCAAAGCTTCTACAAAACGTGATGTCACTCTGCGTTTTATTAAAGCTATTCAAGAAGAGCAAGAATATCGTCGCAATAATCCTGCATTAAAAAGTGCCGCTTCTGAATCTTTACCTAGAACATTTCTTGAAGTTGCTCGACATAGGCTGCCGGGATCAACGTTTGATTCTTTATTGAGAGAAGCTTTAGAAGCATGTTCACAAGAAGAACAACCTAAGGAGAAGGTTCATGAGCCAACGCCACCACCTCCACCAGTAAAGGTGGTCCCAATTCGCTCTAATTCCAACAGCATGCCTGTTGTTGTAAGTCCCGATCCAGCTCTTAATAAAACAACGACTGCATAATTAATTTAATGATCTGAATAGAGTCTGATTAATGGTTTAACTAGGAAACTTTTAATTAACTATTAATACATAATCAATTTAAAAATAGCTTATTAAAACCAGCACTTATAAGCTCTATCAATTAGTTTTTAAGATTTTAATTAACTTTGTTTGTTCTTAATCCCAAGAGTAAAGGAGCATCCCAAGATTGCAGCAGGTTTATTCATGATTGAACTGATTAGAATAGGATTTATTAGGTAATTGTAAAAGTTAAGATTATTCAAATCATCTTTTTGAATATACTGTAAATCTAAAAAGTGAGATCCTCTCTTTTTATTGAATTCCTTATCTTTTTTAGTATTTGATAATTGTTAAACACAAAATTGAAGCTGCTCAAATTGATTTTATTCTAATCGCCTGTATGAAACTCATTAATTTGCAATTAAATCTTTGATTAATGCCCTTGTCAATTTCATGAAACCATCGCATCCTAGTGTTTATTTTAGACTTTTTGTTGTGCCTGAGCTTGAATCCTGTAGCTTGTGTGGTAAACAGGTTCTGATTTCCCGCTACTCTTGGAGTAATAGTGAGGTCATATGTCAACTTTGCTCTGAATTAAATCTTCAAAAACAATTAAGAAAAAGGAATGGAACACAAGTCGAAGAAAGTGCAGTTATTGACTTACAAAGTAGTCATGATTCGACCATAGGTAATTCGGCAGAGACCTCGAAGAATCAACCAAACCATATTCAGCGAGAGATCCTTGTAACATGGTCTACTTTACTTAAGATTTCTTTGGGTGGACTCTTGAGCATGCTTTTAATTCTTTCTGGATACATAACATGGAGGAAAGTTAATCAAGCTCTACCCTCAAATAAATTGCCTACAAATCAGGTTGACTTAATTATCAAATAATTCAGGATAAGGATAACAATTAAGCTCGTTTTCGAAACCTTTTCTAATTATTCTAAGGCGTCTATTATCCCTTCTGTGATATATCTTGCCATTTGCATTATATTATTGTCAAGCTCTCTTTTTGAAGTCCCCCACTTTGCCGATATTTTTTTTGAAAGCTTTTTATCTTGTGAATATCTAATCATTGTATTTGCAAGCAGAGGTGGTAGATCTGCTTTATTTTCTTCTGCTAATTTGTCCCAACCTTCTTTATCTAGAAGACCAATAGCTTTAATATCTTTTGTGCGAGAGTATTTATATAATTCTAAGATGCCTACATATAAGAACATTTCTCCTAGTTGATGTAAAGGACCTGCACTTTCTTCAGACGTTTCATATTGCTTTAACATAGACTCTAACTCGCTGCTTTTACCCTCTTCTCCTTCCTTCGCTGCATTTAGAACCCTATAAAATTTGCTGAATTCGACTGGTTTTTCCACAATAGAGATTTTGCAATATGTACTATACTACTGAAATAGAGTGATATTGACTGTTGCTTGCGTATTGCTTCTACAGAGAGATTTTAGAAACCTATGCTATGAGGCCAAACATAAATAGTAGTTCTTATAATACCTTGTACTTAGGGAGGCTTATGTATTAAATGATCGAGAGAGTTGATAATTTATCTTTATAAGGTTATTGTTTGTATATCTTTGCACTATTTATAGGAGATTTAGAATGATACGTAATTTTTTACTTACATACATTAGCTAAATTATTCACTAAGGATAACGGTAGTGATAATTAGAAGTCTTGACTTTTTAATATATTCATATTTGCATTAACATTTTTCATTGCTATTATTCTTTCTTCCAATTCTTCAGGACTAGAAGTCTTTGGTTTTCTACTTGTTTCTAAGCTTAAAGATAGCTTTATTTTATTGACTTAGCTTATCTCATCTGTTTGTGGCTTAAGCGTTGGAGTAACTTCTTCCTTAAACTAGACTTTGGCATTACGTAACCTCATCTCTTGCAGAAGCCACCCTCCCCTGTTTTTAAACCATACTATTAAACATAGTTATTGGATCAAAAAAACCTATCTTGTAAGCAGTTTGAACCAGCTAATGAGTGTTCTGAAAACATTTAGATATTAGAACACATAAAGCTTTCTCGAAAACCTTTATTTTTGTTTAGCTCTATTTGTCCCTGAATCGATTATAAAAGAACTATCAGTACTCCTCACTATGAGTTCTGATGAAAAAAGGCACCCAGTGATTTAACCAGTGAGCAGGGTGCCTTTTTTCATGCCTGTCCTTTGTGTGGCTATGCTCTTCCTACCTATTCACTTCTCTGTATTATTGCTTTGGTTGAATTTTTGTCATTGTATATTGGAAAAAGGTATTAATAATTAGAAATAAGTTAGTAAATGAGATGGAGTTTCTCTTTAAATTGCATTGTAAAACTTCAAGAAAAAGTTTTATTGAATTCATTGGAATTTCCTAACTTCAAAAAATGATGGGATGAAAAGGACTTTTATTTTTAGATACTTTATTTGTATATAGATACATTTATCAAGGTAAATAATTAAATCTGTTGGTAAATGATATTTAAAAAAAATTACTTCAAAGCCTATTCTTATTTAAATGCTAAAAATCAATTTATTTGAATCTAATCTAACTTCTTAACATCCTAATTTGCGAGAAAATTCATTTCAATAAGTTGATCAAGAATATAATTTTTGCCTGACACCTTCCCAATTATTTTTTCAATATGCATAGGAGATATTCCATTGCCTGGTCTTTTGCAGCCGACATTTTTGTATGTCAGAACGTCACCTTTTGATATTTTCTTTATTGCAACTAATGATTTCCTTACAACTTTTGCATTATCTTTTTCAACCGCTGTTACTTCTTTGACTCCAGAGCCAAGAGCCTTTTCAATAGACTTTATTGATTGAACCATTTGGCTAAATTCAATAGGCTCTAGACTTGCCATATGATCTGGACCTTCCATTTTTTGATCAAGAGTTAGATGTTTTTCTATTATTCTTGCACCTAAGGCAACAGCTGCTATGGCTATTTCAATTCCTTTTGTATGATCTGAATAACCTACATTTACTCCGAAAGTCTCTTTTAATGTCTTGATAAAATTTAGATTAACCAAATTCTTATTGGCTGGGTACTCTGTTGAGCAATGCAAAATATTAATATTATTGATGTTGCAACCACATTCTAAAAGAATATTTAAGGCTGACTCTATATCTCCTAAACAAGACATACCTGTAGAAAGAATTATTGGCTTTCCAAATTTGGCTGCAGCTTTTAAATATGGGAGATTGGTAATTTCACCTGATGGTATCTTTAGATAATCCATATCCAGTGCTTTTAGAAATTTCATACTTTCGAGATCAAAGGCACTAGATAAAAAGCCTATTTGGAACTTTTTACATTCTTTAATAAGCTTTAAATGGCATTCGTCTTTAAGTTCAAGTTTTTTAAGCATCCTGTATTGCGTTTCAATTAGATTTGTATTCTTTTTTTGATATTCTGCTTGTTCAACTTTTTTTGTAGCTAGAGCTTCTGCTTTGAATGTTTGAAACTTGATATAATCAGCACCAGATTTTGCAGCGGCTTGGACCAGTGATTTTGCTATTTCGAAATTCCCATTATGATTAACACCAGCCTCTGCTATGACTATGCAACCCATGGTTTTTAAGTTTCAATTCAAGAATTTTAGTGTACTTAAATACCTAATACGATTTTTTTTCTTCTGAAGAAACTTTATAAAATCAGTTCTTTAACCCTGGTATTAATTTATTTCCTTTTTAGAGTAAACTCTCTTCAATTTAATAATTGCAAGCATGCAGCTTGATTTAACCAGAAAATTACTTATTCTTGGTTGTGGTGGACACAGTAAAGTATCTACTGAGACAGCTGAGGCAATAGGTTTTTCTGATATTTGCTATATGGATATTTATGGAACTAATAATATATTTTTAGGAAAAAAAGTATATCGGCAGATTAATGAGAATTATTGTGATTATTTTTTTGTTGCAATTGGTGATAACTTTCTAAGAGAAAAAGCATATTATGAATTTTTAAAAAATAATCCAAATGTACATTGCCCTGCATTAATTCATCCAAGTAGTTGTTTGAGCCCAAGGTGCTCAATTAATGACGGAACCTTAGTAATGCCATTATGTGTAATTAACAGTGAAGCTAATATTGGAGTTGGAGTTATTATTAATACCTCGTCAATTGTAGAACATAATAGTCAGCTTATGGACTTTTCTTCAATAGCTCCTGGTGTAAAAATGGGTGGCAACGTTACTATTGGAACTAGGAGTGCTATTTCTATTGGTGCAAATGTAGCTAATGGGATTAGCATAGGTGAGGATGTAGTTGTAGGAGGGTCTTCTTTTGTTTTGAATGACCTTAAAAACAATTGCATTGCATATGGAACTCCAGCCAAATTTGTAAGGTTTAGGAAGTCAGGTGAAAAATACCTTTAAGCATCGATTCTCTATTTGATAAATTAAAAAATACTATTCTATCAAATAGATTAATTATTCTATTGACTAAGATTTATTTGCAATGAGCTTTATTAAAATTAATTATCCAAAAAATGACACATAAAAATTGATGTGATAAGCGAAGTCTCTTTTCAATATAAAGATATGATTGAAATAATGAGACCTCTCTTGATGAATAAAAAATACTTAACCCCATGTATAATACTTATAGCAGCTTCATTCATATGGGGATTAGATCAAGAATAATAGATTGGTCTGAGAATCTATTTCCTCTTTTTAATTCTTTGGATTTAAACTCTGAAGATCATGCTATAAATGCAGCAGATAAAATTAATCTAAACTTAGTAGATGAAGACGTTAAATCGTTGTGCGTAAAAAAGCATCTTCTTGCAACTCAGTCTGAGATTGATTATATAAATCCTATGGGAGACAATGTAAAAATAATAATTACTACTGAAGAATTTTATGAATATGAAAATGGAAACATAATTATATCTGCTTTTTGCCCTAAGACAAATTGTTATCAACTCTTTTCAGGCAAAAGAATTGCATTATGGAGGAATATAGAAAAACTAGATATTATAAAGACTAGTCATGATGATAAAGCTCTCACTTTATATTTAAGGAATATATCAGATCTAGACCCTAATAATATTGCAAAAAAGATTTATGAGGCTTATATTTATGAAATCAATATTGTTTTTGGCTCATTAATTAGATGGAATAGAAAAGCAATAGAATATGGAACTTTAGTCAATTGGCTACTAAAAAAAAATTTTTCAAAAAAAATTTTAGAGCCTATTTCTGTAATTAATAAGGATGAAGTATGGGATGAGCTGCTTTATCTTATCAAGAATTCCAAGGTTGATGTTACTCTTATAAAAGCCTCAGTGAGAACCCTATTACACTCTTCAGATGAACGTAAACATGCATTGATTGATTTTATAGAAAAAACACTTGAAGGACAATCAAACTGGAAGAGTGCATCCGAAACTCTTCGGGCTGATTTATTAAAAGAAGATTTAGAACTGGGATATTCAATTCCAGTAATGGATCCTCTTAGTGCTGAGCAGGTAAAAGAAATCAAGAACAAAGCTAAAGATGAAAAATATATTTATAAGACTAAAACATCTCATAAAGTCCGTTCTAAAGTCTATCGTGCTTCCGAAATCAAAAATGCAGTTAAACTTTTTAGTATTGATCAAACTGTTAGAAGGCTCACAGATAAATTAAACGCTGCAGAATTTGTTTTTGAAAAAGAAACTTTCGAGGCGGATATTAAAAGTACTGTTTCTGTATTTTTTTCAAATAAAGAGATTGAGGAAGAGGGAGATATGTTTATAAATCATATTGCTTTTGGCGTCTCATTTGGCTATTTGATCTTTGGCCTTAAAAATCAGAATAATGGGTGGTATAAAGATGCTAATGGAAATAAAGTAATTGATTTACGTAACACGTCAATTGAACTGAATTAATTATTTTTCAAATTAACTAAAGTATAACTTAGAAGTTTAAATTTAAATTGTTAATTATTAGATAGGCTAGAATTGAGACAGATTGGTAAAAATAAATACAATATGACTTTAATAATATAAATTGATTTCTGTCGCTAATTGGGTGGACACTTTTCAACAGCTAGTTTTCTTATGTATATTTCTAATTCATTTGACTGATTAATTTGAACTAGAAAAGCTTTCTATAGATTGAAGACCCTTTTTTACTATTTTCAGCCGAAGTAGAAAAAGCCTGCAGCCTTGTAGATTTACCTAAAGGCGATCACATAAGGAAGGCTGGATTTTTTCTAAGATCAAAGAATCAAGCTTATATGGCATTTAGAAGTAAACCAGCTCTTGCGTTCTCAATTATTCGTCGGATCATTGTTAATAAGGAGTCACTTCCACTATGAACGACGCTAACTGGAGAGAAGAATTCAAGCAATGGAAGCCTGGTTTAAAACCTTTCCAAATTAAATTGCTTGAAGAGGGAGCACAGAGTCAAAGTCAAGCACTAATGCTCAGTGATATGTGGTGCGAATGGAAAAATATTGCAGTTAAAAGAAAAATTGATCAAATCGCAGGAAAGTCGTTAGCTCTAGAAGATCCTTGGTATGAAAAGGACACTGAGGCAGTTGAATCTTAAAATAAGAAGACAATGAACTTTCCAATAGATGACAAAGGACGTTATGTCCGAATACCTACTCCTTTGAAAAGAGAAGCAAAGCAAAATAGAACAATCACTAATTCAATCAATCTGATTGATCAACATAAGCATTTTATTGCTTGGTATCAAAAGAAGTTGGGTTTAAGTGATTATGGGTTGCTTTGGTTCATCTTTTTTAAGGGGATAATCCTTGCTTTATTGCTAGAGAGGCTCATATCTCATTGAATAAAATTGGCTTAGGATTATTTGACAGATAAGTCAAAATTTTTGATTAGTTAGAACAATTAGAAATTACAAGGTATTAATTACTTTTTAATCTTCATCCCACATATCTTTTCTCTGTTGGCTTTCCGCTTTCTTCCGCTTTTCCAATATGTCTAGTCTCTCTGCAAAATCTAGTTGCTCAGGACTAATATTTACCTCTTTAATCCCATTTACTTTTATGGCATCCTTGATTTTTGTTTCAAAGTTATCCTCGAAGTGCTCTTTCATTTCTTTCCATACTTCTCTTTCTTCCTCATTGCCTACAGTCCCTCTTATTTGAAGATCAAATATTTCTTTTGCGAATTTCCTGAGATCACTTTCTGACATGGCATTAATTCGACTCTCTATATAAATATCCTTGAGTTTATTTAATTGTTCCTTTGTGAGATCTTTGTAGTTAATGTCTTCGTTTGTCACTATTGGTATTAAGAAATTCGTCTTTAGTAATTACATATAATGCTACTTTTGCAAGACCTATATCCGACTTGAATTACGAATACTGACAATTAGAAGTTGTTGAGTTATGAGATTTATCAACTCCTTAAGCTTTTTTGCTTGCGTTTTTTTGGGAGTTGATTTTTGATATGTTTGAGTTTTTTACCTAATTAGTTCTGCCTTAAGGAGGCAACCTGCAAGAAAAATAATAGATAATTATCAAAAAAATCGTAATTTTGCTTATTGAGAAATTATCACTTGTTAGCTATGAATCGTTCAGGAGTTTAGGTTCCTCCAGGTCATCCCAAACGAGATCCAGACTAAAGGGCACCATGAAAGGTGCCTCTTTAATTTCTTTTCTAGGATTAAAAGAGTTTAAGGAGATAAGACTTTGTATCTCTGTCAACCTGTCATGAGAATTAGAAAAGTATTATTTGCACGAGATAGGAAAATATATGTACAAGGTTGGATGATGCAAAATCACACCGTCCCTATTGCTTTCTTACCGTTTTGATCCGCAAGAGAAAACTAATAATTGAATTCCTGCAGTTGATTTGGAGGAAGGGTAAGAAGGCGGCACCCAGATTCGAACTGGGGATAAAGGATTTGCAATCCTCTGCCTTACCACTTGGCCATGCCGCCAATTTGGAGTGTGTACTCCCACTAGCGGATCGTATCAGTCACTCTCCTGAGAAGTTGTTATTTCTTTCGAATGGACATGGAGAAGATTTAATAGCACTCCAGATCCTTAAATCTCTTCATCATCTTCAACCAAACCTTTTTTTGGAGGTATTCCCATTGGTTGGAGAAGGTAAAGCATTTACCTCTGCAGTCTCTGCAGGGTGGTTGAGAAGAGTTGGGCCTTCATTACGTTTACCCAGTGGAGGTTTTAGTAATCAGAGCATACTTGGATTCCTTATGGATATTGGAGCAGGACTGTTTAAGGTCACTTGGAATCAATGGCAGTTTATCCAACATAGAGATCAAGAAGGCAGCTATATAGTTGCAGTGGGTGATTTACTGCCATTGCTTTTTGCTTGGAGTAGTGGGACTTCCTTTGGATTTATAGGTACTCCTAAAAGTGATTACACATGGAGAAGTGGTCCTGGACATTCTTTGAGCGATTTTTACCACCGTTTGAAAGGCTCTGAATGGGACCCTTGGGAATTTGCTTTGATGAAGTCTTCCCGCTGCAAATTTGTTGCTGTAAGAGATCATTTGACTGCACGAGGCCTGAGAAATAATGGGGTATTAGCGCAATCTCCAGGCAATCCAATGATGGATGGTGTTCAGAGAGTTCCACTGCCTAAGTCTTTAAAAAGGTTTCGACGTTTGTTATTGCTATGTGGGAGTCGTGTCCCTGAAGCCCAGGAAAATTTTCAACGCTTAATAAAAGCCACTGCTTTTCTTAAGTCCCAAACTCCAATTGCAATTTTGGTTGCATTGGGTTCAGAACCCTCAATTGAGGAAATTGAAGTTTTATTGGCAAGTCAGGGTTATAGGAAATCTTGTTTATTTGATCAGGAAATTGGTGCAAATTCCTCTTGGGTTAGGGGTTCTTGCCATGTCTTTCTTGGGTCTGGAAAATTCAGTATTTGGGCTGCTTGGGCTGAGATCGGATTAGCGAACGCAGGTACTGCGACAGAACAGTTGGTTGGTCTAGGTATTCCTGCTTTGTCTTTCCCAGGGCATGGTCCACAGTTCAAGAAAGGATTTGCGCTTCGTCAAAGCCGTTTACTTGGCGGAGCAGTAATGCCATATAGACGGATAAATTTATTAGTAGAGCGCTTGGAAGTGTTACTTAATGATGATGGACT
>QCFI01000029.1 GCA_003280295.1 Prochlorococcus sp. AG-363-C20 | reverse complement strand
TGTAGATGTATTACAGGGACACTGGAGCAAGAAAACCAAAGCAAAATTTGAACTATTAGGAACAATATTTTTGTTATTGCCTTTTGCACTTGGTGTCATGGCTCTTTCAATCGAACCAGTCATTCACTCCTGGAGTATTAATGAAGTTTCTCCTGATCCACATGGATTACCACGCTATTGGATAAAAACTTTAATTCCAATTAGTTTTCTTTTATTAGCTCTCCAAGGAATCTCAGAAGCAATACGAAATTGGTCAAGGCTTAAAAGCTCATCATTAATGACTAGGTCACAAGGCCAAACCAATCAGGAGAACACCGTTGATTGAAATTGAATTTCTTGATTATGTAATAAGCCTGGATCCAACATTATGGCTTGGGCCAGGGATGTTTTTAAGCCTAGTCATAGTACTTTTAAGTGGCTATCCAGTTGCGTTCTGTTTAGGTGGAATAGCAGTGATCTTCTCACTGTTAGGCATAACTCTAGGTGAAATTGAACCCAATTTTCTAACAGCTATGCCCCAAAGGATTTTTGGGATCATGTCTAACTTTACATTGCTTGCTATACCAGCCTTTATCTTTATGGGAGCGATGCTTGAAACATCTGGCATCGCTGAACGACTACTAGAAAGTATGGGACAACTCCTAGGAAGGTTACGAGGAGGATTAGCTCTTGCAGTTGTACTTGTTGGATCATTACTTGCTGCAACAACTGGTGTAGTCGCCGCAACAGTAACAACCATGGGACTAATCTCTCTTCCTGCAATGCTGCGAGCAGGCTATGACCGGTCTCTTGCAACAGGAGTCATTGCAGCATCAGGAACTCTGGGACAAATCATTCCACCAAGCATTGTCTTAGTGGTATTAGGAGACCAACTTGGAATCTCAGTTGGAGATCTATTCCTTGGTTCATTAATCCCAGGGATATTAATGGCCAGTTCCTTTGCTATCTACGTACTCATAATTAGTGCCCTGAAACCAGAACTAGCACCTCAACAAAGCTCAACAGATCTACGGTCATTGCAACTAGCAAAACTTTTTACAATAATTATCCCACCATTAGGATTAATTCTATTAGTGCTTGGAAGCATTTTTTTCGGTATAGCAACCCCCACAGAAGCAGGAACATTAGGTGCCATAGGAGCTATAGGACTTGCAGCAATTCATGGTGGTTTCAGTCGCAAAGCTCTTTCAAAAGTCTGTGATGAGACTTTAAGAACGACCGCAATGGTGATGGCAATTTTACTTGGATCAACTGCATTCAGCTTGGTCTTTCGGGGTGTTGGAGGAGACGAACTCATAGCAAACATTCTGCTCAATCTTCCAGGCGGCAAAATTGGCTTCATGGCATTCAGCATGCTGATTATTTTCTTTTTAGGCTTTTTTATAGATTTCTTTGAAATTGCATTTATCGCTGTACCCTTATTACTTCCTGCTGCTCGCCAATTACTTGGCCCTGAGGCACTTCTTTGGCTAGGTGTAGTAATCGGAGCCAATCTGCAAACATCATTTTTAACTCCTCCTTTTGGCTTCGCTCTTTTTTATTTACGTGGAGTAGCACCTAAAACAATTGAAACCAAAGAAATTTACAAAGGTGTACTCCCATTTGTAGCCCTTCAAATTGGTGTTTTATGCCTAATAATTCTAGCCCCAGCTCTCGTAAACTGGCTTCCTAATATGTCTTGGTCCTAAACCAACTCAAACAAAATGGGAAATCCCTTTTTTAAAATTTTACCATTGGTGAAAACATCCCATGGCAGCTAATGAATCAAGCGCCACGGTTAAAGACACACCCAAAAGCCCAAGGCTTTCTTTGCAATGCGAAGCCATTGGCAACGACACCACCACTTTCAGATCACTTGATTGGGAACGAAACCGTTTCGATATTGAGTTTGGTCTCAGAAATGGAACTACCTACAACAGCTTTTTGGTACAAGGAAGCAAAGCTGTCCTAATTGACACTAGTCATCAGAAATTTAAACAGCCCTGGATAGCTCTACTCCAAAAAACAATTGATCCGAAACAAATCGATTACCTAATCGTTAGTCATACAGAACCTGATCATTCAGGTTTAATTAGTGATTTGCTGAATCTCAATCCTGAAATCGAAATCTTCGCCTCAAAAGTAGCAATTCAATTCCTTCAAAACCAAATACATAAACCATTTAAATCAACTGCTATCAAAAGTGGTAGTGAACTGGATCTAGGTATAAACCCATCCAGTGGTATTCAACACAAAATTGAGTTCATCAGTGCACCAAATCTTCATTGGCCAGACACAATCTTTTCCTTTGACCACGGAACTAAAACTCTTTTTACATGTGATGCTTTCGGACTACACTATTGCTCAGATCAACTATTTGACAATGACCCTGAAGTAATCAAACCGGATTTTAGGTTCTATTACGACTGCCTGATGGGACCTAATGCACGTAGTGTTTTACAAGCTCTGAAACGAATAGATAATTTACCTTCAATTAATACAATTGCAGTAGGTCATGGACCATTATTGCGATATCACATAGACGTATGGATAAAAAATTATCGCAAATGGAGTAAGGAACGTAGTAAAGGTGAGCGCTATGCAGCAATCTGTTATCTCAGTCAATATGGTTTTTGTGATCGACTTAGTCAAGCAATTGCACATGGAGTTGGGAAAGCAAACGCACAAGTCCAACTAATAGACCTACGAGCTACTGATTCACAAGATCTGAATAGTCTTATTAGTGAAGCATCAGCAGTGGTCGTACCAACATGGCCAAACCAAGCAGATCCAAGTCTCAAGAGTTCAATAGGTACTCTGCTTGCAGCCTTAAAAGAAAAACAATGGATAGCTGTCTATGACGCATTTGGAGGGAACGATGAGCCAATAGATGCAATAACGAATCAACTACAAAGTCTAGGCCAAAAAGAAGCTTTCTCCCCTCTACGAGTTAAACAAATCCCTGATGGGAATACGTTCCAACGGTTTGAAGAAGCAGGAACTGATCTGGGTCAACTACTAAACATAAAACAAAATATTGCTGCTATGAAAAGCCTGAATGGTGATCTAGATAAAGCCTTAGGACGTTTAAGTGGTGGGCTTTACATAATAACTGCCACTCAAGGTGAAGGTGAACATAAAAGAAGTAGCGCAATGGTTGCGAGTTGGGTTAGTCAAGCAAGCTTCAAACCACCCGGACTAACTATTGCAGTTGCTAAAGACAGAGCAATTGAAAGTTTAATGCAAGTTGGTGACCATTTTGTCGTCAATGTTCTTAAAGAAGACAACTACAAGCCTTTACTTAAACATTTCTTGAAACGCTTTCCACCTGGAGCTGATCGTTTTTTGGGAATCAATATATTGAAAGACTTAGCCAAGGGAGGTCCGGTACTGTCTGATGCTTTAGCTTATCTGAGCTGTTGTGTTGCACAACGACTTGAAGGCCCAGATCATTGGATCATTTACGCAGTTGTCCACCAAGGAAACGTCGCAGATGCAGAAGCTCACACAGCTGTACATCATCGAAAAGTTGGTAATCACTATTAATGAAACCTCCCTCTCAAGCGAGATCTGACAAGAACTCAGATCATGTACAAATAGTAATCCTTCCTATAGAACCAGGGTTGATTAGCTTTAGGGGTTTAAGTCCCAAGCGCTTGCGTTTTGAACTTGAATATGCATTAGAAAGAGGTAGTACAGATAATAGTTTCCTATTTACTAATGAAAATAATTCTATTAAAGATATATATTCTGCAGTTTTGGTTCATCCACCTGGAGCTATCTATGCAAATGTTTTTCTTCCCGCTCTAAATAATTCCTTACCAAATAGAGAAATCAAGCTAAAAGTAGTCGTTGGTCATGTTAATCCCAATAGAATTAAACTATTAAAGCTTTTAAAAGAAAATTATCCAAATCTTGAATTAATCAGTTCAAATCCGGGCGCAAAACTATTAAAAGAACTATGGATACAAAAGCAACCTTTAACCTCTAAAAATCAAGAACAAGAACGGGCGCCTTCTGTAGACATTCCTTTACCAATACTCAATGTTATACGACAAGAACAAGAGATGATCATTAATGAGAACTATCGATTGAAATTAATACCTGCATCTACACCTCGTTGGCCTGGAGGCCTACTTGCATTTGAAGAGCAGATAGGTCTATTAATTAGCGACAAGCTTTTTGCTGCTCACATTTGTACAACTCAATGGGCTGAGTCCAATAGAAGCAGCACAGAAGAAGAACGCCGCCATTTTTATGATTGTTTGATGGCACCTATGGAGACACAAGTGAGTACTATTGTGGAAAGGCTCGAAGAACTTGATATCAAAAGTATTGCTCCTTGCCATGGTCCGACAATAGAGACAAGTTGGCGTAGCTTATTAAACGACTATCGCAGATGGGGAGAAGGACAGCAACAAGCTTTGATCAAAGTTGTATTATTATTCGCCAGTGCTTATGGAAATACTGCAGCAATTGCTGATGCTCTCGCGAATGGGCTTAGCCGAACTGGAGTTCGAGTAGAAAGTTATAACTGTGAATTTACTTCCCCAAAAGAATTAATCCAAGCCATTCGTGAAGCTGATGCGTATCTCATTGGTTCCCCAACCCTAGGAGGACATGCACCAACACCAATTGTCTCAGCCCTAGGGGCATTACTAGCTGAGGGCAATAGGTTAAACCCTATAGGAATTTTTGGAAGTTATGGATGGAGTGGCGAAGCTTTAGAGCTATTAGAAAGAAAGCTTCGAGATGGAGGTTTTGCATTTGGGTTTAAGCCAATCAAAATAAAGTTCAGCCCAGATACAAAAATGATTAAAACTTTAGAAGAAACTGGAACACGTTTTGGCAGAGAGCTTCTGAGTGCACAAAGAAAACAACAACGTCGTGCATCTGGTGGAATGAGCGCAAGTCGTAGTGATCCAGCTGTCCTAGCACTAGGAAGAGTCGTCGGTTCTTTATGCGTATTAACCGCTAAAAAAGGGAAAGGAAATAATTTATTGACAGGAGCAATGATTGCAAGCTGGGTGAGTCAAGCCAGTTTTACTCCTCCTGGTCTAAGCATCGCAGTAGCTAAAGATAGAGCTGTCGAAGCTCTTCTTCACACTGGTGATTATTTCACTATTAATATTTTAGCTGCCGGCCGACACAACGAACTGATGAAACAGTTCCTGCAATCTTTTTCACCTGGTGCAGATCGTTTCGCAGGTTTAAAAATTGATAACAGTCCTTCAGGTCAACCAATTCTTCCAGAGGCCTTAGCGTGGCTAGAAGGATGTGTCAAACTGCGTATGGAATGTGGTGATCATTGGTTGATCTATGCGGAAGTAAACAATGGACAAGTTCTGGATTCAGAAGGGGTAACAGCAATACACCATCGACGAACAGGAGCCAATTATTAATTCCGCGTTCTAAGTACCACTACTCCATAATCATTCCGAAAAATGTCAATGCCTTCCAAAAACAATCTTCTTGTTATTACGGCAAGTAATGGCGAAAATCTTCAACTTGCCAACCGTTTCATACAAATAAGTAAAAAGCTAGGTGCAACTCCAGAACTTCTTGATCTAACAAACTTAGATTTACCTCTTTATAACCCAAGAACCCATGCACAAAAAGGCATTCCCCCTTTAGCAAAATCTCTATCTCTTCAAATGGGAGCTATACCTCGTTGGGTTATCTGCGCACCTGAATACAACGGGTCCATACCTCCGGTCTTTACAAGTGCCCTTGCTTGGTTATCAGTACAAGGAGATGACTTCAGACACTTATTTAATGGTAGACCAATTGCAATGGCTAGCTTTTCAGGAGGAGGAGGTATGGAATTGTTACTTTCACTACGAATACAACTCACCCATTTGGGTGCCCAAGTCGTAGGACGTCAACTAATGAGCAACAACAATAAGCCCGCAAAAGATGAGTCAATCCAAGACCTTTTGCAAAGACTTATGCAAATGGAGCCAATTCAACTCTAATTAATAAGAAGTAATAATCCCAACTAATCTTTAGCAGAAAGCCCAAAAATC
The DNA here is from genome assembly GCA_003280295.1 of Prochlorococcus sp. AG-363-C20. Classification (GTDB taxonomy): domain Bacteria; phylum Cyanobacteriota; class Cyanobacteriia; order PCC-6307; family Cyanobiaceae; genus AG-363-K07. Next base: position 14,219 of record QCFI01000029.1, on the reverse strand, counting down.
AGAAAAACACCACATGTAGTGGCTAAACACCACATTTAGTGGTATGAAATCAATAAGAATAACCTGCACTAGTTCTATATGAGATCTCTAGAGCATCAAAATGTTGTTCGTTATCGAGGTTTTCTGCTCCTACAACAACCCAATCAGACATGGTTAGTTCAACCCGAACGAAGTCCATTATTATTACTACCATTTAGAACATCTATTTGCTCACTTGCAGAAGTAAAAGAGATCTTGGCAAAAAAACTATCTAATGAAAGAGATATTAGTCAAGCTGCTTAAATTGACTATTTTTGTAGAATCTTATAAGGATAAAGATTTATTTGAACGATTGTTTCTCCATGCTTCAAGTACTTTTTGTGCCATTGGTAAGGCGTGAACAGAGCCTCCACCGGGAGTATTTTGAGCAAATGCAACAATTACAATTTCACTTGATTCGTAAGGGGCAAAACATACAAACCAAGCATGATCAGGGCCACCCGTACTATCTTCAGCGGTTCCAGTTTTACCAGCTGTTGGTGGCAAATTAGGTGAGCTCAAAGTTAAACTCGAAGCCGTTCCTGCCTCGACAACTTTTCTAAGTCCTTGTCGTATCGTCTCTAATGTAGACGATTTGATATCTACTTTTTTTCGATATTTAGTTGATGTCCAATCAATATCTAAGTCCGCCAAATGAGGAGTTACCAAATAACCTCCATTAGCAAAAACAGCATAAGCACGAGCTAATTGCAAAGGAGTAATTTGTACAACTGCCTGACCTATGGATGCACTTGCAATATCCTCTGGGATCCAAGGGGTTTGACCCGGTCGACCCCAACCCCGACCTTTTGCCGCCCATTCCAAATTTCCAACAATCCCTTTACTCTCTTCATAATTAATTTCAATACCAGTGAAAGCATCAAAACCCAATTGAGTGGCCGCTTCATACAAAGCTTGTGCTCCCACTCCTACGCCAACTTGATAGAAAAAGGTATTACTTGAAACTCTCAAAGCATCCTTATAACCAATCCAACCATAACCTTTACGATTATGTTCAGGGAAACAATGGCTTCCATATTTAATACAAGGAGCCGTCTTCAAACGAACATCAGGAGGAAATTTACCGCTCTCCATACCTGCCATGGCTGTAACAGGCTTCCAAGTGCTTCCAGGGTCATAAGCATTTATTGCTCGACTAAAAAGTGGCTTTAAAGGTGACAAAAAGAGCTGATCATATTCCTTTTGAGTTGTAAAAGGTTTTGAAAAAAAGTTTGGGTCAAAAGTTGGACGACTAGCCATTGCCCTAATCGCACCTGTACGTGGGTCAATTGCAACTACAGCTCCAGCAGATTTATCAACAAGAGCCTTTTCAGCAGCTAATTGCAACCTCAAATCAATTGTTAGTAAAAGATCCTTTCCCGCCTTGGGATATTTGAACCCAATACTCCGTTGGACATTCCCAGCAGCATCCACTTCAAGCATCTCACCACCCCATTTACCACGTAAAACCTCCTCATAAGCTGCTTCTACACCAGTTCTCCCTATGCGATCCGAAATCTCATAGCCTTTTTTACCCAAAAACTTGAATTCTTTTTGAGTAATTGGCTGGGTATAACCCAACACATGAGATGCGAGAGTTCTATGTGGGTAATAGCGAACCAACTCAACATCAACTTGTGCCCCTTTAAGGCTGTTCTCTTTTTCCTTAAAACGTAGAACCTGTTCTGGTTTTAAATCTCTTGCCAAAGTAATTCTAAAAGGATCATTCAAAACACCTCTTAAATAGTGAATATCCATTGATTGTTTAGATAGCTGTAAAAGATCTGACAACTCATCACGAAGAGATGGCCACCTTGATTCCGTAATTAGTCGAGGCTGCACAGAAAGTGCATATGTAAGCTTGCTATCTGCCAAGATTTTGCCGTTGCGATCTAACAAGCGTCCACGAATTGGAGGGCGTGAGACCAATCGAATTCGATTTTCATCAGCAAGTTTTCGATAAAAAGAACCTTTTAAAACTTGTAACCAAAAAAGACGGCCCGCCATTGCTCCAAAAGCAGCAAGCAATAAAAGAAAAAGAACAATTGGCTGATTCAACAAGCCAATTTTCCGATTATTTATATCCTGCTGCACAGTTTTCTTCATCTAATTCATCATGATTCAATAAGGAATAGAAATTATTTTATTTACCACAATCTTCAAAGAGACACATCTCAAGCTCCTCCATACCCTGATGAATTCTTCCCAGACAGTGCATTAAAGGCTCATAATCCAGGTCCTCTTCATCATCCTGGAAAGGAGTTGTATCAACAGCAATCTCTACAGGTACAACAGGGTTACCTAATCCAGGACTGATCTCGTCCAGTCGTTCGCGGATAGTTTGTGCAGCAGGCTCCCCTTCTTTGCGTAATATTTGCAAAGGATCATCTGCAGAAGTAAAAACTTCAACAACTTTGTTCGCTCCACCCTTCCGAGCCCTCTCCAGCATCGCTATGCCAACTGGAAGCACTTCTTGCATCAAAGAAAGACGAAGGTTTTCTATTGGGTTATCGGCCATAACAACCTGGCTAAATTATCTATCTAATACCAGTTTGCTCGGAAGACATCAATAATGGAGGGCAATTGACATTTGAAACACCTATAGACCAACCAATAAACCCTGACAGAAATAAAAGAGCAACAAAAGGTGCAAAGGCTTGCTGAGTTGTCTCATGGCTTATCCATTCGCTTAATGATCGCCAAAAACGTTCGCGTTCAAATCTTTTACGATCTCTTGATTCTTGATGCCAACGTCTGCGAAAAGACTTTTCTACCCACCGCTCAAAAGAACGTTTCTTTGTAACTGCCATCTTTCGTTCAACTTCAAGAAGCTGACCAGCAGTTAAATCAGGATGAAAGGTACTTATTAATTCAAGGCTCTTAAGAAACATCTCAACTGACGCATCCTTGATAGAGCATTCCTCTTCATCTAAATCCCGCCAGTCAAGTTCTGGATAAAAGCGACTACGATTCAACTTGATTTGCTCCTCACCAAGTTGCCCAGGCTCTCTAAGCCATCTATCTGTGTTGCTATCAAACCGTCGCCAATATAGAAACGGATTTATATAAATAGTTTTTCCAGCAAGCTGGATGCTGTCTTGATGAAAACGACGTTGCAACTGCAAGTCCTGTTGTAGGGCTGCCGTCAAGGAAAGAAAAGTATGTAATTCAGAATATCGAGCTTATAGCCATTAGACCAGCCCTTTAAAACAACAACAAAACAACAAAACACAATCTCCTATCAAATTTTCTAAACTCTAAGCAAAATTAGTTAACTAGATTAATTATTTCTAAAAGACAATGAAACAATTTTTTCTCTTAATTTAATTAAACTTGACATGAATTCTTTGTTTCTTCTTGAATCCATTTAAATAAATCAGGTTGAGCTAGTTTCATCGCCATACTATAATCAATGCAAGCCTCTTTTAGTCTCGCTAATTCTTCTTTTATGACTCCTCTGTTGTAATAGGCAATTGCATAATTAGAGTTAATTTCTATTGCTTTATCAAAGTCATCAATAGCTCCTTTTAAATCGCCAATTTGTTTCTTAGCATTGCCTCTATTATTATAAGACCTATAATATTTTGAATCTAATTTTATAGATTCATTAAAATCTATTATTGCATTCTCTGCATCAGCCAAACCCTTGCTCTTAACACTTCCACGATTATAATAAGCCATAGGATTATCAGGCTTAATTTCGATTGCCTGAGTAAAGTCAGATATTGCTCCTAAATAATCTCCTAAATTGTTTTTAGCACTTCCACGATTTTGGTAGGCCTGAAAAGAGCTTGGATTAAGCTCTATTATTTTATTGTAGTCTGAGATTGCAGCATTATATTTCAACAATTCATGCCTTAAATTAGCCCTATTTTTATAAATTATTTGATTTTCTGGGTTAATATCAATTGCCTTATTATAATCAGACAACGCTCCTTGATAATCACCTAAATTCTTCTTTACATTGCCACGGTTATTATATGCAAGAGCAAAGTTAGCATTAATATCTATTGCTTTGCTATAATCAGACAAGGCTCCTTGATAATCACCTAGATTCTTTTTTGCATTGCCACGGTTATTATATGCAAGAGCATTGCTTGGGTTGAATTTTATAGCTTGACTAAAGTCCATAATTGCACCTTCCATATCTCCCATAAACTTACCTTTAATGATCCCAAGATTATAATAAGCAAGAGCATTATTTGATTCAATTTCTATAACCTTTATAAAATCAAGAATGGCATCATCAAATTGACCAAGCTTTGCTTTTGCAATTCCAGACTTAAGATAATCAGAAGATCCCTGAGCATAAGCTGAAGGAATCATCAATGCCAAGCAAAATATAAAATAAATAAGTTTTTTTCTGGCCAAGAAAAGTGTGTAAAAAGACATTAATAAGAAGCAATTCAAGAATGAAATCCTTATAGTTTAATTGAGTCCAACTAACTAATCAAACTGACGATTAAAATAAAGCATGAGCTCTATCAAGGTAAGATAAATAAAATCTTTCACTGGTATGACTATCTGAATAAAAATTAACAGTAAATCCTCGTATTATTCCCACGAAATAGTGCCGCCAATTATTGCAAATAAAAACACAATCATAGCAATATTTTTGAGCATAGTATAACACTTATTTTGCCACGTGAAACCTAAGATAAACCCAGTAGTGACAAGCATTCTCAACGAAAAAAATTATTACGATACTTTAGAAGAGATATCGCTCTATATTCACATAGTAAATTAAAGCAGTTTTTCAAGCTATCGAATACTCACTAGTGATAATATAAATCTGAAAATTTGCGAATTATGAAACAACAAGAGCAGACTAAAAAATTTTTCAAAGGGCATGCTGCAGATTGGCAGAATAAAGCAACAGACGAGATTTATAGCGTCATTAATGATAGACATAGAGCGGTTCACCACACTTTATCAACTTTTGCAAATGGTTCGCGCCTTTTGGATGTTGGATGTGGAACTGGTCAATTAGCGATAGAAGCATCTTCTAAAGGATTTAATTCGTTAGGTTTAGATTTTGCCGAAGAGATGATCAGTCAAGCGGAAGTTAATGCTGTAAATCAGAAATCTAACGCAAAATTTAAAACTGGTTCAATTTTTGATTTTGTGCCCAAAGAAAAATATCATGTGATAAGTGCAATGGGATTCATTGAATACATTTCGTTAGAACAGTTAGATAACTTCCTGTCTTTTTGTAATTCTAATACTACTGATAGAGGCGCAATCTCGATTGGATCTAGAAATAGATTATTTAACTTAATTACTTTCAATGAATACACAGAACTAGAAAAGAAATTAGGTACCATAGATCAACTTTTTGAAGAGGCATCAATATGTGTTTCATCAAAAAGTAATGAAGAGTTTATAACAGCTATGCGGGAGTATATGGGTTCAACATTGTTGACACAGAACGATTCACATCCTATCACCGGGATTGAAGTTGGAACACGATATCAATTCACCCCCAGTGATTTAATGCATAAGATTGAAAAGCATGGATTTAAAGTTACTAATATTTATCCAGTTCATTACCATGCATTTCACCCAGTAATCAATAGTGATAATTTTCTAACTCATAGGAAGAAAATTTCTGAAATGGTATCAGAAAATTTTCAATCTGAATTTAGATGTTTACCTAACGCGTCATCCTTTGTTATGGAAGCTGTAAAAAGTGCTTGATATTGTTATGTATCATTATGTCAGACCTTTAATCGGATCAAGGTATCCGAAGATTAAAGGGCTTGAGATTGATGGTTTCAAAAGACAATTAGAATTTTTTGCTTCAAATAGGTCTGTTGTGTCTACATCAGATGTTCTTAATGCTATTAAAGGCGAATTCAAATTACCTAAAGGTGCAGTATGGTTAACTTTTGATGACGGATACAAAGATCATATTGAATATGTTGCACCATTATTAGAGAAATATGGATTTGATGGCGCTTTTTTTCCTGTTTCAGATTGTTATGCTAAGAATCAAATTTTGGACGTAAACAAAATTCATTACATTTTAGCAAGTGTTGAATCAGATGAATCTTTAGTGAATAGTTTGAAAAGTGAAATGTTTTCTATAGGTTATTCTCACGCTGATTGGGATAATTTTTGGTTATCAATTGATAAAACAAGTAGATTCGATAGTGAAAATACTATTTTTTTTAAGCGCATGCTTCAGAGAGATCTCCCTTTAAGTCAAAGACAAAAAATCCTTGCTAATCTATTTGAAAAAATTGTTGAGAGGTCAGAGTATGATGTTGCTAGTGAGTTGTATATGTCAGAAAGTGATTTGATTTCGTTGCACAAAAAGGGTTTTACCATTGGTTCTCATACGTCTTCTCACAGATGGCTTAACGCGCTTTCAAGACAAGAACAAATAAGTGAAATTGAAACTTCCTTATCTGCTTTAAAAAAAATACGAGGTGAAGTAAATGATTGGATTATGTGTTATCCCTATGGTGGATATAACAACGATACATTATCTATTTTAAACGCCAAGAATTGTGCGCTTGCGCTTACTACGAAAGTAGGTACAGCAAATTTTCTTTCTCAAAACAAGTATGAATTCAATCGTAATGATACCAATGATTTTCCTCAATAGAAACTGTTAAATATTTTTATATGTGATGAGTCGAATTATTATTATGTTGTGTTTAATATCTAATTCTGCAGAACAAACATGAGATTTTTTGTTGATGCCCTTTGTAAACATGGATCAAAAAATAACATCATCTAAAAGAGAAAGTGTAGAGAAAGATGCTCTTCTATGATTTCTCTAAAGAGACAAGATTTTCATTCTGCGGGAAACCTACTTTTTGTTTCTATAACTGAATATTGATCCTATTGACTATTCCCACTCAATAGTTCCTAGCATATATGGGGTTCAAAACATAGTCATAGTTTATTTCTTTAATAATAGCACGGTGAAGTGAAGGTGAAGACATCCCAAAGGGTATTTTTAGTTATAGCGAAGGTGGAGAGATTATTTTTCTTATTAATACGCCTTTTCTACAATCACGAATTTGGATTATACAATTGGGTCATTTATAGAAACAAAAAATTTATATAAACTTATTAGAAATAGATCCAATCAAGAGAATTTAAAAATATCTCTATTTCCTCGCATTTAATAATGAGACTGCAGTTCTTCATCTCAAATAGAGGTTAATAAATTAGATGCATTCTAGTTGTATCTTCCGCAGACATGAACTTAATGAAATAATTAAAAAGAAGATTTGATAGTCTTGTTTGCTTTTGGCTTTTAATTAAATTATCTAAAGTAATTTTATACTTCTTTGAAAGTTTTGGTTTCATAATTTCAATGATTGTAGTAACTAAATCATACCTTCCATATAATGAACAGATTAATATATATTCAAGATATTTATTGGAGTAATTTTTAGCAACATCTTCTGGAGACCTCATCCACAATCCATCTCCAAATATACATTGTCCATAAGAATTATGAGCATTGCGCTCCCACCTGCATAAATTCGTAAAGTCAATAAATTCAAATCCAAAATCATTGAGATAATTATATACTTCTCCGAATAATGGTTGTTTCTTATAAATTGTGGAAAATTCAACTTCAATCTCTAAACCAAGACAAGAAGAAAGATGCTTTTGCATACCCATTAAAGCAAAAAGTTCACCTCCTTGAATATCTAATTTCACAAAATCAACTTGTATATCCCCAAGTTGTATATCTAATGTTGAAGATTCAAAAGAGGTCGTATTAACTATTTCAAATCTTTTTGCATCAGGAAATCTATCTAAAAACTCATTATTAGGTTTGAAAACAGAAGAAACTTGAGGTTTCCGACACAAATTAAAAGGTATTGCAGTTTTATCACTCCATACCACTGAATTAATAATCTTATAGTTTTTACAATTATATAAATTTGAAAGAGAAGAAGAACTACGTTCATCCGGTTCTACACCAATATAATTTAATTCTTCTGCTATTGTTAACCATCTTGATTCTATGCCTCCTGCAGATCCGATGTCTAACAAAGTGAGTGTGTCAGATTCTTTTGCAATCTCATGAAGCAGAATACGCTTTTTATGTTTTCTAACTTTCCAGATTTTTCTAATTATTCTTTTTAATAGTGACTTCATAAGTGGATTAAAATATCAATTATATCAAGATTCAAACCAAACCGATATTTAAATTATGAATAAATATAATTTCTATTTTCTATTGGAATATGTCTCTAGGGTTCTAAACATTAAAAGATTGAAACTGGTTCTGCTCCTTCAACTTTTAGATGCCTTATTTCTTCCCAGAAAGCATACGTGTTCTGCCCTCTTACCTTGTGCTCCTTAATTTCTCAAAGTTTCCCTTGACTTATACCCATAATAAACGACTTCTCTACACTATGGATTCGTAGAGTGTATCCTCTTTATTTGACTGTTTCTCTACATCTTCTCTACAAGCAGGGTGTAGAGAAAGCAAACTATCTACGATTTCTCCGTAGAGAAGGTGACACGGTGAAGTGACTACTTGAAAACCCTTGTCACTCCGTCATCTCAAACTTGAGGTGAAGTCACGGTGAAGTACGTTTTTGAGTGTATGATTGCGTTTATCCTATGAGAACTATTCCCATTCAATAGTTCCAGGAGGTTTACTTGTTATATCTAAGACAACCCTATTAACCCCCTGAACTTCATTTACTATTCGATTAGAAATAATTTCTAAAGTTTCATAAGGTAAGCGAGACCAATCCGCTGTCATACCATCTTCGCTAGAAACACAGCGAACTACAATTGGCCAATCATAAGTACGTTTATCACCCATAACACCTACAGAACATACAGGCAACAAAACAGCAAAAGCCTGCCAAACATCATTATAAAGTCCTGCGTTCTGAATCTCCTCACGAACAATAAGATCAGCATCGCGAAGACAATTCAACTTTTGATTAGTTACTTCTCCAAGAATGCGGATTGCCAACCCAGGTCCCGGGAAAGGATGTCGTCGCACAATTTCCTCAGGCAGACCCAAGCTTCTTCCAACCTTACGAACTTCGTCTTTAAAAAGATGTCTAAGTGGTTCAACTAATTTAAATTGAAGATCCTTTGGCAAGCCACCAACATTGTGATGACTTTTTATTTTCACAGCAACTCTTTCACCTGTTGCAGGGTCTAAGTTTGTACCAGCACTTTCAATAACATCTGGATAAAGTGTTCCTTGTGCAAGGTAATGAAATGGACCTAAACGAAGACTTTCTTCCTCAAATACTCTTATAAATTCTGTTCCTATAATTTTGCGTTTCATCTCTGGATCTGTAATGCCTTTAAGTCTGTTAATAAATCTTTCGCGTGCATTAATATATTCAACATTAATATGAAATTTTTTATCAAAAAAATTCATGAGAAATTCAGGTTCACCTTTACGCATAAACCCTTGATCAATAAACATACATGTAAGTTGATCACCAATTGCTTTATGAAGAAGAAACGCCAAAGTTGAAGAATCCACTCCTCCTGATAAGGCGAGGAGTACCCTTTTATTTCCAACTTGCGCTCTCACTTGAGCAATTGATTCATCAATAAATAAAGTCGTAGTCCAGTCAGGTTTACAACCACATATTTGATAAACAAAATTTTTAATGATGACCATTCCATAAGAAGAATGAACTACCTCAGGATGAAATTGCACACCATAAAGATTGCGACGAGGGCACGAAATAGCAGCAAGAGAAGTATTTTCAGTATGAGCTAATCGCACAAAGCCTTCCGGTAATTCTTTGACTGCATCACCATGACTCATCCACATAGTCGAGCCATCAACGACTGTATTTAATAATGAACTTGCATCATCTATCTGCAAAGGCGCCTTCCCATATTCAGCTTTACCAGTAGCAGCCTCCACACAACCCCCCAATTGATGCACCATTAATTGCATTCCATAACAAACCCCAAGTACAGGAATGCCTAAGTTCCAAATTGAAGGGTCACACAAGGGTGCGCCGTCTGTATAAACAGAACTTGGTCCCCCACTCAAAATTATTCCTTGAGGAGATAATTCGCGAAGTTCATTAGCAGAGGTACGATGACTAATCACCAAGGAAAACACCTCTATTTCACGTATTCGTCTTGCGATTAACTCAGAATATTGCGAGCCAAAATCAAGGATGATGATCGCCGGCTTACTTTGAGCATCCAAGGGGAAATCAGACATATGACCAAAAAAACCGTAAAACGAACACTTAAGAACAATCAGACTAGATAAGGAATCAGCTCTTCGTGTTAAGAACAACACCTAAAACTTCAAGCTGTTTACAAGCAAAAGGGCCAGCCCAACGAATTCGTCGCTGACGATCAAATAATGCTGCTCCAATCTCAATAGACCATGAGCCATATTGACTTACGTAAGCAGCACTTCTTTGCTCAACAGCACTTGAAATCCTTTTCCAAAGGTTTTTAGCAATGACTGGATCGCTTCCCTCCAATTCCAATAAAGCTGCCTCTACAGAAACTGCCTTACTAATAACCTGAATCAAATGAAAAGGAATTCCTTCCGCTACAGCTAGAGCTGTAAGAACTTCTAAGCGACCATCAGCTAAATGATGATGTGTATGAAAAATTCCTCCTGCAAGTTTGACTAATTTGCCGTGATAACCCAATAACAAAAGGTTTTGTACTCCCGAATCAGCAGCAGCTACCAATAAAGGTCCTAACCAATTACCAACTTTGAGAATGTAATCAGCGGAAAGTCCTGATTTCAAAGCCAAGTCCAAACCATTTTCGCCAATAACAAAAGTTAGAGCTCCGTTAAAACTTGATTTAGCGCATTTCGAACGAAGTTTTTCGATAGTCCTTTGAAGTTGATCAGGTGAAGCACTTATTTGTGCTTCTGCTTGTGTTCCTATAAGTGCAAGCCCCTCAATAACTCCAAAAGCTTCATTACTAGTTCTCTTGGCTAATTCTCTCCCACTTGGAAAAATAAGCTCTACCCTCAAAATCATTCCTTCTGGAACAAAAGAACGAAGATTGCCATATAACAAATCACGAGCGAAATCAGACAAACAAAGATCTCCGCTCTCTTTATATTTTCCGACACCCATTCCCGCAACAAGCTTTAACCAAGAATCAGATTTCTGGTCAATCTTTGACAACGAACGCTGCAGTTGTACACATGCCCAAATCTCCAAACCTCTAGTTATGTCAAGATTTATACCAGAATCTGCATGGCATATAGCAATAGCTTGCCGTCCTTCAGCAATTAATGCGGCAGAAACTACAGGAACCAGTAATGGTTCATGTGTATGCAACAGATTAATTTGTTGCATACACATGAACTGATGACCAGTTAACACCTGCGTGGCCGCCTTTACAGTGGCAGTAGCCCATACAGGAAGAGTTAAGCCTCTAGAATCAGAAGATGAGATAACGATAAAAGTAACCTACCCAGCTAGTTTTTTAGGATGACTCATTCTGAATCCCGTGACCATGCAGGACAAACTTACCCTGATGATTCCGGGACCAACACCAGTCCCAGAAAAAGTGCTGAGAGCACTAGGAAAGCACCCAATTGGCCATCGCAGTAAAGAGTTCCAAGCAATAGTTAGTCATACTTCTGAGCAACTAAAATGGTTGCATCAAACCAATGAAGATGTACTAACCATCACTGGCAGTGGAACTGCCGCAATGGAAGCAGGAATCATTAACACTTTGAGCCATGGAGACAAAGTCCTTTGTGGAGATAACGGCAAATTCGGAGAAAGATGGGTAAAAGTTGCAAAAGCTTTTGGACTAGAAGTTGAAGTTATAAAAGCAAAGTGGGGAAAGCCACTAGATCCCGAAAAGTTCCAAAAAGCTCTTGTAGAAGATAAAAATAAAAAAATTCAAGCTGTCATTCTTACGCACTCTGAAACGTCCACTGGTGTTATCAACGACCTTCAAACAATCAGCAAATATGTACAAGCTCACGGGAAAGCCATAACAATCACGGATTGTGTCACAAGCATGGGCGCCTGCAATGTTCCTATGGATCAATGGGGATTAGATGTAGTTGCATCAGGATCCCAAAAAGGGTACATGATCCCACCGGGACTAAGTTTCCTAGCAATGAGTAAGCGAGCTTGGGAAGCTCAGAAAAGATCTAATCTGCCAAAATTCTATCTTGATCTAAATGCTTATCAGAAAGCAGCATATAAAAATAGCAACCCTTTTACACCTGCTGTAAATCTCTATTTTGCATTAGAAGCAGCATTAAACATGCTGCAAGAAGAAGGACTTGAATCAATCTATAAGCGGCATTATCGGCATCAAAAGGCTACTCAAGCTGGGATGAAAGCAATGGGGCTTTCCCTCTTTGCGGAGGAAGGCTATGGAAGTCCAGCTATTACAGCAGTTGCACCTGAAAATATTGATGCTGAAGAATTAAGGAAAGCTGTCAAAGAAAAATTTGACATCCTTCTAGCTGGTGGACAAGATCACTTAAAAGGAAAAGTCTTCAGAATCGGACATCTAGGCTTCATTAGTGACAGGGATGTATTAACAGCCGTTGCATCAATTGAATCCACTCTGCAATCTCTCAATCTTCTAAACAATAAAATGGGAGCCGGAATGGCAGCAACAGCAGCCAAACTTCAGCAACTGGAATAAATCAATAAATCATGAAAATGGATTAAACTGTTTCAAATGCGGGTGTAATTCAGCGGTAGAATGTCAGCTTCCCAAGCTGAACGTCGCCGGTTCGATTCCGGTCACCCGCTTCTATTGAAATAGTAAACAATAAATTAGACGCTGGGTTTGATTAACTGCAAAATTTGAGGGCCAATGCTACCTGCTTTTCTTTCCAGTTCAAGAGCTTTTAAAATTAAAGTGGCTGCAGTTTTTAATTCACCTGCTTCTGCTTGTATACAAGCAGATTCACAAATGTTATTAGCTATTTTTAAATAAGCCTCACGTTTTTTTGGCGAAGCGTTCATTTTGATGGTCTCAAGGAGTTTAATAACTATTGAATAAATATTATCATGTTAAACTTAACATGAATTCCATCACAACACTTAAAATCAAAGACTTAACACAAACAAATTTTGAAAAATTGATATCTTAATCATTTGGCAAATCCAAAGTTTTCTCTACTAACTTAGAGGCTAGCATATGCATGCAATCTAGTGCAGCAAAAGCAATGATTTATTTCTTAAAAGTTCATTTTAACAAAAGACAAAGCAATTTTACAATTAATGTCTAATGTAGAAAAGATTTACTGAATAAATTTTAATAATAATAGTTTATATAATAAAGTCTAGTCAGACTATTAATGCGTACAAAAGATTATTTTCTTATCAAGATCAATTCTTCCAAATAATGGAATATGATTAAACGGCAAAAGCAAAATCACCTGTTTCTATTGATTAATAGTGAATAATTAGTTGATAAAATAAAAGATCCATCAGTCATTAAAAGAGTATTTCACGCACAAACTACTGCCATGATCTTATGGTTACAAGCTTAAGGCCTATAACTCGATTTACACATCTCTAACTGGACAAAAAGCTTTTATTCGATAAATTATAAAATTAGAAAGCATAAGGCAATGATCAAAAAGCTAAAAAGGATTGCTTGGCCACTTACGGCTGCAGCAATAGCTTCTGCAAGCTTTTTAGGTGGTGTTGCAAATGCAAGTGGAAGTATTGGCGCAAAAATTTATTGTTTAATGCGTACTAGCGGCAACCCTCATGAAGCCAGTTGGGATGCAGCATATGAGAGTATTAAAAGAAAAAAAGAAGGATTCTTCAAACCATCACCAAAACATTCGGCAGCAATGATCATTGAAGAAGTTGTATCAGATCCCAATAAATTCCCTGGTTGCGGTAAATACCTTGGTGAATTATTTGGAACTGAACAAGGTATTACCACCTTCGATGAAGAAGAAACTCAGACCCCTCCCAAAAATAATGACGATTCTGAAATAAAGAAAGGAGAAAGATATAGCTATTAAGATTGCACCTCTAAAGTTATTATTATTCGCATTCATTTCCTCTGGCTTAGGCTTTATTATGGCCAGTCAAAAAGGATGGGCGAATAATTTAAGTTCTGAGTTAAATATTTATTCTTGTCTAGAAGAACTCGATCAAAACAATCTGAAAAAGTCTTTAGATCTTTGTACTCAAGTGGTCAAAAAATTTCCAAATAGCCCTGAAGTACTAAATGATCGTTCCTTAATTTATATTTTAAAT
>QCFI01000028.1 GCA_003280295.1 Prochlorococcus sp. AG-363-C20 | reverse complement strand
TTTTTCAGTGGATGCTTCCTGGTTTGCACCTTTCTTGGAAAACGGACAATCACCACCACCCCAAGCCAAAGCCGGACCTGCACTAACTGATAAAACTAAAACCAATGGAAGAACTGCTTTCACTGTGATGCAAAAAATTTCAGGCATACTAATGAGTTTTTTCTTGTGTTGACAGCCCAGACATCTACGAGTAGAACAAGCGTACTACTTTAAAGCTCATGGCTTCATCCTCTTCCCCGTATGCAGTCTTCAAGGCTGAGGACTGGATGATTCCAGCGGCTCCTATCGAATTAGGGCAATGCGTAAGAGTCAGACCAAGAAAGAGATTCCAGTCAAATGCTTCAACGAAGAAGCCGAATGGGACTATCTCGACCAAGGAGTGCTCAAAAAATCTCGTTCAGCTTGCGTTTGCATAACGTGCCAACACTTCAATTATTGCTGCGACAAACATTGCCGAACTCTTCTGACTTGCCACATCCAAGAAAGGTTGATTCCTCACGGCGAACACCTGACATCAAGATGTCCCTTATGGCAGCAGCGACGAGAGAAAGAGATCGGATGGTGTCCAGAGGCTGCATAGCTTCGATCCAGTTTCCGCTCGTGTAAGTCATTTTCGACATTCATACAACAAATAGAGGGCATCAGGGATACAAGCTTTCTGATACAAAGATGGCTGCCTTTTTGGGGCACACAGCTCAAGTGCACAATGCTGCTTATGCCCAGTGAAGTAGTGAATCAATGCTGGAAGTATCAATGGAGCGCGGTATTCGATATAGAGATCTCACCTCTTACCTTGTTAATTGATGAGTACAACTAGAGTCTTCTAAGCTCATATCTATTAACCAATTTTTATCGATACCAAGGAGTTCAATAGCCTTTAATTCAAAACCATCAAGTTCATAGTAGTTGTAAGGAACATTTAGCCGTAAGGTTAATTGTCCCTCTTCACTTGAAATAGAGTGATTTGAAAATTCAAGTTCTTCAATATTTTTATTAAAATCATTTGAGATAGTTAGTCTTAAGATCTTCTTCAGGTTCCATGGAGATTTATCCATGAAACTTGCTTGATCTTCCCAGTATTTTTTATAGGCATGGAACCCTTTCTTGATGTTCATTGCTCACTCCATTTAAAATTGATTAAATGTTATAGTTAGTATTAAAGGTCAACGCCTGGTTAACGAGTCAAACTTATTTGAAAGTTGGCTTCCTGTACTCTTATTGCATGAACCTCCCAAAGAATTAACGATTGTACAAGTGTTATGAACAGCGACAGAAATAGTATTTCCGTTAGGCATTAAACCATCAACATAAATTTGTTCTTTTGCTATAGGGGTGGAAGTCTGTCGACTCAAGTTTTTTATTAATTTTGAAGGAGGTTTTTGCTCAGCAAATAAGACTTTCACATTTTCTTCTTTTAGCTTCCCTAATACTCTGTCAATGGTCTGAGGCCTAAGGCTCGCTGAATGACCAAGAAAATCCAATAAGCTAATAGTTTTCAAACCAAACGCATCTCCGTAGTATTCCATAGCTTTGTGCTTAGAAACTATCGTCCTTTGATTAGAAGGGATTGTGGATACTTGTCTTTGGATCCATTGATCTAAATCTTCCAAAATAGATGCTACAGATTGATATTTTTTATTTATAGCTTTTCTATTTTGTCTATCAAAAAGAGGGTAATCCTTCTTGAAACTATCAGAAATGATTTTACTCATTTTAATTATGTTATGAGGATCATGCCAAACATGGGGATCTAATCCACCATGTAAGTGATGATCATGGCCGTCATGATGGCCGTCATGATGGTCGTCATGCTTTTCAGCTGAGTGTCCAACGCCATGGTCGTCATGCTTTTCAGCTGAGTGTCCAACGCCATGGTCGTCATGATGGTCGTCTATATCTATTGCGCTAACGCCGACAACAACCGTTATAGGGTTATTCAGCCATCTTTTCATTGCAGGAGTCATCTCTTGCCCAAGCGTAAATATCTGACTGGCATTCTTAAGAGTTCTGGCTTGTTTAGGAGAAATTTTGATGTCATGTACGTCTTGTCTCCTATCAATTAAACATGTAATTTGACTTGAAGATGGAGCGATTGCAGAGACCAAGTCGCAGGTTAATGGTTCTACGGCAACGATTGACTTCGACTGAGCTTGTGCCCCTTGATGAATCCCAGACAGAAAAACTGCACCAGTTAAAATAGAACTGTTAATGATTTTTCTTGAAATTGATGGTTTTCTTTGCAGTGCTTCACAGAAGTGATTGAACATTTACGGCAACCAACCTAGATTTAATCATTATAATGATAATCATTACCATTTAAGCTCTTATTAGGAAATGCTTTGATTCATGGCTAGTTTGGTTGCTGACAATTTGACATATTCCTATCCAAGGCAAAGTCAACCTGTTTTAAATGATGTCTCAATAGAGCTTGCTCCAGGAACTTTGACAGCACTTGTCGGTCCAAATGGTGCTGGTAAATCCACCTTATTGAGTCTGTTACAGGGACAAAATCAACCAAATAAAGGGACAATAACTGTTGGTGGTAATTCCTTAATGCTTACCAGAGATCAAGTTGCTCTAATGCCCCAAAGAGGAAAGCTGAACTGGAATTTTCCTATTACTGTTGAAGGATTGGTCTCTTTAGGGCGAGTAAACCATTCCAGCTCAACATGTTGCGAATTAGAAGCGGCGCTACAAAGAGTGGGAATATCTGACTTGGCAAAAAGGAGACTAGACACATTATCGGGGGGGCAACAACAAAGAGCATTACTGGCAAAGACCTTGATGAGACCAGCATCCATATTTTTACTTGATGAACCTTGTTCCTCGTTAGATCCACCAACTAGAGAGCAATTTTTGATCATTATTCGTCAGTTAGCTGATGCTGGTTTAACACTTTTTATTAGTAGTCATGATTGGGGTAAAGCTCTAAATGCTTATGACAAAGTAATCGCACTTGATAAGACTGTTTTAGCTTCTGGCACTCCCGATGAAGTCCAGCAAAGGCTCGATTCAATTAGTTGTATGGGGAATCATTGTTGTGATTAGCCTAGAAAAAAATAAATTAAGCATTTTGTCTTTGATGACAATGTTCGCAAAGGCCAAAGAATTCAAGTGTATGGAACAAGAGCTCAAATTTTTGACTTTTATTTTTTGGAAGCTTGATGTCTTTTACAGGACATCCCTTCAGGCGCATAGTTTGTCCACAATCAACACAAGTTAAGTGATGTATATCTCTATCTAATGGTGAATAAAGAACTTCACCTGTTGGAAGATTTCTCGAGCGAAGTAACCCCTGCTTTACAAGTACTTGCAAATTCCGGTACACCGTCGTCAATCCCATAGAAAATTCCGCTTCATGCAGTCTTCGATGCAATTCCTGACCACTCATCTCGTCATCAAATTTTTTGAGTTCTTCAAGCAATTGCTTTTGACGTGTAGAAATTTTAGAGGCATTCCTACTCATATAGAAGATCCTCGTTTGATCTCTTTGTCTGACAATAGTGAATCAAATACATGATGTCTCTTATTAATTCACATTGGTGGACAATTCCTCTGATCATAACTTTCTTCACAGGAATACTTTGTCCAGCAATGGGGACCGTCTTAACTACCCATAAGAGATTATTACAAGTCAATTTAATCTCACATTCTGTCTTGCCAGGCTTAGCTTTGGCAGTAGCTCTTGGTGTTGACCCTTCTATTGGAGGCGTTATCAGTGGTTTATTTGGAGCTCTTTTAGTAGAAAGCTTGACTAATAAACGAAATGATAACTACGACGCTGTCATGAATACAATTCTTGCTGGCGCACTTGGACTTGGTGTTCTCCTTATTCCTTTACTTGGCATCAGAATTGATTTAGAAGCTGTTCTATTTGGTGATCTATTGATTGCAAATCTGAGTGATCTATCAAGAACCCTTATTGCATTTTCAATGTTCACTTGTCTTATGATTACTGGTTACGACAAACTTATTCATGTTGGATTAGATCCAGAAGGAGCTGCTGCTAATGGGATAAATGTGTCTTCTTTAAACCTAGCTCTTGGCTTCACAACTGCTCTTGTCATTGTTAGTTCAATGTCTGCAGTTGGTGTCATCCTTGTCATTGCTTTACTTTCTACTCCAGCTTTGTTGGGGTTAGATCAAGCTCCAAGCTTATGGGTTGCCATGACTCGATCTTCTATATTTGGACTTTTAATATCACTTATAGGTTTTTTACTTGCGATTATTTTAAATTTATCTCCAGGTCCTCTTATAAGTGTTCTCTGTGTTGCCTCCTTGGTGCTTGTGCGTTCTAAAAAGTAATCTAGGTGCCGACTTAAATTAAAAATCTTATATATTACTTAAATCAAATCTTGGTGAATAAAGCTAAAATATCAATAAAATTTTAACTGTTATTTGTAGATATAAAAAAACTCCCACCGTTAAAGTGGGAGTAGCGATGCGTGATTTGATCCAGATTTTTCCCAACTGTTGACTAGAAGGAGAAGGTTGTCTTAATTACACCTCCTGCGTAGTCGTCATTCTGCTCACCATCTCGTTGAACGACAAACAAAGCTGGAGTAACTGTGATGTTGTCACTAACGGACATTTGATAGAAGATTTCATACGCCAGTGGATCGTCATAACCGTCATCACTTCTGTGTGTTTCGGCAGTGCCTAAACCAAAGCCAAGATTGTTGCCTTCATCAAAAGCGTCATTCCACATTAGGCCGAGAGACCAAGTGTTTCCGTCTTCTACAGAGTTTGTTGCGGTATCAGTGGGATCTTCCTTGTCCGGAGACTTCCAACCCATTCCAGCGCTAATGGATGTGGGAATCCATTTGGAATTATTGTCTAGGTTGTAATAGCCACTGATTCCAAAAGCAGTGTAATCACCACCATCAACACTGTCATTCCAGTTGCCATTGTCATCAACGGTGTAAACAGCTGCTAGTGTGAAGTTGTCGTCTGCCCAAGCAAGCTGAGTGGTGATGGTGTCCTTACCCTGAGCGGTTAAAACACCACCAGCTGTAGATTCTTGAGAGGATGCATTGGCTCCGTCTTCTGAAACGAACAGGAAGGATGCACTGAACTTGTCTTTGGCATAAGTTACACCTGCACCTGGGCCTACAGCTAAGTTGTAAGCATCATTGGCTCCGGCATAAGTTAATACGTCTAGGACAGAGTCACTTGGATAAGCGCTAGGCCATACACCCAACATTTGGTCTTGGCGAATCTTTGCACCAAGGGTTGCAGTGAAGTCGTCACCAACAGGGAACTGGTAAAACGATCTAGCAAGAGTCAAAGTATCTCCATCATCACAGGCAGATTCCAGTGCCGCTGCTCCCGTGAAAGGGGTATCACCAGAATTACAAGCTTCGATCTCAGTCAGCAGCAAGTCTCTGCCAGTAAAACTAGTTTCAGACTCAATAATATTGTGATAGGTGAAGGTGACTGCTTCATCACCCTCCCCAGATTGAACCCCACCAAGCAGGAAGATGCTCTTTGCATGAATCTGGGTGGTTGGTGAGAAGCCAACTCCTCCATGATCATGACCAACGCCAGCCTCAATACCTTCTAGGGCAAGACGGCCTTTGATTACAGCAAGCTCAGGAGCGAATTGGTTTAGAAGACGACGCTCTTCTTCGTTGACCTGGGCAACATTGTCGAGGCACTTGTTCAAAAGAGCAGCAGCTTCATAGCGAGTCATGCTGCCATTAGGTGCAGAAGCAACACAGCCATGCCGCTCAGCAAAGTTGGTTAATGCTTGATAAGCCCAATCAGTCGGGTAGACATCAGAAAACTGGGATACGCTCAGGACTTCGCCTGAGTTGGAGTACTCAGAGACTCCATTAACGTTAAGCTCAGCAGCCGTTGCTGCAACAGGAGCCATAAGCCCCAACGCAGCGGGTGCTACCAGCAATTGCTGGAAAAGTTTCATTTGGTTCCTCACAAGAAATGCTCAATTAAAAACGAGCATCAATATGATAACCATTACTATTTTCAATGTGATCTATGTCACAGTATTCAGACCTAGGTGCTCTTTTGCAGTAAGCGGATTTGTCTAAACACTTAGGATTGCTATTTTGATTTTCTTGGTCTTAGAGGAGCAGGCGAGAATTATAATTTTATTTATTCCGAGTTCAAACATCAATAACCCTGCCGCCTTCTAGTGCATTCAAAGACTCTCTAATTGCCTGGAGTTGCTCAGCGTTTTTCCTATCAGCAACAGCCTTATCGATGATGAAAAAGACTGGTTAGCGAGCTTTTCATCTATGTAGTTCATAGGTTACTTAAATACTTTGCTTCACAAGTACAGGATCAGCAGCATTCAGCCAGCGCTGAGCTGAAATGGGGTTGACCAAATATCTTCTTCGAGTTGAGGAATTGGAACTTCTATCAAGAAAGTCGATCCCTGACCTCAGCACTCCTGCTTTTATTTGTGCTAGTAACCAATCTCTTCCACAATGCATGTAGCGAGTAGCCTCTTGCAACGGAACAAAGCGATCGGGGAGCTTTATTTTTGCAATTTGGCTCATATCATGTTGAAGCTTTATAGAGCTCTCACCTCATCATGAAAGAAGGTGCCCTGCGCAGACGCAGGAGGCTTCCTTGCTCATATGGGTTCATCTAAACGTTTCTCTTAATAGCACAACTTGTTGGACTTAAATTAATTGATGGACTTCCTATGAGTTCTTGATAACGAAATTCCCATTGGAGTCTTTGATTATTAATCCTTGGCTTTTTAAGTATGAAATAGCTCGAGCGACTGTTACACGAGTCATGCACAATGCACCGCCTATTTCCTCATGTTTCAGCTTAAAAGGTATCAAGAGTCCACCTTCTATTGCCTTACCATAATCAAGTGCAATCATTTCAAGGAAACTTATCAATTTCTTTGTTGATGTCTTCATAGCAAGAATAGAAAGCATTAATTCTGACTGCCTATAACGCTTAGAAAGGCATTCATTCATCGTTACTAAAAGTTCATTTGAGTTATAAATATCATCTTTATTTATGCATAGAAATTGACAATTCGTCATTGCTACTGCTTGAACATAATCCATACTGGTCAATGGTTCTCCAAAAAGTTCGTTTGGCCCCACGAAACCAATAATTAAGGAATCTCGATAAGTTGATTTTGACCAGACTCTGATCACACCATTAGCTATAAACCAAATTTTGTTTTTGATCAGGGGAATAACACTACCTTTTTCAATCGAGACAAGACTGCGCTTCATTTGCGAAGTCCAAATACGGTCTCGCAGAACCCCCTTAGACGCATTGGGCGAAGATTTGCTCTGAAACTCGCAAACGGAAGAAATCAAATCTTCTAATCAAGATTACTTGATTATATCAAGATCATCTGATTAGAGTAATATGTGCCGATACCTTAATGGCTCTCATGACCTTCTCAAAGAAGGCTCTTCTGTTCGCGTCCACCCTTGTTCTTGGGGCAGGCATAACTGCCTGTGGCTCATCGAGTACATCCTCAAAAATCAGCGGGGCAGGGGCAACCTTCCCAGCGAAGATTTATACGCGTTGGTTCTCTGACCTCGCGAAATCAGGTGGTCCCAAAGTGAACTACCAAGCAGTGGGGTCAGGATCTGGTCGTAAAGCTTTTATTGATCAATCTGTGGACTTTGGTGCATCAGATGATCCAATGAAGGCTAAGGATATTGCCAAAGTCACTCGTGGCTTGGTTCAAATTCCTATGGTTGGAGGAACGATTGCCTTTGGTTATAACAATCCAGATTGCGATCTGAAGCTGAGCCAGAAGCAAGCTGTACAGGTTGCTATGGGCAAGATTCAAGACTGGAGTGAATTGAACTGCCCTGCAGGCAAACTCCTCTGGGTTCATCGTTCAGATGGCTCTGGTACGACTAAGGCCTTCACCAATTCGATGCAGGCTTTTTCTAGAGAATGGACATTAGGAACAGGAAAATCGGTGGCCTGGCCCGCAGGAGTTGGAGGAAAAGGTAATGCCGGAGTCGCTGGAATTATTAAGCAGACACCAGGTGCCATTGGCTACGTCAACCAGTCCTACATAAGAGGAAATGTCAAAGCAGCCGCTTTACAAAATCTTTCAGGTGAATTTTTAAAACCCAGTACTAAGGCAGGTGCCACTGCTCTTAATGGAATCAGACTGGATCAAAATCTGGCTGGCACAAACCCAAATCCAGCAGCCCGTGGCGCTTATCCGATTGCAACGTTGACTTGGATATTGGCGTATGAAACTGGCAACGGCTCTAAAACAACAGCCGTTAAAGACGCGTTGAATTACCTATTGAGTGATGAAGCTCAAGATAAAGCTCCTAGGCTGGGATTTGTCCCACTTAAAGGTGACATCCTTAGCAAATCTCGTTTGGCTGTTGAGAGAATCAGCGAATAGCAAAAACGATTGGTAGAGCGTCAAAAAGGGGGCATTGCTCCCTTTTTTTATTGCTAAGTGATTCAAACCCGCCCGTTAACAGGCAAACGTTGACTGATTAACCAAGCACAAAAAACAAATAATGACGAGCACCATAAGCAAATTTGAATACCTTGATCGGCACTCTCTCCAAGCACGAATAGAGCTCCTGAAAGCAATGTTCCAAGAAGCCTGCCCGCCGCATTAGCCATGTAATAGAAACCAACATTCAGACTCACGCTGTCTGCATCGGTATAAGCCAATACCATGTAGGAATGGATTGATGAGTTCATTGCAAAAACCACTCCAAAAGCAATTAAGCCAGCGGTAATAGCAATGCCTGGATCACTCTGCCTCCACAACGCAATAGCGATGAGTCCAGGAATCGCAGTAAGAACAGCACTCCAAAACTTAACTGTGGAAACTCCTGGGCTGGATTTCCTGCCCCAGACATTCCTTAAAGTGGGCGCTAAAGCCTGCACAAAACCGTAACCAATCACCCATAGTCCTAGAAAAGCTCCAATCTCTGAAAAGTTCCAGTTGAGAGATGTCTCTAGAAAAACAGGTAATGCAACGACAAACCACACATCCCTAGCTCCAAAGAGAAAAAAACGTGCCATAGAAAGTACGTTGATCCCTTTGGATTTTGAAAATAGATCTTTAAACATCGGCTTCTCCTTCATACGCCCCATATCACCAGGCAAGACCAGAGTCAAAACAAAAGACAGAGCTAGGCCAAATGCCATTAGCTCAACGGCCTTATTGAAACCAAAACTAATCAGCAAAACTCCACCCAGAAAAAATCCCACACCCTTGAGAGCATTTTTGGAACCTGTTAGAACCGCAACCCATTTAAATAATTGCTTTTTACCTTTCTGTTCTTCTTCCGGCGTTTCAGGAACAACTGTTTTGATTGCACTCTTTGCACTCATTTTGTTGAGGTCTTTGGCGATGCCACTGATTGCTTGCGCAACCATGACATAACTAACGCTTAACAACTTTGGCCAACTAGCAGCAACAGG
Source organism: Prochlorococcus sp. AG-363-C20 (assembly GCA_003280295.1). Classification (GTDB taxonomy): domain Bacteria; phylum Cyanobacteriota; class Cyanobacteriia; order PCC-6307; family Cyanobiaceae; genus AG-363-K07. Next base: position 11,017 of record QCFI01000028.1, on the reverse strand, counting down.
AACCAACATCAGTAGAGCACCTATCTGCAGAAGAGTTCCTGCCCATAGGGTTAGTCGTAAGCCATAGAGAGCACCAATCCAGCCACCATACAAATTGGTAATGATGCCAAAGAACTCATAAAAGAGAAAAAGAAAAGCAATTTCTAAAGCTGTATATCCAAGCTGATGGAAATGAAAGACCACCAACATACGCAGAGCGCCATCAGTAAGAGTGAACGCCCAATAGTTGGCTGTGACGATCCCGTATTGCTGCAGAGACGACAATTTCATTTGGTTATCTTTTAACCTTGGCTATCTAGATTCACGACATAAGAAGTCAGGTCTGCCATACGACAGCTGTAACCCCATTCATTGTCATACCAGGCAAAAACTTTTAATTGATTCCCATCTATAACCATTGTGGACAAAGCATCAATAATTGAACTGCGTGAATCATTGACGTAGTCAATAGAGACTAAGGGTCTTTCTTCATAACCAAGAATGCCTTTTAAGTCTCCTTCCGCTGCACGTTGAAAAGCGTCATTAGCCTCTTGAGCTGAAACCTTTCTCTCAAGTTCGAAAACGGCATCAGTCAGGGATGCATTCAACAGTGGAACACGTACAGCATGTCCATTCAATTTGCCTTGAAGCTCTGGGAAAATCATGCCTATTGCCTTCGCTGAACCAGTAGTAGTAGGAATAAGACTTTGAATGCTGCTACGGGCTCGTCTTAGATCACTTTTAAAAGAGTCAATTGGCACTTGTGTATTCGTGATGTCATGAAGTGTGGTAATGGCTCCATGGATAATGCCAAAACTTTCATTGACGACTTTGACAACTGGTGCCAAGCAATTGGTTGTACACGATGCAGCTGTGACTAGTCGATGAATCTTAGGGTCGTAAAGATTATGGTTGATTCCATAGACGATATTTAGAGATTCTGTCCCTGCCACTTCACCTGTCACGGGACAAGCAACAACAACTCTTTTAATGCCACACTGATCAAAGTAAGGGTTTAATAGGTCTGGTGTTTTTATCTTTCCACTGCATTCCAGAACAAATTCAACACCCGCTTGTTCCCATGGAACATTAGTTGGATTACTCTCTTGCGAGTAGCTAAGAAATTGACCATCAATCTTGATCCCTTTTAAGTCGGAATCAATGTGCTGGTCCCAACGACCATGAACGGAGTCAAATTCCAGTAGATGAGCCGCTGTTGGAGCATCTCCTGCTGGGTCATTGATATGAACGAGTTCAATATTGGAGCGACCCCATAAGGCACGAAAAACTAAGCGGCCAATCCGACCAAAACCATTAATAGCAATGCGCATTGAACCAACTAGCAGTAAAAAAAAGAACGCTCTGGGCTTAAAAGAAAAGCCACCTCAGATCCATCAATGCATTTTGATGTATCAACCCCGCTTGATGCAAGCTATTGTGTGGTTGCTTCAAAAATTGATAGCAAAAACCTTTGTAGATCATTTGGATTCATGGGAGCAGTAATTGCTGAAAAAAATGTGCTTGCGGCAAGTCAAGCAAGTGGCCTTCTCAAGGCCTTAGCCGATCCTCTTCGAATGGAAGTCATTGAATCTTTATCAGAAGGAGAGTGTTGTGTTTGTGATCTGATGGAAAAGACAGGTCTTGCACAATCACGCCTTTCATTTCATCTCAAAGTTCTTAAGGACTCTGGATTAATTACAGACCGTCAAAGCGGTCGTTGGGTGTACTACAAATTGGATCTAGAAGCGTTGCAATTATTAGAAGATTGGATAGCTGATCTGAAAAAGAGTTGTAAGAATGCGGCTAAGCCTTGTTCTTAATCCGTACTTATAGAATCTGATTTTAATGATTGATCAACTCTTTAAAATATCAACAACATTGTCTTCTTCAAGGAATTAATTGGTGTTCTTGTTGCCCTCGCTAATGAACGATACCCCAATCAGCAAAACCGTTCATATTGATAAGTAAATATACTAAATAGTAGCAATATGTCTCAGTGAATCAGAAGATTCTAGAAAAGCTTCTATTTAACTCAATAGTCATTTTACTTTGTTAATTGATGGGTACAACTAGAGTCTTCTAAGCTCATATCAATTAACCAATTTTTATCAACACCAAGGAGTTCAATAGCCTTTAATTCAAAACCATCAAGTTCAAAGTAGTTGTAAGGAACATTTACCCGTAAGGTTAATTGCCCCTCTTCTCTTGAAATGGAGTGATTGGAAAATTCAAGTTCTTCAATATTTCTATTAAAATCATTTGAGATAGTTAGTTTTAAGATCTTTTTCAAATGCCATGGTGATTGATCCATGAAACTTGCTTGATCTTCCCAGTATCGTTTATACATGTGGAATCCTTTTTTGATGTACATTGATCACTCCATTAAAAGTTGATTAAAGGTTAAAGTTTTTATTTAGTAAGTCACCGCTTGATTAACGAATCCCACCTATTTACAAGTTGGGTACCTGTAATCTTATTGCATGAACCACCCAAGGAATTAACAATAGAACAAGTGTTATGAACAGCAACAGAAATGGTGTTTCCCTTTGGCATTAAACCATCAACATAGATTTGTTGTTTTGCTATAGGAGTGGAAGTCTGCCGACTCAAGTTTTTTATTAATTTTGAAGGAGGTTTTTGCTCTGCAAATAAGACTTTCACATTTCCTTCTTTTAGCTCACCTAATACTCTGGCAATAGTCTGAGGTCTAAGGCTCCCTGAATGACCCATAAAATCTAATAAGCTAATAGTTTTCAAACCAAATGCATCTCCGTAGTATTCCATAGCTTTGTGCTTAGAAACGATCGTCCTTTGATTAGAAGGGATTGTGGATACTTGTCTTTGAGTCCATTGATCTAAATCTTCTAAAATAGAATTAACAGATTTAGATCTTTCACTTACAATTTTCCTATTTTCTCTATCAAAAAATGACATGTTCTTCTTGATGCTTCTAGAAATAATATTTCCCATCTTGATAATGTTATGAGGATCATGCCAGATATGAGGATCTGCTCCTCCATGGTCATGGTGATGATGATCACCGCCTTCGTCTGGAACTTGGGCTATCGGTTCGACATCATCGCCTAAAACATCTTTAAAGAAATGCTCATCGGCTTCAAACTCAAAGGGCATATGCTCAGTAAAGAATACATATTTACCAGCCTTTTTAATTTCTACATTGAATGTTGTGCTTTCTTTCCTCTCATTAAATGTGAGAACATATGCTTTTTCCTGTGCAACAAGTTGATCATTATTACGTTTAAATTCTGAATTTTTAGATTCTAATAATTCTTCAGCAAGTTCTTCTGATGCTTCAATATCACCAGACTTGAGAATGACCATTTTCATGGCAGGGTCGGCATAGTCTCCATCGACTTTTGCAAAAGACCATGTGTAGGTTCCTGGTGAAAGTTCAAAGACACCAGCCCATTCAAAAGCTTCTTCTCCATGACCTTTGCCGTGGTCATCATGATCGTCATGCTTCGCAGATGAGTGTTCATCATGGTCGTCATGGTCATCATGATCGTCATGGTCATCAATCTCTATTGCACTTACACCGACAACAGTAGTTATGGGATTATCTTGCCATTTTTTTATTGCAGGAGTCATCTCTTGACCAAGTGTGAAAACTTGACTTGCATTATTTAGAGCTTGAGCCTGTCTAGGAGAAAATTTGACATCATGAACGTCCACTTTTCTGCCAATCAAACACTTAACTTGCTTTGAAGGTGGAGCAATTGCCTTGACCAAGTCACAGACCAGCGGCTCTATTGCAACTATTGCTTTCTCCTTGGCTTGAACTCCTTGAGCTGTTCCAGATAAAAAAACCGCACCTGCTAAAAGAGAAGTTTTTAAAATTGATCTATTGATCGAAAGCCTTCTCTGGCTTGATTGCCCGAAGTGATCTGCCATGCGAAGGGAACAAATGTGGATTTAAACGATAATGGTTATCATTTCACATTGGCAAGCATATTGTTGTTTCATGTGGAAATGCTCCTATTCATGGCCAGTTTGATTGCTGAAAATTTGACATATTCCTATTCAAGGCAAAGTCAACTTGTTTTGGATGAGGTCTCAGTTGAGCTCAAACCTGGAACTTTGACTGCACTTGTTGGTCCAAATGGTGCTGGTAAGTCAACATTGCTAGGTCTACTTCAAGGCCGCAGTAAGCCTGACAAAGGTGAAATCACCATTGATAGTCATCCGTTGCTTGATAGTCGATCCCAAATTTCTCTAATGCCTCAAAGAGGAAAGTTGAACTGGAATTTTCCAATCACTGTTGAAGGATTGGTTGCTTTAGGACGAGTGAATCATTCAAGATCAACATGTTGCGAAGTAGAAGCTGCACTACAACGAGTTGGAATATCTGATTTAGGAAAAAGGAGACTCGATTCATTATCTGGCGGGCAACAACAAAGAGCATTACTTGCAAAAACTTTAATGACACCAGCAAAAATCTTGCTTCTTGATGAACCTTGTTCTGCTTTAGATCCACCTGCAAGAGAAGACTTTCTATTAATCATTCGCCAGCTGGCTGAAGCTGGGTTATCACTTTTTGTTAGTAGTCACGATTGGGGTACATCTCTAAACGCGTATGACAAGGTCGTTGCTTTGGATAAGCATGTTTTGGCTTCTGGTACTCCTGAAGTAGTGAAAGAAAAGCTTGATTCATTTAGCTGTATGCATGGTAGCTATTGCCGTGCTTAATCTTTACTCAACCCTAGAAACTTGGTGGTTAATTCCTTTTTGCGTAATTCTATTGACAGGAATACTTTGCCCGGCGATGGGCACTGTATTAATTACCCATAAGCGACTTCTGCAAGTTAATTTAATCTCTCATTGTGTCCTGCCAGGGTTGGCTTTGGCAGTAGCACTTGGCGTTAGTCCTTCCATAGGTGGTGTTTTCAGTGGATTGTTTGGATCTCTTGCAGCAGAAGCATTAACCAACAAAAAAAATGAAAATTATGAAGCAATAATGAATACAATTCTTGCTGGTTCTCTTGGACTTGGTGTTCTTCTTATACCTCTTCTTGGAATTAGGATCGATTTAGAATCTGTTCTATTTGGTGATTTATTAACTGCAAATTTAGGCGACTTAACAAGAACTATTATTTCTTTCTTAGTATTTATTTCTTTGATACTTTTTGGTTACGAAAAGCTTGTACATATTGGATTAGACCCGGAAGGAGCTTCTGACAGTGGCATAAAAGTGTCTTATTTAAATTTACTGCTTGGCCTTACGACTGCGCTTGTTATTGTTAGTTCAATGTCTGCAATTGGAGTCATTCTTGTAATTGCTTTGCTTTCCACTCCTGCCTTATTAGGTCTGCAACAAGCCCCATCTTTATGGGTTGCTATGGTTAGATCTGCAATGTTTGGATCTTTAATCTCAGTTTTAGGTTTTTTGCTTGCGCTTACTTTCAATATGTCTCCAGGTCCCCTTGTCGCTGTTTTATGCATTCTCTTAATAGGATTGTTACCTAGAAAAAGAAATAATTGATCTGTTTTGTGTAATTAGACCTACGAAGTTATTGGCTTGCTTTTAAACTAAAAGGCAGAACTTTGTGCATAAAAAACCCTGACTAAGCAGGGGTGTAACAAGATTGGAGTAGGAGGACGATTTCGCAGTTGTATTCGATTTATGAAAATCCTTTAGGAGATGTTTTTATGCGATTTTTAAAATCCCAAACATTAATTCCTCCGTTTGCATTAACGGCAGCTAGAGCACAGTCATCAGGTCGCCAAGCAATTGCTTCGACACGGCCTCCTACGAATGCACCGCCAAGTGGCTCACCATGACCATTCTTCTGGAGAAGCCAAACAAAAACCGAACCATCCCTTGATCCAGAGGCTAATAGTGACCCTCGATTGGAGAAAGCGAGGCTAGAAATCGCTCCAATGTGAAGGTCTAACTCTCCTGGTACCGTTCCTTCAGGACCATTGCCTTGAAAACTCCAAACTGTTATTCGTTCACCTCCTCCAGTGGCAAGAACCATGCCGGTTTGATCAAATGCTAGTTGACTTGGCTTGCATGGATACCCAGTCATTTCAGCATCTTGCGCAGTTGAACGTCTCCAGAAATGAACAGAATTGTCTTGACTACCGCAAGCCACAATGTCGCCATCAGGGCTAAGCACCATCGACACGAGTGAGCCTTGCCATTCCAGCTTCTGATTGACCTGGTCACGAATTACATCATAAAAAGTGACTCGGCCGTAGCATGCAGTTGCTAATTCATTCGACTTTGACCAAGCAACCGCGCTGACAGTACTAGGATGTTTATCTGAGCGCCAATGTTCTTCCCCATCAGCACCAAAAACATAGACGTACTGCGAAAAGACTACGGCTAAGAATTGTCCATCTGGTGACCATTGGAGATGTTCGACCCATCCTTTACCAAGTTCTAATGCCTTATTTGACTCACCTTCTTTACTCTTCCAAATCAGAACACGTCCATCCTGACCTGCAGTAGCAAAAATATCTCCATCTGGATGAATGGACATCGCAAGTAAGCCACCTTCATGGACTTCCTTTCGATGCCAAAGGGTGGTTCCAGACTTGCCTTCAAAGGCATAAAGGCCTCCTGCAGCATCACCCACCAAAAAAGCATTACCTTCTAGTGCCCATCCGCAAACAATGACATAATCGGCGACTTCAGTACTCCACCCCTCGTGCAGCATCCCCCGACCCTGAGGGCCGAGTTCTCTTATGTCAGGCATTTGTCGAACCCACTTTGCAAGGCCTCTTCATCAAGGTTCCGACCGATAAACACGAGTTGATTTCGGCGAGGTTCATTACCCCACTCCCTATCAGGCTGTGAGGTAAAGAGCATATGTACACCTTGAAAGACTATTCTCCGCGGCTCGTCGGCAAAGCTGATGAAACCCTTCATGCGAAAGATGTCCACACCTTTCTCTGAGAGAAGTCGGCTCAGCCAAGTGTTGAGCTTTTCAGGATCGACATTGCCATTCCGCTCAATAGCAATTGAACCCACTTCATCATCGTGTTCGTGTTGTGCTACCCAAGTTCGCTCTGCTATAGGAGGAATTAAAAGATCATTCTGTTGATTACTTCCTGACTCAGAAACTGAAGTATCCATTCTTCTTACTTTGATATCGAATTCCTCGGCCGTGTGCTGAGTGAATAAACCAAGATGTCCAGATTTTTCAACTTCAAGCGAAAACGACTTGCGCCCCTCGGACTGCAGCTGAAGGTTCACATGCTTATTCAGTGGAATTTTGTCACCTGGATGTAGGAGTTCAGCAGATTCAGCGTAAAGTCGCACACATGATTCTGCACCTTCATTGAGAGATTCTTCGTCTGTGCCTTGGTCAGCTACAACGACGAGAGACATCATCGGGTCAGGCCCCTCTTCGAGACTTACTTCGTAACGACCAGGCTCAAGTAGAAAAACACCCGTCCACTCAAATGGATACTCTGGTTCTAGGAAGCTGGGGCGGCGCTCCAAAACCTGGTCAAGGTCAAAAGCACCGAGGTTTAGAACAGTTTCAACAGAGACATCCGCTTGCTTACTACGTACGACACGCGCCATACGGTTCATGTCACGTAGTCGTGCTTCAAGAGTATCGAGTGACTCATCAGAAACGAGATCAGTTTTGTTCAGAACCAGTACGTCAGCAAATGCAACCTGCTCGGAACTCTCATCACTGCGTCCCAATTGCTGATCAATATGAGCTGCATCAACAAGCGTAACGATCCCATCGAGTGAAAATTCTGAACGAATTTCATCGTCCATGAAGAATGTTTGAGCAACAGGACCGGGGTCGGCAAGCCCTGTGGTCTCAACCAATACATAATCGAACTTATCGCGTCTCTTCATGAGGTTCCCAAGTACGCGAATTAGATCGCCTCGAACAGTGCAGCAGATGCATCCGTTGGACATCTCAAAAACCTCTTCGTCAGCATTGATCACCAGTCCCTGATCAATTCCAACTTCACCATATTCATTTTCGATGACGGCGATCCGTTTACCGTGCTCTTCGCTCAGAATCTTGTTAAGAAGAGTCGTCTTTCCAGAACCAAGAAATCCCGTAAGGATAGTTACGGGTACTTTTTGAGTACCGTTCATAGCCTTAAAAGCAGAAAAACAGCTCAATTATATAAAAAATGGTTATCATTATCATGCTTATTTCCTTTTCAAGACGTGCTTCACCCAAGCTTTCTTGGGTAGCAAATATGTATAAAATGTAAATTTTGCATTTTTTATCTCATAGGTTGTGGATCACTTCACTAGCCGTGAGTTTTAATTTTCGATTTCAAATCAAAGCTCATACATCGATAACCCTGCCGCCTTCCAACGCATTTAAAGACTCTCTAATTACCTGTAGTTGCTCAGCGTTTTTCCTACCAGCAACAGCCTTATCGATGATGAAAAAGACTGGTTAGCGAGCTTTTCATCTATGTAGTTCATAGGTTACTTAAATACTTTGCTTCACAGGTACAGGATCAACACCATTCAGCCAGCGCTGAGCTGAAATAGGGTTGACCAAATATCTTCTTCGAGTTGAGGAATTAGAACTTCTATCAAGAAAATCAATCCCTGATCTCAGCACTCCTGCTTTTATTTGTGCTAGCAACCAATCTCTTCCACAATGCATGTAGCGAGTAGCCTCTTGCAACGGAACAAAGCGATCGGGGAGCTTTACTTTTGCAATTTGGCTCATATCATGTTGAAGCTTCTCTAGTCTTATAACGATATCGCGTAGCTGAGCAGCAAATAACAGCTCCTGTTTGTAAGACATTCTAATTAGCACTAAATATATTTATATTTTAGTACCTGTGAATTTCCAGACCTAAATAGAAGACTCTCCGTCGAAGTCTCCTGGCATTGTGTATTTACTTTTTAATAGTGATGCACAATGCACAGTTCTGATGAGTTAAACCTTTAATAGTGGCTTGATAAATAAATAGTGTTAATCAAAAAGAAAGTTTTTAACTGTGCATTGAGCATTTCTTTCTAATCCCTGATCAGGAAAGGGTTTTCTCATGATCAATGTAGATTCAGACCCGGCTTTGAATCTGTGCATTGAGCATGGAGATCTAGAAAGGAACTTCTAAAGACTTTTGTCCCTGTGGAACACAAGAGCCAGTCTCTTGAAGCAATCTATGAATTTCTTTTGCATTAGCAGTGTGGGGAATTCCAGGTGCAAACCAGACTCCTCGTCTTCGTTCGTGCCTATTCTGAGAAAGATTGTTGACTTGTTTTTCTGATTTTGTAAAACCTAGTTTTTTCAAACAGTCTTTCAGTCTTCTGCTCTCTTTTGAACGCCCCCCTTTTTGTTGATTGATTTCGACCTTTAAGGTTTTAGAGAGTAGTTCATGTTCAAAAACGACAGGTAGGTTTTCGGTTGCAGCTTGAAGAGTGGTTAGCCATGGATCTTCGCTGATTGACGCATCAGCAATCGACGCAACCTGCCTTGTTTCTTGGCTAGTAAGGGTTGGGGTTTGACCTGCTCGATACGCTTTCATCACTGTGCCCCAGATCATGTCTCGATCACGTAATAACAAGTCTCGATCTACGTGTTGAGGAATGGTGATGATCCAATATCGTCTGTTGCCGGTTTGATCTACCAAGAGTTCATCTGCATTAGTTGTACCCCATAAAACACACGGCCTTGGATAATCAGCTGTTGTGGCTGCGTAGGGAGGTCTGAAATTGTCTCGATGGCGACTAATCAATGCCTTGAGTTGTCCTTGATGGCGAGAAGCAATGTGTCCGTCAATTTCCTCCATTTCGTAATGCCAACATTGTCCTAACTGCAGCAATAGATCTTTCTCGTTCGGAACCATAACTGCTGAGATGTAGTTATTTTCTCCTGCAAGTGTTTTGATTGTGGTCGTTTTGCCAACTCCTTGAGCTCCACGCAAGATCAGAATTTGGTCATATGGGTAACCAGGTTTAAAAGCTCGCCATACAGCTGCTAGCAAATGCCGACCAAATGATTTGGATTCAATGTCTGTCTCAAGAGAGAGATATCGGCGCCCTAACTGATCAAGTGACGTCCCAGCATCTTTATCTTCAACTGATTCCAGATACCGCTGCACTGGATGATATTGCTTTTGCTTGGCCACATATACAAAAGCATCTCGAACATTGACCGGGGTATGACTGATCTGAAAACGATCAGCTAGTAGGCAATGTAGTAGTTCAAGATCTTTGATTGGATCACCGTTTAGTTCCGCGCGCATCTTGAGTTGATTCCATTCCAGTAATTCTCCAAATTCATCCTTTACGAAGGCGATTAACTCTTGTTTGGTTTTGACATCGTGAGGTGTTTTGCTGAGCTGATGGATTTTGAAGCCAATGGCTTTACCAAAACAATTTGAGGTGATTCCCATCTTCTTCCACTCTCGTCCCTGTTGATCCTTGATGGTTGAGCCTTGCGGAATGTCTGGTGGACAGAACCTGTCACCTTGATGACATTGGATATAGGTTTCGTCGTAGGTGATTCGACATTTATCATCTAGATCACGACCACAAATAGGACATGGTTTTGCAGAGCGCCATTCGTGATTAGTACTCGAGGCTTGTTGGCCTTGTATCCAAGATGTATCTGGCTTTAAAACAACATCTGATAGTGCCTCTTCTAATTCTTCAATCCGATACTTTTGACCTGAGCAGGCGTAAATAGAGGCCAATTCACCCTTGTTGCCTTCACGGCCGAAATATGGAAACCCAGGCAATCGCATGACTCGCGAAGGATTGTTGATATTTGGATCTGACTCAAATTTTTGAATAGCTTTTTGGGTTAATGCTTTCCAACGATGTGGATCTACAGGATTTTCAAAAACCCAATACTGATGAATACTTTTCCCTCCAGTAGATACCTGCATTGTTGGTTCTGGCAAAAGCCCTTTCCAGCAAGTAGCTTGTTCTGCTATTGAACGATCATCGTGTTCAAGAAATAATGCACGGCAGTCGGTGATTTCTCGATCAGTATCACCACCATCATTGATGACGATATAGATCCCCGCTTGTTTTTGAATCCAGTCCTGCAGAACTTCTTTACTGAATGAA
>QCFI01000027.1 GCA_003280295.1 Prochlorococcus sp. AG-363-C20 | reverse complement strand
AGAAGGGTTTTTTTTGAATGTGAGTCTTTACTCTCTAGTGAGAATGAGTTTTTCATGGGCAGTACATTTGGAAATCTATTCCGGGTTACTACCTTCGGGGAGTCACACGGTGGAGCTGTAGGTGTGATATTAGATGGCTGTCCTCCAAGGCTGGAGTTAGACCTGCAGAAGATTCAAGCTGAATTGGATAGACGTAAGCCAGGGCAGAGCAAAATAACGACACCTCGAAAAGAGTCTGATCAAGTAGAAATTCTTAGTGGCCTATTAGGTAATACTACTCTTGGAACACCTATTTCTTTAGTCGTTAGGAATAAGGATCAACGGCCAGATGACTATAAGGAGATGCAGTTTGCATTTAGACCTTCACATGCAGATGCAACTTATCAAGCTAAATATGGGATACAGGCTTTAAGTGGTGGTGGTAGAGCGTCCGCTCGAGAAACTATTGGACGTGTCGCTGCAGGAGCAATTGCTAAACAGCTTTTGTCGAAAACTCATCAAACAGAAATTTTAGCGTGGGTCAAGCGTATACATAATATTGAAGCGAACATAGATCTAGACTTTGTTGGCTTTGAAGATGTCGAGTCCAATATTGTGCGCTGTCCAAATCAAGAGACAGCAAAGTTAATGCTTCAAAGGATTGAGGAAATAAGTCGCGATGGTGATTCTTGTGGTGGGCTAATCGAGTGTGTTGTGCGTAATGCACCTGTAGGTCTTGGTATGCCCGTTTTCGATAAATTGGAAGCAGATCTTGCAAAGGCTTTGATGTCATTGCCAGCTACGAAGGGCTTTGAGATTGGATCTGGATTTGACGGGACATTTTTGAAAGGGAGTGAACATAATGATGCGTTCGTTCCTACTGAGGATGGTCGAATTAAAACAGCGACTAATAACTCTGGAGGGATACAAGGTGGTATTAGTAATGGGGAACAAATTGTGCTTAGAGTTGCCTTTAAACCCACAGCGACTATTCGGAAAAATCAAAAGACTATTGATGCAAAGGGTAATCCAACAACTCTTTCCGCTAAAGGTCGTCATGATCCATGTGTATTGCCAAGGGCTGTGCCGATGGTAGAAGCAATGGTTGCACTTGTATTGGCGGATCATTTATTAAGACAACAGGGTCAATGCAGCCTTTGCTAACGATTTATTTTTAATAATGAATAAGATGCCTTTTAAAGATTGAATAATTATTTGGGGCAATGAGGAAAATCATTTTTGTATGATTTGTATTTGAAGTTAATCGTTTTGAGTTAATTGCTCATTGTTGGAACTTATCTTGAAGGGCAATCTTGTATCAATTAATGAAGGTAAGACCATCTCGAGTTGCTTATGACTATTAAAAGTAGGAGTAAAGAAAATTGGCTAATTATAGTCTGTCCTTTGATATAGATCAGCTCTTATTCTGTAAGTATTAAAGAAAAAAATGACTACTTAAAAGTGTTATAATGACTATTCCAGGTTAGGGGTAGGGAGTTGAATCTTTTTGTGCAAGTAAAGATATTCCTTAAACGTAATCTGCAACTTTTACGTCACGGAGTATCAATAAATCTTGTAGCTCTTCTGAGTCGACTGTTTCTTTCTCGACAAGCATTTCAGCTAATTCATTAAGTACTGAACGATTGTCTACTAGAACTTTTGTGGCTCGCTTGTACGCTATTTCAACTAATTCAGAAACCTCAGAATCGATTGTTGCAGCAGTTTCCTCTGAGAAGTCTCTCTCAGCTGCGATATCGCGACCAAGAAACATGCCTCCTTGGGAACGTCCTAACGCTACAGGCCCTAGCTTGTCACTCATTCCAAATCTGGTAACCATCTGCCGAGCAACCTGTGCTACTTGTTTGAGATCATTTGAGGCTCCTGTTGTCACTTCATCTTCTCCGTAGACGATCTCTTCAGCTACGCGCCCCCCTAGTGCTACAGCCATTTGGTTTTGCAAATAAGATCTTGAATAAAGACCTGATTCCATTCTGTCTTCGCTTGGAGTGAAAAAAGTGAGGCCACCTGCTTGTCCTCTAGGAATAATTGAAATCTTTTGAACAGGGTCATAATCGGGCATAAGTGCTCCAACGAGTGCGTGTCCTGCCTCGTGATAAGCCACAAGTCTTTTGCGTTTATCACTCATCACACGATCTTTTTTTTCTGGTCCAGCCATGACCCGTTCAATGGCATCACTGATTTCATCATTGCTCACTTCAGTTAAGTCACGCCTGGCGGCTAAAATTGCAGCCTCGTTTAGCAAGTTCGCTAGATCTGCCCCTGTAAATCCCGGGGTCCTTCTTGCAACTTTATCAAGATCAACATCTTTTGAGAGGGTTTTATCACGGGCATGTACTTTGAGGATTTGTAACCGACCAGAATAATCAGGTCTATCTACAACAATCTGACGGTCAAAACGACCAGGACGCATTAGTGCAGCGTCAAGTACGTCTGGTCTATTAGTTGCTGCAACGATGATTATTCCTGAATTCCCTTCAAATCCATCCATTTCAGTTAGTAATTGATTAAGTGTCTGTTCTCTTTCATCATTACCACCGCCAAGACCAGCTCCACGTTGACGACCAACAGCATCAATTTCATCTATAAAAACAATGCAGGGAGCATTTTTCTTGGCTTGTTCAAAAAGGTCACGTACTCTGCTCGCTCCTACCCCTACAAACATTTCAACAAATTCGGATCCAGAGATTGAAAAGAACGGCACTGCTGCTTCACCAGCCACAGCCTTTGCAAGAAGTGTTTTACCGGTACCAGGAGGACCAACTAGTAAGACTCCTTTAGGGATTTTTGCTCCTACTGCGGTGAAACGGTCAGGGTTTTTTAGGAAATCAACTACTTCTGTTAGCTCTAGTTTTGCACCTTCTATTCCAGCTACATCGCCAAAAGTGACTTGTATAGATGGTTCCATTTGTAAACGAGCTTTACTCTTGCCAAAATTCATTGCTGGGTTTCCACCTCCACTCCCTTGGGCGCGTCGGAATAGAAAAAATAGACCTCCTAATAACAAAATGGGGAAGAGCAGACTACCTGCCGCTTGTTGCCATGGACTTGCTTGCCGGGTTGGTTGGACAGCGATGTCAACATTGTTGTCAGTAAGAAGCTTTAACAAATCCTTATCTGGAGCGAGGTTGACTGTTGCCCGGCCACCATCGCTTTCAATTACTTGAGCAGTGCCTTGATCTGGCGAGAGCAATACACGGCTGACTTGTTTGTCTTGTACTGCTTCAACGAAATCGCTATATCGCAGTTTGCGTGTGGCAGTTGCAGGATCAGGCCTATCTACAAAAGCCGTACCAAGAATGATCACGAACATCACGATGAGCACGTAGAGCCCGATGTTGCGTAAGCGTTTGTTCAATGTTCTTTTTTCTCTGATGAGGGAATGTTAGTAGGATTCCTTACCTTTACGCGGCTCGAAGCACTTTGACCACGCTGCGAAAGGCAAACCATTCTGGGATTTCTTCTCCACTGCGAAGCATTTTGCGAAATTGTGTTCCGCTGAGTTTTTTGACATGAAGGCCACGAGCCTCTGCATGCTCTGCGGTTACATAGCCCTCTTCTTCCGTATAAACCAGATTTAAAGAAGGGACTGTTTCCATGGCTAATTCAGGAGCACATTCTCTTGCGAAGTCCTGTGCTTCATAGGCTCCATAGAAATCTTCGCCATTGAGGTGCGACTTACAACCAGCCATGTCTCGCCCAATTATGAAATGTGTACACCCATAATTTCTTCTGATGATCATGTGTTGCAAGGCTTCTCGAGGACCTGCCATATGCATTGCATAAGGAAGATATGCCCATCGTATTCGTGGATTCTCTACTTCTGAAGCCAGACTTTCATAAGTTTGAAATCGAACTACACCAGGGATATCGTCTTGTTGTGTTGGTCCACAAGTTGGATGGACTAGGACTACTGCGTTTTTGCTTACATTCTGTGCACTTAAGGCTCTTGTGAATAGTTCGTAATGTGCTCTGTGGATAGGGTTGCGGCATTGAAAAGCAACTACATCTTCACCTGCAGGCAGTTCAGACCTTACTTGAGCTGGTGTTTTACAAGGAAATGTTCTTTTAGGTATTGTCAGCCCGTGTACTTTGCCACCGATATAGAAACGCTTTCGTTCAGTTGCGATCATGCGAACTGCGGGATGTTCCAGAGAGGTTGTTCCGTAACAGCCTTTGGCTTCAACGACTTTGTCTGGTTCCCATTTGTCTTCTATTTCTAAGACAGCAAGTTCTTCCCCTTTGTAGGTTAGTAAAACTCGATCACCTAACTTCAAGTCATTTCGGTCAGTATCCATAACTATTGGTAGACCAAATAAATAACCAGACGTTGTTCGATGCCCTTGCACTACAGCGTCATAATCTGCCTGATGCATAAATCCACGTTCAGGAGAAAATCCCCCAACAATCAGTAGTTCAATGTCACAAGCGTTGCGATCAGAGCATTCCAAGGTTTTGGAAATGCTTTGTCTAACTGTTTCTTGTTGCTCACTGGGAACCATGAGATCTACGAGGGTTCCTCCATATGGAGCAATAACTCCTGAGTCCTTTTTAGAGGATGATTGGCTGGCTATCATTACGAGCCTGAATATGTCGGGAGATTCTCCCAGACTGGTGGTCCTAAAGAAGTAAAAAAATTGCTTGATAACATTTTCTTCTACAAAAAAAGGGCCTTTTAGGCCCTTTTTTTAGAAATCTGTTCGATTTAGGTTAGGAAAGAAAAGTTAGATATTTACCTAACTATGCTTTACGGCCATAGAGATTACCAGTGAGTTTTACATCTACTGGTTCTTTGGATCCAAGATCATTGTCAGATGGCTGGATAGCAACGAAAGTACCTGCAAATTCATTCCCTGCAACACCTTCTATTGAAAGGGTTATTTGGCCATCCCCTCCTAGATCTTGTTTGATGTTTTCTTTAGCAAGTTCTTCATCGTCACCACCTAGGGCAACTAGACCTTGCGCATAATCAACGCCAGTGTCTTTAGCTCGACTTTTAGGATCAAGGAAGTCACCAGTACGGTAACTAGGAATAGATGTTGTGCCAGTGAACTCTTCTCCAGGGGCTATTGATTTGCCTCCACCGGCCACCATATCTTTGACAGAAAAGGCTAAGGGGAATTCCTCTCCATTAGGAGATAGAACTGTTATTAGAGCGAAGTCAATACCACCTTTTGCAGAGAACTTGCCGCCAGATAGGTCGCCATAGACCTGATCAACACTTGAATTAAAACGAGGGCTGATGATTTTTGCAGGGACAAAATCAGCTGCTTGGCGTTGGTTTGTTGCAACCTTTACAAATATTTTTGTAGGTTGTAGGCAAAGTTCTTTAAAACTTCCATCAGCGGTGATGGAACCTGAAGAGCCAGCAGGAAGAGTGCGGCAAATTCCGTTTTGGCCTGAACTAACGGACTTGCCAAAATCGG
This sequence comes from Prochlorococcus sp. AG-363-C20, assembly GCA_003280295.1. Lineage (GTDB taxonomy): Bacteria > Cyanobacteriota > Cyanobacteriia > PCC-6307 > Cyanobiaceae > AG-363-K07. Next base: position 15,665 of record QCFI01000027.1, on the reverse strand, counting down.
CATTACCCCGTTCGCGACCTTGGACGAACGCGGCAGAAACACTGTTTGGGGCAGCTGCAAAGGTAAGACAGAAAGCTAGCACCAGGGCCAGCAAAGGACGAAATCGCATGAGAAGAAGCCTAAAGGCCAGATGACTGCGGTATAAACCGCCCAATGAATCAGTTGGGATACTACAAGGGGCAAATGCTCCTAAAGGCCAGCCTTTGGCAGCTCTCAACAACCTGTCGCTTCTTTAAACACTATGAATATTCCCTTTAGCTTTCAAAAACCTTTGCTATCAATGCTTTTTAGCGTTTAAGCTCTAGGTACGGCGAGATAAAACTTTATTAATATTTTTTGGAAATATTTGGTTTTATCTCGATTAAGGCATCGAGTAATTGGTGAGCTAAGGCCAACTTGGAGGTGACGGGGATCTTGATAACCATTTCTTCAGGGCCTAAAAGGAAGCCGCCGTTGGCATCTTCTTCAAAGCCTTGCCCATTGCGATCAATTGGATTGGCCAGGAGTAAATCACATCCTTTGCGGTGTTTTTTTTCTTTGCCAAGCTTTTCAATATGACTGTCATCTCCTGTTAAAGCAGCAAATCCGAGGAGAACCTGGCCTATAGGGCGCCTATTCACGACTTCAACAAGTAAGTCAGGAACACTTTCAAAACCATTATCTAAGGAGGCTAGTAAGTTTTCTTTATTGAGCTTTTTAGATATTGCCCCTCCTTTTTTCCTTATGTCGGCCACAGCAGCTGCCATGGCAATTGCATCTGCAAAGGGCTGCAAAAGTTCAAGGCTTTTCTGCATGTCTTTTGAATCATTGACTGGATATGTTGTTAATCCCTCTAACCAGCTTTGAGGTAATTGAAGTGGACCATGGATTAAATCAACTTGTGCGCCTCTGAATCTTGCGGCTTGAGCAAGGAGTACACCCATGCGCCCACTACTTCGATTAGTGATTTGTCTCGCAGGGTCTAAAGCTTCGATTGTTGGACCAGATGTGACCAGAAATCTTTTCCCTTGCCAGTCATTATTAAGAATTCCACTTTTACTTTTTTGTATTAGTCCACTAGAGATAGCTAGTTGAATTAGCTCGGGATCGACCATTCGACCATCTCCTAAACGATCACAGGCCAATAGACCAGAGGAAGGAGTTAAAGGGAGAACTCTGGTGTTGTGCTTGAGCTTTCTCCAATTACTGTGAACTGCAGGGTTCTCCCACATGGCTGTATTCATAGCAGGGGCTGCAACTACAGGACATTCACATGCCAGGAGTAGACTGGCTAATAATCCATCTGCAAGTCCTTGAGCCCATCTAGAGAGAGAGGAGGCGCTTAGTGGAGCAACTACAACAATTTCTGCCCATTCCGCGAGCTCAATATGCAAAGGTCTCGTTTGAACCGGGTTCCATTGGTCTTCATCTTGGTAACAACGTTGTCTGCTTAATGTTGCAAGAGAAAGAGGGCTTATGAGTTTTGCCGCACTTGGCGTAATAATGCAACGCACTTCTGCTCCAGCCTTGACTAAGGCACTTACAAGCAATGGAGTCTTTACTGCTGCAATACTTCCACTTACTCCCAGGAGTACACGTCGCCCTCTTAAGAGCTGATTTCCTTCAATCTTCATGGAAGGTACCCAGAACTATCAACTTTAAGCAATTAATTATTATGTGAAGAGGGTGGAGAATTAATTATCCCAATTTATGGAAGTGAAGGTGGAGGTTAAGGAGTTTTTAATAGACTTTTTTAGTAATTAAGTTTTTTAGTGAGGTTGATATGATTTTTAGATGCATGAAACACATCACAAGGTTTCTAGTTGTTGGATCTTTTTGGTTAATATTTTCATCTTTATAGTGACTTCTCTCTCTTTTCTTTTGACAACCTGAGCTAATAAAGAGATCATATTCAGAAATTTATTAATGGCTCAAACTGTCCATTTAGTCCATCTATCAAAATTCCCAAAAGCTTTTATTTGAAATTTTGTATTTACTATGGCTCCAAAATTGCAGTCGACAAATCTACATCGAAGTGTTGGTAAAGGATTGAGCAGTTTGGAGATTTGGGCGATTAATCCATGGCGCAGATATTCATTGCTTTTAATTGTTTTGCTTACTGGATTTTTTATAGGGAGTGCAATTGGAACTATTAATGGTGTTTTGGCCTTAATGGATCCAGTAGGAGCTTTTTTGACAGTTTTAATTTTGGAATTTATGGTGCGTTTGCGAAGGAATAGATCATTTAGGAATTCAAATTCACTTTTATTAAAAACTATTGATTTTGCTAGAATGGGCTTATTGTATGGACTTTTGTTAGAAGGATTTAAATTATTATAGGAACTTTAATTGTTGCTTTCTATTCACTCTTAAAGTAGAAATTAGGAATTAAATATTTATATCTAATTTTCTTTAGCTGCTAATAGATAAAGAAGGGCCATGCGCACTGGTATACCATTATTGACTTGTTCACTGACTAGACAAATAGAATCATCTTCAAGAATGGCATTACTCATTTCTATTCCTCTATTGACAGGGCCAGGGTGGAGGACTGGAACATCTTTTTTACACCATTTCAAGCTTTCATGATTGATCCCGAATTCACAATGATATTGATAAAGATCTGTAATTAAATTTTGATGCATCCTTTCTATTTGAAGTCTTAATGTCATTACGGCATCAGCTTCTTGAAAAGCATCTTTGAGAGATCTCATTATTGTGACTTGCCCTCGCTTTTTGATTGGATCAAGTTTTTGACCTGGAGGTGGTGCTTTTACAAAGTCTTTAAATTCTTCTGGTAAAAGAGTTGGTGGCCCACAAAGTACAACATTTGCTCCACATGCAGTTAGTGCCCAAAGATTTGATCTCGCGACCCTTGAGTGCAGAATATCTCCAACAATGACAATTGTTTTATCTTTTACGGCCGATGGTATTGGTTCGTTTGGGCTAAAGAAATTGGCTAGTGTGAACAGGTCTAGCAAGCCTTGACTTGGATGGCTATGGAGACCGTCACCACCATTAAGAATAGAAGTGTTATGTCCAGCTTCTTCTAAATAATGCGCCAACTCTCCAGGAACATTAGTTGAGCTATGGCGGACTATCAAGACATCGGCGCCCATGGCTACATATGTAAGGGCTGTATCTATTGGTGTTTCTCCTTTACTTAATGAGCTGTTATTGGGAGAAAAACTTTGGACATCTGCCGAAAGTCTTTTGGCAGCAAGTTCAAAGCTGCTTCTTGTTCGAGTACTTGGTTCAAAAAATAATGTTGTAATTAAGCGTCCTTGCAAGGCAGGTAATTTGCGTGTTCCTGAAGTAGAAACGGCTTTAAATCTTTTAGCTAGCTCTAGAACATTGGTGTAATCCTCTATAGAAAAAGTTGCTAGATCAAGAATATGACGATGCGACCAGTTACTCATGGATTGATGTCTGTCGATGGAAACCACGCGCTTTTTGGATTTGGGCAACGATCACCTTTCGCTCGCTTGCTTACACTTCTGCTGCTTTGTAGATACCAGCGCCAAGGTAAATCTTGACCCTTGGAGATCCCAATTCTGGTCGTTTGAATAATCTTTTGCATACTTAAGTCTGATGACCGCTCAGCCAGCCATAAACCATTCTCTAATGAGTTGGACAAACTGTCATGGTTGCAATTTATTCCAAAGCGTTTCGCTAATAGTGCAGGACCAGCGGCAATTCTTTCATTCTCGTCTGGTACAGCTATGGCACGCAAGAGAACTCCACTTGCCCAATTGGATTTATGTGTGACTACATTCACACAATGATAGATACCATATGTCAGATAAACATAAAAAATTCCAGGGTCTCCAAATAGTGTTTCGTTACTTTTAGTTCGGCGTTTGTATCCATGGCAGGCAGGCTCATTTTGTGAATAGGCTTCTGTTTCAACGATAATTCCATATATATAATTCTTATCTTGCTTGTTCTTGACAAGCATACAACCAATTAAATCCGGTGCCACTAATTCAGAAGGACGGCAAAAAAAGGAATTTGGCAGAATTTTTTGACTGTTTGAAATAGTAATATTGTTAGCCTGCATAAGTAGAACTAGTTATATGAGACAAGAATTTTGATTGATATGTGTTTCACGAAAATATTTTGGGGCGTCAAATCTTTCATGGCTCAATATAGATTCGATTTTGACATTGATAATGGTGCAATCCATTTAGCTTTGCATATAAGTTGATCTTGCTTGTTTCTGTTTCGCGATAAATATATATTCTCTATGAGTGGCTAAGAAATTTTTGACATCTCAGAAGGGCAACTAGAAAGCCATCAAAACCTATTTTCCTCATTTAATTAAAATGTCTGCTGATCGTTCATTAAATTTAAATGCTCCTGTAAAAAACTCTTCTTCTATACGTTTAGATCTTCAAACGTGGACCGAAGTAGAGGACTATTTGAAACATTGTAAAGGCATTATTTTGCCAATTGGTTCAACTGAACAACATGGTCCTACTGGAGCGATTGGAACCGATACGTTAACTGCAGAAGCTATTGCAAGGGAGGTAGGTTGTCGAACTGGAGTTCTTGTTACCCCCACTCAAGCATTTGGCATGGCTGAACATCATCTTGGTTTCCCAGGGACAATGAGTCTTAAACCATCCACTTTGCTTGCAGTGCTGCATGATCTTGTTGTCTCTCTTGCAAGCAATGGTTTCGAAAAGATTTTTGTGATCAATGGACATGGTGGAAACATCGCTACTGTCAAGGCTGCTTTTATGCAGGCTTATGGAACAGCAATAAGTCAAAAGCTTTCAGTTTCCTCAAGATTTCAATGTAAGTTGGCAAATTGGTTTATGGCGGCACCAGTTCGTTCTTTTTCAAGGGATCTTTATGGTGATAAAGAGGGACACCATGCCACCCCAAGTGAAATTTCTCTAACATTGCATTTGCAACACAGTCTCCGAAGCAAGCAGATGCCTCTCCCTGATCCCTCTCCTGCAGGGCCAATTCATGGGCCTGAGGATTTCCGTCTTAGATATCCAGATGGCCGTATGGGATCTGATCCTTATTTAGCGCAGTCGAGTCATGGAGAAGCTCTTCTTGAAATTGCTGCCACTTCTCTGAGTCAGGACTTATCTAATTTTCTAAAAGCATCATGAGCAAAATTTCTCTCAACGATGTTCGCAAAGTGGCGAATTTGTCTCGTCTTCAAATATCTGAAGATGAGATTGAGGGCTATACGAATCAATTAGAAAAAATTCTTGGTTACTTTTCACAGCTTGAGAAAGTAAATACTCAGGATGTTCAACCAACTACTAGAGCTGTGGAGGTAGTAAATATAGATCGGGAAGATTCAGTAAAAAGAACAACTATTCGAGATGAATTGCTAGACCAGGCACCACAGCGTGAAGGAAATTTTTTTCGAGTACCTAAAATACTCTCAAATTAATCACTATTTCGCTTAGATGTTGGAGTGACTGCTGTTCGATGTAGTAAATCAATCCACTTTCGCTTCCAACGCATACTAGGTAAAAGTTTTGCTATAGGTCTCATTTTACTACGACGCTTTTTGTGACTTCTTATCCCAAGTAAAACATCATATAGAAAGTTAAATCCATCTTCACGAGTTTCAAATATACCTATTCTTTGAGGAGAGCCTTTTGCATCTAAAAGAGGTTTAGTTGCTTCATAGGCAGGTTTGTATTCAAACCAAGGAATTGAGGGCCATAAATGATGTACAAGATGATAATTTTGTCCCATTATTATCCAATTCATTAATCTGCTTGGATAGACCCTCGCATTCTTCCATTTACTTCGAGATAGGAAAGGTCTATGTGGTAAATAATCAAAGAAAATCCCTAAAGTCACTCCAACCATTAATGCTGGGCCAAACCAAAGGTTGTAAATGATATTCATAAAGCCATAGTTGATTCCAGCAAGAACAATTGATATAAATAGGCCACGCTCAAGACCCCATTGGATTAGTTCATAGCGGCGCCAAAGCTTTCTTTCGAAGAAAAAATATTCGTGGTAAAAAAATCTAGGAGCAATTAACCAAACAGGTCCAAAGGTGCTCACTATGTGGTCTGGATCATTTTTGGGATCATTGACATGAGAGTGATGTTGTAGATGCACTCTTTTGAATACTGGAAAGCTAAATCCCAATAAAATTGCCGAACCATGTCCCATTGCTTGGTTGATCCAACGATTTGGGTGCGCTGCATTGTGAGTTGCATCGTGGATAACAGTCCCTTCCATATGGAGTGCAAGAAATGCCAATCCAATCAAGACAGGTAAAGGCCAAGTACCTTGATACCATTGCCAAATGCTTAGAGCAGCTAAGGCATAGCCGCCAAGAAATAAACCCACTGTGAGATTCCATCTCTTTGGTGGGCCTAAATACTGTTGAATGACTTTTTGCCAATCAGCAGTAGAGAGCAATTTTTTTGACACCGTCTTGGGATTTGGTGTCTTTAATGTCTGGGTCATTGCTTTAACTGATTATCGCAAAGAAACAAAGACAACACCAAGTTACAAAACTGATGCCCACCGGGGGACTTGAACCCCCACGACTTAGGTCACTGGTACCTAAAACCAGCGCGTCTACCAATTCCGCCAGATGGGCTGACGTATTAACTCTAATCTCACGTGCAGAATGGATGAATTCTTTAAATAAGTCATGCTTTCCATATTTGTTGGAGATCTAACCTTATTACTAGGTTTTTCAATATTGCTTCTGCCTCTTCTTGTAACAGAATTGAGCCGCCCTAGAGATGCACTTTGGGGCGCAGTCGTACTTTTCTTGGGGTTAATAGTTTTGACTAGCAATGAGCGATTGAGTGGGCCTTCAATGGCTGCAATGTTTTTGGGACTTCTTTTAATCGGTAGGCTGAGCTCAGAAGTTGCACAAAGTCGATGGCAGCAACTTTCTAATGAGGAAAAGCTTCGTTTGGGATCAATAGAACGATGGTCTACTGGAATTCAGCAGTTTGGAGCAATGCTTGCCCACTTAGGAGTGTTTTTTGCAGGATCAATTAAAAATATGTTTTCTTTTTCTACTACAAATACCACTAGAAAAAAGTGGATTCGTCCTGAAACCAGCAAAGTAAAGCAGGAATCTGATCAGGCTTTTACGAACTTAAATGAGTAATTGTAAATTTCAAAAGAACCCTTGCAAGAACAGGCTGACAAGACATTGGAAGGACATAATTCCCGTAAGCATTCATAATCGCTTTATTGAAGCGCGATCGTGACCAAGGAGAAGCCTACTCAGGGTGAGGTCCGCCCGACTTACAAAGGGACACTCAACCTTTTGCAAACAAGCTTTGGTATGCGTGCGAATGCGGCGCAGAGGGAGCCTGAACTCCAAAGGTTTTGGAAGGAAAAGGGTATTGATTTTCAACTTGGTTTAAGTAATAAAGGACCTTGGTTCACCCTGCATGATGGCCCTCCTTATGCAAATGGTTCATTACATATGGGCCATGCGCTTAACAAAGTTCTTAAAGACATAATCAACAAGTACCAGATAGTGCGTGGGAGAAAAGTACGTTTTGTTCCTGGATGGGATTGCCATGGATTGCCAATTGAGTTGAAGGTTTTACAAACTCTTCAAAAATCAGAACGAGAGCAATTAACTCCACTCAAATTACGAAAGAAAGCTGCTGCTTATGCATTAAAACAAGTCTCTATCCAAATGGAGGGTTTTCGTCGATGGGGAATTTGGGGTGATTGGGAGAACCCTTACCTAACACTTAATAAGGATTATGAGGCGGCCCAGATAAATGTTTTTGGCCAAATGGCTCTGAAGGGATATATCTATAGAGGTCTTAAACCTGTGCATTGGAGCCCTAGTTCTAGAACAGCCTTAGCTGAAGCTGAGCTGGAATACCCTGAGGGACATACCAGTACAAGTGTTTATGTTGCTTTCCCAGCTATAGCTTTGCCAGATTCTCTAAGGAGGGTTCTTGCTGATCAAGGCTTGGAATTGCCGCAAAGCAGATCCGAACTGAAAAAAGTTCTTCAGATCGCAGTTTGGACTACAACTCCATGGACACTTCCAGCTAATTTAGCGATTTCAGTAAATGAAAATATTGAATATGTTTTTGCATCTTATGAAAACGGATGCTTCATTGTTTTGGCGGGTGAACTGTTGCCGTCTCTTAGTGAAATTCTTGGATTGCCATTAAATATCTGCGCAACTGTTAAAGGTGTTCAACTGGATGGGCTTTTATATAGCCATCCTTTGATGGATCGGACTAGTCCAATCGTTTTGGGGGGTGACTATATAACTACTGAATCTGGAACTGGATTAGTTCACACTGCTCCAGGTCACGGTATTGATGATTTTAAAACAGGGTGTAAATATGGCTTGCCAGTACTATGCCCAGTAGATGAAAAAGGTATCTTTACATCTGATGCCGGTAGATTTGAAGGCTTAAATGTTTTAAAAGATGCTAACGAAGTTATTATTGATGCTCTCAAGGAAACTAGTTCTTTATTAAAGAAAGAATTATATTCTCATCGTTATCCATATGATTGGCGAACTAAAAAACCAACTATTTTTCGTGCTACTGAACAATGGTTTGCATCTGTTGAAGGTTTTCGAGAAGAGGCTTTGTCTTCTATAGATGCTGTCGAATGGTTGCCAAATTCTGGTCGTAATCGTATAGAAGCTATGGTGAAAGAGCGTGGGGATTGGTGTATATCCAGACAGCGTACTTGGGGGGTACCAATACCTGTTTTTTATGAGAAAGATGGGAAAGAAGTTTTGCTGAATTCTGAAACTCTTCATCACATCGAAGGTTTGATTAGGAAATATGGATCTGATATTTGGTGGGAAAAAGATGAGTCAGAACTTCTACCACCTTCTTACAGAAATCAATCAGAAAGATGGAGAAAAGGTTCTGACACAATGGATGTTTGGTTTGATTCTGGTTCAAGTTGGTCAGCTGTAACGAGTAAAAGTAATGAGCTCTCCTATCCTGCTGATCTTTATTTAGAGGGTTCTGATCAACATCGCGGATGGTTTCAATCTTCATTGCTTACTTCAGTCTCAGTCAATGAGAAACCTCCATATCGGTCTGTACTTACTCATGGGTTTGCATTAGATGAGAAAGGACGCAAGATGAGTAAATCTCTTGGCAATATTGTTGATCCATCTGTAATTATCAATGGGGGAGCAAATCAGAAACAAAACCCTGCTTTTGGTGCTGATGTTTTGCGTCTTTGGGTTAGCTCTGTGGATTATTCAGTAGATGTACCAATTGGTTCAAATATTTTGCGGCAACTTTCAGATGTTTATCGAAAGGTTAGGAATACAGCTAGATATCTTTTAGGAAATCTCCATGATTTTGATCCTTCAAAAGATCAAATTAATATTGGAGAATTACCTCTTCTTGATCAATGGATACTTCATCGAACTGCAGATGTTATGGATGAAATAACATTGGCTTTTGAGAATTACGAGTTTTCTCGATTTTTTCAGATTCTTCAAAGTTACTGTGTTGTTGACTTATCAAATTTTTATTTGGATATCGCTAAAGATCGACTTTATGTTAGTGCAGCTTCTGATCATCGTCGAAGGACTTGCCAATCTGTTTTAGCTCTTGTTGTTGAGAATCTAGCAGGATTAATCTCACCAGTTTTATGTCATATGGCTGAAGATATTTGGCAGAATTTACCTTATCCAGTTCTTGAAGAGTCAGTCTTTCAAAGAGGATGGCCTAAGGTGCCTGATTCTTGGAGAAAAACTTCATACATTGAGCCTATGCAAAATATTCTTGAACTACGAGGTTCTGTTAATCGTGTTTTAGAAGATTGTAGGAGTAAAAATTATTTAGGTGCAGGCCTTCAGGCAAGTGTTCGCTTTGAACCATCGCTTAAATCTATGCAAGATTCTCTTACTTGGTTATATGAAGAAGGTGATCCTGAAGTGGATTGTTTACGAGATTGGCTTCTTGTTTCTCAATTTCAATTAGGAGGTGAACCTTGGGCGGAGGTTTTGGTTAGTCAGGAAAATGAGATTGGCATAATAGAAGTTTCTAAGGCTCGCGGTACAAAATGTGAGCGTTGTTGGCATTTTACTTTAGATGTAGGGAGAAATCCTGAGCACAATGATCTTTGTTCTCGTTGTGCAGATATTATAAACAGGTTATGATTTTTTTTATAATTTAAGATTAATTTTTGGACATACTTAGCCTCTAAATGAGTGAAACTTTAAAGCTATCTTATCGGCCTAATTTAGAAGCTTATTGTTTAATTAAATATGATTTGAACCTACTAAATTCAAAAAAATAAATTCTTCTCTCCGAAATAAAAAAAGATCTTCTTGTTCTTCATTGAAAACTTTTCTTAGGAAGATATTAGAATTCTCCTGCAACTCTACCATTTTTTGGGAGCCTTATAAGAAGCCATTGTAGTAATCCTATAATATAGATAATTAAAGATAAATAGCCAAGGAAAGATGCTAAAGCTTCATTCCAATCTCCACCTAACATAAATTCAAATATTGTTTTAGTAGTTAGGTGAAGAACCCTAGGCACTTCCATCCAAGCTTCACATTTTCCACCTTCAATTGATTGAATACAGGAAAGACTTGAAAAAGTAAGACTTGCTATTATCAATCCAAACGCACTTAGAGCCCAACGCCAGACTCGAACAGTAAATGGCAAAGGACGCCATGGGGGCAGATCGGCAAGCTCTTCATTGAGATCTACCCAGAACCATACTGATGCCACCATTAAAAAAGGAGATATAAAAAAAGTGAGATATCCAATAGGGCGCTGATTAATTAATAGCAGCATGCTAATACCCATTAGGCTTGCAATCTTCCAGTAAATCGAAAGCAATCTCACCATAGAAGCTTCTTTTTTTAATCCAGCCCAAATCAGAATTACTAGAGGAAGACCTACAGCGAATGTTGCAGCAAGACGGTAGGAAATCCAGACAAGGATGTGATATGAAAGTTCGGACACGGACTATCTTCGTAAGATGCCATTATCAATCCCAAACTGATTTTTCCCAGACTTGTTAAAAATGTTAGTTTTTGGTTGGACATATTCATGGTCTATTCCAGTCCAATAGCGAATTTATCTGTGCGCCAACATGTCAATCCACTTAGTCGTTTTTTTCAACTTCCAATTGATTTTCCACGATTAGAAGAATTATTTGACAATCCAGATTTGCCAATTCATTTGGATATTGGTTCTGCCCGGGGAAAGTTTTTGTTAAATATGGCTTCCTTTCAATCAGATTGGAATTACGTGGGTGTAGAGATCAGGAAACCTTTAGTAGTTGCAGCCGAGAAAGAAAGGGAACAATTAGATCTTAAAAACCTTAGATTTGTTTTTTGCAACGCAAATGTCAGTTTGGAGTCTTGGTTATTTAGCTTGCCAAGAAATCGTCTTAGAAGTGTCTCAATACAATTCCCTGATCCCTGGTTTAAAAGACGACACCATAAAAGAAGAGTTTTACAACCATCATTATTACTAGCTATGTCTGAGGCACTTCAACCAAATTTTAAATTGTTCATTCAAAGCGATATCTTTGCTGTGATAGAGCATATGAACTTACTTATTGAACTTAGTGATTGTTTTAATCGTTTCCAAACTTCAAAAGGTTTATGGCTAGATGAAAATCCATTTTGTATCCCTACTGAAAGGGAGGATTATGTTATCTCAAAAGATTTACCTATATATAGGGCTTTGTACACTAGAAATAATCAACCGGTTCCAGATTTGACAAGTTTTCAAATTAAATATAATTCATTAACTTAAGAGCTACTTGGTTAATAACCTGTTAATCAGAATAGAGACTTTGTGTGATAACTTTAACAAGGTGTGAACACCAGAAATTTACATCACTTTCCTCTCTTGCCTCGACCATTACTCGTAGTAATGGTTCAGTTCCACTTTTACGTAAAAGTACCCTTCCATTTTCTTTCAAGGATGATTCTGCTTTAAAAACAGCCTCTTTAATCGTTTCACAAGTATTCCAATCTTTGTGCTCAAGAGAACTTGTTATGGAGATGTTGACCAATTTCTGTGGAAACGCGTTGAAACTCTCGTCACGCCATTGCGCAAGTGTTAAATGCTGCTCTTGGCATATAGTTGCTACTTGTAGAGCAGTTAGAAGGCCATCCCCGCAAAGGCCATGTGACGCTGAAAGGATATGCCCTGATTGCTCTCCACCTAAAGCCGCTCCGGTTTTAATCATGGCTGAATAGACATTTTGGTCTCCTACAGCAGTGCGTTCTAATAATCCCCCTCTAGCTTCCCAGGCTCTTTCAAATCCAAGGTTGGACATCACAGTTGCTATAAGCCTATTTTGAGGAAGTTCACCACGATTCTGCAGGTTCGCTCCCCACAAATAAAGGACATGATCCCCATCAATAATGCGACCTTCTTTATCGACAGCAAGCATTCGGTCGGAATCGCCATCAAAGGCAAATCCCATTTCTGCGTTCTTTTGTAAAACAGCTGCGCGCAGTGGACCTAGTTCTGTGGAGCCACAATTCAAGTTGATCTTTTTACCGTCGGGCTCACCATGCAGAACTGTAAGAACTGCCCCTAAGGAATCAAAAATCTCTGCTCCGCAAGCAGTAGCTGATCCCCAGCAAAGATCTAGCACTATTGGAACACCATTAAGATTTTTCCCTTGGACGGAGTTAATCAATCCTTCTTGATATTCCGCTAATAGCTCATGGCGCTGAAAAGTTCTACCAAAGTTAGAGAAATTTGTTGGGCTTAGTGTATTGAATAATTCCCCTTTTAGGCTTCCCTCTATTTGTAGTTGTTTCCCTGAATCAATCTTGACGCCATTTTCATCAAATATTTTTACTCCATTGTCTTCCGGTGGGTTATGACTTGCTGACACCATTAATCCTCCAGAAGCACCTGAGTTTTTTATTAAATAGGGCACTGCAGGAGTAGGGCAAATCCCAATTAGCCATACTTCTTTTCCAGCTGCAGATAATCCAGCAGCTAATGCTGACGTAAGCATATCTCCACTTTCGCGCGAGTCTTGACCAATTATTATTGGTCCTTCTTTAGTGAGAACATGGCCAGACCAAAAACCCAGCTGAAGTAATAAAGCTGGTGTTAGCCCTTTACCTACATGTCCTCGAACTCCATCAGTTCCAAAAATCCTTTTATTCTTGGCTCCTTGTGGAGGGCCAACTAGATGCATTGCATTGTTGGCAATTTGATCCAAGAGTAAGTTTAAGGTTGATTCCTAATTGACTTTAGCTTAATTACAAGCTCTATGCTGACTAATATTGATTTCCAACTTAAGAAAAATTGTTTATTATCTATTAATCTTGATTTAGTATATTGGGCCTCTAAATTGAATTGAATCAATCTTTCTAAAGTAAATTACTTGCTTATTATTTTCATATGAAGACTAGCTCTCAGGAAAAATCACTCAAACAGGTGCAAAAAATTGTTTTGTTTCTATCAGCTTTGTTTTTTGCAGCTTTGCTTTTCTTTTTTCGAAGCGGAACAAATTCTCAGGCGCCTATTGACCAATTAGCTCGCCAATCTCTTGAACTAGAGATTGCTCTTGCAAATGGACGACCAACTATTATTGAATTCTATGCTGATTGGTGTGAGGCATGTCGTGAAATGGCACCAGCCATGTTATCACTTGCAAGACAAGTGGATGATCAGATTGATATTATCTTGTTGAATGTAGATAACACTAAATGGCAGGATCTATTAGTTAAATATGAAGTCTATGGCATACCTCAATTGAATTTATTTGATGCAAGCGGTAACCTTTCTGGCCAGTTAGTAGGAGTCAAAAAAGAGGAAGATTTGCAGACAATAGCCCATGCACTTTTACAAAATAAAGAGCTGCCTTCCTCATCATTTATTGGGAAAGTTAGTAATTTAAATCGTCTGCCCAACTCTAGTATTGAGAAATATAATGCCACGGAAAAAATATTACCTATGAGCCATGGTTAAAATCATTACCAATTAAGTGCGAGTGATACAGTTGGGAATTGTTTGCGGAAGATATCTTTGCATTCATTGGCAATTTTTATATGCTCTTTTTGAGTACCATGAGCTGAACGCAGATTTATATAATGTATCCAAGATCGACAAGAGCCAGTCATATATATTCTTGTTGGTGTGGCCAGTGGCAATACAAAACGTGCGCATTCCTTTGCTATTCCTGAATTGATCATTTCTTCATATAGCTTGATAGACTGATCGAATTGAGTTTTTATTCGTTTTTGAAACTCATTAGTTATTTCTTCAGAAAGATCAGCAAATGAATTTTGCCGATTTTTATTATCTTGTCGGCGTAATTCAGGAATCGGAATGGCTCCTAGTTGGGTACTATCTGCATATCTTTGAGAGAATTCCTGGAAAGTAAAGGATCTATGACGTAATATTTGTGCTGCAATTCCTCTATTAGTTTCTATTTGCAGTGTCATATATGACTGTTCAAATACACTCCAATGCTCATTTCTTATACAATATTGAATTAATTTCGTGAAATCTTGATTTTCTTGGTTTTTAGGATTACTTACTCGTGCAATATATGCCATAGTTTTTTCTGCATTGGGAGTTGAAGTTACTAGTTCGACAATACTCATAGTTAAATCTTGGCAAGGGTTACGCGTTCAGGTTGATGTTGATATTTTCCACTACGGTCGCTATAAGTTGTTTCACAAGGGTCACCTTCAAAAAATAGTAATTGACATATACCTTCATTAGCATATATGCGGCAATCAGCGCCAGAACTATTGCTAAATTCAAGTGTTAAATGGCCCTCCCAGCTTGCTTCTGCTGGTGTTGTATTTACAATGATTCCGAGTCGAGCATATGTACTTTTTCCTAGACAAATAACAGTAATATTATTTGGAACTTTTAACTTTTCAAATGCGACTCCTAACCCATAAGAATGTGCAGGAAGAATAAAGTAATCACCATCTTTATCTTTTTGGATTGGCGTTGATTCAAGGTTCGCAGGATTAAATCTTTTGGGATTCATTATTGTCCCAGGGACATGGCGAAAAATTAGAAATTCTTTTGAAGAAAGTCGCAGGTCATATCCATAAGAAGAACATCCGAAACTGAGTACAGGATTGGCATTTGATTCTGGTTGGAGGTGTCGTATGAGTCCAGCTTGAAATGGTTCAAGCATCCCTGCCTTTGACTTCTCAGTAATCCAGCGATCGTTTTTAAGCATTAGTGACCAGAACGTAATTCTGTAACTTGATCAGCCATGCAAATGACTCGATTTGGAATGGAAGGACCTGTCAGAATGACATCCATTTCTCCAGGGCGTTGCTCAAGGGTATTGATCAACTCATTTTCTTTGAGATAACCAAATTCAATGGCTAGACCCACTTCGTCCAAAACCAGTTGATCAAGATCTCCAGCAAGTATGTGATCTTTGCAGATTTCCCAGATTTCTTTAACGGCCTTAATAGCATTTGATTTATTTTCTGAAAAAAAGTCCTGTTTATCGTTCCCAACAAGGCAACAAGAGATAGAGGGTCTTAACCATTCCAGTCGACCACAAAGATGTATAGCGCCCTGTGCCCCTTGTGATACGCCTCCTTTTAGGAATTGGCTAACCATGACTCTTCTTCCTAGGCCAGCTGCTCTGAGAGCCTCACTAAGAACTACTGAAAAGCTGCCTCTATATGGAGCTGTGTGTACTTGAAGTTGACCTTCTGGCTTGACTAAATGTAATGGTGGCCAATGATT
>QCFI01000026.1 GCA_003280295.1 Prochlorococcus sp. AG-363-C20 | reverse complement strand
CTAAATGGAGTAATCCTTCATGACCTCATCAAGCGCTATGGAGGAGAGGAAATGTTTGAGAGATGGAGGCAGGCAAGGTGGACGCCCACTTACTCAGAAGACTGGTTTCCAATTAAGAACAGAAAATCTTGAAACAAGTGTCATCGCAGGTTGTTTCAAGATTAGTAAGAGAGGGTTTTATCACTGTTTAGAACTTGTGAAGCGTTCTGGGGAAGACTGAGAACTAATTGAGAACTAACATTGGAAAATATCAACACCAACGTTCGCTCTGAGTTGGACAAATGTTGGACACTACCCTCAAATCGCAGGTATAGACAGACTTATGGCGACTCACGACATTTTTATGCCTGCCCTTAGTTCCACTATGACGGAAGGGAAGATAGTCGAATGGCTGAAGAAGCCAGGAGAAAAAGTTGCGCGTGGGGAATCAGTTTTAGTTGTTGAGTCAGATAAGGCTGACATGGATGTGGAATCTTTCCAGGATGGTTTCTTAGCAGTTGTTTTGATGCCGGCTGGAAGCTCTGCCCCTGTTGGTGAAACTATCGGTTTAATTGTTGAAAGCCAAGAAGAAATAGATGCTGTTCAGGCTCAAGCACCAGTTTCGTCTTCTTTGGGGTCTGCGTCGGACTCAACGGGTCCTGCTGAAGATGCCAATTCAAAAGACTCTTCGCCTGTTCCTATACAAAGTGATCAAATTTCGCCTGATCCGGCTTCAATTAAAACCTTTGCTCCACCTCTTGAGCCCCCTGTTTTTGTAAACAATGGACGAATCGTGGCTTCCCCAAGGGCTAAGAAACTTGCTTCGCAGTTGGGAGTTGAGCTGGCAACTGTTCAAGGCAATGGACCACACGGTCGAATTCAAGCTGAAGATGTTCTAAGGGCAAAAGGTCAGCCTATTTCTGTTCCATGGGTTGCTGAAAGTAATGCGCCAGCAGTTGTGCCTGAGCCATTAATTTCATCTGCTAATAGCTCATCAGTACCCCCCAAACTCTCAGAAGATTTGAAAGGTAAAAGCTTCGGATCACCTGGTGAAACAACTACTTTTAATGCTCTTCAGCAAGCGGTTAATCGCAATATGGAGGCAAGTCTGGTATTCCCTTGTTTTAGAGTTGGTTACACCATTACTACTGACAAGCTTGATTCGTTTTATAAGCAGGTAAAACCGAATGGCGTTACTATGACTGCCTTGTTAACTAAAGCAATAGGCATAACGCTCGCTAGACATCCACAGGTAAATGCAGCTTTTAGTTCAGAAGGAATTGTATATCCAAAACAAATCAATATTGCTGTCGCTGTCGCCATGGAAGAAGGTGGTCTGATTACACCTGTCTTGCAGGAAGCTGATAAAACAAATCTTTTTGAGCTTTCAAGGAAGTGGGCTGATTTGGTTAAACGTGCAAGAAATAAACAGTTGCAGCCAAATGAATACAACAGTGGCACTTTTACTCTGTCGAATTTGGGAATGTTCGGTGTAGATCGCTTTGATGCAATTCTTCCTCCTGGAACAGGGGCAATCCTTGCAGTAGCAGCATCACAACCCAAAGTTGTCGCAGATAAGGATTCTTCTATTTCTGTGAAGCGTCAAATGCAAGTTAATCTCACTGCTGATCATCGAGTGGTGTATGGCGCTGATGGAGCTATTTTCCTAAAGGATCTTGCGAATTTGATTGAGAACAGCCCAGAAAGTCTTTCTTTCTAACTTATTTATGTATTAGATAGAGCCTTGTTCTCTCTTCTTTTGAAATTAAGCATGATTTTTTAAGTGTGTCGAATCCTAGAGATGCTTTGCTTAGTTCATACAACTATGAGCTTGAGCCTGAACGAATAGCTCAAGTTCCATTGGAACCCAGGCATAGTGCTCGTTTATTGATTGTAGAAAATAATAAGGAGTGCTTCACAGCTGCTAGACACGTAAAGATTTGGGATTGGCAGAATGAGTTACAAGCTGGGGATTTGATTGTTGTTAACGACACACGAGTATTAAAGGCAAGATTGAAAGTTCGACGCTCCAGTGGTGGGATCGCTGAATTGTTGTTGCTTGAACCAGTGTCTGAAGGCCAATGGTTATGTCTTGCTAAGCCTGCAAAACGCATGAAACCTGGTGATTTTCTGTGGTTAGAAGCACATAATCAAGAACCTATTCGGTTGAAAGTAATTAGTAAGGATGATGAAAGTGGGGGGCGTTTTGTGCAATTCCCTCCTTGCTATTGCGACCGAGAGACTATTGAAGAGCTTTTAGAAAACTATGGAGAAGTCCCACTACCTCCATATATTGAGCGCCAAGATTTTCATAATGGAGATCGATATCAGACTCGATTTGCAACTAGTCCAGGTGCTGTTGCGGCACCTACGGCAGGTCTTCATTTAAGTGATGAGCTTTTGAAAGCTTTGCAGCAAAAAGGGGTGAGGCAGGCTCGCATCACTTTGCATGTTGGTTTAGGTACATTTAGACCTTTGAATACAGAAGATTTAACTCATTTGCAGCTCCATAGTGAATGGGTTGAAGTTAATGCAGAGGTTGTGGAGGCAGTTGCAGATTGTCGTTCTCGCGGCGGTCGAGTGGTTGCTGTAGGAACAACTACTGTTCGAGCTTTAGAAGGGGCTTTTTCTGAAGGCGGAGGGGAACTGAAGCCTTTTAGAGGTCAAGTCAACTTAGTAATCAAACCTGGTTATCGTTTTGGAGTTGTGGATGGACTTTTGACTAACTTCCATCTCCCTAGAAGCTCTCTTCTGCTTTTGGTCAGTGCACTAATTGGAAGAGAAAGGTTATTAGCCCTCTACTCTGAGGCAATTAAACTCAAATACCGATTTTTTTCTTATGGGGATGCCATGTGGATCCCCCCTGATGTTGTGCTTCCTCCTGATCGAGTTTAGGCGATCTCAGGTGGTTGAATTATGCCTGAGGGAACAGTTTCAAACATGATTGATGAGAGATATCTCTCAGCCATATCTGGAAGTACTACAACAATGGTTTTCCCCTTGAACTCGTCTTGCTCGCCCATTCTTATGGCAGCAGCAGCAGCAGCCCCGGAAGATATTCCTACAAGTAAACCTTCTTCCTTTGCTAATCGTAGGGCTAGTTCTACTGACTCATCGTTACTTACTTGTTCAACTCTATCTACTACTGATAAGTCTAAGTTCTTGGGTATAAAACCTGCTCCTATACCCTGGATTTTGTGAGGGCCTGGCTTTGGGTCTTCACCATTTAATGTTTGTGTAATAACAGGACTATGTGATGGTTCTACTGCCACAGAGAGAATGGACTTGCCCTTTTCATGTTTTATATAACGGGACACTCCTGTGATAGTTCCACCAGTGCCAACTCCTGCCACAAGAGCATCTATTTTGCCATCGCAGTCATTCCAAATCTCGGGCCCCGTTGTTTTGAAGTGAATATCAGGATTGGCAGGGTTCTCAAATTGACCTGGCATGAAGTATTTCTTAGGTTCGCTTTCGGCGATCTCCTTGGCCTTGGCAATTGCTCCTGGCATTCCTTTTGAAGCTTCTGTGAGGATTAGCTCTGCTCCTAGAACAGCCATAACTCTTCGACGTTCTAATGACATCGATTCAGGCATTGTCAGGATGATTTTGTAGCCCCGAGAAGCAGCAGTAAAGGCAAGAGCAATACCTGTATTGCCTGATGTTGGTTCAATGATGGTTTGATTTTTATTTAGTAAGCCTTGTTTTTCGGCATCCCAAATCATATTGGCGCCAATCCGACATTTCACGCTGTAGGCAGGATTGCGACCTTCGATTTTGGCTAGAATTGTAGCCTTTGAACTTTTGGTGACTGAGTTCAGTCTTACCAAAGGAGTGTTGCCTATTGCAAGGCTGTTGTCTTCGTAAATTCTGGACATGCTTAGCGGTGAACCGATTTAATCATTAGCTGAAATTTAGTGCGCTTGCATGATAGTGAGTTGATGTAATAACGATTTGGTGTGTTTTATATCAATTTTGCAAAGCTTTCTGAAAACGCTCCCAAAGACTTTCGGGGTTTTCAAGACCCACTGACACCCTTAATAAGTCAGGGGGGATGCCACAGGCTTGTGCCCATTTTAGCTCGTTATAGTGGGCTAGAAGGACGTATGGGCAAACTAAAGTGAAATTAGTACCCAGACTGGGACCTTTACATACTTCAAGTGAATCATAAAATTTTTTTGCTCTAGGTAATCCTCCAACCAGTTCTAATGAAAGAAGACAGCCGTGCCCAGCTCCTGGCCTCATTAGAGATTGGAAATTTGGGCATGATTCTGGATGTAGGACTTTCGCTATAGCAGGGTGTCTATCTAACCGTTTTTTTAGTGTTATACATGCTTGGTTCAATAAAGAGAGCCTTTCTTTGACATCTCTACTGGCCTTTTCCAATGCAATTGCATCTGCATCAGCTAATGGAGCGAGATTGATTTCAGATAAAACATCTTTCAGCTCATTGTGCCAATAAGATAAAGGGCTAATGACTAGAGCTCCAGCAAGGATGTCACCTTTGCCTGCAAAGCTTTTTGTAAGTGAACTGAAAATCAAATCGGCGTATGGCAGAGCATCTATGTTCATTGCTGAACCAATAGTGTCATCTGCAATAACAGGGATCCCACGCTTATGTGCTAACTCAGATACGGTTATAAGATCTACGCATTGCAACATCGGGTTGCTGGGAAGTTCAACGATAATTGCGGCTGGTTTCTTACGGTCTAGTTCTGCTTCTAATTGGACGGGGTTGGTTTCAAGACAAAGATCACTCCCTTGAAATATTACTTGTGGCAGTTTAAGTACATCAACATAAGGAAAACCTAACTGGAGAGTAGGTCTATTGGGTTGGAGTGTAGTTATTGCTTCTAGCGCACTTGCTAGAGCGGCCATCCCTGAAGGGTGAAGTTCAATGTTCTCTGGGGGGCAGCAATAGATTTCTGATAAACGTTCGCAAAGAATAGAACGAGCATTTTTTCCAGTACTTGGCAATGGCGCTTTTTCTTGATTAAGTGCGATTGCAGCCAAACGGGAGGAGGCTCCAAGGCCAGTGTGTTGCCAGAATGCTTTTGCGGAAGGAGTTGCTTTTGGGTCAGCTATTAAGCAATAAAGGCCTAATACTTCAGAAATGATTACTTGCCCGTCATCGGCTGAGGCTTGACAAAAGCTTTTTGCCTTCTGCGCGGTTGTGATGTTTGGATATGGCCATGCACTGCATTCTCCCCTGTTAGTGAGTGCTTTTGCTCGTTGAGAGACTTCATTAACGAGGGGGTTGAGTCCAAAACGTGGGTAAATAGCACGGAGTGCATTAAGAACGTCAGGGTCTTTTTCTTCATATGCAACTACATCTTTCCAACGAGGCAACGCAACCGAGACAGCATGTGGACTATCAGGTAGGGCCTTGCCAAGGTCTTTGGAATTCCAGCAAGGATTTGTTAGCAGATTACGTGTGCTCACAGCAATTGATCTAGAGCGTTTTTTAGATCCATGCTGAGATCGTCAAGATCCTCGCATCCAACCGAAAAACGAACGAGAGAATCATTTATGCCTAATTCGACTTTTGTCTCTTGAGCTACAGATGCGTGAGTCATTGTCGCCGGATGGCAGACAAGACTTTCTACCCCACCTAGGCTTTCAGCCATTGTGAAAAATTGCAGGCTTTTGCAGATTGAGTAAGTCTGTTGAAGATTTCCTTTCAGACTGGCAGTAATGATTGCACCTCCCCCCATCATTTGTTTTTGAGCTATAGCTTTTTGTGGATGATTTGCTTGGAATGGATAGAGCAGTCTTTCAACAGAAGGATGAACAGCGAGTTGATTTGCTAAAGCTGTTGCATTTGCAACCTGTCGCTCAAGACGAAGAGGAAGCGTTTTGACTCCTCGAGTGATTAGCCAGCAGTCAAATGGTGATGGTTGCAGCCCAAGCGCTTTTTGGGCAAACCTCATTTGTTTGTTCCATTCAGGATCGTTCGAGCAAATGGCACCTCCGAGGGCATCGGAATGACCATTGATGTATTTGGTTGTACTTGTTAAGGAGAGTGTGGCACCTAGTTCTAGTGGACGTTGCAAGAGTGGTGTACAGAAAGTGTTGTCTACAACTACTGGAATTTTTAGAGTATTGGCGACTGCACAAATCTCTGATATATCGATTACCTTTAGAAGAGGGTTGGTTGGGCTTTCCAGCCAGATCATGGCTGGTTGTTTTCCCTTAATCAATTCCAATGAAGATTGATCTGTGAAATCCACCCAAAGTGTATTGACATTAAATCTTTTGAAAATTTGTTCGAATAATCTCACGGTGCAGCCATAAAGATTTTCTTCGCAAAGAACGAGATCTCCTGCTTTTAATGTTGAAGCTACTGCTGTTATTGCACTTACTCCGGAAGCAAAGACGGTTGCGTATTCGCAATTCTCTATTGAGCTCAATACCGATTCGAGGATTCTGAAGTTTGGATTGCCTGATCGGGTGTAATCAAAACCTTCTTGATTTCCATGAGCAAATGTTGAACTTGGAAAAATTGGTGGCATGACAGTGCCTGTTTCAGGGGCAAAGCTTTCTCGGTGATGAATCGATCGAGTGCTGATCCCTGGGAGGTGGCTGTTTTGAGAGTTGTCTGTGGCCACTTTTTTTGATGGTTTGCAATTAGGCTAGATAATTGAAAGAAAATCTCTTGAATTTTCAGAATTTTTCTCTGGGGAAGTGGTATTTCTTGTCTAATTTTCTGGGATAGTTGATAAGTTTTTATTGAGATTCAAGTTATGAACTAGTAGATAAGTTAGGGCGAAATCATTCTGAATAAAAAACCCCTGATGAAGCAGGGGTTGGAACAAAGTTGGAGTAATAGTTTTGATATTCGCCGAGAATCAAGTCTATGACCAAGGTGTCAGACCTTGCGTGAGTAGTACTCAACAACAAGCAATTCGTTGATTTCCAGGGCAACCCACTCACGTTCACATTTTCCTGTGACTTTGGCTGACATTTTGGGCTTGTCTAGTTCCAGGTGTGGAGGAACATTGGCTAGTCCGGGAAACTCCAGGTTGCCTTCCGCCAGTTTTTTGCTGCCTTTTCGTTCTCGTATAGCAACTACATCACCTGGTTTGCATTGGTAGCTAGCAATATCAAGGACATGACCATTGACGGTTACATGGCCGTGGTTAACCAATTGACGAGAGCCTGGGACAGTTGGCCCGAAACCAAGTCGGAAACAAGTGTTGTCAAGCCTGTTTTCCAAAAGTTTAAGAAGGTTTGTTCCTGTTGAACCCTCTTGAGCACGGGCCTTTTTTACGTAGCGTATTAGTTGTCGCTCGGAAATTCCGTAGTTGAATCGGAGTTTTTGTTTTTCTTCTAGACGAATTGCGTATTCAGAGCGCTTGCGACGGGCTTGGCCGTGCTGACCTGGCGGATGAGACCGCTTTGCGGCCTTCCGAGTGAGACCCGGCAGGTCTCCCAAGCGCCGCGTAATCCTCAGTCGAGGGCCGCGGTATCGAGACATAAGACAAAATTAAGGGGACAATCGTGAAAGTTGCGCCATGCTGGAGCAGAGCTCAAGGTAGCGTTTTTATATGCACGAATCAGATACTCTATCTCTCGGCATTCTTGAAAAGGTTAATCGCACACTTGGAGTAATCCTTTTAGCTTTTATAAGTTTTTATCGTAAGTGGATTTCACCTGTTTTACCCCCCAGGTGTCGTTTTATCCCAAGTTGTAGTGCTTATGGATTTGAAGCAATATCTCGCCATGGCCCATGGAAGGGTAGTTGGCTCACTTTGAAAAGGCTTTCACGTTGTCACCCTTTTACTCCTTGTGGTTGTGATCCGGTACCTGATTAATGTGTGAAGTATTGCTTACCCTCTATAGCCGGGAGGGTTGTTGTCTTTGTGAAGGACTTGAGAAACGACTGAGAAGTCTTTCTTTGCATCATTTAGACCCTCCATTAAAGCTTTGTGTGGTTGATATTGATGATATTGACACTCCTAAGGACCTACTTGCTCGTTATGATCTTCACGTGCCTGTGATGCTGCTAAGAAGGGAAGATTTAACAGAAATAACAGAGCTTCCTAGGGTCTCTCCAAGGTTGAATAGCCAAGGATTATTCCAATGGCTGCAGAAAAATCTTACAAAAACTCTTGGATCGGATTAGAACA
Source organism: Prochlorococcus sp. AG-363-C20 (assembly GCA_003280295.1). GTDB lineage: Bacteria > Cyanobacteriota > Cyanobacteriia > PCC-6307 > Cyanobiaceae > AG-363-K07. The sequence goes on along the minus strand of QCFI01000026.1, from coordinate 15,858 downwards.
GTTTTGTCACAGATCCGATTTTCGTGACCAAATCATTTCATTCTCTTTTAAAAAACACAGGTTTGTGTGTCCCTTCAGGATTGGCTAATCCTTTGATTGAGGATATTACATGTGATTCCCGTTGTGTCAGAGCAGGGAGTTTGTTTTTGGGTTTACCTGGAGAAACAGTTGATGGAGGTGAATTTTGGGCTCAGGCTTTAGCTGCTGGTGCAGTTGCAGCGATTATTAGCCCAGAAGCAGCGAAATTAACCCCCCCGGGGCTAGAAGATTCAGTAATGGTGTTGCCTGACTCAGCAGAACATTGGGTTGGTGAATTGGCCGCAACTTTTTGGGATCAACCTTCTTCAAGAATGGCTTTGATAGGTGTTACAGGTACTAATGGCAAAACCACGACTACATATCTAATAGAGCATCTTTGTCACTTTGTAGGAGTACCGCCGGCTTTGTTTGGGACATTGGTGAATCGCTGGCCTTTACATAGTGATATCTCAACGCATACAACAGCTTTTGCAGATGATTTGCAGGCGAGACTTGCAGCTGCTGTAAAGGCTGGTGCCCGGTTTGGAGCCATGGAGGTTAGTTCCCATGCCCTGGCTCAGAAGCGTATTGCTGGATGTCGTTTTGCCGGTGCGATATTTACAAACCTCACTCAAGACCACCTCGACTACCACTCCTCTATGGAGGAGTATTTTGAAGTTAAGGCAAGTTTATTTAATCCTCCATTATTAACTACTGGTTCTGAGCCAAATGCAGTGGTTAATATTGATGATATGTGGGGAGACGATCTCGCTCAGCAATTAGGCAATAGGTGTTGGCGAAGTTCATTAGTGGAGAATAGTGTCAATCATGTGAAAGCAGAGTTAACTATTTCTGAGATTGAAATGAGTTCAAAAGGGATCCAAGGCTTATTACACACTCCTGTTGGGGAGGGCAAATTCTTGTCCCCATTGATAGGTCGTTTTAACTTGATGAATTTTCTTCAGGCTGTTGGAGTACTCCTTCAACAAGGCTTGCCTTTATTTGAATTGTTGGAGGGTATTACTTATTTCCCTGGCGTGCCTGGCCGAATGGAGAGAGTACAAGTTGCTTATGAAGAGCCTTCTTCACCATTGCCAACAGTTTTAGTTGACTATGCTCACACTCCTGATGGATTGAAGAATGCGCTTCTTGCCGCAAGACCTTTTGTAAGAGGTGAATTGGTTTGTGTATTTGGATGTGGGGGGGATAGGGATAGAGGCAAGCGCCCTCAGATGGGCGCTATTGCTTCTCAATTGGCTGACCGTATAGTTCTTACCTCTGATAACCCTAGGACTGAAGATCCTCAGCAGATTATTAGAGATGTATTACTTGGTATGCCAAGTAATACCCAGATGGCAGTTGAAGGGGATAGATCTTTGGCTATTGATATTGCAATTGCGCAAGCATCTTATGGCGATGTAGTTCTGATTGCTGGGAAAGGTCATGAGGATTACCAAATTCTTGGAGCCAATAAAATTCACTTTGATGATCGTGAGGAAAGCAAAAAGGCATTAAAGAGAAAGTTGTCTAATTAATAATGACTTGATTTAGTTAACTTCTATTAGTCTTTTAATGGCTCCAACGAGGGAAAAAATTTCTTCAGATGTACTGGTGACATGCAAACAGGCACGTAGACATACAGGGTCCTCTATATCTCTTATCCAGAGATTTTCTTTTCCTAAGAGCTTAACAATCTTCTTTGTGGAGTTTCTTTGAAGGACGGAGAAGCTGACAAGCCCTGTAGGAGGAGGGCCTTTAAGGATAGGCTTTGCCTTGTTGAGATTAAGGAGTTCTGTCCAAAGGACAGTGCTTAAGTATTGAATCTTCTCAAGGCGCTCTATTTCATTACTCTCTTTTTCTAGCAGCTCCAAAGAGCATCGAAGCCCTGCTAGCAATGGGACGCATGAGGTCGCCACTTCAAACCGACGACTATCTAGGTGAAAGGGCTCAGAATCGGTTACTTGTGTGCAACCCTCATGTTTCAGTGTACGCCATCCAATTAGTGTGGGATTGGCTTCTCTAAGTACTCTTTGAGACAGAACAACCGCGCCTAGCCCCTCTGGCCCACAAGCCCATTTATGTCCTGTAAAAGCATAGATGTCTGCTTTTGAAACGGTTTCTTTTATTGGGATTTGTCCAAAGCTTTGAGCCCCATCCACTAGGAGATAAGGTTTGTTTTGATGCTTCGATAACTTCTGAGCTATGGCTGAGATCGAAATGATTTGTCCTGTGTTCCATAGGATGTGGGATAGGACTACTAGCTTGGTGTTTGGATGTAAGACTTTTTCTAGGGTGCTTAGCACGGCCTGTTCGGTATCTTTCTGCTTATCAGCTCCAAAACGTAGGTTTTTCAAGGGTAGGATGTCTATTGTCAGTTGTTTCCTTCGGGCTAATTCCCTGCATGCATAGACAACGCCAGGGTGCTCGCAATCGCTTATTAGTAGTCGCTCTCCTGATGTGAAAGGTAATCCCCATAGTGGCAAAACGCATCCACTGGTTACGTTTTCAGTTAGAGCCAAGCGATTGCTAGGTACTCCACAAATTGTTGCTAGTTGTTCTCTTGTAGCTTGCATTTCGCTTGCTATATAAGGCCAGACTTGATTTGTGAAAGGCCCCAATTCTTGGATTTTTTGCCAACTGGCTGTAATCGCTTCTAGGGATGGTTTTGGGAGAGGGCCTTGCCCTCCATAGTTGAAGTATTTTTTGTTTTTGAGTGCAGGCATTAATTCTCTTAGTGCAGTTGATATTTTTTTGTTCATTCGTAAGTAGTTGTTTGTTGCTTGTAGTTCTTTGTAAAGATTGAGTCTTCTCTTTAACCCCTTGTTAGGACTCAAGATCTAATTATGGTAGAAGATTTCTCGCTTCTAGAGTAAGACAACTTTTATTCAAGGGGATCACAACTTGAAACCTTACTTGCAGATAGAGATTGGATTGTTTTCATATGTAGTGGATCGCGCTCAAGATTCCTAGATTGTTCTTGATTGGATGGGGGTAATTTTATGCTTCAGGTCAAAATAATGTGCGGCTCTATTGAACGTATAAGTTGAGTAAATTCTATAGACGCGTATTTGTGATAGATGACTCAGGTAAAGCAAATTTTTAGACGTTATGAAATTACCTTTAAAAGCTTTCCTTCTGATTGGAATTCTATTGATCTGGAAAAGGATGAAAACTTAATAGGTTGCTGAAGAAGCTTTTATGAAGAGAGCTTCTTATGAGCCTTATCGGCTTTGCGGATCAGTTTTTTTGCTTCATCTCTCGTTAGACAATTTTCTGCTTTTGCCTGGAGTTTGAGCAGTTTGGAATGTTGTTTGTATGTATTCATGTCTTTACCCTAATCCAGGGATTCACGGATAAGGCGATGAAATATTCAGTTCTTAAAGTGCAATATGCCATTTTTTCTGGATATCTTACAGAAATTGCTTTTATTCATGAAGGGTTTGTTAGGGAAACCTCTGTAAACCTTGTAAATAAGATGCTGTTAAGAGGGCGAAATAGTTTTTAAAAGATAATACATATCTCAGTACTAATAGAGGTGGTATTTAATTCATTAAAGATATAAATATAGAGTTAATTAGAAGCAATTATAGCTTGTACTAGAAACAAATCGAAAAAAATCCTTGCCTATACTGTAGATGATTGCTGCCAATTTCCATTCTAGAAAAAGATGCTTTGACATCTCTTTTTGCAGACTTTTTAGTAAACTTTTAATATTATATGCTTTCTTTCCAGAATGAGGCTTTCATTTGCCATGAAAAGCTAGAGATTATTTCTTCTCCCAAAGTCTAAGAATGAAAACTTAGCTTATTGATCTAATTTTAACTCTCGACCAAATACTTGCTTTTTGATGCATATATTGCTTCGCTTCAATTGAAACTTTCTTTTACAGAACTTGTATAACCTCACTTACCTCAGGGATCATTTCGCGTAGTTTTCTCTCTATTCCCATTTTTAGAGTCATAGTGCTGCTTGGGCAGCTGCCACAAGCGCCTTGTAAGCGAACTTTTACGACCGGACCATCGATTTCGGCTATTTCGACATTTCCTCCATCAGCCATTAGGAATGGTCGTAGTTCGTCTAGCACGATCTCCACGTTCTCTTGCGTAAGTGCCATGGTTTCAGTGCTCATTGGATTGCGTCCTTTTAGTAATTGTTTAGCCTAGGAAATAGGCTAAACAATTGAGGATAGAGGTGCTTGCAATTTGTATGTTCCTGATGTAGTTCGCTCTGAGAATCGTTACGACGCAGTGCTTATAGGTGGGGGCATTATGAGCTCTACTTTGGCAGTACTTCTTAATGAGTTGGACCCAGAGATTCGTCTTTTGATTGTTGAACGACTTGATTCTCCTGCTCTTGAAAGTAGTGCAGCTGTTAATAATGCCGGAACAGGACATGCCGCTAATTGCGAATTGAATTACACGCCAATGCAGGCTGATGGAATGGTGAAGGTGGACAAGGCTTTAGAAATAAATAATGCTTTTGAGCAAAGTCTGGAATTCTGGTCTTCGCTAACTGAAATGGGAAAACTTGTACCAAAGAAATTCCTGAATGTTTTGCCTCATGTCAGCATTGTTTGGGGAGAGGATGATGTCGCTTTTTTGAGAGAACGCTATCAGCGGTTAAATACTTTTACGGCGTTTTCCGAGATGGAGTGGAGTACTGATTTTGGAGAACTAGCAGACTGGATGCCATTAGTTATGGATGGTAGAGCTTGTGGTCAATCTGTAGCCGCAACCCGTGTTAAACGGGGAACAGATATAGATTTTGGTGCACTTACAAACTCTTATCTTGAATTACTTCAGTTGAACGGGGCCTTGGAATTGAAGCTTTCTACGGAAGTTTTAGATCTAAGAAGGGATGCGAAGGGATTATGGGAGATAGAGCTTAAAGATGAATCTGGAATGCATAATATTTATGCACCTTTTGTTTTCCTTGGAGCAGGTGGGGGTGCACTAACTCTTTTGCAGAAATCCGGCATCCCAGAAGCATTGTTATATGGAGGATTTCCTGTTAGTGGTCAGTGGTTAGTTTGTTCTGATGTTGAATTGACTAAGAGACAGAATGCAAAGGTTTATGGAAAGGCAAAAGTGGGGGCTCCACCAATGTCAGTTCCGCATCTTGATAGTCGATGGATTGATGGAAAACGTTCACTTCTTTTTGGGCCTTTTGCAGGTTTCAGCACAAAGTTTTTGAAACAAGGCTCACGCTGGGATCTTTTTCGATCCATTAAGAGAACTAATCTCTTTTCGATGACAGAGGTTGGAATTAACAATTTTGATTTGGTGAAGTATCTATTGGGCCAACTTCGATTAGGTCATGAGGAACGCATGCAGGCCCTTCAAGAATTTCTACCGAGAGCAAAACACAAAGATTGGAAGCTTTCTGTTGCTGGTCAAAGAGTACAGATCATCAAGCGAACTGAGGAAGGAGGTGTCCTCTTAATGGGAACTGAGCTAGTCACTTCTTCTGATGGTTCATTAGCTGCTTTATTAGGGGCTTCTCCAGGTGCTAGCACTGCTGTGACGATAATGTTGGAAGTCTTACAACGTTGTTGGTCAGACAGGATGTCTAGCAATGATTGGATAAAAAGATTGAGATATCTTTTACCAAGCTTTGGCGCAGATTTGAAAACAGAATCGGCGGTTCTTTTAAAGACTCGTAAAAGGAGTGATTCTTTATTGAATTTGATGTGAGCAATTTGTTTTTTCGTTTTAATTAAGAAGGGGGGCTCTTTAAGATCCGATAACTGATTTCAGTAAGCCCGCTTCGGCAAGCTGTACCCGAATGACTAATGTTCCCGTTTCTCGCTTGAGGAACTTTTGCATAATCGCCCATATAGACCATGGCAAGTCCACACTTGCTGACAGGCTTTTGCAAGAAACTGGCACGGTTGCTGGAAGGGATATGCAAGATCAGTTTCTGGACAATATGGACCTTGAAAGAGAAAGAGGCATCACTATTAAGCTTCAAGCAGCCAGGATGAATTACACAGCTTCTGATAACAAAAAGTATGTTCTTAATCTGATTGATACCCCTGGCCATGTTGACTTTTCATATGAAGTAAGTCGATCTTTACAGGCTTGTGAGGGGGCACTATTGGTTGTGGATGCAAGTCAAGGTGTAGAAGCACAGACATTGGCCAATGTTTATTTGGCATTGGAAAATGATCTAGAAATTATTCCTGTACTTAATAAAATTGACTTGCCAGGCTCTGATCCTGAAAGAATAAAACAGGAAATAGAATCGATTATTGGTTTAGATACTTCTAGCGCAATTGCCTGCTCTGCCAAGACAGGTCTTGGCGTGGAAGAGATACTTCAAGCAGTTGTTGATCGAATTCCTCCTCCTCAAGAGGCTGTGGAGCAACCAACAAAGGCGTTGATATTTGATTCTTATTATGATCCATATAGAGGAGTAATTGTTTATTTTCGCCTAATAAGTGGTCGCATCAATATTAAAGATAAAGTCCTTTTAATGGCTAGTAAGAAGAGTTATGAGTTGGATGAAATTGGTGTAATGCAGCCGGACCAATGCAAAGTTGACGGATTACATGCTGGAGAAGTTGGATATTTGGCAGCTTCTATTAAGTCAGTTGCTGACGCAAGAGTCGGAGATACGATTACGTTATTAAATTCACCTGCCGAATCTCCTTTGCCTGGATATACAGAGGTGAAGCCGATGGTATTTTGTGGATTATTTCCTATAGATGCAGATCAATACCCCGATTTAAGAGAAGCATTGGAAAAACTTCAGCTGTCAGATGCTGCACTGCAATATGAGCCTGAAACCAGTAGTGCTATGGGTTTTGGTTTTCGTTGCGGTTTCTTGGGCCTACTACATATGGAAATTGTGCAGGAGCGTTTAGAGCGTGAATATGACATGGACTTGATTGTTACTGCCCCTTCTGTGATTTATCAAGTCAATATGATTAATGGGGAAGTATTGATGATTGATAACCCTGCAACTTTGCCTGACCCGCAGAAGCGTGAATCGATTGAAGAACCATATGTGCGAATTGAGATTTATGCCCCAAATGTATATAACGGAACGCTTATGGGCCTTTGCCAGGAAAGACGAGGTGACTTTGTTGATATGAAATACATCACAACTGATCGGGTTACTTTGACGTATGAAATTCCTTTAGCAGAAGTAGTAACTGATTTTTTTGATCAGATGAAGAGTCGTACGAAAGGTTATGCGTCAATGGAATACCATCTGATTGGATATAGGAAGAATGATTTAGTTCGTTTAGATGTATTAATTAATTATGAGAAGGCCGATCCGCTTACTACGATTGTTCATCGTGAAAAAGCATATGGGGTTGGAAAAAATCTTGTAGAGAAGCTTAAAAGCCTAATTCCAAGACAACAATTTAAGATTCCATTGCAAGCTTCTATTGGCAGCAGAATTATTGCGAGTGAAAGCATTAGTGCAATGCGTAAAGATGTATTGGCTAAATGTTATGGAGGTGATATTTCGAGAAAGAAGAAATTACTTAAGAAGCAGGCTAAGGGAAAGAAAAGGATGAAAGCTATGGGAAAAGTTGATGTTCCACAGGAGGCATTTATGGCTGTTCTAAAATTGAATCAATAATTTTCAAAGGCTAAAACAAACTTATTAAGCTGCTATCAAGTATGAGCTGCTTTAGGCTGTATTTTAAAGGTTATGATTAAATGCATTGTTATCTATTTTCGAAGAAAAGGTGTTATTTATTAATGCTTTAGATGTGTTGTAAGACTCTTCCTTTTTACTTATCGTTGTCCATATTAAGGCTCCAATAATCAATGCACCGATAATCATAGTTAATTCGCCAACTGTAAGACCTTGTTCTTTCGATTTCATTTTAAAGTTAGCTCATAAGAATATTTCAACCTTTCTAGCAGGATATCCTTAAGTAGTAAGTTAATTTTAGATTTAACTAATCTGCTGTCTTTTTTCTGTGAGAAGGCCTCGGAAGCAAACGAGCCTTTCTAATCGCATGGCCATATGGGGCGTTGTGATCTTGGCTATTTATTTGATTGCGGCAATTGCAGTGCCTGTCCTTTCATACCTGCAACTTTTGCCTGACTCAAACTTTGGATTGGATAATCCAATTTATTCGCCTCCTTCTTTAAGTCATTGGTGTGGGACTGACCGCCTTGGAAGGGATGTTTGTGTAAGGACTCTCCAAGGGAGTGGAGTCGCTCTTCAGGTTGTTTTCTTTGCTGTATTACTTGCTCTGTTTGTAGGTATCCCATTGGGAATGTTGAGTGGATATACAGGTGGAATTGTTGACAGAATACTTGTGCTGATAATGGATACCCTCTACGCCGTTCCTGTCCTCCTTTTGTCTGTTGTGATGGCGTTTGTCTTGGGGCGTGGAATCCCCAATGCTGCAGTTGCATTATGTGTTGTTTATGTACCTCAGTATTTCCGCGTTGTGAGGAACCAGACTGCACAAGTTAAATCTGAACTTTACGTAGAAGCTGCTCGTGCTATAGGTGCAGGACAGATGTGGATAATTCGGAAATATTTGTTTCGCAACGTTATTACTTCTGTTCCAGTTTTATTGACATTAAATGCGGCAGATGCAGTCTTAGTTCTTGGAAGTCTTGGCTTTCTTGGCTTGGGTTTGCCGGAGTCAGTTCCTGAATGGGGAAGTGATTTGAATTTGGCACTTTCCGCTTTGCCAACTGGAATATGGTGGACAGCCTTTTATCCAGGTATGGCAATGTTTTTGTTGGTTCTGGGTCTTTCTTTCCTTGGGGATGCACTTGAAGATTGGATCACTGGTACTAGGAATGAACCCATATAGCTTTCTTTAGAAGTATTAATACTATTTTGTGTCTTTAATAACGTAACTTTGTGGTTCTTGGAAGTTCTTCAATTATTTCACCTTTTGCATTTAATTGAGGGTATTTTCGCCCTATACTTTTGCACCATTTTGCTACTTGAGGATATGCCCATTCAAAAATAATTTGCTCATATAGTTCTTTGGTTAGCCCTTCCCCTGATTCTGGAGTCAATTTTTGTTCTTTTCTTTGTCGAAGAGCTTCAAAAAGTAATGTTGCTGCAGCTACAGAGACATTAAGTGATTGAACCATTCCTCGCATGGGAATGAATATTGCATCATCCATTAATTTTGTTGCTGATTGACTTAGCCCCCATTTTTCTGAACCTAAAACAAATGCAGTTGGCTTAGTGAAATCACATTCTCGGTAATCACGTGCACCTATATCAAGATTTGTTCCAAACAATTTGAAACCATTTTCTTTAAGTTTTTCTACAGCAGTTTCAATATTTTGATGTTGATGAAGATTTACCCATTTTTGACTGCCTTGAGCAGTGTTATTGAAGGTACTAGTTTTTCCTTCCATGGAGACTGCATGAGCTTCGAGAACACCAACGGCGTCACAACTGCGAAGAATCGCAGAGATGTTATGAGGCTTTTCTACTTGTTCAACCAATATTGTTAAATCTGCCATTCGGCAATTAAGGACTGATTTTAGCCGTTCGAATCGACGAGGTAATAGAGGCATGAATCTAGTGGATTCTTTTAAAAAGGTATTAGCAAAAGTGTCTTTAATGCTAAATGTTCTTCTTGTAAATTAAATTGAGCTTAAGTCTATCCATTCACCTTGATTTCCGCATCTTTTGAAAAAGTTAGACTTAATTAGTAGAGAAGACTTGATAAATATTCCTAATTGCTCAAGATTTTCTTTCCTGTCCTTTTAATTCCTAAGAGCTTCTTTAGATAGAGATATTAGAATATTCTTGGAGAATATCTATAGTTGGGATATGTATAGATTTCAACTGATGATTTATCAGTTGGATAGTAATCTTTCCTTAAGAGTTGACCTTTAATTTATTTATGATTTATTTGCTAAATGTCTTTTGAGACCCCACAGGAGGGAATCCTCTCTAGAAGAGCTGCATGGCAGGTCTTAGAGGCTGTGGCTGCAGGGGCATATGCCGATGTAGCTCTAGAACGAGTATTCAGAAAGTATTCCTTCAGCCTGGTTGATAGAAAGCTAGTTCAGGAGATTTCATTTGGAGCTATCCGACAAAGGTATTTGCTTGATTGTTGGCTTGATTCCTTTGCCAAAATCCCTGCAAAAAAACAGCCTCCCAAACTTCGTTGGTTGCTTCACTTGGGTCTTTATCAACTTTTATATATGCAGCGAATCCCTTCTTCTGCTGCTGTAAATACAACTGTTGAGCTAGCCAAAACAACTGATTTGGCACGTTTTGCCCCAGTTGTGAATGGCGTTTTGCGATCGGTTATTCGTTCTACGGATCTTGGTAATGAGATTCCATTGCCTGTCGAACCTTCAGCAAGATTGGCACAATTGCATTCTTTTCCTCTGTGGTTGGCAAAAGATTTAATTACTTGGATTGGAGAAGATCAAGCGGAAGATGTTGCAAAAGCATCTAACCGAGTGCCACCCATCGATTTAAGAATTAACCGTCTTCGTTCAAATCCAGAAATCATGCAGCAATTATTCAATGCTGCGGGCATGGAGAGTGTTGAGATAGAAGGTTGCCCAGATGGTTTGCAAGTCAAAGGAGGTAGTGGGGACTTACGAGAATGGCCTGGTTATAAAGAAGGGTTTTGGTGCGTTCAAGATCGATCTGCTCAATGGGTGTCATTACTTTTGGCCCCAAACTCTGGCGAACGTGTTCTTGATGCTTGCTCGGCACCGGGGGGCAAGGCTACACATTTAGTTGAGTTAATGGGAAACAGAGGAGAAATATGGGCTGTGGACCGTTCAGAAGACCGTCTTAAGCGTGTTTCTGTTAATGCTTCTCGCCTTGGTTGTGATTGTTTGAATGTTTTGATAGCTGATTCTTCTTCTTTATTAGAAGTAAAACCAAACTGGAATGAATTCTTTCAAAAAATATTGATAGATGCCCCATGTTCTGGCTTGGGCACATTAGCTAGACATCCTGATGCCCGTTGGAGAATGTCTTCTCAAAAAGTTGATGAACTCGTTGCTTTGCAATCTAAATTGCTAGACAATCTTATCCCTTTACTAGCTCCTGGGGGACGTTTAGTTTATTCCACATGCACTATTCATCCTAAAGAAAATGATCGTCAAATTGAAAGATTTATTACTCGTCATCCAGAATTAATATTGAAGAGACAACACCAATTATGGCCTAATTTGGAGAAATCAGGAGATGGATTTTATGCTGCTGTTATGGAGCTAGAGTAACTATAACTTGGTTTATATTTTGCTCTCACTTCACTTCAAATTTATATATTTAAAGTTTAAATATATTATTCTGAACTATTAAATCTCCTCAAGACCTGCTTTTGGGATTGATGATTTCTGGAATAAATATTTTGGGTGGAGTATTTGAAATTGGTTTTTTTGGGAATTCCAGTATCTGTAATTCTTTTTCAACTTTCAAGATGAATTGCTTCCATATCCATGCGGCCTCACCGCTCCCAATATTGGTTCTTTTGTTGTCGTCATAACCAAGCCAGACACCAGTTGATAACTCAGGTATGGAGCCTATAAACCATAGGTCTCTGCCACCTTCAGATGTGCCTGTTTTTCCTGCCACTGATCTGTGCTTTAAATTCGCAACATTACCTGTCCCATATCTAACAACTTGTGTAAGCATCCAGTTCATAGTGTCCGCAACTTCTCGCTTTAGTGCTTTAAAACCTTTTGGATGATTCAAGGAGTAATTCCATAGAAGAATATTTTTAGGACCACGTATTTCTTCAAATGGTGTTGGCTCTAAATAAACCCCTCGATTGGCCACCCCTGCATATGCTCCTGTCATGTCTAGTAGTGTTTGCTCATATGCGCCAATTGCGAGAGAGTAATATTTTTCTAATTTGTGAAATTTGCCGACCCCAAGCTTATTTGCAGTGGATATAACTTCTTCAAAACCTACTCTTTCCAGAAGCTCTACTGCGATTGTGTTTAATGAGTCCTTGAAAGCATCAGTTAGGGATACTTTCCCAATGTATTTACCCCCAAAATTTTGTGGGCAATATTCATTCCAGCAACGGGGAGCATCTAAAAATTTGTCTTCAGGCTTGAACCCTGCATTTATCGCAGCTGCGTATGGGAAAAGCTTGAATGTTGAGCCTGGGGAACGCAATGCTTGAGTTGCTCTATTGAATTGAGTGCTTTGGTAGTCTTTCCCTCCAACAAGAACTCTTACTAGCCCTGTACTTGGCTGTATAGAAACCATCGCCCCTTGCATTCTTTCTGGGACTTGTTCGCTTATTAATTTTTGAGCTTTAGTTTGCCAGTCGAGATTAAGGCTGGTACGAATTTTCAATCCTCCCATTTCTATTTGTTCATGTGTAAGCAAAAGAGGTAGCTTTTGATTGACCCAGCTAGTAAAAAATGGCGCTGCACTTATGAGGTATTTGGGCTTTGCAGGTCTTAGATGTAGGCCACTGTTAATTGCTGAAGAGAATTCATCGTCATTAATAAATCCCTGATTAAGCATTCTTTTGAGAACAATTGTTCGCCTTTCAATAGCTAATTCAGGGTTTACAAGAGGTGAATAAAAGGAAGGTGCAGGTGCTAATCCAGCGATTAAAGCTATTTCTTCTAAATTTAAAAGGTCGGGGGTTTTTGTGAAATAGACCCAAGCAGCATCTGCAACACCGTATGCACTTGCGCCTAAATAGACATTATTTAGATATTGCTCCAGAATTTCATCTTTACCCATCTGTCGCTCTAATTTGTAGGCGAGTGCAACTTCTTTGAGCTTCCGACTCAAATTTCTGTCCTGACTAAGGAAAACTATCCGTGCAAGTTGCTGAGTAATTGTGCTACCACCTTCAATAATTTCTTTACTTTGAAAATTAGTTATAAGTGCTCTGGCTATGCCCCATAAGTCCACACCTTTGTGTTTAAAAAATCTTCTATCTTCTGCTGCTATAAAGGCTTTTTTGATAAGTAAGGGCATCATGCCTGGGTCGACTTTGTCACGTTTAGCCGGCCCAAGTTTTTGAATTACTTTTTGATTAGTTGAAAGTATTGTTATGCTTCCTGGTCGTCTGAAGCTTGTAATTGTTTTCGCATCTGGCAGAAATGAATCAACTATTTTTCCAATAACTGTTTCTGAAATAGCCGTAATTGAACCAAGAATTAAGTATGAAAAGGCAACTAAAAGCCAATGTCGGCTTTTCAGACTCACAGCAATTGTGTAAGTGGACTATGTCCAATCGCTAAAGCAGTTACTAGCATTCCAAGAATGAGGAATGGTTGAGCACTTGCTTGGTACTTAACATCAAAAGTCAAAGGGTCTTTAAGCAACCAAATGTCTTGGAAAGTGATCTGGGGAATAATCAGTAAAATAAGAATTACTGATGCAAAATGTTGTCCTATTGATATCAATACACCAACCATTGCAAGTTGAAAAATATCTATCATCCCTGCACTTATCCAACTCGCATTTTTAATTCCAAATACAACAGGTAGTGATTGCAATCCAAGAGCTCTATCACCTTCAACACTTTTGAAATCATTGATTATTGCAATTCCTAATCCTGCGAGACTATAAGCAAGTGTTAATAAAGCAGTAGTCCAAGTTAATTGCCCAAAGAGAGCTTGGCCTGCCCACCATGGTAAGGCTATATAACTGGCTCCAAGTGCGTAGTTACCAAGCCAGCCGTTTTGTTTAAGCTTCAATGGGGGCGCCGAATAAATATAGCTAACAAAAGAACCCCCTAATGCGAGTAGAAAGACGGATGGGGTTGAATGTCCTGCCCATAAATCCAGGCTATATGCAACTCCTAATCCTCCAAGTAATAGAATCCATATTTGAAACTTGACCTGAGTTAGTGATATTGCCCCGGAAGGAATTGGTCTATTTGGTTCATTTATCGCATCTATTTCTCGGTCATAATAGTCATTAATGGTTTGTGTAAAACCTGCTAGAAGTGGTCCACTCATGATCATGCATGCAAAGGCTGCTAATACATGAGAAAGGTTCCACTGATAATGCCCACTAGCAGCAGCACCACAAATAACTCCCCATAAAAGAGGAATCCATGTGATGGGTTTCATTAGCTGCAAACGCAACTTCCAAATGTTTGTAGTTTCTGAAGCTCCCTTGATCCCAAGGAGTTGTCTGGCGTCACTCACTTTCCTTCCCTCAACCGCGGCCAATCTCTTCATTGAAGAACCAGCTGGTAGTGCCATCACTGAGTTCTAGGACTAGCCCGATCGCTGTCCCGTCTGTCATCTTGTAATCAACAACTTTTCCACGAGGATTATCTTTTAGCTTCTTCAGCAGGTCTTTTGGGATACGATCACGTACTTGATCCACTTGAACTCTAACGTTCGAACCGATTCGTGTAAGTGTGCTTGCTTTTGCCATTGTCTTCACTGCTGAGATGGTGGCGCAACCTTAACAGTCGCCTCTCCATCTTTCCTTATGGTTGCACTTAGATTAATTCCTTGCCTTGATGTGGCTAATGGTCGCGTGGTTAAAGGAGTGAATTTTATTGGCCTTCGTGATGCGGGTGATCCGGTTGAGTTGGCTTGTTCATATAGTCAGGCAGGCGCTGATGAATTGGTTTTCTTAGATATAGCTGCCAGCAATGAAGAGAGAGGGACTTTGATAGAAATGGTTTATAGAACAGCTGAGTCAGTAACCATTCCATTTACGGTTGGAGGTGGAATAAGTACTTTGAATGGAATTACAGAATTGTTGCGGGCTGGAGCGGACAAAATAAGTCTAAATTCATCTGCTGTTAGAAACCCAAATTTAATTGAGCAGGGTGCTAATCGTTTTGGTTCTCAATGCATTGTTGTTGCTATAGATGCAAAAAGAAGGAAGGAAGATAAAAATGGATGGGATGTTTACGTCAAAGGTGGAAGGAAGAACACTGGTCTCGATGCACTTAATTGGGCTAAAGAAGTTGCTAATCTTGGCGCCGGGGAAATTCTTCTTACTTCAATGGATGGGGATGGTACTCAAAATGGATACGATTTAGATCTAACTAGAACAATTGCTGAATCAGTAGACATACCTGTTATTGCCTCTGGAGGTGCTGGCTGTTTAGAGCATATTTATAAAGCTTTTGTTGAAGGCAAGGCCTCAGCAGCTTTGTTGGCATCCCTGTTGCATGATGAAATCTTGACAGTAAAGGAAATAAAGGATTACTTAATAGAAAAAACTCTCCAAGTAAGGCCATATGATGGTTAATAGTTGGTTTTAATTTTGTTTCTTTATTACTTAGAATAAAAAATATTTGAACTTCCAATAGTCTAGACTTAAGATCTAAAATGAAAATTATTCAATTTCCAAGTGAGATTTTGAATACTTTTAAAGAGATTAATGTAAGAGAAAACTTAAATGAGAATGGCTAAGATTCAAGATGTCGAAGATTTATTTAACGATATTGCACCTAATTATGACCGTTTAAATGATCTTTTAAGCCTTGGCCTTCATAGACTTTGGAAAAGACAATTATTACTTCGATTGGCTCCTATTGAAGGGGAAAATTGGCTGGACCTTTGCTGCGGGACAGGTGATATGGCATTCGCTATAGCTCGCAAAATAAGTCCAGCTGGAAAAGTCATGGGAGTTGATTCCGCAATTGAACCACTTGATTTGGCAAGGAAGCGCTCTTTTAAAGACTCTTCGTGTTCAATTTCTTGGATAAAGGGAGATGCTTTAGAAACTGGTTTGCCTTCTCATTACTTTGATGGTGTTGTCATGGCGTATGGGTTGAGAAACCTTGTTGACCCAAGCGCAGGATTGAGGGAAATTCAACGCCTCTTAAAACCAGGAGCAAGGGCAGGGATATTAGATTTTAATAAAGTTGGAGATGAATCAATTAAAGGACTTTTCCAAAAGTTTTACCTGAGAAAGATT
>QCFI01000025.1 GCA_003280295.1 Prochlorococcus sp. AG-363-C20 | reverse complement strand
GTTCAATGGGAGCTTTGAAAGACTTTTTCTACATAAACCGTTTCCTTTCTCTAGCTTTTCTATCAGAAGAGTTGCCATAGAATGTTGATCTGATTTGTAATGAGCAAGTCTTTCTGAAAGTGCAGCCATTCTCATGCTGGACCCAGGATAAAGATCTTCCATTACTGGAATGATTTGTTGACGCACTCTGTTCCTACTCAAATTTGTGTTTTGGTTAGAAGGGTCAATCCATATAGGTAACCTCATCTCTTGGCAGATTTGCGCTGTGTCATTTCGACTAAAACCAAGCAATGGGCGGATTAACTGAATTGTGCTGTTTAGTTGTCGGCTCTCATGGAGACTGCTGAGCCCTGGCAGGTCGGTCCCCCTAGCCAGATTTAGTAGTAATGTTTCTGCTCGGTCACTGCCAGTGTGTCCAGTTAAGACATGATTACAAGGACAAGACTTGTTTTGCTTTGAAAGCATTGATGCTGTTATAGCTAACTGTTTATATCTCCAATCTCTAGCATCAGCTTCACTTTTAGTTTGTTTTTCTGTCGCGAGATCGGAGAAGAAATAAAGATTATTTGTATTACACCAATCTTTTAGTTCTTTTGCAATCTTGCTTGATTGGTTGTGCCATTGATGATCGCCATGCCAAACATGTAGTTTCCATTTATGTAGTCTTTGTAGATCAAGAATTAACTTAAGAAGTACTATTGAATCCTGTCCACCAGACACTGCTAAGAGAAGGGAAGACCCATCAGGTATTAGATTTTTTTGCGCTAGAAGTTTTTTGTGCAATTTTTGGTGCCATCTGGTCCAGGGTTTTTGATTGATGGTTGAAATAGCCATTAGTTGTTGAGTAACCACCTAAGGGCAGTTAGGTAGATCTTGGACTGGGTCAATGGGAGAATCAGATTGTTCGATGGTTTTTTAGATGTCTCGTCTTCATTATTTACCCTTTGCCTTGCAGCAAAGTCTTGAGCATCGTTCTCTCTTAAAGGTTATTTCTGGTTTAAACAATTTTGATCCGACGTCAGTGAAAATGGTTTCAAAGGCAGCCGGCGATGCTGGCGCAGATTTACTTGATGTTGCATGTAGCCCTGATTTGGTTCGTTTAGCTAAAGAAGCTTCGGGTCTTCCAGTTTGTGCGAGTGCTGTTGAGCCTGAATTGTTTCCACAAGCTATAGATGCAGGTGCATCGATGATTGAGATAGGCAATTTTGATTCGTTTTATTCAAAAGGATATTTGTTTTCTGCCAAGCAGGTTCTTGAGCTAACACTTCAAACAAGAAAGTTATTACCTGATGTTGTGTTGTCGGTAACAGTACCTCATGTTTTATCTTTAGATCAGCAGGCTCAGTTGGCTTCTGATTTAGTTGATGCAGGGGCGGATTTAATACAGACTGAGGGAGGCACAAGTGCTAGAACTTTCAGTCCAGGCAATTTAGGTATGGTTGAAAAAGCGGTACCTACATTAGCTGCTGCTAGTACTATTTCTAGGAATTTGATTAGAGAAGGAAAGAATATTCCTTTGATTTGTGCTTCGGGTCTTTCTGCAACAACAATTCCTATGGCTTTCTCAGTTGGAGCATATGGGGTTGGTGTGGGCTCTGTTGTTAATCGGCTTAGCGATGAGTTGGCTATGCTTGCTGCGGTCAAAAGATTGAGAGAAGCAATTCTTGAATCTAAGAATTTAACTTCTCAAGCTTATACAAATTAGGAATTGATTTATTTGTAATGAGTCGAATAAATCGCTTTTGTTACATGAACAGTGAAGATATATTGGTTATTGCAGTAGTTGATGTTTTGAAAATATTTTGCATTTTATTTAGGAAAACACTCTAATCATAGTTGAAAGTTGTTAACTTCCTAAGCATGCTTGTTTGTCATATTTAGATAGCCATTAGCTTGTTTTGATCTTTTCTTAATCTGATGCCTAAACATCGCCTTCAGGCGCCTTATACTCCTAAAGGGGATCAACCAAAGGCTATAGATCGCTTAGTTAAAGGTGTAAATGCTGGTAAGCGTTTTCAGACTTTATTGGGTGCTACAGGAACAGGAAAGACTTTTACAATTGCAAATGTAATTGCCCAAACTGAGAGGCCAGCACTTGTTTTGGCTCATAATAAAACTCTTGCTGCTCAACTTTGCAATGAACTGAGGGAATTCTTTCCTGATAATGCAGTTGAATATTTTATTTCTTATTATGATTATTATCAGCCAGAAGCTTATGTTCCAGTAAGTGATACTTATATTGCAAAGACAGCATCAATTAATGAAGAAATTGATATGTTGCGTCACTCCGCAACACGCTCATTATTTGAGAGAAAAGATGTTATTGTTGTGGCTTCTATTAGCTGTATTTATGGATTGGGAATACCTAGCGAATATTTAAATGCTTCTGTGAGATTTGAAGTGGGCAAAGTTATTGATTTGCGTGGATCATTACGTAGACTAGTTAATAATCAATATACTCGAAATGACTTTGAAATAAATCGTGGACGCTTTCGTGTAAAAGGAGATGTTTTGGAAATTGGCCCTGCTTATGAGGATAGATTAGTTCGCATTGAACTGTTTGGAGATGAGATTGAAGCTATTCGATTTGTTGACCCAATTACTGGTGAAATCCTTCAAAGTCTAGAAGCTGTTAATATTTATCCTGCAAAGCACTTTGTCACTCCAAAAGATCGCCTTGAAGGTGCTATAAAATCAATTAGAGATGAATTACAAGATCGCCTAGAAGCTTTACATGGCAATGGAAAATTATTAGAGGCACAGCGTTTAGAACAGAGAACAAATTATGACTTAGAAATGTTGAGAGAAATTGGTTATTGCAATGGTGTTGAAAATTATGCCCGACATCTATCGGGACGTCTTCCTGGTACACCGCCAGAATGTTTGATTGATTATTTTCCTGATGATTGGTTACTTGTTATTGACGAAAGTCATGTGACTTGTTCTCAATTAAGAGCTATGTATAATGGTGATCAGGCTAGAAAAAAAGTTCTTATAGAACACGGTTTTCGTCTTCCTAGTGCAGCGGATAATAGACCTTTAAAGAGTGATGAGTTTTGGGAAAAAGCCAGCCAAACTGTTTTTATTAGTGCAACACCTGGAGATTGGGAGTTGCTTAAGAGTGGTAATGAAGTAGCTGAACAAGTTATTAGACCTACTGGAGTTTTGGACCCTTTAGTTGAAGTTCGCCCAACTAAAGGACAAGTTGATGACTTATTGTTTGAAGTAAGAAAGAGGGCGGAGAAAGATCAGAGAATTTTAGTCACTACTTTAACTAAACGCATGGCAGAGGATTTAACTGATTTTCTTGCAGAAAATAATGTGCGTGTTCGTTATCTACACTCTGAAATACATTCTCTTGAACGTATTGAGATTATTCAGGATCTTCGGTTAGGAGAGTTTGATGTTTTAGTCGGCGTTAATCTTTTACGCGAAGGTCTTGATCTACCAGAAGTTTCTTTGGTTGTTATTTTAGATGCTGATAAAGAAGGTTTTCTTAGGGCTGAGCGCTCATTGATTCAAACTATTGGTAGAGCCGCAAGGCATGTTGAGGGCTTGGCCATTTTATATGCAGATAACCTAACTGACTCAATGGAAAAAGCGATTGGTGAAACAGATAGACGTCGTAGTATTCAAAAAGCTTATAATGATGAAAATGGAATTGTTCCTAAGCCAGCAGGTAAAAAGGCCAGTAATTCAATTTTGTCTTTTTTAGAACTTTCTCGACGTTTGCAGAAAGATACTTCTTCTAATGATTTAATAAAAATAGCTGCAAAAGCAACAGATCAACTTAGTGAATTAGATATGGGAATAGCATTAGATTCATTGCCAGAGATTATTAATCAATTGGAAGATAAAATGAATAATGAGGCGAAGAACTTAAATTTTGAAGAAGCAGCTAAATTACGTGATAAAATTAAGCAATTAAGGCAAAAAATGGTAGGGAAGTTATAGTCAGGATTTGCTTCAAAAATCATTCTCAATTCGAAGATATTTTGTCTATTTCTTAGTCATCTTGAAACCCTAATTGAAAGCAAGTGTGGACTGCTTTTAAGGCTGGCAGCCCATCAGTTTTTGCAACTACGCAGCTAGTGCGGATTTCACTGGTTGCAATCATGGCAATATTTATTTTTGCCTCTGCTAATGCTCTAAACATCCTTGCTGCTGTTCCTGGTGTAGCGGGCATACCTGCTCCAACAGCACTGACACGAGTAATTTCAGGCCCATCCTTTAGCTGTGCCCCTGGCCATTTTGCTAATAATGGGGCTAGGGCATTATCTGCTTGTTGCCGATCATTTTTCTTAAGTGTAAAGCTTATATCTCTGGAACCATTTTTTTGTTGTCTTTCAGATTGGACAATGGCATCTAAGCTGATACCAGCATCTGCGAGAGCTGAACAAAGGGCCGCTGCAGTTCCTGGTTTATCAGGCACTCCTCTAACGCTCACTTGAGCTTGAGCTTGATCTAAAGCAACACCTCTAACTTCTGGTTCGCCAACTCCATTTACTCCAGGATTTATTTTTACTTGACTTTCGTCCAGTTCAAATGATTCGCTAACAGCACGAATTGCTTTTGCGTCAAGGGAAGAATCAATGACGCAGCTAACTTTTACTTCGCTAGTCGCGATCAGTCTTAGGTTGATTCCCCTTCTAGAAAGAGTTTCGAAAAGGGTTGCAGCTATCCCAGGACGTCCCATAATTCCTGCTCCACTAATACTTAGTTTTGTCATTTCACTTTGAGTAACTAGATAGCCACCAATTTGCTTGAGAACGGCTTCACATATCTTCTGAGCTTTAGGTAATTCTTCTTCGTCGACTGTAAAAGTGATGTCATTGCTATTTCCTTCATGAGTGGCTTGGATAATTAAATCGACATTGACTCCGTCAGTTGATAATTTTTCAAATAAATCTGCTGCAACCCCTGGCTTGTCTGGTACATGAGATAGCCCTAGAACAGCTTGGCTGTCTACAAGCTCTAAACCATCTACAGGACGACCTAATTCAAGTCCGCTGCGACCAAGAGAACGTTTGTTTTTGCTAGTTAATGTGGTTCCTGGATCATTGGTCCAACTAGACCTTACTCTAACTGTTACACCATAGTTTCTTGCTAGTTCTACTGCTCTAGGGTGAAGGACAGCTGCTCCAAGACTCGCTAATTCAAGCATCTCATCACAACTTAGAGTAGGCATTAGCTTTGCATCTTCTACCTTTCGAGGATCGGTGGTTAATACTCCTGGAACATCTGTATAGATTTCGCACAACTCTGCACCTAGGGTAGTGGCAAGTGCCACTGCTGAAGTGTCTGACCCTCCTCGCCCAAGAGTTGTAATTTCTGCAGCTCCACCGCTACTCAGACTTGTCCCTTGAAAGCCTGCGACAACTACAACTTGTCCTTCTTCAAGTCGGGCTTTTATACGCTCAGTTCGTACTTCTAGTATTCGTGCACGTCCATGAGAAGACTCTGTAACTATTCCTACTTGGGCGCCTGTCATCGACATTGCCGGAACTCCAAGCTCATGAAGTGCTATTGAAAGTAAAGCGATTGATACTTGTTCTCCTGTAGCTAGCAGCATGTCCATTTCTCTTTGAGGAGGATTGCTGCTAATGATTTGAGCGAGCCCTGTTAATTCGTCTGTGGTGTGCCCCATGGCAGAAACCACAATCACCAGTTCATGTCCTAGATCTTTGCTGAGTGCGATTCTCTTGGCAACAGCTTTAATTCGCTCGACACTCCCTACAGAGGTACCACCAAACTTTTGTACCAGTAAGCTCATCCAAATTTCCTAGGAAGGTTCTGATTGTTTCAGTGTGCAGTTATTTAAAGGATTTGTCGCTGAGTAGACCTTCTTTGAAAGCATCCCCAGGCATTAGACCTTTTTTTAATGCAGCCTCTACTTCTAACAAACAACAAAGCAATTTTAGAAAACGTTTAGCTTCCATGCCTTTCAGTTGTTTGCGCATTACGTAAATACGCTTTGGATTTGCAATTCCTGCTGCTTTTGCAATGACTGCAACATCGTGCTCTCCTTGTTCTTCCAATAGGGTTACCCAAAGCCAGCCACGTACTTGGCTAGTGAGTGAGGCAAGTATTCGAAGTGCTGGCTCGCCTTGTTCAAGTAATGCATTGAGTTTCTCTATTGCATCGCCGAAATTGTTGACTAAAAGAGATTCTCCTATTTGAAGTGCATTGGTTGCCATTCCTTCAACTAATGCTTGGACCGTTTTTGCGGAAATAAAAATTATTTTTTGGCCATTATTTATGTTGATTTTTTGTGTTGAAGCCAATAAAGCAAGTTTGTTGAGCTCTGAAGTTAATCTCGCACTGTCATTCCCTATTGCTTCAACGAGTAGTGAAGTCGCTTCAGGTGCAAGCTCAAGACCAAGATCTTGAGCAGTGCGATCTACCAGTTTTCTTTGACCAGTTTCATCCCAAATTGCTGGGAGAATAAAACTTTTTTCATGGGCTTTCTTTTTTTTGATGAGTACTTGAAGAGCCTTAGTTGTTCGCAATCTTCCGTCTGGCTTGTTTGTATTGTGAAGAACTAAGTAAGTATTAGGTGGGATTAGTTCTAGAATTTCTTCAAAACAGTTTGCAAGATTGCTAGAACAATTATTGCAAAAGGGGTTGCGTTTGACTAATACAAGCCTCCCTCCATTGCCAAATGGAGGGAGGCGAACTTCTTCTAGCGCTTTGCTTGCTTCTTCGTTATTTGATCCATCAAGACGACTAAGGTTGATACTGCTCCAGCTTGGATCAATTATTTGATCGATCAAACTCTCAATTGCCCGATCGCAGGCGGCGGAATCATTGCCCCAAAGTAAGTGTATTGGCATTGTTTCAACAATACGGTTGGCTGGTTTATGAATGATGTCTTAAATATGTTGGATGATTCGAGCGCAAGTGACCACAATTGATGATCCGATTTTTCTTGAGAGTCTTGATTTCATTCAATCTCATCTTGGCTTCACTGGATTAGATAATTTGCAACAGCAAGTTCTTGAAAGGTTGATACACAGTAGTGGGGATTTTGAACTGCAGTCTTTGCTACGTTTTAGCCCTGAGGCCTGTCAGGAAGGGGTTGCAGCACTTAATGCCGGCGCCCCGATTCTGACTGATACAGCAATGGCAGCAGCAGCAGTAGCACCTATGTCATTACGTACAGTGAATGCACAAGTCCGGACAGTATTGGATTGGGTACCTGAAAAGGTTGTTTCAGGTACTACTCGAACTGCTATTGGTATTGTCCGCGCTTGGTGTGAACTTTCCATTGAATACCCTAAATCTAAGTCTCCAATTGTTTTGATTGGAAGTGCTCCAAAGGCTTTGGAGGCTTTGTTGGATTTAGTTGATCAAGGTGCTATGGCTCCTAGTTTGATCATTGGTATGCCTGTTGGCTTTATAGGGGTCGCTGCAAGTAAGAGGCGTTTATCAATTAGTGGGTTACCGCATATTCGATTGGATGGGACACGGGGTGGAGCTGGACTTGCCGCTGCAGCTATTAATGCTTTGCTTAGAGCGTCTATTTTTTCTGATGAAACTGATTCCGAGAGAGGGTAAAAAGTTTGCTTTATTGATGGATTAAGTCCAGTTAAGTGTTCATACTATGTTTGCAGTTGATCTAGAATTTGATGTGCTCGTCGTACTACATCTTTAGGGACTCCAGCAAGACGTGCGGCTTCTATTCCATAACTTCGATTGGCTCCTCCTGGAACTACTTTGTGTAAAAAGTTCAGGCCTTTATTTGTTTCTTCAACTAATACTTGGAAGTTAGAAATGTTTTTCAATGTTTTTGATAATTTATTAAGTTCATGATAATGAGTTGCAAATATTGTTCGGCTTTTAACTTGTGTTGCTAGAAACTCACTTACTGCCCAAGCAATAGAAAGTCCATCGAATGTTGCGGTTCCTCTTCCGATTTCATCAAGGAGAACTAAGGATCTATTAGTTGCTTGATTTAGGATATAAGCAGTTTCCGCCATCTCAACCATAAAGGTTGATTGACCTGACGCTAGGTCATCTGTTGCTCCAACTCGGGTGAAGATTTTATCGGCAATACTTAGGGAGGCTTTTTGTGCAGGAACCCAACTACCAACTTGTGCCATTAATTGAATTAGACCAACCTGCCTTAGATAACAACTTTTACCACTTGCATTTGGTCCAGTAAGTATTGCAAGATCTGTTCCGGAACCAAGTTGGACATCATTTGGTTTAAAGTTTTCCTCTACAAGCATTTGTTCAACTACAGGATGCCTGCATCCTTCTATATTAATTTCGCGAGAAATATTGTTAGTTTGGCTAGTTAGAATTTTGGGGAGACAATATGAGTTAGTTGCAGCCACTTCGGCCAGTCCCGATAATGCATCTATACCTGCTAGAGCTCTTGCAGATTTACGAATTGAATTTGCTTGACCACCTACTTTCTCACGTAATTTGCAGAAAATTTCATATTCTCGTTGTGCTGATCTTGCTTTCGATTGGAATATCTTTCCTTCTTTTGCTTTTATTTCAGGTGTGATAAATCTTTCTTCATTAGCCAGAGTTTGTCTTCTGATCCAATGATCTGGAACATTGTTTGACTTAGCCTTACTTACAGATAAAAAATAACCAAATGTACGATGATATTGAAGGCGTAGATTCATATTCCTACTTAACTTTTTTTCCAGAAGCTCTTGAGCTCCTAGCCAAGCCTCTTGATCATCAATTTGATTTCTTAGGCCGTCTAGAAGTGCATCAACACCATCATTAATTAGTCCTCCTTCAGTAAGACTTAATGGTGGATTATCTACTAACTGATCGTGAATTGTATTTGATAAATCTATTAGTTCTAAATCTATATTTATTAGGTTTTCCAGCCATTCTGGCCCCTTACTTGAGAAGCTTTGTAACTTTTCAGCAATTTGTGGCAGACGTTCTAATCCATCTGCAATGGCTACAAGATCCCTTGCCCCTGCTTGCCCAGCTCCAGCACGACCTGCTAGTCGTTCAAGATCGCCCATCGAGCGAAGTAATCTTCGGATTGATTGCCGAAGTCCTCTTGCATGAACCAGCTCGGAGACTATCTCTTGGCGAGCATGAATTGCTGATGTCTTAATTAGTGGTTTTTCTAGCCATCGACGAAGGCAACGACCACCCATAGACGTAAGAGTGTGATCTATTGCCCAAAGAAGTGATCCCTTAAATTGGTTATCTCTTTGGGTAGTGATTATTTCAAGATTACGTCTAGTTTGAGAATCAATTATTAGAGAATCTTCTTCGAAAGCTTTTCTTGGCAGATCTAGTGGAATACGTGTTGAGTTTTTGCCGGAATTTTTTTCTTGATTTATAGGATTCGTATTATTTAAATAGAAAAGTAATCCTCCCGAAGCCCTAAGCGCTAGTGACCAATCTTGAAGACCTAGTCCATTAATGGTTGCTAGCTCGAAATGAGTTTTTAAAGCTAACTCTGCTTCTGGTCGACTGAAAGGTGTTTTTGGTATTTGAGTCAGATGTAAATGATCAGGACACCATTTTTTGCTTGAGTTGGAGTTGGACTCCTCACAAATCACTTCTGCAGCTTCAAGTTTGTTCAGTTCTTGATACAAGGATGTTTTTCCTTTTCGCTCCATGATCATGAATTCCCCAGTACTAACGTCAGCACTCGCAAGACCCCAATAAAACCGGTCATTTCCTTTTACGTTATTAATTACTACAGCTGCCAGCCAATTGTTCCGCCGAGCTTGGAGCATTCCTTCTTCAATAACTGTGCCAGGTGTAAGGACTCTTGTTATTGCTCTTTTGATCAGGGATCCTTTGCTAGGTGTGGTTTCTAGTTGATCGCATATGACTACGCTTAGCCCTTGGCGAATTAATTCTGAGCAATAACGCTCAGATGCGTGATGAGGTATACCAGCCATTGGTACTCGCCCTATCTTTTTCCCCCCTTCTTTTCCAGTAAGAGTTAGCTCTAAAACTTGTGAGAGTTTTATGGCATCTTCAAAAAAACATTCAAAAAAGTCTCCTAGCCTATAAAGCAAAATTCTTTCCGGATTCTTGACTTTTAGTTCTACATAGTGTCGAAGCACTGGAGTGAGTTGATCTATATCAACAAGACTGTGATGGGACCAGCTTGGTAAATCAGTTTCAGGTGCTGATTGTTTTTCCTTAGGTTTAGAAAATAGCTTGTTTTTTCGAGAGGTTG
This sequence comes from Prochlorococcus sp. AG-363-C20, assembly GCA_003280295.1. Classification (GTDB taxonomy): domain Bacteria; phylum Cyanobacteriota; class Cyanobacteriia; order PCC-6307; family Cyanobiaceae; genus AG-363-K07. The sequence goes on along the minus strand of QCFI01000025.1, from coordinate 15,262 downwards.
CTTTTCTTTGCCGTGGGCGTAGTTCAGCGTCTTTAGTTAGCTCTTTGTCAGAAAAAGTTTCACTAGCTTTAAGCGTGTTTGCCTCAGAGTGCTTTGAATTGGAATTAATTTCTTTGGCGTCTCCAAACAAATTACCTTGCAGGGGTTCTGCGCTAGCTGCCATATAGGTCACAGTTCCCCGTTTAGACGCATAGTAAATGCATGGATTCTTTTTGGATGTGAAGCCTCGCGACAACTAAGGCACGCTTTTGCAGAAATATGATGCTCTCGTGTGAGAATAAGTAATTGCATAGAGCACTTGCTCCGCCGCTCCGATTTCAATGCTGGTAATTAACGCCCTTACAACGAACGCTGTTCTTTTCGCTTCATTGCTTTTGGTAATCGGTGTACCTGTTCTATACATGACTCAATCCGACCCAACGGATCGTCGGAATGGGAACATCAAAAGAATTGAAATTCTTGGTGGTGTTTGGTTCCACTTAGTTTTAATTCAGGCAATTGTGGGCGAATACGTAACTCATCAAACATTTGGTCTTTGATAAATTTGAATCACAAGAAGGTACTCATACTTTGACGGCCTTTTTGAAACTTATAAATTTATAGGCCAAATGCTCCTTATAGTCCTATGAGGTCTATATGCCCTGAGCGCTTATGGTTTGTGAGAGCAGGTTAAGTAGCTTTTAAAGATGACCACAATTGAAGGGCGTTTCACCGACGCTTCAAATTTAAATATCGCTATTGTTGTTGCAAGATTTAATGATCTTGTAACTAACAAACTACTAAGCGGTTGTTTGGATTGCTTAGAAAGACATGGGATCGATACTACAGAAACTAGTTCCCAATTAGATGTGGCTTGGGTACCTGGATCTTATGAACTTCCAATTGTTGCCCAATCTTTTGCTCGTAGTGGTAAATACAATGTATTGATCACACTTGGAGCAGTGATACGGGGTGATACTCCACACTTTGATGTTGTTGTTTCAGAAACAAGCAAAGGGATTGCAGCAGTTTCTAGGGATACTGGTCTTCCGATTATTTTTGGTGTACTCACTACTGACACAATGCAACAGGCTTTGGAGAGGGCTGGCATCAAGAGCAATCTTGGTTGGAGCTTTGCTTTACAAGCTTTAGAAATGGGTTCATTAATGGGCCAACTTGGGTCAATAAAACCTTCCACTTGAAAAATTCAATTGACCAGACCCCCTTTATTAAGGCATGCTGCTCTTAGCTTGAAGGATTTTTCCTAAAGAGTTTTATGCGGATGTAGCTCAGTGGTAGAGCATCTCCTTGCCAAGGAGAGGGTCGAGAGTTCGAATCTCTTCATCCGCTTACTAGAAAAGGCCAGTTTTAGACTAGTCTTCTGTTTGTTTTATTTGGGATGGTTTAAATTTAAAAATAATCTTTTACAGACTATTCATATTTAGAAAAATATATACATTGGAATTTTCTTCAAATGACTACTTAATTGATAAGGTTTGATTAGCTTAGTGATGATAAGATAAAGAAAATTTGTCAGCATTTTTAACTTTAAATGATTTTTATAGATGCAGTAAAGATTCTTTATTTAAGTTAGGTTAGGTTATAAATAAGTCAGGTTATAAATCTAAAAATCCAATTAGGGATTAGCCTTTTAAAATTTCAAATTAATCTTGAGTGATTTTTTCTGCATCATTTAGGGCAAAATCTAATTCTGGGATTCTGTTTCCATTCCACTCTTCCATACTTTTTTTGCAGGGGCAATGACTAAATTGAACCATGCATAATTCAATTTCTTTACCTGTTAATTCTTTTTTCCCCATGATTATATCTTTGCACAAAGTTAAATAATCTGGATTTTGTTTAATTGCTTTTTGAATTGGTTTCTGTTTGATCAGTTGCTGCCAAGAGTCGTCTTGGCCCAAGTTTTTTATACTAGTAATTTTATGGAAAGTGGCTTCTAGTGCTTTTCCATATTGATATGCTCCTTCATCTGTATAGCTTGGAATCATTTTTTTTTTCATTTTAGTTAAAACTGTATTTTTATCTCTTGACTGAATTTTTTCTAAACCTTCACTTTGCGTTAATAGTTGATTGAAGTTCTTTTCTAATAGACTAACTCTTTCTTCTATGCCTGGCGTATCCTTTCCTGATATTGCTACCTGGAGTGCTTTCTTTACAAAAACAGCTAAAGTCAAGCCTTCTTTTATTGCTGCAGATTTGATTTTTTTAAGCAGCGCTGAAGGTATGACTACATTTAATTGAGTGCCAGCCAAGGCCAAGTTTAATTGACTAATTAAATATTATCGGAGTATTCCACGCTTGATCAACCTTATGAAATTTATTTACGAAAAGTAGTTTTTCTATTCTCTCTAGATCTGAGGAACTTCTCTTTCTCTATTATTTGTTCCTACAATATAAATAAAAGTCTTCTTAGTATTTTTTAAATAGATGAGTTTTTTGTTTAGTCAAAGAGTTCTAAAGAGACTTAAACTATCAGGAGATAACTATATGATTATATCTATTTTTTGCAATAAGATAAGTTGAATTTCTCTTTTCTTCGTGGCTCAGCTTGAATTAAAATCAGGGAATATTGGAAGCCTTCACTAAATTTGAATTCAGTTAATTTTCTCTGCTATTCATTTGGGAAATTTGCTTTGCCATCTTTTTTATCATCAACCCAAGAGTTAAGGAGTGAAATGACTTTTTCTTGTCCTTCAATGGGGTGGTCAATTAAGCCTTGACTAAGGTATTGCATCAGATAGTCTCTTCGTGAGGATTTAGTTGCCATCTTCGTCTTTTTATTAATTAAGAACAAGTTAGCACTATATCTGGCCTGTATGTGTATCAAAACATCTACATATAGTTTTTTTATCTATCGTTGAGCCCTATTTTGTATTGGCTCCATTTATAACCAGTAAATTCTGGCTATTGCAATTTTGAAACCCCAGTTGCAAGTAAAAATCGGCACTATTGGTTGTCATTAAATAGATTTTTTCAACCCTTTGTAATGCAGGTGCTTTCAATAAGGCTTCCACCACTTGACTCCCTAAGCCCATTCCTTGCAAATCATCTGCTACGACTATGTCCCAAAGAACGGCACGATAAATCCCATCGCTAGTGGCTCGGCCGAATCCCACCATTCGTTTCCCTCGCCAAAGACTTATTACGATTGTGCTTTTTGCTAATAATTTACGGATTTCCCTATGACTACGACCTTGTGCCCAGAAAGCATGCTGATCAAATAGATATTTTAATTTCAGGACACCTCTACAAGGAAGCAATCTTGGCCCAAGGCCTAATAAACGAAGCCCTGGCGCTCCAGTGGCATGCTTGACAAGCCTTATGCAATTCATTGCATTAGCTCCATGTCAGCATTCTCCTGATCCTTGTCACTAATAACTGCATAAAGAGCATTAATCTCCTTGAAACTGAGACTATCAATCCAGTTGCCATGATTGATTGAGTGGTTTTCTGAATTTTGTTTGAAAAAGGCTTGAGAGTATTGGCTTGCTATCCCTACTTGTTGCAAGGGTGAAGTAGAAGAGAAGCTTAGTTAGGCTGTAAGAATATTTCTGGTAGATCCTTCAATCATGCTCAAGGTTTTGCTGGGAGATCCTAATGCCCGCAAGCTAAAGCGTTACCAACCTATTGTCACTGACATCAATCTTCTTGAAGAGGAAATCGCGCTTCTAAGTGACGACCAACTCCGTTCAAAAACAGCAGAGTTTCGTCAAAATTTAGATCAATTGAAAAGTTTTGAAAAACAGCGTGAGTTGTTAGATGAACTGTTGCCAGAAGCTTTTGCAGTTGTTCGAGAGGCTAGTAAAAGAGTTTTAGGGATGCGTCATTTTGATGTGCAGTTAATTGGTGGAATGGTTTTACATGAAGGGCAAATCGCTGAAATGAAGACTGGTGAAGGAAAGACATTGGTAGCAACTTTGCCAAGCTTTTTAAATGCTTTGACAGGAAGAGGTGTTCATGTTGTCACTGTTAATGATTACTTGGCTCGGCGTGATGCTGAATGGATGGGACAAGTTCATCGATTTCTCGGTTTAACTGTTGGTTTGATTCAGCAAGAAATGAATCCCGTTGAGAGAAGAAAAAATTATGCTTGTGATATCACTTATGCGACCAACTCAGAACTAGGATTTGATTATCTTAGAGACAATATGTCCACAGATATTGAGGAAGTTGTTCAAAGGAACTTTCAATATTGTGTAATTGATGAAGTGGATTCAATTCTTATCGATGAAGCTCGGACTCCATTAATAATTTCTGGACAAGTAGAACGTCCACAGGAAAAATATCAAAAAGCGGCGGCAGTAGTTTCTAATCTTTTAAGGGCAGCAGAAACAGGAAAGGATGGGATTGACCCAGAAGGAGATTACGAGGTTGATGAGAAACAAAGAACTTGTACTCTTACAGATGAAGGCTTTGCTAAAGCCTTGAAAATACTAGAAATAAGTGACTTATTTGACCCTTCTGACCCTTGGGCTCATTATATAACTAATGCTTTAAAGGCAAAAGAGTTATTTGTAAAGGATGTGAATTATATTGTTCGAAATGGTGAAGCAGTAATTGTTGATGAATTTACTGGTCGTGTTATGCCAGGTCGTCGTTGGAGTGATGGTCAACATCAAGCAATTGAAGCTAAAGAAGAGTTAAGTATTCAACCAGAGACACAAACTCTTGCATCTATAACTTATCAGAATTTCTTTTTGTTATATCCACGTCTTGCAGGTATGACGGGGACAGCTAAGACAGAGGAAGTGGAATTTGAAAAAACTTATAAGCTTGAGACTACAGTTATTCCGACTAATCGTCCTCGTTCACGACAAGATTGGGCTGATCAAGTTTTTAAAACTGAACCGGCAAAATGGCGAGCTGTTGCTAAGGAGACTGCAGAAATTCACACACAAGGTCGCCCTGTCTTGGTGGGTACCACCAGTGTTGAAAAAAGTGAGCTTCTAAGTTCTTTACTTGCGGAAAAGCATATTCCTCACAATTTGTTGAATGCTAAGCCTGAAAATGTCGAAAGAGAGGCCGAGATTGTTGCTCAGGCTGGACGTGCTGGGGCTGTCACGATTGCCACAAATATGGCTGGTAGGGGAACAGACATCATCCTTGGTGGAAATAGCGACTATATGGCTCGTTTAAAGTTAAGGGAGGTCCTTTTACCAAAATTAGTTAAACCTGAAGATGATCATAAAGCACCTGTCCCTTTACAACGTAATAGGGAATCTGCAGGTGGATTTAGTGTCAAAAATGATGGGGTTCAAGAAACTCGTTCTCATGCTCCTACTCAGGCTCGTGCAATTGGCAGTCTCTATCCATGTGCTCTTACTGATGAAACAGACAAGCTTCTTGTTGATTTAGCTAAGGACTTAGTTCAGTCTTGGGGAGATAGAACATTAACTATGATTGAATTAGAAGATCGAATTTCTACAGCGGCAGAAAAAGCACCAATCGATGATTTACAAATTAGTGCTTTAAGGAAGGCAATCTCCATAGTTAAATCAGAATATGATGTAGTTGTTATGCAGGAGGAAGTTCGTGTAAGGGAAGCTGGAGGTTTGCATGTAATTGGTACCGAAAGACATGAATCTCGTAGAGTTGATAATCAATTACGGGGAAGATCAGGTCGACAAGGTGATTTAGGGAGTACTCGCTTCTTTTTGTCTTTAGGTGATAATCTTTTGCGAATATTTGGAGGAGACAGGGTTGCTTCCTTAATGAATGCATTTCGTGTTGATGAGGATATGCCTATTGAGTCGGGAATGCTTACACGGTCATTGGAAACTGCTCAGAAAAAGGTTGAAACTTATTATTATGATATTCGAAAACAAGTTTTTGAATATGATGAAGTTATGAATAATCAACGAAGAGCTGTTTATTCAGAAAGAAGAAGAGTACTAGAAGGATTGGGTTTAAAGAAACAAGTTATTGGATATGGTGAACGTACAATGGATGATATTGTAGAATATTATGTAAATCCTGACTTGCCTCCAGAAGAGTGGAACATAGCTAAATTAGTTGATAACGTTAAAAGCTTTGTTTATCTACTTGATTCTCTCCAGCCAGAAGAGATTAAAGGATTAGGAATGGAAGAGCTCAAGACTTTTCTGCAAGAACAACTTCGAAATGCTTATGATATTAAAGAAAGTCAAATTGAAGCAGAACGACCAGGTTTGATGAGAGAAGCGGAGCGCTTCTTTATCTTGCAACAGATTGATACTCTTTGGCGTGAACATTTGCAGGCTATGGATGCTCTGCGTGAATCTGTTGGCTTAAGAGGTTATGGCCAAAAAGATCCATTGATTGAATATAAGAATGAGGGCTATGATATGTTTTTAGAGATGATGACTAATATGCGTAGAAATGTAATATATTCAATGTTTATGTTTCAACCAGCACCTCCAAAAGATAATTAATGATTGTTATTTAAGGAGTCATCTCCAATAAATTCTATGATCTCCTTGTCTTTCAAGTTCTGTGCTTTTCCAGATAGAATATTTTGTGAAATTCGCCCTTCTTTCATATTCTCTAGAGCCATTTGAAGTGAACTGACCTGATTTTCTAGCTGATCAATTCTCTCCATAAGATTGCGTATCACATTTGCTTCTGCATCAGGGAGTGCAGAGTGAGCAAGGGGATTTATTTTTACTCCACTTTGGTGAACTATGCGTCCTGGTATTCCTACGACTGTGCTGTTTTCCTCTACATCTCGAACTACTACTGAACCTGCTCCAATTCTTGTGTTAGCACCAACTTTAATGGCTCCAAGAACTTTTGCTCCTGCCCCAATGACAACATTTTCAGCCAATGTTGGATGTCTCTTGCCAGTTTCTTTTCCAGTACCCCCAAGAGTTACGCCTTGATATAAAAGGCAGCGGTTTCCTATCTCTGTAGTTTCTCCTATAACTACTCCCATGCCATGATCAATAAAAACCCCCTTACCAATTCTGGCTCCAGGATGAATTTCAATGCCGGTGAGAGTTCTAGTGAATTGACTAAGTAATCTAGGCAAAAGAGGTAAGTGGTATTTCCATAGACGGTGGCTAATACGGTGCAGAGAAAGGGCTTGGAAACCTGGGTAACAAAGAAGAATCTCCAGAAGACCTCTTGCAGCTGGATCTCTTTCTCTGATTATTGCCAGATCGGCTTTGATGGTTTTGAACATTATCGGCCTAGATTCATTAGGCTTATCAAGTGAGAAGGCCTATCTCCTTACGTAGTTGCTCAATGGTTGAATCGCCAAGATAACTTTCAGCACAATGAACTTGGGGCATACGCATTAGTTGTGAACGATTTTGACGCAAACTATGTTCAACCAAAGGGAGGCTAGGTTTATCACATAGAACATGGCTTGCTGCGCGAAGAAGAGCGAGAAGCCTGCTTCCTACATCAGGTGTTGCTGTCATAAGTAAAAGCTCATTACCACGCATGCTATGGAGAATGACCTCGGCGGCTCTTAAAATGCCTGGACTAATACTGACCAACCCAACGCAGCTACCTGGTCGCAATTCTTTAAGCATTGATAATTCTTTTCTGAAGTCATTGAGATCTACTGCTACCGCTCTTACTGCATGACGTTGCGCTAGCTCTTCTAAAGGTTTTAAGAAGTATCTACTTGTTACAACTGTTCCATTACTTGAGCTTTCTAAAACGCTTTCAAGCTCCTCCATAGGTACTACTTCAACAGGAACATCTAAATTTGGTTCAAGTTCTTCAGCGATAAGCATTGAAGCTCCTATGTCTTCTCTGGGAGTGCTTACTAGCACTCGAGCGCCGCATCGTAGTCGCCAATCAATTTCGCGAGTTAGCAACTCTCGGGTTTGCTGCAAGGTGCAGCCTGAGTTAAGGAGTCCATCTACACATTTGCGAACTTCTTGATCTAAGTCCTTTACTGCTCGATTTCGGACACTGGGTGATATGCGTAGCTCTCGTTGTTTTTGTTGATCTCTAACATAAATACCTGACCCTGCTATTGCTTCTACCACACCATCGGTTTCTAGCTGTCTATAAACCTTGCTGATTGTATTGCGATGGAGACCTGTCTGCATTGCCAGTTGACGAGTACTTGGCAAACGATGCCCAGGTGGATAATGACTAGCTGCTATTGCGAAACAGATCTGGTTATAGAGCTGACTCGATGCAGGGATGTCGCTATCTTGCTGGATATGAAAGCGCACGCCGTAGGGCCAGGTTGCAATGTGGCCACCATAAAGACTGGTGGCCCCGGTGACAATCGCTCCTTTGTACCAAGATGCTGTGACAGTTCCAAGATCAATGTCTCAGACTGAAATTACGCTTAAATCAAGAATTTGAAATAATTCGTCAATTCATTACTTATTTCATGTTTTTGTAAAAAAACCTTCTCTTAATTCTCTCTGTTATTTGTCCTACTAACGACCTTGGATGCCGCAGCTCTTGGGCGAGTGCTAATGGTTCTTACTGTACGAACAGGAGGAGAATCTTTTTGTTCTTTTTTAATTAGAGGTGTTTTTCGAGGAGTAAGGAACATAATCATATTTCTACCTTCACGTTTGGGGGCTTGTTGAACCTCTGCTTGTTCTTCTAAATCCTTTGCCATTCGCCGTAAGAGTGTTTCAGCAAGAGAAGTGTGTTGTATTTCACGGCCTCTGAAGATAACTGTGCATTTGACTTTGTCTCCTGCTTTAAGAAAACGGATGGCATGCCCTATTCGGACGTCGTAATCATGTTGGTCAATCTTGTAGCGCATTTTGACTTCTTTGACTTCTGTCTGATGTGATTTTTTCTTTGCTTCTTTGGCTTTTTTTTCTTGTTCAAATTTGAATTTTCCATAATCCATGATTCTGCAAACTGGCGGATCTGCCTTTTCGCTGACGAGAACTAGATCTAGTTCTCGTTCTTTTGCTACCTCTAGTGCTTCTTCTCTTTGGATGACGCCTAGCTGTGTTCCGTCTGCGTCTACCACCCTTAGTTTGGGATAGTTGATGCGATCATTAATGTTTGGGAGCTCCCTAACTGGGGCGCGACGATCAAAACGAGGACGTGGGGGCATTCAGTGCGTTAAGGGGACAAATGCAGACCAAAAGAGAAAATCAAAGCTTATGTCTGCTTAATTCACCTTAGACTGGCCTGGATCAAGGATAGTGCTTCTCTGAGTGGTTCCTCATCGTTCAGCCATTTTGGATTGTGTTGTCTTCGAAACCATGTGCGTTGTCTTTTCGCAAATTGATTGGTACGACGGTTTGTTGTCTCAATAGCTTTAGTGATTGTTAACTTGTCTTGGATTACTTTTAAGGCCTCTGCGTAACCAATTGTTTGTAATAAAGGAAGACTTGCGCTGTATTTGTGAATTAATTGTTCTGTTTCTTCTACAAGACCATTTTTGTAAAGTTGATTGGTGCGATTGGCAATCCTTTCACGTAAGTTTTTGGGGCTTAAACCTAGTTCAAGAATTTGCCAGGGAGGCGCTTTAGAGCTTTCTTGTTTGGTAATTGATTTGCCTGTTGCATAAAGGACTTCGAGAGCTCTTTGAGTGCGTCTTGCATCGGCTGGAGCAATGCGTTCAGATGCATCGCGATCCCAGCTTTGTAAAAGTTGGTAGCATTCTGATTGACCGATCTCACAAAGTTGTTTGCGAAGATCTTGTAATGGAGGGACAGCTGAAGGTTGAAGTCCAGATGTTATGGCCTTTAGGTACAACCCACTACCACCAACTAAGAAGCCCATCCCATTTGCTTTCAGATTGTCTTCCAAGCTGGTTTGAGCTTTTTGTTGAAATTCCTTAAGGTTAATTGGTTCATTTGGTTGACGAATATTCACTAGGTAATGCTTCACCCTTTTCATTTGTTCTTTGGTTGGCTTAGCGGTGCCGATGTCCATTCCGATATAAAGCTGCCGAGAATCGATGTTGTGTACGTCCAGATGTAATTCCTCTGCCAGATCTAAGGCTATTTCTGTTTTGCCACTAGCTGTTGGCCCTAGCAGAACAATTACTAGTGGTTTAGTTGATGGCATTTATTTGTTTCAACTGTGTCTTTTTAGAAACCATTAGCAGAACCATTTTGAAAATAGAGACTTTCTTGAAAGCCAGTGGTAAATTGTGCTCGCCAGGTAATGGTTTCTGGTCAATGAGGCCTTTTAGAACAAACCATTCTGGTTGCTGCTTTTCCGAATGAGCGAAGACTCCAAGGTTCAGAAGGTTCAGGCCGCCTATGGTGCTGAACAGATTCAGGTACTTGAAGGACTTGAACCTGTCAGAAAGAGACCTGGCATGTATATCGGCTCTACTGGGCCGAGGGGATTGCATCATCTCGTTTATGAGGTTGTTGATAATGCAGTTGATGAGGCTTTAGCAGGGCATTGCGATGAAATTCTTGTTGTACTTGGTCCTGATGGTTCTGCAGCGATCACTGATAATGGTCGAGGGATTCCTACAGATGTGCATCCCCGTACGGGAAAGAGTGCCTTAGAAACTGTTCTTACTGTTCTTCATGCAGGTGGCAAATTTGGGAGTGGAGGATACAAAGTTTCAGGCGGACTCCATGGTGTCGGTGTTTCAGTAGTTAATGCTTTAAGTGAATGGGTAGAGGTGACGGTTCGGCGTCAAAATCAGGTGCATCAGCAACGATTTGAAAGAGGAGCACCGATAGGTAGTTTGCGTTCTGAAGATCAACCTGTTTCGGAGCAAGGATTAACAGGTACGACTGTTTGTTTTAAACCTGATCAAAAAGTTTTTACAGGTGGGATAGTTTTTGATTATGCAACATTGGCATCAAGACTTAGGGAGCTTGCTTATTTGAATGGTGGTGTAAAAATTATTTTTAGAGATGAAAGATCTTCTTCTTTTGATTCTGAAGGAAACCCTTACGAGGAGATTTATTTTTATGAGGGGGGGATCAAAGAATATGTTGCATATATGAATAAAGAGAAAGATGCATTGCATCCAGAGATTATTTATGTAAATTCAGAAAAAGATGGTGTACAGGTTGAAGCAGCACTTCAATGGTGTGTTGATGCTTATTCAGACAGTATTCTTGGCTTTGCTAATAATATAAGAACTGTTGACGGTGGTACTCATATAGAAGGTCTGAAAACTGTTTTAACACGCACATTGAACATTTTTGCTAAGAAACGTGGAAAGCGTAAGGAAGGAGATGCAAATCTTGCAGGTGAAAATATTCGTGAAGGATTAACTGTTGTACTATCCGTAAAGGTTCCTGAGCCTGAGTTTGAAGGTCAGACAAAAACCAAATTAGGAAATACTGAAGTTCGTGGAATAGTAGATAGTTTAGTTGGTGATTCTTTGAGCCAATATTTAGAATTTAATCCAAGTATTATTGATTTGATTTTAGAAAAAGCAATACAAGCTTTTAATGCAGCTGAAGCTGCCAGGCGTGCGCGTGAATTAGTTCGTAGGAAAAGTGTTCTAGAGAGCTCAACGCTCCCAGGAAAACTTGCTGATTGTAGTTCTAGAGACCCTGCCGAGACAGAAATCTATATAGTTGAAGGTGATTCGGCTGGTGGTTCTGCTAAACAGGGAAGAGATAGACGCTTTCAAGCTATTCTTCCTTTAAGGGGAAAGATACTTAATATAGAAAAGACTGATGATGCAAAGATATATAAAAATACTGAAATTCAATCTTTGATTACAGCACTTGGGCTTGGCATAAAAGGAGAAGAATTTCAAGTAAAAAATCTTCGCTACCATAGAGTAGTAATTATGACTGATGCTGATGTTGACGGAGCTCACATAAGAACACTTTTGTTGACATTCTTTTATAGATATCAGAAGGAATTAGTAGAAAGTGGCTATATTTATATTGCTTGTCCTCCTTTGTATAAAGTTGAAAGAGGTAAGAAACATAAGTATTGCTATAATGAGGCAGAATTACAAAAGACAATTTCTGAATTTGGCGAAAAAGCTAATTACACTATTCAGCGATTTAAGGGTCTTGGTGAAATGATGCCAAAACAATTGTGGGAAACAACAATGGATCCATCAACTCGAATGATGAAAAGAGTTGAGATAGAAGATGCTTTAGAGGCCGATCGAATTTTTACAATATTAATGGGAGATAAAGTTGCTCCTAGGAGAGAATTTATTGAGACACATAGTGTTGACCTTGATATGGCCTTGCTTGATATCTGATGCTTGGAATGATTCTTATGCTTCGTTGGGGCTGGTTTTTAGGAATAGCTCTTTTTATGCCAGTAGCTCTTCCCGCTGGTGGTGCTGAAGTTCATCAAACGGAAATTTGTCGTTTCAAAGATTCAAGTTTTTTGTTGACATGTGATTTTTGTAAGTTGCAAACTAGTCCATCTGTAGTTGCGCCAAGTTTGCGCAATCTTCCTTTCGGTACACCATTAAGGGTTATAAGAAGATGGAAAAGTAATGAGGGTCATAAATGGCTCCAGGTGAAAATTACATCTAACGAAAAGATTGAATTTTCTTCTTTACCAAGACGTGGATGGATACAAATTTAACTTATTAGCAAGCTTGAAACCTTTTGTTTGTATTGCGATTGGAGCAATTATAGGCTCTTGGGTTCGATTATATTTAATCAATTTTTTTGGATCAACTCTTAATAGTAAGCATTGGGGAACTTTTATTGTCAATATCTTTGCTTCTTTCTTGCTAGGTTTTTTTATGGCATTTCAGTCTCATGCAGGAGCAGAAAACTTTAATATTAATTCTCCAATATTCTTGTTGGTCAATGTTGGCTTTTTAGGAACTCTTAGTACTTTTTCTACTTTTATTTCTGATCTTATAAATACATTAATGGCTAATCGTTGGAAGCAGTTTTTACTTTTATCTTTTTCGTCTTTAATTGTAGGAATTTTAGGGGCTGTAGCAGGATTAAAATTGGGAAATGTTTAAATCAACTTCATTGATTAGAAAGGAATTAAATCAGTTATTTATTATTTCCTTGGGTGCAGTTCCAGGGGCTTTTATTCGTTGGAACCTTAGTAATGTATTGGTTGTTAATGTTCTTGGAGCTTTAGTGCTAGGTTTTTTGTTTGGATTGTCATCTAAAAGAAGGGCTCATTTGATTTTTGGGGTTGGGTTTTGTGGTGCACTAACTACTTTTAGTGGTTGGATGCTTGATTCTGCTAAGTTGTTATTGGGTGGTTATTTGATACAGGCTTTTGGCGTAATAATTTATACTTTTTTTCTTGGACTATTATCTGGTTTTTTGGGTTTCCTTATTGGAAAGTGTATTAAGAAATCAAGGCTTTTTCTATAGCGACTTTTAGCTCTTCGCTATTAGGTTCGACGGCACTTTTAAAGCGCTTTAAAACATCACCTTGTTTGCTAATCAAGAATTTTTCAAAGTTCCATTCCACATCACCAACAGGTTCAGCTTGTTTAAGGGTTGTATAAGGCTCTGTAGTAGATCCTTTTGCATGCACTTTTTCGAACAAAGTAAAGGTTGCTTTATAGGTTGAGGAGCAAAAAGTTTGAATTTCTGAAACAGTACCCGGTTCTTGCCCCCCAAAATCGTTGCAAGGAAATCCAAGAACTTGGAATCCTTTGCTGCCATATGTATTTTGTAAAGCCTGCAGTCCTGCATATTGTTTGGTAAAACCGCATTGGCTAGCAACATTCACTATTAGGAGTACTTGACCTTTGTAATCTCCTAGCTTTTTTTTACCTCCATTGGCAGTTTTGACTATTACTTCACTTAGATTCAAGGACATTGACTTAAAGCTCTTTTTTAATGCATTTTAGCCATAAACTAACTATGCCCTGCTAGCGCTCCTCCGATGAATGAGGCAACAGGAGCAACAAATACACCTGCTTCTTTGGTGAATAGCCCTCATCCAGCAGATGTGGTGGCTGCTCAATTGGAAGCAATGTTGTCTGCAGGTAACTATGACGGAGTTAAGACTTTGCTTGAGCCGGTGCAACCGGTTGATATCGCTGAGGCCATTGGCAGACTTCCTTTAATTTTGCAGGCCCTGGCTTTTAGGCTTCTCGGTAAAAACGAAGCGATAGAGGTTTATGAGTATTTAGAACCAGTGGTTCAACAAAGTTTGCTAGATAGGCTGCGATCAGGGGAAGTGCTTGAGTTAGTTGAAGAGATGTCCCCAGATGACAGAGTTCAACTGTTTGATGAGTTACCTGCAAAGGTTGTACGTCGATTACTTTCTCAACTCAGTCCTGCTGAGCGGAGAGTGACTGCTCAATTACTAGGTTATGAGTCTGAGACTGCTGGGAGGTTGATGACTACGGAATTTATTGACCTTAAGGAATTTCAACGTGCTGAACAAGCTTTAACAATTGTTAGACGACAGGCTCCTTATACAGAAACTATTTACAGCTTGTATGTGACTGATCGTGAAAGACATTTAACTGGCATTTTGTCTTTGAGAGATCTTGTGACAGCTGAGCCTGAGGATCTGATTGGGGATGTGATGACGCGTGATGTAGTCAGTGTTCGTACTGATACAGATCAGGAAGAAGTGGCAAGAGCAATTCAGCGGTATGACTTTTTAGCGTTACCTGTAGTTGACCTAGAGAAACGTTTGGTAGGCATTGTCACAGTGGATGATGTGATTGATGTTATTGAGCAGGAAGCTACTAGGGATCTTTATGCGGCTGGGGCTGTACAGGCTGGCGATGAAGATGACTATTTTCAAAGCAATTTGTTTGTTGTAGCTCGGAGACGTGTTGTATGGCTATCTGCCTTGGTTTTGGCAAATGGTCTCACAACACAGGTGATAGCTATGAATGATCTTGTGTTGAAGCAGGTTGTCCTTCTTGCAGCATTTATTCCTTTACTGATTGGTACAGGGGGCAATGTTGGAGCTCAGAGCTCCACCGTTGTAATTCGAGGTTTGAGCACACAAAGTATTCAGGCTCTTGGTTTAACAAAGGCCGTTTTGAGAGAGGCCATGGCTGGTGCATTGTTGGGCTTGTTGATGTTGATTGTGGTAGTTCCATTTGCATGGTGGCGAGGTGAGGGGCCTTTAGTTGGTGCAGCAGTAGGAATCAGCCTGATGGCAATTACAACGTTGGCTGCTACCGCTGGTGCTGCTCTTCCTTTGCTGTTTGACCGAATGGGATTGGATCCAGCGTTGATGTCAGCCCCTTTTATTACAACTGCAACTGATGTGGCCGGTGTTTTGATTTATTTGCGAACAGCCTCTTGGTTACTAGTACACATGAACCCTTCCTTGGTATAAAGGGCTCTCTGCATAGGGATGGGTTAATAAGTCGCTACGATGCTTTACACTTCTTAGCATTGCTATTTACAAAGCGCAACATATTCCCATGGCTTTTGGTTCA
>QCFI01000024.1 GCA_003280295.1 Prochlorococcus sp. AG-363-C20 | reverse complement strand
TTCTTTGGGTTGGAAGGTTATTGTTGCTTTTCTTGATGACAATCCACATGCCACGTAGAGGTTCATCAGAGCTTAAAAGCGTTGATGGGCCTATTAAAAAGGCTCCAACAGGAAACCCTAAGGCCACAATTCTTGTGGTTGATGATGAGCCAGCAGTCCTTCGAGTTTTGATGACAAGGTTGCAATTGGCTGGTTATCTGGTCATATCAGCTGAGGATGGAGAGAAAGCGATAGAAGCTTTTCATCGTGAATCGCCAGATTTAGTTGTTTTGGATGTAATGCTGCCAAAACTTGATGGTTTTGCTGTTTGCAGGCGCCTAAGAGCAGAATCTTGTGTCCCAATTATCTTTCTTACAGCATTGGAGGCTATCTCTGAGAAAGTTGCAGGCTTGGATTTGGGTGCAGATGATTATCTTTCTAAGCCCTTTAGCCCTAAAGAGCTTGAGACGCGAATAGCGACAATTTTACGGAGAATGGGCCCAGGTGTTGCTGTAGCCGAACCAAGAGAATTACCTGTTGGACAAGGTGTTTTACGTTTAGGAGATTTAGTTGTTGATACCAATCGCCGCCAAGTTAGTCGAGGTGGTGAGCGAATTGGACTTACTTATACTGAATTTAGTTTGCTTGAGTTGTTGTTCCGAGAACCTGGAAGAGTTGTACCTAGAGCAGAGATCCTTGAACAACTTTGGGGTTATCCTCCTAGAAGGGCAGCTGACTTGAGAGTCGTTGATGTTTATGTTGCGCGTTTGCGTGGCAAGCTTGAGCCTGATCCACGTAACCCAGAATTGATACTTACTGTTAGAGGAATTGGATATGCTTCTCAGCGAATGGGAGAATTTCCAAATGCTATAGCCAGTTGAACAATAAATTACCTAGGAAAATGCAAGGTAGACAATCAACAGGCAATATGACGCCGTTCTGCTAATCCTTCTTTGTCTGACTTCCGTGAAACTCGTCTAGAAAAGGCGAAAGCATTCAAAGAATTAGGGCATGAGCCTTATGCGGTGCGATTTGAAATTACGCATCAAACGGCTGCTTTACAGATAGAGCATGAGGATCTTCCTAATGGAGAAGAGCGTTTAGTAATTGTTTCGGTTGCTGGAAGAGTGATGTCTCGGCGAGTCTTTGGAAAGCTTGCTTTTTATAATTTGGCTGACGAGTCAGGCACTCTTCAGCTTTATTTGGATAAAGCAACAATAGATTCAAAATCTGAACCATTAGCTGGAAGAAGTAGTTTTGCTCAATTAACTGATCTTGTAGACGCGGGTGATTGGATAGGCGTCACTGGCAATTTGCGAAGAACGGATCGAGGTGAATTATCAGTGAAAGTTCATACATGGAAGATGTTGTCCAAATCTTTGCAGCCTCTCCCTGATAAATGGCATGGTCTAACTGATGTGGAAAAACGTTATAGGCAGCGTTATTTGGATCTGATTGTTACTCCACAATCTAGAGAGACTTTTCGACGAAGAGCGTTAATGGTGAGTGCAATACGTCGATGGTTAGATGAACGTGGTTTTTTAGAGATTGAAACTCCAGTATTGCAATCCGAAGCAGGAGGAGCTGAAGCACGGCCATTTGTCACGCATCACAACACACTTGATTTACCTCTTTATTTAAGGATTGCTACTGAGTTGCATCTCAAAAGATTGGTCGTTGGAGGCTTTGAGCGTGTGTATGAACTTGGTCGTATATTTCGTAATGAGGGAATTAGTACTAGGCATAATCCCGAATTTACTTCTGTGGAGATTTATCAGGCATTCGCTGATTATTTGGACATGATGAAACTTACTGAAGAGCTTATCTCTTCGGTTTGTATACAGACTCTTGGTTCGACCAAGATTTCCTATCAAGAAAAGGTGATTGACTTAACTCCACCTTGGAGAAGGGCAACAATGCATGAATTAGTGCAAGAGGCAACCAACATTGACTTCACCTTGTTCAAGGAAAGAAGTGAAGCAGTTCAAGCAATGGTTAAAGCTGGCTTAGAGGCACCTTTAACAGCCGATAGCATTGGGAGGTTACTTAATGAAGCTTTTGAACAGGCAGTGGAATCGAGCCTTATTCAACCAACTTTTGTTTTGGATTATCCGATAGAGATTTCACCTTTAGCTAGAAAGCATAGAAATCAGAATGGTTTAGTAGAACGTTTCGAACTTTTTATAGCTGGTCGTGAGACGGCAAATGCTTTTAGTGAATTAATTGACCCTATTGACCAACGGCAGCGACTAGAACTACAGCAAGCTCGCCGCCAAGCTGGTGACCAAGAGGCCCACACTTTAGATGAAGATTTCCTTAATGCATTGGAAGTAGGAATGCCTCCTACAGGTGGTTTGGGGATAGGAATTGATCGTTTAGTAATGCTTTTGACGGATAGTCCTTCTATTCGTGATGTGATTGCTTTCCCATTACTTAGACCGGAGTCACAACAAAAACCTTCCTAGTTGGACCCATCACAGGGGATAATTGATCGAGTGACAAGGTTCTGTTCAGATGAGTGGCGAGCGCGTAGGTTTCCGCTTCAAACACACCGATGCGGTGGTCAAGCGCAATCCCCAGGGGCGTTCTAGACGTGGCTGGGTCATGGAACCTGTTGAGCAGACGACCAGCAGAGGTACCAAGATGCCTGCCTATCGCATTCGCTGGCGTGATAGCGAAAGGCCGGAAATTGTTCTTCAGCACATGTTGATTGCTGACCCAGATCCGACTCCACCGCCTGAAAATGTCAGTCTTAATCCTCCTGATTAAGAAAAAACAAATCGACATTTAAATAAATTATTAGGTTTTTTGATTTTCTGCTGTCTGAAATTATTAGATCAAGCACTTTTTTAGTGTTTAGGTATTTGGCATTGATTTTCAGTGAAAATACAGAATTAGTACTTCTCTTCCTACGAAACTCTTATGTAGTTTTGCGTTCTTAGTGTTTGTGTCGGCTGACTTGCCTCTGGTTTCTATTGTTAGTAATTGGAAAAGATTTAGTTTTTCGATTGATTTTTCTTTTTCAAACCTCAGTAATATTGACGAAAGTATGAACTCACACTGCTATTAATAGCGAGCTAGGATTGTTTTCATCTCTCTATTAGCTTGCTTTTTTTTCTCCTCTTGTCTTTTGTCATGGAGCTTTCGTCCTTTTCCTAGACCAATTGTGAGCTTTATCCAAGACCCTTTTAGTTTTAGGTTTATTGGAATCAAAGTTAACCCTTTTTTATCGAGTTGATCCTTGAGTTTGTTGATCTCACGACGATGAGCTAAGAGCTTTCGTACCCTTAAAGGGTCGTGATTGAAATACCCACTGGCGTGGGTATGAGGAGAAATATGTACATTGTGCAATAGCAGTTCTCCATGCCGAATTAAACAGAAGCCATCTCTCAAATTCACTTTGCCTGCTCTTATGGCTTTAACTTCTGTCCCTAATAACTCTATTCCAGTTTCAAGCGTATCTAGGATTTCGTATTGATGTCTGGCGAAGCGATTCTCTGCCAGTTTTTTTTTGGCTGAAGATCTTGCAGCTGCTTTTAAATTTTTAGCTTTGACGTTCGCCATCTCTATTTGTTGATACTTGGAAGATATCCAGGGATAGTTACCCTGCCATCATGGCAATTGTTTCTTCCAATATCGGTCAATCCGACCCACAATATTCAAGAGGACAAAAGAGGGCTGTCGATACAGTGCCTTTTTTAGCAGATAGGAATCCTCATAGAGACGATGGACTCCGACCAAAAAACTTAGGTGATTACATCGGTCAGTCGGCGTTAAAAGAAGTTCTTGGTATTGCTGTGAAGGCCGCAATTGGCCGTGAAGAAGCCTTAGATCATGTGTTGCTCTATGGCCCACCTGGACTAGGGAAAACGACAATGGCTCTTGTCTTAGCACAAGAACTTGGGGTGAAATGTCGTATCACAAGTGCCCCTGCACTTGAACGTCCTAGAGACATAGTTGGTTTATTAGTGAATTTGCAGCCTCGTGATTTGTTGTTTATTGATGAGATTCATCGACTTCCACGAGTTACCGAAGAGCTTCTTTATCCAGCCATGGAAGATAAACGTCTTGACCTAACGGTTGGGAAAGGGACTTCTTCACGTGTGAGGTCTTTAGAGTTACCTCCTTTCACGCTTGTTGGTGCCACAACAAGAGCTGGTTCATTAAGTTCCCCTTTACGAGATCGGTTTGGTTTGACTCAAAGATTGGAATTTTATGATTTAGCAGACCTGCAGTTGATTGTCCAAAGAACAGCTGGTTTGCTTGATCTTTTAATTTCGAAAGATGCTTGCCTGGAGATAGCTCGGCGATGCAGAGGTACTCCCAGAATTGCGAATCGACTTTTAAAAAGGGTGCGTGACTTTGCAACAGTGCGAGGTGAAATGGATTGTATAGATGCATTGATGGTCAATGAGGCATTGACTTTGAATCAAGTAGATGAGCGAGGATTAGATGAAAGTGATAGACGTTTATTAGAGTTTTTGATTAATGTGCATGGAGGTGGGCCTGTTGGACTTGATACTTTGGCGGCAGCTTTAGGAGAAGATTCCGCGACTTTGGAAGCTGTTATTGAACCGTTTCTTTTGCAAATTGGTTTTCTTCAACGAACTCCTAGAGGAAGGATTGTCACTGCAGCTGGCAGATCCCATATTGGGTGTAAAGAAAATAAATAATTTCTTTTTGGTTGAAGAAAAACTATTGGTTTTGTTGTGAGAAATTTCTTTGCTTTGGTTTTATTATTGATAATCAATTCTTCTGTACTAGCAGTTGATCAAACAAATCAACCACTTCTTGAACAAGTTAAAAAGATTGATCAAATTGATAAAAACTTGGTTTTTTCAGAAGATTGCAATCAACATTTGGAATGTTTCTTAGATGATTCAATTGCATGGTGTAATAGTGTTGATACCCAATTAGAGCTGGCAGATTTCGAGGATACGATTCCTATTCCAGATAAGTCTATAAAGAATATTCCTTTAGCAATAAATTCTCATCTTAAATGTGGAATAGCCAAGGAAGCTTTGCAGTTGTGGCAAGAAGCAGAAAGGGAATATAACTGGATTCTTGAAAGGGATCCTAAAAATTCTTTTGTTTTATTTAAACTTGGAAATGTCATAGCTTCTCAAGGTGATTGGAGGCGAGCGGAAGTTTTGTTTGGAGAAGCGTCGTTAGCTAGATCAGATTTTGTTATGGCAATGTCTAGTAAGGCCTTAGCGGCTTATCAGTTGGGAGAATTAGATCGAGCGGAATCAGAACTTCGCAATATTATTTATAAGTATCCAATGATTGCTGATGCCAGAGCTGCACTGACTGCTCTTTTATGGCACAAATCTTCTTTCGGGGAGGCCAGGAGCCATTGGGCAGCTGCAGTTGGACTTGATAGTCGTTATATGGAACAAGATTGGTTGTTGAACAAACGTCGTTGGCCACCAGGGCCAATTAATGACCTTTTGGGATTTTTAGTTTTGGAGAGCTCATGAAATTTAGAAAGCTTTCCAATGCTCGATTACAAAAATTTTTACCTGAGCTGCTTGAATTACGTCGCCATTTGCATGCGCACCCAGAGTTAAGTGGTGACGAACATCAGACTGCTGCACTTGTTGCAGGGGAGTTGAGAAGTTATGGGTGGTCTGTCCAAGAGGCTGTTGGACGAACAGGAATAGTTGCTGAACTTGGCAGTGGAAATGGCCCATTAGTTGGCTTAAGAGTTGATATGGATGCTTTGCCAGTTGAAGAAAGAACGGGTTTGGACTATGCCTCTCGTCGACAAGGGTTGATGCATGCCTGTGGGCATGATTTGCATACTTGCATAGGGCTTGGAGTGGCCAGGTTTTTAGCAGAGGAAGAGAATTTGTTGACAGGAGTTAGATTGTTGTTTCAGCCAGCTGAAGAGATAGCAGAAGGGGCAAGGTGGATGCGGGCAGATGGAGCTATTCAAGGATTGGATGCTCTTTTCGGAGTGCATGTATTCCCAGACTTGCCTGTTGGGACAGTGGGAGTACGAAGTGGTTGTATAACTGCAGCAGCAGGAGAATTGGAAATAGAGGTCATTGGTGAGGGTGGTCATGGTGCAAGACCTCATCAGTCAATTGATGCAATCTGGATTGCTGCAAAAGTAATCAGTGGTTTGCAGGAATCAATTAGTAGGCGTTTGGATCCACTTCATCCCGTAGTTATTAGTTTTGGACACATTGAAGGTGGCAAGGCTTTTAATGTGATTGCTGATCGCGTAAAACTATTAGGAACGGTTCGTTGCTTGGATGAGTCTTTGCATGAGAGATTGCCAAATTGGATTGAGCAGACCGTGCAATCAATCGCTTCAAGTTTTGGAGGAAAAGCAATTGTTAATTATCGATGTATTACACCAATTGTTTATAACAACCCAGATTTAACAGGTTTACTTGAGGGTTGTGCGGTCTCTGTGCTTGGAGAAGCCAATGTTTTTAAGCTTAATCATCCTTCTTTAGGGGCAGAGGATTTTGCAGAACTTTTGCAAGATGTTAAGGGCACAATGTTTCGTTTAGGTGTTGCCGGAGAGCATGGTTGTGCCCCCTTACATAATGGTCAATTTTCTTTAGATGAGAGAAGTCTTGTAGTTGGAATAGAGGTGCTTTTAGTAACGCTTTTGGAATGGATGAAAATCCATTCAAAAACTGAGAAGAAATAGTTATGAAACGCTTTGTCAACCCATTGCTATCACTTGCCGCACCATTATTGATATTAGTTTCAATCTTAGGATTAATTCAGAGGGAAGGTAGTGATCGGTTACAGTCTTTACCTGCTTTGTTGGTAGGCTTTGGGTTGATAGTTAATGCCGCTTTGGAACGTCGTAGGCGAAGGAATAAGCTTCTCTTGGCGATCCGAAATCGTAATCGATCTTAAAGTAAATAGATTGAAATTGATTTTTCTTTTTAATAATATTTGGAGATTTTCTTTGCTTAAGCTTTCTATATTTATTACATGTTTAGACCTGGTCAATAATTATTGATTCTCTCCTCTTTTCAATAGTTTTGTTCGTCTTGGCTTATTGGTGGAAAATTCCTTTTATTAAATAGGTTGCCTTGCAGCCTAATGAATGAAATAGAATTAACCTTATTAACACTAGGGGTGCCAAACAGGCTTTTGCTTGTTGGCTGAGACCACACCCTCTGAACCTGATCCGAGTGACGCCGGCGAAGGGAAGTGATTACATTGTGATCTCAAATACAAGCCACTCCAAAGGTTTTCTTTCATCATTTTTAGCTTATGCGAACTTCTTGGGTGGCTTCTCGCAAAGGGAAGAGCAATGTCACACAATTGCATTTTGCGCGAAAGGGCATTGTTACTGAAGAAATAGCTTATGTAGCAAAGAAAGAACGATTGCCTGAATCATTAGTGATGGATGAGGTGGAACGCGGAAGGCTAATTATTCCTGCAAATATTAATCACTTAAACCTTGAGCCTATGGGGATAGGTATAGCTTCTAAATGCAAAGTTAATGCAAATATTGGAGCTTCTCCTAATGCAAGTGATGTTAATGAGGAATTGAAAAAGTTGGATTTAGCTGTCAAATATGGTGCAGATACAGTTATGGATCTTTCTACAGGTGGAGTAAACTTAGATCAAGTCCGAACTGCAATTATTGAGGCTTCACCAGTACCAATAGGAACAGTTCCTGTATATCAGGCTCTTGAAAGTGTTCATGGTTCTATAGAGAAGTTATCTGAAGACGATTTCCTACACATTATCGAAAAGCATTGTCAGCAAGGTGTGGATTATCAAACTATTCATGCCGGATTATTGATTGAACACCTCCCTAAGGTCAAAGGTCGTTTAACTGGAATAGTTAGTAGAGGTGGCGGAATTCTTGCTCAATGGATGTTGTATCACTATAAACAGAATCCTTTGTATACACGATTTGATGATATTTGTGAGATCTTTAAGCGTTACGATTGTGCATTCTCGTTGGGAGATTCACTTCGTCCCGGCTGTCTTCATGATGCTTCAGATGAGGCACAGCTTGCAGAATTGAAAACACTTGGTCAACTTACCCGGCGTGCATGGAAGCATGATGTTCAGGTAATGGTTGAGGGTCCAGGACATGTTCCAATGGATCAGATTGAATTTAATGTCCGTAAGCAAATGGAAGATTGTGCTGAAGCACCTTTTTATGTATTAGGACCTTTAGTGACAGATATTGCTCCTGGTTACGACCATATAACAAGTGCAATTGGTGCAGCTATGGCGGGTTGGTATGGGACAGCAATGCTTTGTTATGTAACACCTAAAGAGCATTTAGGACTTCCTAATCCTGATGATGTACGCGAAGGTTTAATTGCTTATAAAATTGCTGCACATGCAGCTGATGTAGCAAGGCATCGCCCAGGTGTTCGCGATCGTGATGATGAATTAAGTCGTGCAAGATATGCATTTGACTGGAACAAACAATTTGAGTTGTCTCTAGACCCAGAGAGGGCTCGTGAATATCACGATGAAACTTTACCTGAAGATATTTTTAAAGAGGCCGAATTTTGCTCAATGTGTGGACCTAAGCATTGCCCAATGCAGACAAAGATTACAGAGGCTGATCTTGACAAACTTGAGCAATCTATAAATAAACAAGGGGCTTCTGAATTGATGGCAATTAAGTTAAAAAAAGAGGGTTAAAAAATAAACAATATTATTTTTCTAGTTAATTCAAAGTCCTGCCTAGAAGCATAAATACTTTGTAAATTAAGGAAAAGAATTGTCAGTTTTTTCTATTGCTTTAATTTTTTGCGTGAACTTATGAATTGAAAAATCACGCAAAAAACTTTACTTTGTTGCTTTTCTAGAGGTATTACTAGTTGAATTATCTCATTAATTTATTTTTAAACATCACTAGGGAGAATTTAGGAGTGTCTTTGCTTTAGCTAAAACATTTTCCAAGGTGAATCCAAATTTCTCCATGCATGTTCCACCAGGAGCAGAAGCTCCAAAACTATTCATTGTCACGCTGTCTCCATCGAGCCCTATGTACTTGTGCCAACCAAAAGACTCGGCAGCTTCAACCACTATGCGCTTGCGAATTGAAGAAGGTAGGACTTCTTCTTTATAGGATTCGCTTTGTTCCTCGAAGAGTTCCACACAAGGCATGGAAATAACTCGAATTTTGTGCCCTGCACTGCTTAGTTGTTTGGAAGCCTGAACACAAAGATCAAGCTCGCTTCCTGTACCAATAAAAATTAATTCAGGGGTTCCTTCACAATCTTCAAGCACATAGCCGCCCATCGCTACTTTGTCGATGGATGAACTCGCTTGATTTGGCATGCCTTGTCTACTTAAACAAAGAGCACTTGGGCGTTTCCGATTCTCTATCGCAACTTTGTAAGCTCCGCTTGTCTCGTTCCCATCTCCTGGGCGAAAAACAAGCATGTTTGGAATTGCCCGGAGGGATGGGATTGTTTCAACTGGTTGGTGGGTTGGTCCATCTTCACCAACACCAATTGAATCGTGGGTTAGTACATAGATCACACCTAACTCACTTAATGCTGACAGGCGCATTGATCCACGCATGTAGTCTGCAAAAACAAGAAATGTGCCGCCATAAGGAATTAATCCACTGTTGTGATATGCAATTCCATTCAGGATTGCAGCCATGGCGTGTTCTCGTACACCAAAGTGTAGATAACGCTTTTCTGGTGTCTCAGCTTGGAAAGAGCCTGTTTCTCCCTTTATGTCGGTGTAATTGGAGTGGGTTAGATCTGCAGATCCTCCTATCAGTTCAGGTAGGTTTGGGCCTAGAGCACCTAAGCAGATTTGAGAATGCTTACGAGTTGCAAGACCCTTTTCATCAGAGCTGTAACTGGGGAGGTCTTTGTCCCAACCATTTGGGAGTTCACCACGCAACATTCTTTCGAATTCTGCTGATTCTTTTGGGTATTTGTTGCGGTAAATAGTAAGTAACTCGTTCCAATCCTCTTCTAGTTGCGCACCTCTATTGATGGCCTGACGGTAGTGATCATAGGCTTCCTGAGGGATGACAAAGGGATCGTATGCCCATTCAAGTTGTTTGCGCGTGAGATTAGCTTCGTCTTCTCCAAGTGGTGCACCATGAACTCCTGCAGTGTCACTTTTATTAGGTGAACCGTATCCAATTGTTGTTGTTATTTTGATGATTGATGGTTTATCAGTAACTCTCTTAGCCGATTCAATGGCCTTTGCTATTGCATTGACATCTGTATTACCGTCGGGAACATGTTGTATATGCCAGCCGTAAGATTCATAACGTTTTAGAACATCCTCTGTGAAAGAAACTTCTGTTCGGCCATCAATTGTTATTTGATTGTCGTCATAAAGAGCAATTAGCTTTCCAAGCTTGAGGTGACCAGCGAGTGAACAAGCTTCGGATGAGACACCTTCCTGATTGCACCCATCACCCATAATTACGTAGGTGTAGTGGTCAACTATTTTTGTATCTGGCTTGTTGAATTTTGCAGCTAGATGCGCTTCGGCTATTGCCAAGCCAACAGCATTTGAGATGCCTGCGCCTAAAGGTCCTGCTGTGACTTCTACCCCAGGTGTTTCAAATGTTTCTGGATGCCCAGGTGTGCGTGCTCCCCATTGACGAAATTGTTTTATGTCTTCAATGGTGACGGAGTCATAGCCTGTGAGATGCAGTAGTGCATAAAGCAACATGCATCCATGACCAGCCGAGAGAACAAATCTATCTCTGTTAAACCATTGTGGATTGTTGGGATTGTGGCGCAGAAATTTGTCCCAAAGTGCGTACCCCATAGGAGCACAGCCCATTGGCAGACCAGGATGGCCGCTATTGGATTTATTAACTGCATCAACAGCGAGCATCCTGATGCTGTTGATGCAGAGGTTATCGAGGGAAGCGGGGGCAGCGACCATTGTGTTAATTAGAAAGTTGAGATTTAGAGATGGAAAAAGTTTTTGGTAGATCCTTTTAGATCAATTGCCTGAAGGCCAAGCAAACGTTATGGCCTCCAAATCCAAAAGAGTTAGACAGAACTACTTTGGAAATCTTTTCTCTGGCTGTGTTTGGTACATAGTCCAGATCACACTCAGGGTCAGGATTGGAGTAATTGATGGTGGGAGGTATTACTCCATGCTTTATAGAAAGTACACAAGCAACTGCTTCTATACCCCCTGAACCACCAAGCAGATGGCCAGTCATTGACTTTGTTGAGCTAACTGGTATTTGATTAGCTCTGTTCCCGAAGACTGATTTAATTGCTGAAGTTTCGTTTTTGTCGTTGGCTGGTGTACTTGTTCCATGGGCATTGATGTAATCGACATTTTCGGAGTTAATTTGCCCATCTTGAAGTGCTAATTGAATAGCCTCCGCACCCCCTATACCTCCAGGAGAGGGTGATGTGATGTGGTGTGCATCGCACGTTGTGCCATAGCCAACTATCTCAGCATGGATAGCTGCGCCACGTTTTTTGGCATATTCGAGAGTTTCTAGCACTAATACTCCTCCTCCCTCTCCTATTACAAACCCATCGCGATGTGCATCGAAGGGTCTGCTTGCAGTTGATGGATCTTCATTTCGGAATGAAAGTGCCTTAGCACTTGCAAATCCAGCTACGCCCAAAGGGGTAATACTTGCTTCTGCACCTCCACAAACCATTGCATCTGCTTTGCCAAGCTGTAGTAAGCGGAATGCATCCCCTATCGCATTAGAACCTGCAGCACATGCGGTTGCCACTGCTGAACTAGGACCTTTTGCACCAAGTGCTATAGCTGCAAGCCCTGTGGCCATATTGGGGATCATCATCGGCACAGTAAACGGACTTACACGTGAGGGACCTTTATCAGCAAGGACATGTGATTGAGTCTCCATAGTTAGTAGTCCACCAACGCCAGAGCCAATAATCACTCCAATTCGGGAGGAATTGGCTTCTGTGATACTCAATCCAGCATTTACCAAGGCTTCTTTAGCTGCAATTACTCCAAATTTTGAGAATCGATCCCATCTTTTAGATTCCTTTGGTTCTAGAAAACCTTTTGGGTCAAAGTTTTTGACCTCAGCAGCAAATCGACAAGCATGTGCAGATGCATCAAACAGGGTGATAGCTGCGACACCATTGCGGCCAGCCGTGAGTCCGTCCCAGTATTCCTCGACGGTATTCCCAATAGGTGTAATCGCGCCGAGGCCTGTAACCACAACGCGATGAAGACCCTCCACCATTAGATCCTCAGGATTGCTTTTCTTCGATGTACTTAACAGCATCACCAACAGTGGTTATGCCTTCTGCAGCCTCATCTGGGATCTCAATATCGAAGGCTTCTTCTAAAGCCATGACTAGCTCGACCGTGTCGAGCGAGTCTGCTCCGAGATCATTTTGGAAATTTGATTCCGGCTTTACTTCACCGGCATCAACACTGAGTTGTTCTGAAACGATAGAACGAACTTTTTCTAGGATCGCTTCCTGAGCCATAAATAACCGTGAAAACCAGACCCTTCATCCTACGAGTTGACGGTAAGTAGTTAACAAGAGTGACGGCAAAGGCACGAATGTATTTAATTTCGACTCAGCAGAGTAAAGTTTGTTACAGGCCAGTTCCGCAAAAGGACTTATGTCCCACGCCGTCAAGATCTACGACACATGCATCGGTTGCACACAATGTGTGAGGGCTTGCCCTCTAGATGTGCTTGAAATGGTCCCTTGGGACGGATGTAAAGCAGGTCAAATTGCATCATCTCCTCGCACTGAGGATTGTGTTGGTTGCAAACGTTGTGAAACGGCTTGCCCGACAGATTTCTTAAGTATCAGGGTTTATCTAGGAGATGAAACCACCAGAAGCATGGGATTGGCATACTGAATTTTTGGTGCCTCCCTTCTTTTGAAAGTTGACCTTCCTCGATTAGGTTTTACAAATTAAATAGATAATCAGCCTGTCTTTGCCGGGCCAACCAATGTGCGGAATAGTCGCTGTTATTGGCTCTAGAGACGCTGCCCCCTTACTTCTTGAGGGTTTAAAGAGGCTTGAATATCGTGGGTATGATTCGGCTGGAATTGCGACATTAGAACTCTCTTCTAAAGCTGCAACAGGGGTCCTGACTTGTAAGAAGGCCAATGGAAAATTGGCAAATCTTATGAATTTGGTAGAGCAGGAAAGTGCCCCTGGGCACTTAGGAATTGGACATACTCGATGGGCGACCCATGGCAAGCCTGAAGAGCGCAATGCACATCCTCATATGGATTCTTCTGGAGGTTTAGCAGTAGTCCAGAATGGGATTATTGAGAATCACATCACTTTGCGGAAGGGTTTACAGGAAAAAGGCATCCAATTTGTTTCTGAAACTGATACGGAGGTTATTCCTCATCTGATATCTCAAGAATTAAATTTGCTGAAAAGTAACGGTCAAGAAGCAAGCGGTTCTTTGTTATTAGAAGCTGTTAGGAGAGTTTCTTTGAAATTGAAGGGTGCTTATGCACTTGCTGTGATATGGAAAGAAACTCCTGAGGCATTAGTAGTAGCAAGAAGGCAGGCACCATTGTTGATTGGTTTAGGTGAAGGTGAATTTCTATGCGCTAGTGACACCCCAGCCTTGGCAGGTGTTACTAGGACGATTTTGCCAATGGAAGATGGGGAAACGGCTTTGTTAACACCTTTAGGAATTGAGCTTTATGACCATAGAGGCCAAAGACAACAAAGGAGCCCTTCGTTATTGCATGGTCAAGAAGATGTTGTTAGCAAGCGACATTTTCGCCACTTCATGCTTAAGGAGATTTATGAACAGTCTGAAACGGCAAGGCTTTGGGTAGACCGTCACCTCCCTTTAGGTCTTCCGGAACAAGCTCCAGTAGCTTTTCCATTTGAAGATTCTTTCTATGAAGGAATCGAACGTATTCAAATTCTTGCTTGTGGGACTAGTCGCCATGCCGCGTTGGTGGGAGCTTATTTATTAGAACAGTTTGCTGGTATACCGACATCAGTTTTTTATGCAAGTGAATTTCGATATGCAGCCCCTCCATTGGCCCCTAATTTACTCACTATTGGTGTTACTCAGTCTGGAGAGACTGCGGATACACTTGCTGCACTATCAATGGAAGCGCAACGTAGAGAAGCTTATGGGGATCCAGCGTTTATTTCTCGTCAGTTAGGTATTACAAATAGGCCCGAAAGTTCTATTGCTAGGCAGGTTCCAAATATTATTAATATTTGTGCTGGTATAGAAGTAGGAGTAGCTGCTACAAAAACTTTTCTTGGGCAATTGCTAGCTTTTTATGGACTGGCTCTTTCATTTGCGTCTCGCCGTAATAGTTGCTCTACCAAAGAAATTATTAGTTTAACGAATGAACTTAGAGCTCTTCCTAATCAATTAAGTGTTCTTATTGATAAGCATGATCAAATGGCTTCGACCTTAGCACCACTTTTTTTAGATACTCAAAATGTAATTTTTTTAGGACGTGGGATTAATTATCCTATTGCGCTTGAAGGAGCTTTAAAACTCAAGGAAATTAGTTATATCCATGCAGAAGGTTATCCTGCAGGAGAGATGAAACATGGTCCCATTGCTTTGTTAGAGAGACGAGTCCCTGTTATTGCTATTGCCACACCAGGTGTTGTGTTTGAGAAGGTCTTAAGCAATGTACAGGAGGCAAAAGCACGTGATGCACAGTTAATCGGAGTGATACCAAAGGAATTTGCGAAAGAAGTTTTTGATATTGTGATGCCAATTCCTGAGGTAAGTGAATGGATTAGTCCTTTATTGTCGGTAGTTCCAATGCAATTGCTTAGTTATCATATTGCTGCTAATAGGGGCCTAGATATTGATCAACCTCGCAATTTAGCAAAGAGTGTCACTGTTGAATAATTAACTATTTAAGTAATACGTCCATAATGATCTTCGAATCGGACAATATCATCTTCATCTAAATAGGAACCACTTTGGACTTCAATTAACTCCATAGGTATACAACCTGGGTTTGAGAGACGGTGTTTACAACCTAATGGAATATATGTGCTTTGATTTTCCTTTAATATTGATTTCTCACCATCTCGTTCAACCAAAGCAGTTCCTTTAACTATTATCCAATGTTCTGCTCGATGGTGATGCATTTGTAATGAAAGGCTTGCTCCAGGCTTCACTACAATCCGTTTAACTTGCCATCGACTTCCTTTAATAACACCAGTGTAATTTCCCCATGGCCGATAAACTTTTCGATGAGCTATAGCTTCTGCGCTTCCTTTCTCTTCTAACATTTTTACAATATTTTTCACATTTTGTGCTTCCTTTTGATTGGCAACCAGAACTGCATCATCTGTTTCAATAATTAGAAGATTTTCAATTCCAAGTCCAACAACAAGTCTGTGTTCACTTCGCAAGTAACAGTTGTTACTTTTGTTTGCTATAACATGCCCTCTAAGTACGTTGCCATTTGAATCGCTTTTGCCTGTTTCCCAAAGAGCAGCCCAGCTACCAATGTCACTCCAGCCTGCATTGAGAGGAATAACTGTGCCAAGCTTACTTTTCTCCATAACAGCAATATCGATTGCTAAATTTGGACAACTTGTAAAGGCTTTTCTTTCTAGTCTTAAGAAATCTAGATCAGGTTTCTTTTGATTTAGAGCAGCTCTGCAGGAGTGCACAATTTCTGGCGCAAAATATTCTAGTTCTTTGATGATTGTTGTTGCTTTAAAAAGGAAGATTCCACTATTCCAAGTGAAGCGACCATCTTTCAGAAACTTTTCTGCAGTATCTTTGTCAGGTTTCTCTATGAATTTAGAAATAGGTATTCCTTTGAGAGATTTTTTGTCTAGATGTTCTGCAGCTTGGATATATCCATACCCAGTTTCTGGTTTTGTAGGAATTACCCCGAAAGTCACTAACCTGCCTTTTTTTGCATCAATTTTTCCTGCTTCGATTGCAAGAAGAAATTGTTTTTCATCTTGGATTACGTGATCTGCTGCTAATACAAGAAGGAGTGGATCTTTCCCCTTCTCTATAGATTTTAATGCAGCCACTGCAATAGCAGGTGCTGTGTTTCGTCCTATTGGCTCGAGAAGAATTGCACTTGGCTTTACATTGATTTGACGCATCTGCTCAGCAGCTATAAATCGATGGTCTTCATTGCAAATCAATAAAGGGGCGGTCAACCCTGATAAACCTTTCAGACGTTTATGAGTTTGTTGAAGCAATGTATGTTTGCTTTCACCAAAGAGGGGCCAATATTGTTTGGGGTAGCTAGCACGAGAAAGTGGCCATAATCGGCTGCCAGTGCCACCACATAGGATCACTGGGATTATTGATTGAGCTTCCACTTCTCTTGCTTTTGGTGTTGGTGTTGGTGGTCTAAGGATCTATCCGTAACTTCTTTTTGTCGACTACCTCATAGCTCTAAAAGGCCAGGGGGTGGAGTGACCAAAAGCCATCCTTCCTTGAGTTTGACCACAGGCACAATTTCTTTAACGAATGGTATTAATACTTTTCGCCCTCCTAGAAGTTCGATTTCTAGAAGGTCGTTGCCACCATTAACAAGATTGACAACTTTTCCTATTAGAGGACCGTTAACATTAAGTCTTGCTTCTAGCCCCACTAGGTCTAGAAGATGAAATTCGTTTTGACCCAGTTTTGGTCGATCACTTGAATGAACTAAAAGATTTGCTCCAACATGTGCTTCAGCTTCAGTGCGATCATTGATTTCTGCAAAGCGGATGACAAAGATGGCTTTGCCTGGTAATTGTCTGCCTGAAAGCAATTCAACCTTAAAGGGTACAATTTTTTCTTTTTTTTGAAGCCAACGCTTGCCAGGATGAGTAAAGCGCTCTGGGAAGTCACTTAAGGGTTTTACTCTGACTTCACCATGGAGTCCTTGTGCAGCAACAATCTTTCCTACTGTCATCCAGGCTTCGTTGCAAATCATGCGAGATCGATAGATGATTTGACTATGACGTTATGCGTTGAATTTTATTTTGACTAATTCTCCAACACCAATTTTGCCTGGTTCCACAGTGCAAGTGAATGATGCTCGTTCGATTTATAAGGGTTATAGAGGATTCGTTCAGCGGATTAGTGGAAAAAACGCGGCAGTACTTTTTGAAGGTGGAAATTGGGATAAGTTAATAACAATTCCAATTAGCCATCTTGATTTAATTTAAATTTGCTTTCATTTGATTAGAATTTTTAAGGCTACTTGGGCGGCTTCTTTTTCTGCTTCTTTGCGGGAACATCCCCATCCTTCTCCCACTATTTTCTCTCCTAATTGAACTTTACAGAAGAATCTATGAGGATCACCATGTTTTTGTGAAAACTCTTGAACTTGATAACTTGGTAGGTTAAACCCTTCTTTTTGACTCCATTCCTGAAGTGCTGATTTAGAATTTTGTTTGAATGGATCTTTTAGTACATTTATGCTTGCTTCTTGCCAGTGTGGATAAAGCCAATTGTGGATTGGTTGAAGGTCTTGAAAACATTCATAGATAGCCCCAATCAGCGCTTCAGTCGCCTCAGCCTGAAGTGTTGATAAAGCAAATTCATCTGCAGATGCTTTTGGTCCTGTAATTAATACTTCTTGAATTTGAATTGCTTTCCCAACTTTAGTTAGCCAGCGATCACTTACCAGTTGAGATCTTAGTGCAGACCTATCACCAACATTCATTTTTGGAAATTTGTTATCGATGAATTCAGATGCCGCAAGTCTTAAAACGGCATCGCCAAGAAATTCTAGCCTTTCATGATTGTATTTAGCTTGGGCAGAGGTATGTGTTAAAGCCTCATTGATAATTTGTAAGCCTTTATTTGTTTTTTTTGTTAAGAACTTATTGGGATCAATGTTAACTCGAATTAATAATGACTTGAGTTGATAAATTCGAGTGGCTGGGAGCTCCTTATTTGTATTTGATGCCATTACATTTTCTCGGCGTTTTTGAACGAGTGTTTTATGTAATCTGTGATTGGTTGGAATAAAAAAGGGGAAAGCAGGTCGTAAGCCGGGTTCTGTTCACATTCTCTAAAGAGACGTGGGTGATCATCTATCTGGGACTGTCGTTACCGACAGCCTCTAGCGGCTCATTTAATTTGAACCAAGGAAGATGACCAGCCTTGATTCTTTCGCCTTGCTCCTAGCCGGGGTTTACCAAGCCAGCATCTCTCGGTGCTGCTGGTGCGCTCTTACCGCACCTTTGCACCCTTACCTGTGCTTTAAGGGTGATCCCTTATAGCCATCGGCGGTGTGTTTCTGTGGCACTATCCTCACGGTTGCCCGCACTGGGCGTTACCCAGCAAGCCTGGCCATCGGGGAGCCCGGACTTTCCTCAATCGAATACTTAATTTGTTTGGCAAATAAGTTTCGATTGCGATCACCTCTCCTGCTTTCAAAGTCCATAATGCCTCGAAGGCATAATTACTTCCAGTGGGGCTGTAGCTCAGCCGGATAGAGCGACGGTTTCCTAAACCGTAGGTCGTGGGTTCGAGTCCCGCCAGCCCCGTAATTTAAAACTTTTTATCATTCCGTGGTGCTATATCTGGCGGAGCGGGCAAATATTGCCCACTGCCGCTAGCGTGTTTTTAGTGAAACAGTCTCTATGACCCAGCTTCACGATCTACGGCTGCGATTGCTTGTTCAGCAAGAAAGTGAACATATTGCCAATACTCAGTCCAATGAGATCGATCTCTCAGTAGTGCAGGCTCGTTGTCTTTGCTGGTTGGCTCTTTTGGCTGATGCACATGAAGATCAAGCTGGTGATGCTGAGCGTCGTGGTGATACTGAACAGGCAATGGGTTGGTTTGCAGACTCCATGCGACTTAGAGATGTTATACAAGTTGTTTCTAGCATCGAGATTCCTCTTCCAGAGGCAGTGCACCAAGAGCAAGGAGAAGACAGTTCGTCTGGTGAACCCCCATTAGCGGCATAGTTAATGTAATGATGGAGTTAGAACTAATGGGACCACGGTGCCAGAAGAGCCCTGTCAATGCCCTGACTGTCAAAGGTTTTATAGGGAGCATGACCGGTTAATTCGTGAGTTTTCTACTCTTCGACAGCAACAAGAGTTGAATTGGGCTGCCTTGCAATCATTTAGGACTCTCTCTGGAAGAGTTTTAGAAGATCTTCAAAAGAGATATGGAACATCCAACAACGAACTTTTATCGACGCCTTCCTCATCTTCTGGAATTACTGATGAGCAATTAGATTCACTTCAACAAGCAATAGTTGATCTTGAAAATATTAATGCACACCTTTTTTCAATAGAAGCATTGATGGAGAGAATTTTTGATGTGAAGGTGCCGGAAGCGATTGAACAAAAATTTCGCGAACTTGCTGGCGAACTTGCCCCTGATCCTCTTAATGCAGATCGCTTGCGCTTAAATAGACTTCTTCATCAGACTCCTGACTTGCCAGATAAAAGTTAATACTTGTACCATATTTTCATTTAATCAAAATGTAGTTCCTTTAAAATAATCCAAGTGAGCTTCTAAGAAAACATCAGTCATCTGATTATCTATCTTACAGATAATGTATTAACATCGCAAGTTATTTCAACAGGAAATGGCTTCACTTTCCATATTGAACTACTATATTCACGAATTGATCTATCTGAGGAGAAAAATCCTGATCTTGCAGTATTAAGTAATGACATACGATTCCATTCTTGAGGATCTTGCCATGCACGACTAACATTATCTTGAGCCCTTAAATAATCCGCAAAATCTGCCATTACGAAGAATGGGTCATTAGCTTTAAGATTATTAATCAGTGGTCGGAATAGCTCTGTATCTCCATTACTGAAGTGACCTAATTCTACTAAACGTAAGGCTTCTGCTAATTCTGGTAAGGCTTGAATAAAAGTTGTTGGATCATAATTATTATTTCTTAATTCCATAATCTCACTCTCAGTATTTCCAAATAAGAAGAAGTTTTCATGACCAACCTGTTCACGGATTTCAATATTTGCACCATCCAGAGTTCCAATTGTGAGTGCACCATTCATGGCAAATTTCATGTTGCCTGTGCCAGAAGCTTCTTTACCTGCAGTAGAAATTTGTTCTGATAGGTCAGTTGCTGGATAAACTTGTTCTCCAAGCTTGACGTTGTAATCAGGCAAGAAAACAACTCTTAGGCGACCGTCCATATCAGGATCCGCATTGACCATTTCGGCAATACCATTAATAAATCTGATTATTAGTTTTGCCATGAAATAACCCGGTGCAGCTTTACCACCAAAAATCACTGTTCGAGGCGCTAGACCTTGTGCTTTACCATTTTTGATTCGTAGATATTGTGTAATAATTTGTAGAGCATTTAAGTGTTGACGCTTGTATTGGTGAATTCTTTTTACTTGGACATCAAACATGCTGGAGGGATCAACAAGTACTCCGGTTTGACGGTGGATATAACTAGCAAGCTTTCTTTTCCCAGACAATTTGGTTGCTCCAAACTTTTCTAAAAAACCTGCATCTAATTCTTTTGATTCTAATTTTTTTAACAATTGCATATTTGTAATCCAGTCAGGACCAGCTTCTTGATCCAGTAAATTGGATAGATCTGGATTTGCAAGAGCAACCCAACGTCGGGGCGTTACTCCATTGGTAACGTTAGTAAATTTTTCTGGCCAGAGCTCAGCAAATTCAGGCAAAAGCTGTCTTTTGATTAGATCAGAATGGAGAGCGGCAACTCCGTTTACGTGATGCGCTCCGATGGTTGCTAGATGCGCCATGCGTATTGCTTTCCCACCCTCCTCATCAATAATTGATAACTTTCTCAAAATCAAATCGTTTCCTGGATAGCGAAGACGAACTTGTTGCAGAAACCTGCGATTAATTTCATATATCAGTTCAAGATGGCGTGGTAGCAAGCTTTTGAAAAGTGCTAAATCCCATTTCTCAAGTGCTTCGGGAAGCAAAGTGTGGTTTGTATATGCAACAGATTGATTAGTGATTTCCCAGGCTTTTTCCCATTCAATATGGTGATTATCTATCAATAATCTCATCATTTCTGCTACGGCTATAGCAGGGTGAGTGTCATTGAGTTGAACTGTCCAATGATTTGGAAACTCTTCTATTGGAATATCACGCTTTTCTAAGCTTCTCAACATATCTTGAATTGAACAGCTAACGAAGAAGTGTTGTTGCTTCAATCTCAAGCGGCGCCCTTCATCAGTTCCATCATTGGGATAGAGCACTTTTGAAAGAGTTTCAGAAGCAACTTTTTCTTCTACTGCCCCGTAGTAATCACCAATGTTGAAGGCATAGAAATCAAAGCTTTCTGTGGCATCTGCCCTCCAAAGACGTAAACGATTACAAGTATTGACTTGGTATCCAAGTACAGGCACATCGTGAGGGATACCAATTGCATGTTCAGCAGGTATCCATCTTGAGCGGTAATTACCTTTTTCATCTATGTAGTTTTCTGTGCGCCCCCCAAAGCCGACAAAACATGCTTCGTCTGGTTGGGGTAGTTCCCAAGGCCATCCTCCTTTAAGCCATTTATCTGTAACTTCGACTTGCCAACCATTCCTAATGAGTTGATTGAAAATTCCAAACTCGTATCGAATGCCATATCCAGTTGCTGGAATTTGTAGGCTTGCTAATGATTCCATATAGCAAGCTGCTAGCCGACCCAAGCCCCCATTCCCCAGTCCTGGCTCTTCTTCTACTTCAAGAATATGTCCTAAAGATTCTATTCCGAATCTCTTTAATGCTGTTTCTGCATCTTTTTGAATTCCAAGATTTAAAAGGTTGTTATTTAATTGGGGACCAATAAGAAATTCAGCTGATAAGTAAGCCACTGTTTTCTGAGGCCGTGCCCTTATCGCTTCTTGGCTTGCGAGGTAGCGAGTCATTAATCGATCTCGCACTGCATAACTTAGAGCCATATAAAGATCATGAAGACTTGCACTAGGAGCCAGTCTTCCTAAAGTGAAAAAGAGGTGTTCTGTCATTCCGTCAAATACTGCATCTCCCCCTATTCCTGCTCTTTCATGGTCGGAGTAGCAGCCTGGTGTAGGTAGCCTGAGATCTAATGGTTGAGAGCTGCTCATAACGATATAAGGGTGAATTGATTGCTTGTTGCAGAGTGCTCCCGAGATTGTTTCGGGATTTTGAATATTGATATCGATGGACGGTAGCTCTACTTTCCCTTGAACAGACTTAGTGACTTCAGATCCACACTTGAAAAGAAAATCATTTTCTATGGCGGAAATTCCCAGACTTGGTTTCTCGGTCCTTTATGTTTCAAGAAGGAAATGTAATTGTTAATTGCAAGCTATGGATTTGCCTCAGGTTTTTTCAGTGCTGAGCACTCATGAAGTTGAAGTGGCTGAAACTTTAATTGGGGTTATTAATTTTCTCCTGATTTTTCTTGCTGCAAGGACATTGGCTGAAATTTTGGTGAGAGTGAATTTGCCCACCATTGTTGGAGAACTCTTGGCTGGGATTTTGATTGGCGCCTCTGGTTTGCATCTTCTAATTCCCCCCACAACTGGAGCTCATTTGAATCAAGGTTTTGTCAATATGATTAGCTCTTTGGCTTCTATACCACCAGAGGCGGTACCTGATCTTTATTTTGAAACTTTTCCGTCTCTTCAAGCAGTTGCAACACTTGGTTTATACGCGTTGCTTTTTTTAACCGGTCTAGAGAGCGAGTTGGAGGAGCTTGTTGCAGTTGGTGTGCAGGCATTCACAGTTGCAATGGCTGGGGTGATTTTGCCGTTTGCTTTTGGAACTTTGGGTTTGATGTTTCTCTTTCAGGTTGATTTAATCCCTGCCGTTTTCGCTGGGGCTTCGATGACAGCAACAAGTATTGGAATTACAGCCAGTGTTTTTGGTGAACTTGGTTATCTCAAAACTCGAGAAGGGCAAATTGTCATTGGTGCTGCAGTGCTTGACGACATCTTGGGCATAGTCATCCTTGCTGTCGTTGTCGCTTTAGCGACAGGTGGAGCATTGGAAATTGCACCTATTGTGAAACTTGTTTTAGCCGCCACAGTATTTGTAGTTGGAGCGATAGTGCTTAGTAGAACTGCTGCTCCAGCCTTTGATTGGTTGTTAGACAGACTTAAGGCGCCAGGGGCAGTCGTGGTGGCCTCTTTTGTGATTCTTGTCTTAAGTTGTTTTGTTGCTACTGCAATTGGTTTAGAAGCTGCTTTAGGGGCTTTTGCTGCAGGATTGATACTTAGTAGCTCTAAGAATAATCACGCTATTCAGCAGTCTGTATTACCACTTGTCTCATTGTTCGCAACCATTTTCTTTGTTCTTGTAGGAGCAGGAATGGATCTTTCAGTAATTAATCCACTGGATCCCAATAGTCGGGCTGCATTAGTGGTGGCAGGTTTTATGTTGTTAATAGCAATCTTGGGAAAGATAGCTGCAGGATGGTGTTTTCTTATTGATCAACCTACCGATCGCTTGGTTGTGGGTTTGGGAATGATGCCTCGTGGAGAGGTTGGTCTGATTTTCCTTGGCTTGGGAACTAGTGCAGGCCTTTTAGGACCTTCACTAGAAGCAGCAGTTCTTTTGATGGTTATCGGGACTACCTTCCTTGCGCCAGTTTTACTCCGAATTGTCCTCAAGGATAAGACTCCAGGTGGAGGAAATTCGATTCCTGACGATATAGCAGCCAATCCAGTAGGCCTGATTTAGAGTGTTAATTAAGGAATTGTTAAAGTTCTAGTTTATTTTCCAGATCAAGATGCGGAATTGAATAATTACCTTTCGGGTTGCGTTCTAATTGCTTAGCATCTCCATCCTTAGTTCAGTGTCTAAAAGGTTTTGATGTCTGCTTTCGCTGCCACGCCAAATTCCCCTTGGAGTTTTTTAGGTCATCAGGTTTATTCAGTTAGTAGTAGCCCACCCCCATCCCCTTTAGATGCTTACAAAAAACATGGACCAGCTGTTTTGCTTGTTCATGGTTTTGGAGCGTCAACAGATCATTGGCGTTACAACATCCCTGTGCTGGCGAAGACTTATGAAGTACATGCAATCGATTTACTTGGTTTTGGTAGGAGTGCAAAGCCTTCGGAATTGGATTATGGAGGTGAACTGTGGAAGGAACAAGTTGTTGCCTATGTAAAGGAGCGAATAAAAAGACCTACGGTGATTGTTGGCAATTCTCTAGGTGGATATGCAGCTCTCGCGGCTGGAGCAGCTCTTGAATCTGACTCTGCTGGTGTTGTTTTGCTTAATGCGGCAGGATATTTTAGTGATGAGAAATTTGTTTCGAAGCCAAAGAACATGAGTTCTAGACTTCGTCAGATGATTGGGATTGGTCTTTCTAGAGATCTTTTGGTGAAGTGGTTTATATATCCTTTGATGCAAAGATTGATTTTTGAGAATTTGCGTAGACCAGGTGTTATTCGCAGCACTCTTCAACAAGTGTATATAGATCCTACTAATGTTGATGATGATTTAATTGAATCAATTCGAAGACCTTCTTTAGATCCAGGAGCTTTTCAAGTCTTTCAGAAAGTTTTTCAAGCACGTGGTTTGAAGGGCAAGCCTATAGATGAATTATTTCAAGAATTAAAGGCTCCACTTTTATTACTTTGGGGGGATAGTGACCCATGGTTAAGGAATGCAAAAGCAAAACAGGACAAGTTTCGCTTGTTTGCTAGAGAAGCTTCTTTAGAAGTTAAAGAAGTGCTTTTGAAAGCTGGACATTGCCCTCATGATGAGGTGCCTGATCTTGTAAATGAAGAAATGCTATCTTGGCTTAAAGGTTAGAATTTGATTTAGAAGTAATTTTCTGATTATCGAATTGGATCAAGAATCTTAAATAGTGATTAATGCCAATTAGCTTTTTAAAAAAGGAATTTCCTTATTCTCATTGGGAGATAATTGACTACGAAAGCGGTGATCGAATTCGGATAGTTCCTGAGCGGGGTGGATTAATTACAGAATGGCTCTGTAATGGAAAAGAAATTCTTTATTTTGATTATGAGCGTTTTACTCAGCAAGGTAAAAGTGTTCGAGGAGGAATCCCAATCTTGTTCCCAATTTGTGGGGGGTTAAGAAAAGATTTTTTGCCTTTAGAAAAGGGTGACTTCAATATGGATCAGCATGGTTTTGCTAGAGATGCTATTTGGCAGTTAAAGCCAATTGAAGGTGAGAGTGCTTTTATTTTAAGTTTTTCAGATAATGAAATAACACGTCTGAATTATCCATTTTCTTTTTTAATTGAGATGGAAGTTCGATTAGAAAAAAAAGGCATTGAGTTTAAAATCACTATAGAAAATCTTAGTCATGAAAATATGCCTTTTTCTTTTGGCCTTCATCCATATTTCAATGTGATGGATCTTGAAAAAACAAAGATAAAAGGATTAATGCCTACTTGTATTGACCAATCAACCATGATTGAAGAGGCTACTGATCAACAATTGGATTGTCTTTCAGATGGGATTGACTTTATTAGTGGCCCTTCAAAATTAGTTTCCCTGATTGACACTTTGGATGGTACATGTTTAATACTTAAACATCAAAAGCCAATGGATTTAACAGTTGTTTGGACAGATCCTCCAAGATCTATGGTTTGTTTAGAGCCTTGGACTAGTCCTAGAGAGTCTATAATCAGCGGTGAACGATTATTGTCTCTTCAACCAGGTGCTATTCAAAAACTTAATTGCAGTTTTAAGCTTATTGAGTTGCAAGATTAATTCATTCAAGAAATAGAATAATTTTACCAAACTAGAACTAGAAGGATATTTCAAATAGATCTTATGTACTCTTAGAGAAAGTCAAAAAATGGCTTTTCTTTCTATTAGCGAGATAGATTAAAACTATAAAATAAAACTTAAGGAGGATTTGCTTTATTTATTTTTTAGTTTTATTTTATAGTTGTATTCGATGAAAAGTCTATGAGGCTTATTAAACATGAGAAATGATCGTTTGCCAGAATTTGCTAAAAAGTTAATTTCTGCTCTTGGTCAGGATAGAGTTTTGATTGAAAAAGAAAAAACTCGTTTTTATAGACAAGGTATACGTCTTGGGAGCGGTGAAGCTTGCGCGGTTACATTTCCTACTAATCTTTTTCAACTTTGGAAGATTATACAAATTTGTGTTGATTTCGATAAAGTTATTATTATGCAAGCGGCCAATACTAGCTTGACAGGTGGCTCAACTCCAGATGGGGATACTTATGATAGAGATGTTGTGATCATAAGTACTTTGAAACTTAATCAATTAGTTTTATTAAATGATGGTTCTCAGGTCCTTGCATTTCCAGGTACAACTTTATATCAACTAGAGGAAACATTACTACCATTAGGTAGAGGCCCTCATTCTGTGATTGGTTCCTCTTGTATTGGAGCTTCTGTAATAGGTGGAGTTTGTAATAATTCTGGAGGGAACTTAGTTAACCGAGGACCTGCTTATACAGAGTTATCACTTTTTGCAAGGTTAAATAGTGCGGGTAATCTAGAATTAATAAATCATTTGGATATTGATTTAGGAACTTCACCTGAAGAGATCTTTACTAATTTAGAAAATAGAAATTTTCGTACAAAAGATTTACCAATATCTGATCGAATGGCTTCTGACTATCAATATAAGGATCGTGTTAGAGATATTAAGGCTTCTACGCCTGCTCGATTTAATTCAGATAAACGAAGACTTTTTGAATCGAGTGGATGTGCTGGTAAAATAGTAGTCTTTGCAGTTCGATTAGATACTTTTATAATTCCTAGTAAAGAGCAAGTGTTTTTTGTTGGGACAAATGATCCAAGTCGACTGAGTAATTTAAGAGAGAAAATCTTATCAGAATTTG
>QCFI01000023.1 GCA_003280295.1 Prochlorococcus sp. AG-363-C20 | reverse complement strand
TTCTGCTTTTAAAGCAGTAACTTGAGGTTCTCTTGACTTTGAATCTTTGCTCAAGCGGAGATAACCAATTGATTTGTAATTTGGCCTATCTAAAAAACATGGCTTCTCAAATTTTGTCCTTTTGAATTTATTCATTACGCGTTCCAAAACCAATAACTTTCTTTGTTCTGCTATCCTAGCAACTAGAACGCTTTTCTGAAACATTTAGCTATGCATTTATTGGTTACATAAATTTCTAAGCTGTTCTCAGGGTATTCCAATATCTATAGGGTTTATAGAATGGAAACAATGCCAATCAAGTATTCAAGATGAGCTTCACCCTTTCATGGATTTTTGGGATTGATAAAAACAATCTTTTTGAGAGGGTGACTTTTTTAGTCGCATCATATTTTTGTGTCAACATAAGAAGTCGTTTGATTCCTAAAAAAGAATTTCCGACATAAACCGACAAAGTTTTTTTGTGTCAATTTAGACTTAAGCCAAATCTCCATCAATCAAAGCTCCAATACTTTGAATACCCAAAGCCAGTTCATAATGAAAGCGATAAATTAAACTATGCCATTTCTTATAAGTTCAGCAAAAGGAAGATTATTCCTTGACGAAGAGATGAAAGACCAAATACTTCCAACCCTTAAATGTCCGCCAGGAATCAAAAAGGGGTGCTTAGCTATTGACTCATCAATGGAGAACATTTTAAGTATTTGCGAACATCTACTTTATCGTTTTGTTCGCGCTGGTGGACTGTTTTCAGAACCAAATAATCAATGGAAAGACTATACAACTTTAAACGTCATAAAAAGGTATGGAAAGCTAGATGAGATGGGTGATCTAACTTGGTTCAGTGAAGATATAAAGTATCAAAATCCAAGCAGTATAACAAGAGGTTGGTGTTACTTGCTAAGCGGAACATTACATAGATTTTTCTTTAAGGAATGGGACTTATATACAAATTCTTGCCCTTTAGTTAATGGAGATTATCACTGGTGGCTCCAGGATAAAAAAGGCAATGTTATTGATCTAACAGAAGAGCAATTTATCCTTAATGATATTCACAGTTGCAGAGAAGGAGGATATAAGAGAGATCCACTTGGGTTGTCTTATTCAGTAAAAACCAGAAATATAGCCTTTACAATATTAAATGATCTATGTGGAGAACCAGTTGATATTAATATTATTAGTGTCACTGGCTACCAACAATAAGACCTATCTAATTAAAAGTTTTAAGGCTTACTAAGCTCTCAAGCATCATAACATCAACAAATTAGCCATTAAAAGATCAAGCAATGGCAATTTAAATATTAGCAAACTTCAATTATATCTCTCTGCTTTTATTCTGGTGACAATTAGAGGAGAGATGGTTTGAAAATCAAACAAAAAAAGATAAGAGAATTATTTTCTTCTCTAAGAGCTCCAAAAATGAAATTCTTTTAAAAAATATTAGAACAAAATCTGGGCTTAGATGTATTTTAAATATCAAAAAATAGCAGGATATGGTAATAAATTTATCATGAGATTAATCAGTTTTGTTCTATAGCTTCCACAACACCATCTCTAACCAAAACAGCTACTTGCATCTTACTGACTAAATTATCCCCAACCTTAAGTTCACAAAAACTTTCTATCTGACCTTG
The DNA here is from genome assembly GCA_003280295.1 of Prochlorococcus sp. AG-363-C20. Lineage (GTDB taxonomy): Bacteria > Cyanobacteriota > Cyanobacteriia > PCC-6307 > Cyanobiaceae > AG-363-K07. The sequence goes on along the minus strand of QCFI01000023.1, from coordinate 25,381 downwards.
CTCAACTATTTCTTCCATCTCTAATCCTCTAACTTGAACTTGTTGCTGCAAAAGATTTCTTTTCTGTTCTTCAAGTTCAGATCTTTTACTTGCAACTTGCTGTTGAACTTTTGAAACCTCTTCTTGTACTACAGGATCCAAAGGGTTGGCGCTCTGATTTCGAACAGCACTAATCACTTGTTGTCCCTCCTGCTCTAATTGAGCCAATTGTTGATCTGTGGTTGAAATGGCATTACTTAGTTCACGCTCAGCATCCTCCTTCCAGGTAGGGGTAACAACTGCTCGAACAGTTATAGAGCGTTTAATCGACAGGAGCGTGCCGTCAGACATTTGGAATAGGAGAACTCGCTAAGATTCTCAGTTTTCAGTCCTTTAGGTCAACTAAATTGTCTACATTCTGCAAACTAATTACCGTAAATTGAAGCTATAGCTTCCCGATCTCTCTCAATAATCCTTTCACGTCTTTGCTTAAGAGTCTGAGTTAACAAGCCATTCTCAAGAGTAAAAGGTTTCACCAAAGCAACGCCTGCAAGCCGTTCATCAGAGCGTGAACCTGTTCTAGAGGCAAGAATGCTGTTGAACTCGCTACGTAACATCTTTCTCAAAGTTTCATCACCAGGAGAGCCTCCTAAATCTCGAGAGATATCCAAATCCTTCTTTTGAGCCCAAAACAAGATCATTTCAAATTGAGGTACAACCAAAAGTCCTAGCTGCTTTTCATCTTGACCAACCAGCATTACCTGTTCAACCAACGAACTAGCCAACAAAGCTTCTTCCAAAGGGCCAGGCTCAACATTTTCTCCATTACTTAAAACAATGGTGTCCTTAGCGCGCCCAGTAAGCACAACTGATCCATCTGGAAGAAGCATCCCTAAATCACCTGTGTCAAACCAACCATCAGAATCAAGAACCTTAGCTGTTGCATCAGGTTTACCCAGATAGCCACTCATTACTTGTGGCCCTCTGACTAAAACAAGGCCTTTTTGGCGAAAAGTCTTTAATTCCCTGGTAACAGGATCAACAACTTGGAATTCAGTGTCAGGCAAAGGTGGACCTGAACTACCTCGAATATTGCGCCAAGGTCTCCTACAACTCACAACTGGACTCGTCTCCGTAAGGCCGTAACCAACTAATAACTCCACTCCCAAAGCCTCAAAGAAAAGATCTACATGTGCTGCTATTGCACCACCTCCATTGATCGCGAAAAGCAACTGTCCTCCACTGAGCTGCTTTAAGACCTTTGGCCATAACAACAAAGAGGCAATTGCATGAATAGGCCAACGGAAAGCTATTTCAATCAGTGCATTAATTCTTTCTGTATTTGAAATTTCATCAATCAACAACTCTCTAACAGTCCTTAAAGCCAATTTATAGGCCCCACTATTAGCCAAGGCAGATCTCAACAACCATTGCTTTACTACTGGCATCTTTTTCAGAGCATCATCAAAACCAACTTGAACTGCCTCCCATAGCCTGGGAACAGTAGCCATGACAATTGGACGAACCCTTGGTAGATCCTGCTTTAAATATTTAATAGTGGTGTAACTCTGAGTACAGGCACACGAAAAAAAATAATATTCAGCACTCCTCTCATATGCATGCCATATAGGAAGCACACTCAGAATGGGTGAACCGGCAGGTGGATTAGCGACGCAAGCCAAAGCTCTCATCTGATGCAACAGATTCGCATGCGTTAATGGAACCCCCTTTGGTTTACCTGTGGTGCCTGAGGTGTACAAAATTGTGGCAATAGTGGATGCAGCTGAATCACGACCTTTCCCAGCGATTAAATCTTTTCTCTGTTGAGCAAGCCCAGCTTTGAGCAAAGAATCCCATCCAACAACGCCTTCATCTATTGGTTCCCCCTCAAGTTGCAAAACCAGCCTTAGTCGCCCTCGTTGATCATCATCAAGTGAAAGACTGCGCCACAATTCTCCAGTTTGAACAACAAGGGCAATTGAAGATGAATCATTGAAGATATAACGAAGTTCTTGAATAGGAGCAGATGCACCTCGAACAGCATCAGAAGCACCGACTCGCATTAGTCCTTGATCGGCAATCAGCCAACGCGGACTGTTTTCAGCAAAGAGTGCTACAACATCCCCGCTCCCTATCCCAAAACTTTGAAATCCAGCAGCAGCCTGAGAAATCAGCTTGGCAAGCTCGGTATATGTATGTCTCTCAGGATTAGTTGCATGAGGAGCATCAACTGCAACAACATCTCCATGTTTAACGCTCAACCATTCCCACATTTGATCTACACGGCCAATATCCTCAACAAATCTGTGACGAGTCAAAGCATCTAACTCGCGTTCTTTTGGAGTCCAGAAAGCCTTAGCCACTTCATAGGGCATAGCGTCCTGATTACTAAATCTTTTCAAGAGTTTCAAACCTCTCATCCCAGATCACCTAGGGAAAGTTCAATTCAATTATCGTTCTGAATTCTCAAAAGTTGTGGATTAAAACTTTCTTCAAGACTTTTCAACCCAAAATGGTTACATAAACTTTTCCTCATCAAAGGTTGTACATCTTGAACCTTCAACCCAGGTAACCACGAATCAAGTTTGCCGACCCTATACCCCTTCAAACCACATGGAACAATCTCATCAAACCCGCTTAAATCGCAATTAACATTAAGAGCAAAGCCATGTTGAGTAATCCAACGACGACAACTCACCCCAATAGCAGCTACTTTGCAATCATCAATCCAAACACCTGTTATACCAGGGATTCTCTTTCCATGGAGCTCTAGTTCGAAAAGGACATCGATCACAACTTGCTCAAGTTGACGCAGATACCAATTGAGATCTTTCTTATGCCTCAGAAGATCTAAAACAAGATAAACAACCAATTGTCCAGGTAAATGATGTGTAACCTCTCCTCCTCGATCTATACGGTACAAAGCCGGAGATTGTCCATTGGGATCAAAAAATAAATTAGCCTCACTCCCACCTCGACCAAGGGTGTAACAATGCGGATGCTGAAGCAGCCAAACCACTTGTGGTAAATCTCTTTCAATGAAAAGTTTTTTTTGCCAATACTTTTGCCAATTCCACGCAGTCTCAAAAGACACCAAATCTTTTGGCTCAAGCACAAAAGTCTCTGAAATGTTTCCCAATGCGCCAGTTTTATCTAACTTGCCAATATCAGATGGCCCAGGAGTGATGCCATGAAGCTGCTTATCCATGGTCGAAATCTTGAATTAACTCCTGCATTACGTGAATACACACAGTCAAAGCTTCAAAAGGCTATTCAGCATTTTGAAGAGATGGTCAAGGAAGCAGACGTCCATCTTTCCGTCGGTCGCAATCCTAGGACCCCACAACAAACTGCAGAAGTCACTGTTTTTGCTAACGGCACCATAATCCGAGCACAAGAGCGAAGCGAAAACCTTTACGCCAGTATTGATTTAGTCGCCAATAAACTTTGTCGTCAGCTTCGTCGTTATAAGGAGCGCCACTCCGACCATCACCATAGTGCAGGGCATAGCGCCTCTTTAACACCTTCCACAGAATCAGTTTTGGATGAATCTTCCATCGAAGGTTCCCTGCTTTCAGGGAAAGAAGTTCAACTTCCTAATCCAGGAGTAAGGCGAAAATATTTCACAATGTTGCCTATTAGTGTTGAACAGGCCAGGCATCAACTTGATCTAATCGATCATGACTTTTATCTTTTCCGAGAAAAAGAGACAAAAGAATTGCAAGTAATTTATAAAAGAAATCATGGTGGTTATGGGGTTATCCAAGCACGAGATTAAATCGGCAATTATCTATGCCAGATAAAAACAATCTGCCAGAACTTGCGCCACTCATTCACCAAGCGGCTTTAGATCCACATCTTTCCATAGAAGATCTTCACCAGATGTGTGATGCATCGATTTACTATAATTTTTCAGGTTTTTGCACCAACCTTTCTCGCCTGCCATCAGCCCGGGAAAGGCTTGGCCCAACAAACAAAACAAAACTGATAGCTGTTATTGCATTCCCTTTTGGATTTATCCCAAGTAGCCATAAGAAAGCAGAAGCCGAATGGGCGGCAGAGCAAGGAGCAGATGAGCTCGATGTAGTTCCTGATTTTTTATCTTTGATGGAAGGAAAAACAGAGGCCTTCGCAGAAGAACTGTCCTGTATTTGTGAGACTGGGATACCGGTAAGAATAATTCTAGATATTGCAAACCTTCCGCAAGAAAATCTATCCTTCGCTGTAGAAGCATCAATTGATGCAGGAGTTTATGGGCTTCAAAGTGGTAATGGATTCGGGCGTCCTGTAACAGCAACTGATATTCAGCAACTATCTAAATTGGCTCGTGGTCGATGCCAGGTCAAAGCTGCAGGAGGTATAAAAACTATTAATCAAGCATTAAAAATAGTTGAGGCAGGAGCTGAAAGACTTGGTACGAGCATCGGACCTGAATTAATCAAAAGTCTTAAGCCTTACCAAAAGTGAGTTCAAGCATAGTTTTACAAGGACTCTCATTGAAGGTGGGGCCACTTGGTGAAAACGATCGACTGCTAACTATTCTTAGTGATGAAGAAGGGATTACACGATTAGCGGTACCTGGAGCAAGGCGACCACGAAGCAAACTAGCAGCAGCAGCACCTCTTACTTTTCTTGAACTACACATAGGAGGACGCTCGGGACTTAAAAGAGTTCGTCATTTAAAAGTTCTTCGAAGCTATAGCAAAGTAGGTGAAAAGCTTGAAACTCTGGCCGCAGCGCAAGCTTTAGCAGAGCTAACTCTATTATTAGTGGCCAATAATGATCCTCTCCCAGGCATGCTCAATACCGTCCTAATTCATCTAGAACGGCTAGAAGAAGAAGGGTCTAATCAGACAGAATCATTGAAAACGTTAGCTAAGAGTGTTCAATCTTGTGTTCATCTTCTTGCGTTAGGAGGGTATGGACTACCTATCCAAAAATGCTGCCACAGTGGTTTACCTTTAAATCCTCCCATAGGCAAATGGGATTGGCGTTGCAGCTTGTTGCCGGAAGAAGGTTTTGCTATCGGCTCTATCCCAAATGCAGAAATACAATTAAATCCGTCTGAATTAGCCCTGCTTCAAAGACTTCTTCGCCCTAGCCTTCCAAAACGAAACGATGGAGAATTGATGGGCCCCCAAGAAGTCTGGATGAGACTATTGACTGTAGTGGAGTACTGGATAGGCAATCATCTACACAAAAGCATAAGTGCTCTCAAAATGTTGCGTGAATCCCTTTTATATTAAAGGAAGTCAAATGGATGAACAAACTTTCTGATAATTCAAAAAGTATTTTGACAAATCCAATTCCTCAGCGAAAACAAGGTTCAGGGGATTCAAGTAACAAAAACAAAGGGACAAAAGGGCTTCAGGCAGTTATCAAATTAAAAGGATTCCGAAGGCTATGGATAGGTCAAATTTTCTCTCAGCTAGCTGACAAGTTCTACATCGTCTTGACGGTCTATTTGATTGCCCAATACTGGATCACTAATACCCCTCAAAGCGACGGTGCATTAGCAGGAGTAGCAGCCGCAATGCAAATGGACTTTCAAACCCGTGCTCAGAGGATCACCCTTCTAGCAACAGGAGTCTACGTAGCCAACACAATCCCAGCAATGATAGTAGGAACAGTTGCTGGAGTTGGAGCTGACCGTTGGCCAAAACGCCGAATAATGGTGGCCTCAAATGGAGTACGTGCCCTACTAGTACTTTTCGCTCCAATTTGTCTTCTCCCAGGACCCACCTGGATTGGCCTGAGTTGGGGGTATTGGGCAATTGTTGTTATGACTTTTCTCGAGTCTGTACTAACTCAATTTTTTGCTCCAGCAGAGCAAGCAACTATCCCCCTTTTAGTACCAAAAGAAAACCTACTTGCCGCCAATTCGCTGTATCAAGCAACAAGTATGGGGGCAACAATAGTTGGGTTTGCACTTGGAGATCCAATACTCCGTCTACTAAAACAATTTTTTGCAAACCTTGGAATAGAAGGAGGAGAGTTCCTTTTACTACCTTTCTGCTACGGGATTGCAGCTTTCAGTATCAGTAAAATCCAATTCAAAGAAGAAATAAAGACTGACCCTCATAAAAGTATCTTAAAAGAAATCATTAGTGGTTTGAAGGTGCTAAAAAAACACCCAACAATTAGAAGGGCAATGTTGAATTTAGTACTTCTATATAGCCTTCTAGCAGCCCTTTATGTACTTAGCATAAGCCTAGCTTCATCGATAGAAATCCTGGGCCCTACAAGATTTGGAACATTATTGGCAACAAGTGGACTCGGCATGGCCTTAGGAGCTATTGCAATTGCTCAAATAGGGCATGTTTTCAGCCGAAGGAAACTTACTACTACTGGCTTAGGCTGTATAACTTGGAGTCTGATCCTGCTAGGACAATTAAAAGGATCTTTAGTATTCACATTAATCCTCTGTGGCACACTTGGAGTCGGAGCAGCACTTGTTGCAATTCCAGCCCAAACCATTCTTCAAGAAGACACCCCGAAAAACCAACTAGGAAAAGTTTTTGGGCTACAAAACAACTTGATAAATATTTCTCTAAGTCTTCCTCTAGTCCTTGCTGGTACGTTAGTAAGTCGTTATGGGCTACTTCCAGTACTTTGGCTTCTTGCGGCATTAGCCGTCCTTGCAGCAGCCCTAGAGTTTCCCTGGAAACGCTGTTGAAATCAAAACCATTTACATTCCAATGCGGCGGGTATCGCACATCGCCTGGCTAGGCAAAAAAACACCTTTTTGCGGCAATGTCACTTATGGTCTAAGCACAACAGAGGCGCTTAGAGAGAGAGGTCATCAAACAAGTTTCATTCACTTTGACAATCCCATTAATCCTGGGAACAGCCAAACTTCTCTCCTTGCTAATGATCCGGAAGTAAGTCTGCCCTATTTAGTTAAGTCGCAGGTTTATACAATCCCCTCACCAAGAGCTCAAAGAGAATTAAGAGAGTCTCTTGAAAGACTAAAACCAGATTTAGTGCATGCAAGCCTGACACTCTCACCACTTGATTTTAGGCTTCCAGACCTTTGCCAACAAATTGGGGTCCCGCTAGTCGCGACATTCCACCCCCCGTTTGACGCTGGCATTCGAAACCTAACTGCAGGAACACAACAACTTACCTATCAGCTATATGCCCCTTCACTTGCACGTTACGACAAGGTTATAGTCTTTTCAGACATGCAAGCTGAACTACTAGCAAAGCTTGGGGTCAAAGAGAATCGACTAGCAGTAATACCGAATGGAATAAATACCGAGGTTTGGGCACCCACAAATCCAACTTCAAAAACTACAAAACAACAAGAAGTCCTTGAGCGACTAGGGGCAGAAAGAATTTTTCTTTATATGGGTCGCATTGCTACAGAGAAGAATGTCGAAGCACTGTTACGTGCGTGGCGCCAGGTCGAACCAAAAGGATGTCGATTAGTAATCGTTGGGGATGGCCCTCTGCGTTCAACATTGGAACACAACTCCTTAACTACAAATGACTGTGATGTCCTCTGGTGGGGCTATGAATCTGATTTAGAAACAAGGATTGCTTTACTTCAATGCGCAGAAGTCTTCCTTCTCCCAAGCCTGGTAGAAGGACTCTCTCTATCATTGCTTGAAGCCATGGCAACAGGAACAGCTTGTGTCGCAACGGATGCTGGTGCAGATGGGGAAGTTCTAGAAAATGGAGCCGGCATAGTTCTTAGCACTCAAGGAGTAACAACCCAATTACGCACCCTTTTACCAGTCCTTAGGGATCAACCAGTACTCACATTTGAACTAGGTCGCCGTGCTCGTTTGCGTGTTTTAGAGCGCTACACACTCACACACAACATAGATGCCTTAGAGACGCTTTATGAAGAACTCCTTGATTCAACTGCATACCAATCCATCAAGCCAATTGGCGACTCCGTTCAGCAGCAGCTATCACAGCTTCAATGAAAGCCGACCGAACTCCCGCCTTCTCAAGACAACGTACGGCAGAAATTGTGGTTCCGCCTGGAGATGCAACCAAATCTTTCAACTGGCCAGGATGCAACTCCTTTTCCTTTAAAAGCAAAGAGGTCCCAAACAAAGTCCTATGAGCCAAGTAATTTGCTAGAGATCTAGGAAGACCAGCCGCAACAGCGCCATCTGCAAGTGCTTCTGCTATAAGTGCAATATAAGCTGGACCTGATGAAGTCAAAGCCAAGAAAGCATCTAACTGATCTTCCGGCAAATCTAAAACTTCGCTCATTGGCTTAAAAAGTTTCTCCACTGAAAGCTTCTGATCACTTGTAATACCATCCATACAGCTCAAGCCGGTTAATCCTGCCCCAACCAAAAACGGAGTATTTGGAACTGCACGTACACAGCAATATTTAGGAAAGATCTTTTCCAGGCGATCCAACTTCACACCTGCCAATAAAGAAATCAATATCGAACTAGTAGAAGATCTTATAGGCCTAATTTGCTTAAAAGTTCGCTCTATTAAATCAAGCTGTTGTGGCTTTATTGCTAATAACTTGACAGGAGCAGACCAAACCTCAGCCGCAAGTGAATCATCTGAAGCAAAAACATTGACGCCGCTAGGTAATTGTTCTTTGACACGCTGAATACTTTCCTTTTGCCCTACCACACCTAAAACCTGATCAGGTTTAAAGTCACCTCTCTCTAGCAATGGCAAAAGAATAGCTTGTGCCATTCGGCCTAAACCAACAATCCCAATAGAAAAAGGCACGAAAAATTAAATAGCAGAAGCTATTGATTCCCCCCACTCCGGTGTAGGAGCAGGACTTGATTCCTTAACACTAGATTCGGAGTTTTTATTTACACCAGTTGAAGGGGATGCTTCTTCTTGGAAAGAATTCGTGACGGTTACACAACTTGGGGCAAACAGAAAAATACTTTCTCCAATTCTCTCCTGATGTCCATCAATTGCAAAGGTACCGCCAGCGACAAAATCAACAGCCCTTTGAGCCTGATCTGGCTCCATCATTGTGAGATTCAATATCACTGTTTTCCTTTCACGTAAGGCCTGTATTGCTCTAGGCATTTCATCAAAACTTCTTGGTTCCATTAAATTCACCTCGGCATTCGTTGTAGAAATACCAGGCATCCCAATTACATTGGAAGAAGGAATTCCATTTCCTATATCAAAAGAACTTGCATGTGAGAAGGGTGCCAACTCACTCCCACTATTTATAGAAGGTCTATCGGAAGGGTCAAAATCATCCCCCGTTTCGTATTCAAGCTCATCAAAATCGCTTTCTAGGTAGTCGTCGCCAGCAACGACAGAACGAAGACGGGAAATAAGCGACACCTGTTCAATCCTCTTAGAACGACGTGGACAAAAAATCGGCTGGATACCGATGTAAAGAGTGTCTTTTGTAGGGAGACAAATAAACCCTCATCCTTAAATAGCGCTCCAGATACGTAGGGGCAAGGTTTTCAATCGCTTTTAGTGATATCTCTGTGAATGTTGACATGATTAGATCGATCGCCAAATAAAGTTGCGCCCAACCTCAACCAAGTTGATCCTGACTGCAAGGCTTCCTTCCAATCACTACTCATACCCATCGAACAATGACGTAGATTTAATTGATTTGCCAAAATACGACATTCTTTAAAAAGCATTTTTCGTTCATCTAAATCGAGACTAATTGGAGCCATTGTCATCAAACCAACAGGCTTCAAGTAAGGCAATTGAATAATCTTGGGCCAGGCCTCTAAAAGCTGTTCAGGATGAAATCCCCCTTTTGTTGGATCTTCACGAAATTTCACTTGAAGCATTACTTTTGGGGATCGTTCTTCCTCTATTGAAACTCTTGAGATTCTTTCAGCTAAAGACAGTGAATCAACAGAATGAATATATTCAAAAGATCTCACAACACTCCTGACCTTATTTGATTGTAAACGACCAATAAAATGCCAGCGAAGAGACTTTTGATCTTTAAGGGCATGCAATTTGGGCAAGGCTTCTTGAAGGCGACTTTCTCCAAAATCACACTGGCCAATATCTGCAAGTGAACTTATAGACGAAACAGGATGTCCTTTACTTACGGCAAGCAAGTGAACTCCAGATGGCAAACATTGAAGAATTTCCAGTAATCGAGTAGAGCACATTAAAAAAGCTCAAATAAAAGTTTGATGAAACAATTCCTCCCATCTCTCTTTATCTGCAGTCACCTCTCGTCTGCAGCGTGATAAATGTGTTTCGGCATGGTGACGAGCATCCAAATATGGAATTACCTCAAACTGAGCGCCTCGAGGCTGAAGAGTAACTAGGAAAAATATCTTCTGGGCGTACAAAGTGGCATAAACATCCCGCGCTTCTCCTGCTGGCGCCACTAGATAAAGCATCCCAAATGTAGGGTGATTGAGATAACGCTCAGCACTCACCTTTAAACAGCAAGATATCTATAAGGCACCGTACTTCCCACGCAAGCTAAGGACAAACCCCAAAAGCAAGCCCGATCCAATATTCAACAAAGATTTTCTTCTACTCATAATTGTAGATCCTCTAAAATGATCTGGGGGAAGCCAAACTCCACCCCTTGCCACAAGTGCATCCGCTCCTTGCTCAGCTCTCAAAAGGATATTCACCAAAAGCCTTTCAGCTAATGAAATTATGAGGCTCAAAGTAGCTTTAAATCCAAGTTTTTTTATATCTATTGCTCTTGTAGCTAAAGACCTTAAAAGATTTTGAAACTCTTCTTGAACCAATGGCAAAAATCTCAAGGACAAAAGAAGCTGAAAACTGATTCGATCAATTGGCAAGCCTAATAAGGCAAATGGAGAAAGGAACCAACGCAAAGTCCATACCAAGTCCTCTGGTGGTGTAGTAAGCAGCATCAAATTGACACTATGAATAACCGTAAAAATCAAAGTTGAAGTATTCAAACCCAATTGAGCTGAACGGCGATCAACCACAAAAGGGCCTAGGACTATTTGACCAAGACGTAATGGAGCAATCTCTAAAAGATTCCAAGATTGAACTGTCATAAAAGCATTTGGCAATTCATTTGGAGGGCGCACAGAAAAAGCAGCATTTGATTCACTAGTCGGCAATAGCATTGCCAATAAACCAACTAAGCAAGCCAGCACTAATATCACGCAAAAAGAACGCCACCAAATACGCAACGGTAACCCACTAAAAAAAGTCACAAATGCCAGGCCAAGCACCAAACCAATCCTCCAAGTTGGAGCTGCTAGCACAGGAGTAAGTAGAAACATAACTACCCAGGCCATCTTCAACCTGGGATCGAGATTTCTTAACCACCCTGAATTTCCAGCTACATATTGTCCGATTGGGATCTTTCGCAACCAATCCATGACTTACGGAGAAAAAGCCTGCTGATTGGCGAGATCTTTTTCAGCATCTCGCTGCTGCTTACCTCGCCAAAACAATTTCACAGGCGTTCCGTCAAATCCCAATCCTTCACGCAATTGCCTCTCAATATAACGTCGATAAGTATCACCAAATAGCTTTGGATCATTCACAAAAAGGGTAAAACTAGGAGGTCTACTAGCCACTTGTGTACCGTAATAAAGGCGGCCCTGCCGACCTCCCCGAGTAGTTGGAGGACTTCGCCAGCTCAGAGCCTCTTTTAATACTTCATTAACAACTGAAGTAGTTACTCGCCTTCGATGTTGCTCAAGAGCCAAATTTGCCAATAAAAAAATACTTTCAACTCGCTGCCCTTTAAGCGCTGATATAAACAACATGCTTGCCCAATCCAGGAAATAAAGTTTTGCACGCAGTTCCTTTTCCATTCTTGGCATCGTGTGACTATCTTTCTCAACTGCATCCCATTTATTGACAACCAAAACACAAGCTCGTCCTGCTTCCTCAATTCTCCCAGCAAGTCGTTGATCTTGCTCTGTTACTCCATCCATTGCATCAATCACCAAAACACATATATCACTACGTTCAATTGCCTTAAAAGTTCTATTGATTCCAAAAAATTCAGGCCCATAATTAACACTTCGACGACGACGAATACCCGCTGTATCAATTAACTTCCATACCTGACCTTGACGTTTCAGATCAGTATCAATAGTGTCACGAGTTGTGCCTCTAATAGGGCTCACAATAGCTCTCGATTCACCACAAATCGCATTTAAAAGACTAGATTTTCCAACATTTGGCCTGCCTATAATCGCCAATTGAACAGCTTCTTCTTTCTCTCCTTCAATTTCTTTTGGTGGAAGAAGAGAAACCATAAGGTCTAACAAGTCGCCTGTTCCAGCTCCATGTATCGCCGAGATTGGATAAGGCTCACCAAGGCCAAGACTCCAAAATTCAGCGGCCATAGCCAAGCCTTGTTCAATCGATTCACATTTATTTACTACCACTAAAGATTTACAAGGATGTCCTCTCAACCATTCAGCAATAGCCATATCAGCTGCAGTTAATCCTTGCTGTCCATCAACAACAATTAAAGCCAATACAGCTTCAGCGAGTGCCAAGTTGACTTGCTCCCGAATCTCTGGGAGAAATTCACTGTCATCATCAAAAACAAGACCACCTGTATCAACGACCTTGAATTCTCTATCTCGCCAAAACCCATCTTGATAAGTGCGATCTCTAGTCACCCCAGATTGATCGTGGACTATTGCCTCACGACTTTTGCAGAGACGATTGATCAACGTGGACTTCCCTACATTAGGGCGACCGATAATGGCGACGACAGGACGCGCCAATTTCCTACACCATCTAGAAGACTCTCGACCCTACATAGTCAAAGCCCTTTTAAGCCAATTCTATTTTTATCTCCAGCAAAATCTCTGTATAAATAATTTTCTCTAATTGGACACTGAAGGTTTAAAACTAAATACAAATCAAGTTTCAAAGAAAGAACTTAGGCCTACCTCATTTAATTGGAGGGTCACCAGGGTGACCTTTAACAGGGTTAGAAGGAGGGTCGAAGCAATGAGGGAGTGGTCCTTCTTCCTCAAGCCTTTCTCCATGATCTTCTAACCAAGCCAATAACCAGTTGACCACTGTGGCACGTCTAGTACGGCGAGGGTAAAGCTCTCCAATACGATAACCAGGGAAATCCAACTTGGCCTTTAGCAATTGCTTGTATTGTTTTGGGATAGATCTAGTTAGCTGAACTGAAGCCTGCCTCTCTGCGACCACTTCAGGGGCTTTAGGGAAGGATGTGCTCCATTCGATAGGTGTGTTCTCACCTGCCAACCAAACCTCAAAAGACAATTCAGTAGGTTGATAGCCAAGTTTTTCCCAAACTAAACTAGCTGCAAAACAATCTGTGATTCGATCTGCAAGAATCTCCAGCAAAAGAGTCTTGCTTATAGGCCAACTAGGTGCAATCAAACTCACAAAAAGAGTATCTCGAGCAATAAGTTAAGACGATCCCCTTCAAGATCAACCTTTAGGCTTATCCAAATATATAAATTATCCAATTTAAATCAACAGCATGATAAAAGCCTTGCCAGAGCTAACAATTTCAGGTAGAGGTGGAAAACAAATACTAAATTCACGGGTTTTGCAATCACCACTAGCGGGTGTTACCGATCATGTTTTTCGAAAGTTAGTTCGACGTTGGGCACCAGAAGCATTGATTTTTACCGAAATGGTTAGTGCTACGAAATTGAGTGGTGAAGATATTCACAACACAGAAAAAGAACTATCTGAAGAACAAGGTCCTATCGGGGTACAGCTTTATGACCATCGTCCAGAAATTCTGGTCGAAGCTGCGATTAGGGCCGAAGCATACGGTGCATTTTTAATAGACATCAATATGGGTTGTCCAGCAAAGAAAATTGTACGAAAAGGAGCAGGTAGTGGACTGCTTCAAAATCCAGAACTGGCAGAAAGAATAGTCAACCAAGTTGCTAATGCAATTCAGATCCCAGTCACTGTGAAAACCCGCCTGAGCACTTATCAACAAGATTCTGTAGATCCACTTGACTTTGCTCTACGCATGCAAAATTCCGGAGCTCAGCTTTTAACCATTCATGGACGCACCAGAAAACAAGGTTTTTCTGGTAAGGCAGATTGGTTTGCGATTGCGAAAATCAAACATGGCCTGAATATTCCTTTAATAGCGAATGGAGATATCCAAAACCCTACTGATGCATTGCGCTGTCTCGAGATAACTGGTGCAGATGGCGTAATGATTGGGCGTGGGAGCATGGGCGCCCCTTGGTTAATTGGACAAATCGATTGTGCCTTAAAAGGTAAATCAATATTCAAGGCTCCAAGCCCAAAAGAACGAATCACGCTGATCCTTGAACAACTTCAAGAGCTTCTCAAAAAGAAAGGTGAAAATGGACTATTTATTGCACGCAAACACATGTCTTGGACCTGTAAAGGATTCTCTGGCGCTAACAATCTTCGAGATTCTTTAATTAGAGCAAAGACTTCATTAGAAGCAATCAATCTTCTTGAAGATCAGTTGCTATTAATGAGCTGACGGACGCCACATTAAAAAAACATTACCTTAGACTTACTTATTGGCCTGAATTGTCAGGCAGAACCTTGGGCCAATTCTGACGTATAAGCAATAAAGAAAAATAAGGCCGAATTGTTGCGGGCAAACTACTAGCCAACATAATCTGCTCATCTGAAAATCCAATTCTCTGAGCAAAAAGCGACTGATTTAACAACTCCTTTTTCTCTAGCAAAGGTCTAATCCAAGTCCACCGATCACCTAACTTCAAGAACGCAAGCACTTGGTTAGAAGATGCTGCTTTGTCAATGAGGTACTCAAATTTTTCTGGGTCATTTGGTGTTGGCAACACAAGCAATTGATCTTCTTGCAAACATAGAGGCCATCCAAAGGCAGCAGCAGCAGCAGAAATAGAAGTAACCCCAGGGATTAACCTGATTGGGCATTCAGGGTGATTTGCTTTTATATATAACAAGACGTAAGAAGCCGTCGCGAATAAAGAAACATCTCCTGCACACAGAAAAGCAACTTCTTCACCACCTTTCACTAAGGCCACAAGCTTGTCACTAGCTTCCTTCCAAGCCCTTTTACGCGGCCCTGACTCAGAGACCATAGGAAAGAAAAGTGGCAAGCTTTTTTTATCCTCGGAAATCCATGAAGAAGCAATTGAGAAAGCGATGCTGTCTCCTCCTTGCCTAGCAACTGGATAAGCAACCAGAGTTGAGTCCTTGATCGCCTCAACAGCAGACAAAGTCAACAAGGAAGGATCCCCCGGTCCTACGCCCACAAGTGTTAGTGATGTTTTTACCATTAGAGATAAAACATTGCCAATGCTCTTCTGAAAATTAATATTCTTTTCAAGGCTTTAAAATGTATTAACCATGAGGAACTCCATAAGAATTCCTTATTAGGAGTAACACCACTTAACTATGCATTCTTGGTTCAGGATGCAAATCTGAAAGAATCTCTGCCTCAATGTCAGCCAACTCAATTAAACGAGAATCAATGATGTGCTTCTGAAAGCGTTCTTGGGCAAGTGTCCAATAAACACCAAAATGACGAGCTTCACTAGCTAACAACTCACGATATAAATTAGCTAATTCCTTATCAGGACTATTAACAGCTAGAAGAGACATCCTTTCATGACTTCTAGCCTCAATCAAACCTGCAACAAGAAAACTATCAAGCATCCGACCAGGCTCTACAGAGCGAATCTTCCTAGCCAAAGCCGAGCCATACGGAGGCGCAGGCAACGGTTCAAGATAACGCTTTCTTGATTTCAGAATCCCCAACACAAGTTCAAAATGTTCTAACTCCTCTCTTACTAGAGGACTCAGAGCTTCTGCAAGTCCTGGCTCACATAAATAGCGGAACATTAATTGCAATGCCGAGCCAGCAGCCTTCCTTTCACAATGTGCATGATCTATTAGTAACTCTATTGGATGTGCTATCGCTTGTTGCAACCAAGCTTCACTAGTCGCACTCGCCAACCATTTAATTCGTGCATGAGGGGAATGCGTTGCACTTAAAGTACTCATGAGATCTATTGAGTCTCATTCAGATGAGCTAAAAGCCCTTGAAATGCAAGTTGATAGCTCATTACACCAAAACCACTAACAACTCCCACTGCTCGATCAGAGATAAAAGACTTGTGGCGAAACTGCTCGCGTCCAAAAGTATTGCTGAGATGCAATTCAACGTATGGAATTCCAACTCCTAATAAAGCATCCCTTAAAGCAATGGATGTGTGGGTATATGCACCTGCATTAATGAGAATCGCATCGACCTCACCAACAGCCTGTTGAATTCGCTCTACAAGAGCTCCTTCAAAATTACTTTGAAAGCAATCAAGCTGAACCCCCTCATCCTGAGCTTTTTTTTTCAAATTACTCTCTATCGATTCAAGAGTAATCGAGCCATATATCGACGGTTCTCGACTACCTAACAGGTTAAGGTTGGGACCATTGATAAGCAAAAAACGCATCAACTTCTACTTAAAAGTTCTGAAATAATCGTATCTATAGCTAGCGGTAACGCATAGTCACTTAAGAAATTCTTGGACCATAAACTGTTAAGGTCAATTTGTGGTTCGGGTCGGTGCCCGAGTGGTTAATGGGGGCGGACTGTAAATCCGCTGGCTCTGCCTACGTTGGTTCAAATCCAACCCGGCCCACCTTCCACACGCCCTTGTAGCTCAGCGGTAGAGCACTCCCTTGGTAAGGGAGAGGTCCCGGGTTCAAGTCCCGGCGAGGGCACTCCCCTCAACCTCCTCCAAGGGAACGGACCTCAAGGCACCAGAGGTCCTAAAAGGCTGAAAGTGGAGACCACTCAGTACTCTATAGACACCTCATCTTTACGGGGGCTTTCAGCAATAACCAAATCCTTGATATTCTTTATAGAGGGTGAGGTTGCACGCCCTGCGCAACCTCAGCAACAAGGCTATTTATGAACTTTGGTACCAGATTCATTGCTGTAAGCGTGGTCGCAATATTTGTTCTTTCTGCTTTTGCTGGATTATTTGGAACTCTTGTGTTTAGGAGTTAATACTAGAGAAATCCTTCCAAAAAGTTTTTTTGTCAAATCATGAATGAACGTTTGTGTACTGTCCTGACTAATAATTATTTTTACTCTTTGGTATATTTCACCCCAACAAAAATATCCCTACAAAATAAGGCATATACAACTTGGAATAAGTACTATTGAAAATCACCTGGAGCCCCTAAATGTATTCAAACCTCACTATGTTAGGAACGAGCAAAAAGGTAGAAATGGAAACAAGAAAAGTTCTTTTACATAACTTGCTCTTTTGACAAACTTAATGTTCCAATCTTGTCAATGAGATTTTTGAAGGCTTATTTTTGAAAAACCATAATGATTTCCCCCATATTGATATATCACCATTGTCTAGGAATTGAATTTCCAAGCTCTGTCAGATATGACTATAGAATCAATCTCTCAACCAAAGGGCCAATCCACCTCCTCGTCCTCTTGCCGAAAGCCAACATCCTTTATCTCCCATAGCAATTAATGCAAAAAAAGGTCTATTTTTCTCATCTGGCAAATCAAAAGAGCGACTGAACAAAACGCTCCTGCCTAATTTGAGTTCTATAAATTCAAAAAAGAAAGGCAGTAGAGGTTGAGATCCTTTTACTTCTCCAGAACCGGTAAACCGAAGCAGCAAAGTACCAAATTGAATGGAATTTGTAATATCGAATTTCAAGAGTTCTTCATTCGTTTGCTTTTTTTTAAGCTCTAAGCTTGCTGAAAACAACCGGAGCAAAGAACTAGATATCGAATCTTCTTTATCTGTTCCTTGCTTCCAAACGGATACAAATTTCCAAAGTCCCACTAAGTTATCAAATTCAATTCCACTCCCTTTTCTTCTGGCTAAACTCTCAAGCTCTAAAAGCTCTTTTAGACTAGGAATGTTTATAGAAGTTTGATCCAACAAGTTGTCGCTATTCAATATCCCCAAAAGAGAAGAAAAACCTTTTCCTCCTTGAAGCATCAACAGCAAAGGAAGTCCAACAAGTAACAAAGCACCATCTATCAATAAAAATTTGGTGAGCGTCATTGTTCCTCTTTTCCCTTAACCGAACTGTGTGTTTTCCGCCCTCGCAAAAGGGGGATGATAAGCACAAAGCCATGCACCAATGCAAACCTGATCAAGAGCAAAGGAGAGGGAGTAATCCCAACAGAAACTTTACTAAGCGGATCAAGGGCTTCTACTTCAATCTTCCACTTTAATCTGTACTTTATCTACGCCTAGAAGCATATCTTTGAAGGCATACGTAGCAACACCCATATCACAACCACACCAATGTTTTGAGCAAAGTCAATGCTAATAGAAATTAAGGGGGTCATTCAACTAATCCTCATAAAGGACTTTAGGACTAGGCCTCTCGTTACTAAAGCAAACACACAAGCCATCACCTATAGGTTAAGGGGTTAAGCAAAAGCACCAAAAGTAGCTAAATTCCTAAGCCTAAATTCAGCATTTCACGAAATGCTGCCTCAGTAAGCAGCACACACTTCAAGACATTTCACTGAAACATTGATTCTTCCTATGAACAAAATCTGTGTAATCAAAAGAAAATTATTAATGGATTAAAAAGAAAAAAGTGAATGCCAATGTTTCTAATAGGGGCTTGAAGCAAATCATCTGAATAAAGAATCTATTCAAATTGCAATTAATCCAAAACAAGCTTTTCTAAAGAATAGAAAGCTGGCTGGCCATTATATTTTTCTGAAAAAGAGTTTTTACGGCCCTTGCTCAAAGTTTTTTTCACCTAAGGCACAGGCAAGTGATCAATCTGTCCCGCCCTGGAATTTGCCGATAATTAATTTTATCCCCGCCAATAAACCTCTCAAAATCAATGCCCCAAAAGCTACTGCTCCAGCCGCTAACGCTAAGCTAAGGAGAAGAGGTCCTGCCCCCCCAGATACAGTTTCCATAACAAAATCATCATTAATGGTCTATAAAATATATCTTCAAGAAGAGCAAAAACAGCTTTTTTAGATAGATATGGTTATTACTCAAGCAATCAAAGGAGAGTTGAAGGCGAATGTTGTCAACGTAGAAGTCCTTTAGCTTAATAAAGCCAAGTAAATTAATAACCCCTTTTGCTAATACGCTCCAAAGCTAAATTCACAATCTTCTATAAAAACTCCTCATTCAACGCTCCCTATATCTTTTTAGGAAAAGCCTCTTGGTGACCAGAAAGACTTTCTCAATCACTGAAAGTGACCTAGTTTAAGCATTTATTTGCTTCCAATTCTAAAGCAGCCTGTAATTACAATTTCAGAAACAAGTAGACAAGCCTTAGATAAACTATGAGTTTTCATTTGCTGGCCAGGGAAATCAGTGAATCGTTTCAAAAAAAATGTTTGCCCCATCCCATATTTGCTTAGAGCTAATTTCTATTCAATCTTGAACAACTGATTTTCATCCCACGCGCAGTCATTGCATTACTAGTAGTAGGGTCTAAAGTTCAAGATAAATTAAGCAAATTCTATATCTAGTGTTATGGCCTCCCTCTTCTCTCTCGAAGGCAACTAAGGTTTTCCTTGGCCGGGTGATGGGGACAGTCCGTCTTAATAAGTAAAAAGCCTCCTGTTGGCTCTATTCAGGAGACTTTTCACAGAAATCATGACTTTTATTTTTTTAATCTTTGGCTTATTTGTTGTTTTTATTACGGGCAAGTTGTATAAAGACTGGGCATCTGGATGTGTCGGCTTCGTATATGGCGGAATACTCTTTTGGAGTATAAAATTTTTAGTCACCCTAGTTAAAAGTTTGCTTAATTAATTACCATTAGCTCCAGCCAACCAGAAACAACTAGCAATCTTAACGGTTAAAATTCAAAATGAAAACAACCCATTCCTTCAATACTTATCAGACAAGCAAATCAACTACCACAATCCCTCAAGCCTCCAAAAAGATTTCAAGAACAAATCCCCAAACAATTTAGCAATGAAGTTTTATTAGGTTTACAGAGCTTGATGAATCTACGCTTTCCCTAAAAGGCATCATCACATCAAATCTCATCTTACTCTCACTTTTCAATCATGGATTGGCAATCTGCAAAGCAACACTGCAAAGAAAGAGACTGGCAATGGTCACTAGATCTGATCAATAAGGTTCAAAAAGAAATGGAAGATTTAGAAGCTGAGGTTCAAAGGCTCAAAGAAGAAAAAATCTTTGGCAAGCCACATCCTTAGAGAGACGCAAATTGAATCTGCTTAATTGCAATTCCAAACAATAATAAGGATTAAAAAAGCCTTTGGAGCGAACTATCAATATTTTCTAATTGAATCTGTGGTTCCATCCAATTGTGCAGAAAATCAAATAGAGAGAGAACCTGCGTACATCAACGCCACCTAACCTTATCTGGGTTTACATCCTCAATTTTTTTAAGAATTAATAAAAGTATGCCTATAGCTAAGGGGCCAACAATAGCCATCACAGAGATAAAGAACTTGATCCCAGGATCAAGGATGGCAAGATGATTAAAGGTCATTCTTTATCCTCCATCTGATATTTAAGATAAGCATTGTTCATGCCTGTCGTTCGCCAATCTAAACACTACATCAAACAATAGATCCCTAATGCCTATTTGACTATTCATAGTTTTTTTATTCCAAAATAAATAAAGCCAAAACCAATATCTCCACAAACCTAACTGTTGGAGTCTAAACCTTCTTTCAAAAAACAGCTTGTCATATTATGGGTTTCTAATTAAAGGAAAGCACCGGCAACATAAGTCCGAACATAGTTAATATTTCTAGGAATGAAATAATTCATTCCTTACTCTCTTCACTTTCATCCGTACTGGACTTATTGGAATTGATGATTAAGGCATAAGCAGCGCCAAATAACCATGAACCAACAAGAACCCCGATTACGACCAATACCAGTTGAAACGCTCCTACATAACCTCCATCATTAGGTCCGTATTGAAGCATTGGGTCTAAGGTGTCCATCTAAACTCCTCTGGGGCAACGGAGAAAGAGCCAACAACGACAAGCCAAACACCGAAAGAAGAACAATTAATGATTAAGCTCTTCTGCTCTTTGAGGAAAGAAGTCTCAAGAGACTCAAAAGTTTCTTGTGTTGGTGTGGAAGGGGTTGAATGGTCTATAACTTTGTATAGGCCAAAAAAGCTCTTTAATGAGCTTTTCTAATCCGATCTTTGAGATTGAACTATAAGTGATCCTGGCCTCCTTGAGCTAAAGGCATGAGTAAGGCTATTTAAAACTTGAATTAACAGCTAGATCAGTTTTAAACAAAATTCTATCTAATTTTTAAGATAAGTATCTCGAGAATAAACCTCCCACACTTCTAATTAAAACCCAACTCATAAACCACTCAATTAGCAAGAAAATAAAACAAGAAATCAATCTATTAATTCCATACATCTCTCTTTACTAACGAGCAAAAGAAGGCATATGTAAATGCTTTTAACTGCTAAAACACAAGAAAGCCCGCTTTCGCGGGCTTTCTTTGAGATATTCAGCAAGTGTTTCCTTGTTTCCACTGCTGGGAGCATCTCAACTCCTCACGTATTAATTATCCACTCCTTTCTTGCGCTTGTCAGGGCGAACTAGCCTCAATCCCAACTGGCACAGTGCCAGTTGGGCAGATCGAAGAAGTCAAATTCGTATCAATAAATGATCTTTGCTGCTCCAAAAGGCAATCTTTGTCTTTTTTTGGGGCGTTTCACCCACCATGGCAAGAGAAGGCTCCCATCAAAAAATTATGGAAAGATGGTACTGATCTATCCAAACCCCAAAAAAAGATGCCCGTTGAAAAAGTACTAATCGCCGCCTTCTGTGCCCAATGAAGACTTTTCTGTTGAAGTGCCGATTGCAGCGCTGAGTTCATCCTAAAAGCCTCAAAGTTCTCGGCAAACTAACGTCTTTTCCCAAAGAGGTGTATTCATCGACACAAACCTCAATGAGCTCAATATGTTTTACTATTTATATGAAAATACCTAAGAAAAAACAAAACGCTCAATTGAGATTCCATCCTAATTTTGAAGAAATCGATCACAAGCTATCTTGTGGTTGGCACGTTGAAATAGAAGGAAGCGGTCAGCGCAAACGCTATCTCAGATCAATACGAGCAGAGCAAGCAATCTAAGTATTACTCTGAAATCCAGCTCAGAGTTGCTATTCCTATAGAGCTCGTTTAGATGTCATGCTGAGGATTTAGGCCTTGCAAGACATACAAGATATGAATATCCTTCGCCAGCACGAAAAGAGCTTTCCCTAATTTTCTGGTGGTCTAATTTTGCTTCATATCTCCAGCGACTTTGGTCTTAATATTCCTTTTACTAAATCTGCATTAATCGTTCGAATCGTTCCCGTATCAACACAGACAACTTGAAACAGGCTATTGGCACGAGAGTCTCTTGCTCCGCCAATAACATGAATAACATGGCCAACCCACCAGTCAAGCTGGTCCTCCTCGGTCATAGGCAAATCTTCTTCAACGACAACGATGTCACCAGATTTAACAAGAAGGAAATCAGGAGCAACATCAACAACCACATCACTCACGTACCTCGTCGCTAAGTACATCAGTACTAGCTAGTATTTTTATATTGTCAACTGGCTAATCTTTATTAGGTTCTAATTGGAAGAGGCTTGATTGAGATGCTAGTAGATACCCTCCTGGATCTGACATGGAGAAACCCGCTTTTTATGTTGGTGGTCATAGGAGCTATTTGGTTTCTACCTGGCATTGTGGTAAGACGAATAGCAGAAAAAAGATACAAAGCTTCCAAAGCAGAAGCCCAAGCCAAAGCGATCTCAAAGCTTTACCCTAAAAAGGATTAATCCAATGACGGTTCGCCTACTGACAACAGAAACTCGTCGTCGCTTGGAAGAGGTTATCGAACGACTAGGGAAAGGAGAAGAAGTTAGTTTGAAAGAACGAATCCAGCTAAAAAAATACGCAACCCACATTCCATTTATTGCTGGCAAAGTAACTCAAGCTTTGAGGAAACAAGAGTCACTAAATGCAGATGGGCTGATTTAAAAAGCAAGCACTTTCGCCTTAGTAGTGCCACTACTAACAATCAGCAAATACAATAAAGATAAAGGCATATTTAAAGTTTTTTGAAGCCTTTATAGCGACATCATATCTTCAGTAAAATCAATGCATCAAACACAAATTCTATCCAATAAAAGGCTAGTAGAGCTAAAGATGCAAGCAAAGCATCTAGAGAGGCCAATTCATTAAAGGAGAATTTCTGAATGTCAAAGAACTTTTGGCTCAAAAGCTTGAAATTAAACATTCATGCACCTGGAACAGGCACCGCATTGATGATCTTGGCACTCACTCAGGTACCTGTAGCAATCAAAACAGCTGCTGAAGTTGCTTGCATTGGCGAAGTGTCACATCAACGATGGAAAGCCACTAATACCCATAAAGGAGCGAACGTAATCGCAGTTAGCCAATGCAATGGCAAAAGCTAACAGCTCTGAACAAAATAAAGTCAAGCTTGAACTAAACTAATCAAAACTAGTCTTATTAGTAATGCAACAGCTCGAGAATGATACTGACTTAATACACGAATAGATTATGAAATATTTAGATACTAAGAATCCAATCCCTCTCCGTTAATGAATTACGAACATAAAGAGAGCTTAGAAAGGGCACTTATCTCTCAAACATGGAACCAAAGCCTGGCAGGAGCTGTAGTGGCGGCTATTGAGCAAAGACTAAAAAATCCACAAGTCAAAGAAGCTCCTTCAGCTCTTCAACTGGCAATAGAGAAAGAGAAGGAGTTCAGGTCAGGGCCTAATACTCCCGACACCTCAGAAGAATAATGGTTAAAGCCGAAACTCTTGTTAAAGGCCAAAAATTAAAAGTCGATCTTGATCAAGTTAAAGATAGACTTCCAAAAGAACTTCTTAAGCAATTAACAATTGATCCGTGTGGAATTTTAATAGGGTACAAAATGGTTGATGGTAATAATTTTGGCTTAGTGCTGAAATTTGGCAATGAAGCTACAAGCTGGTTTTTTGAAAACGAACTAACCAAAGTCAACGAAATAGACTGAATTGACTTACAAAGGATAAACATAAAAATGAGGCCTAGCAGCCACAATAAGTTAAAAAATAAGCTTGTCCAAGTAAACTCAATTAAACCATCCAAGTCATTTCACAAAACTAAAAGCTCTACTTTTATTTTTAAAAAGGTTAGTTTTTAATGTTAGCCTTATATAGATCAATCTCAAAATGACTTTTAAAGACAACAAGAGACTGTGGGGCTATACGTTCTTTATTGAAATCAATTTCACCTACTAAAAAATAGTAATTTTTTGAAGGTATTTTTATTTGAAGCCAGGAGCTCCGACTTCGATTTGCAAAAATAATAATCTTATTTTGATCATTAAAAGGTAGATCTCTTTGCACTTCTATCCATCCGAAAAGACCATCATTACCAATCGAATCCCATCTCCATTCTCCATGGAGAATCTCAGCTAAATTTCGTTTCAAAGTCACCAAAGTGTATATAAAAAAACTTAAGTCAATGTTCCAACTCTCATCCCATGGGAAGCACTCTCTACATCCAGGTTCTTCGCCTCCAGACAATCCAACTTCTGTACCATAATAAATACAAGGTGCTCCTGGCTGAAGGAAAAGCAAAGTCAGTGCAATCTTTAATGCACCTATATCTCCTTTAAGAGTATTAAGTGCTCGAGGCACATCATGACTATCAAGCAAGTTTAATTGACTATTATTTACCTCTTTCGTATACCATCGGAATGTAGTTCTCATAACATCAATAAATTCATCTCCTTGAATCAATTTCAAAGGATATGCAGGGTTTAAATAACCTTTATTAAGCTTCTTTCCAGCCACCCAAGATAAAATACTCCAACCAATCCGATAGTTCATAACCCCATCAAACTTGTCTCCCTTTAACCATTGCCGAGCATCCCCCCAAATTTCTCCAATAATCCAAGCCTCTGAATTAATTTCTTTCACCTTCTTTCTAAAATCCACCCAAAAATCCGCAGGGACTTCATCAGGGACATCTAAACGCCAACCATCAATACCTCGCTCAAGCCAATAAACAGCAACTGAAATTAAATACTCACGAACAGGAAGATGTTGATGGTTAAATTTAGGTAATGCAGGATCATTCCACCAACAGCTATACCCACAATCCTCGTCTAATTTCGGGTAAGGACAAAGAGGCCAGTTATGTACACAAAACCAATCTCTAAATGGCGAAGATTCCCCATTTTCTAAAAGGTTATGAAAAGCCCAGAAGCCTCTACCACAATGATTAAAAACACCATCAAGGACTATTCTCATATTCCTGCTATGCAAAGCCGAAATCAAATCATCTAAGGCAGAATTACCCCCAAGAAGCGGATCTACTTGAAAATAATCACTCGTGTGATAGCGATGATTGGCTGCCGAGCTAAATACTGGATTTAGATATATACAATTAATTCCAATCTTTTCAAGATGATCAAGGGCCTCTATCACACC
>QCFI01000022.1 GCA_003280295.1 Prochlorococcus sp. AG-363-C20 | reverse complement strand
TCTGGAGCTATTCATGCTTGTACTGACGTAACTGGTTTTGGTTTGTTGGGACATTTAGAAGAGCTTCTTGCTGCTAGTAATTCTCTAGGTATTAACTTAGGACTTCCCTTGCTTAGAGTAAAACTTAAAGCTGAAGCTATTCCTTCTTTTAATGGTGCCTTAAGTCTTTTAGGGGATGGTTATTCAAGCACCCTAGCACCTGCAAATCGTGGAGCATGGAGATCCCTTGCAGGAGATGGAAATTCTCCTCCTAAGATTGATTTAATGCTAGGCAAAAATATACTTAAAGGCAGTAAAGAGTATTATCAAATTATGGAGCTATTAGTTGACCCGCAAACTTGTGGTCCTTTACTAGTTGCTTGTTCACCAGAAGCTGCATCACTTTTGGTAGTAAATGATTCTTGGTTAAGAATAGGCTTTGTTGAAGCGAACTAAGCTCTTAATGTGAAATTGAATTAGTATTATTTTGATGTATATTTATTGTCTGAAGCTATCTAATTTTTCTGCCCTAATCTTTTCTAACTCTTTTCCTAAAGAAGGTCCAGGCTCCCATCCTTTATTAATAAGCTCTTGAGCTGAAATAGGTGATTTGATTGATCTCCAGCGGTTCCACCAACGTAGAAGAGTTCGCCACAATGGCCCACCATTGCAGATTGAAAGAGCAACAGCATTAGGATGCCATTTGGCCTCTTCAATCTCATAGCACCATCTAGATGGTGACCATGTTAAACAGATCTTCTCAGTAATTAATTTATAAAGGAACTTTTGAAGCTCAAGACATTGCGAAATTACATGTTGTTGTTGCTGTCCTAATTGTAATCTTGCTGCAAGAGCTTCTGGATCTTCTGCACCTATTACTAACGCCATTAATAGATTTACCTCAAGTTTTGAAGCCCATCTAAGTCTTCTCTTCCAATTTGGGTCAGATTGTAAGCCTCTATCAAGTAACAATAGACCACCCCAATTTTGTAAATTTGTGAGTGCTTCTTCCCATGGTTCTTGCTCTAGTAAGAGCTCTAGTTCTATACGTAATCGTGTTGCTAGTGCAGGAGGCGCAAGGTTGCTTGGATCACCCTGTTTCCAAACCCAAGGCCAATTTCCCAGAGTTGTATGAATTTGTTCAAGTGCTTTAGGCGTTATTTTGAACAAAAGTCTTGCGGAATAACGAGCTGCACGAATGATTCTGGTTGGGTCATCTTCAACACTTTTGTTATGAAGAAATTCGAGTTCGCGTTTTTCTAGAGCAGTTTTTCCACCATGTGGGTCAAGTAATCTCATTTCTGATAGCTCTATTGCGATAGCATTGATTGTGAAATCTCTGCGCTGAAGATCTTGCTCAAGGATGCAAGGGGTGATTTTTGGGTTTTGTCCTGGGAGTTCATATTTTTCTAATCTTGCTGTTGCTATATCCACAGGAAATCCATCTATTTTCATCTCCACAGTGTTGTAAGCCTTATGTATTTGTATATTCGAGAATCTTTTTGGGCCTAATTGCTTTTGTAAGGCCGCTGCTAATTGCGATGCAGAACCTTCTACTACAAGATCTAAATCTTTGGAACTTTTGGGAAAGCTCTTCTCAGAATTCTTGAGGAATTCATCTCGCACTACACCTCCCACAATAGCTAAAGTCGTTATGTTTACTTTCTTTGCTGCTTCACGAAGATCAAAAAGCAAATTGTTTGGGAAAGTTGACCAATCAAGCTCAAACTTGTTTGCCGAAGGAGTCTCCATGAGAAGAAATGGCTCCTAATCGCATTCAAAAGGTTCAATCGGAGCAAGACGTGGATCAAGAATTTTCGGACCCATACCATTGAATTTTACTGCAATAGAAATCTTTTCGCCTTCTCCAAATATGTGAGTTATTTCTCCTAAACCAAAGCTTTTATGCATTATTCGATCTCCTTTTGCCCAGCTCTTTACATTTCTATTAGGTGAAGTTATTTTCAGGTACTTTTTTTCATTATTTGTTGATTTTTTGAAGTGATCTGGCTGATCATAAGTTCGATCTATTCGAGTTTGACGTTCGAAACTTTTTTCTCGTCTTAATGCTGTACCTCCACTTAATGGAATATCACCTTGCAATAATTCTGTTGGAATTTCCGAAAGGAACACTGAAGGTAAAGCAGGTTCGCGCATGCCTCCCCAAACTCTGCGTTCTGTTGCATGTGAAAGAAATAGTTTTTCTTTTGCCCTAGTGACGCCTACATAGCAAAGACGCCTTTCTTCTTCTAGTGATGCTGGATCATCTATAGAGCGATAGCTGGGGAACAAACCTTGTTCCATCCCTACAAGACATACAACTGGGAATTCGAGACCTTTACTGCTGTGAAGAGTCATAAGTGTTATCCGATCAGCTTCAGTGTCTTTATTATCTGCATCGCTAGCCAGGGCTGCTGATGCAAGAAAACCCTCAAGGTCAGCCGCCTCATTCTCCTCTTGGTATTGCAGTCCAGCGTTCACTAGCTCTTGAAGATTGCGTCGGCGTTCTTCAGCCTCATCAGTTGCAGCCGTAATAAGTTCACTTATATAACCACTTTTCTCCATCACAAGTTGTATTAATTCGGATACTGGAGAATTCTTTAAATGACTTTGTAGAAAATTAATTAGCTCACTAAATTGCAGAAGACCTTTTGCAGACCTACCTCCTAGAGAGCGTACGGCTTCATTATCACTAACTACATCCCAAAGAGGAATACCCAGTTGATTAGCGGCATCAGTAAGACGTTGAATCGTTGTTTTGCCTATACCTCTTTTAGGTACGTTCATTACACGCAAAAGACTGACGCTATCTGCTGGATTAATTAATAGCCTTAGATAAGCAAGTATATCTTTTATCTCTCTTCTATCGTAAAAACGCAGCCCTCCTACAACCACATATGGAAGTCCCCAACGCACTAATGATTCTTCTATAGCTCGTGATTGTGCGTTGGTTCTATATAACACAGCCATATCACTCCAATGTAAATCAGAATTTGCGGCATCGAGCATTCTTAATCTATGGACAATTGCCTCTGCTTCAGCAATTTCATCGTCACATTTTATGAGCCTAATTAAATCCCCTTCATTTCGTGTAGCCCTTAAAACTTTATCTATGCGTTCAGTATTGTTAGCAATTAATGAATTCGCCGCTTCAAGTATATTAGATGTAGATCGATAGTTGTCTTCTAGCTTAACCATTGTTGAGGTTTTTTTGTCTAGTGACTTGTCTCCAAAATCCTCTTGAAACCCCATTAATATTCTAAAGTCTGCCGCTCTAAAACTATATATACTTTGGTCGGCATCTCCTACAACAAATATTGAACGATTATCCCATTTTTTAAAGGAACATGGTTCATTGCCATCGGTTACTAAAAGCTTAATTAACTCGTATTGGATTTGATTTGTGTCTTGATATTCATCAACTAGTATATGTCGGAAACGTTTGTGCCAATAACTTCGAACATCTTCATTTTGCTTGAGAAGCTCCACAGGTAAAAGAAGAAGATCATCAAAGTCCAAGGCATTATTTGCAGCCAATGCATTGCGATAAAGTTTATAGGCCTCTGCTGTAAGTTTTTCTAGCCTACCTTCTGCTTTTTGTTCTAAATGTATAGGCAGAAAACCATGGTTTTTTGCATTACTTATAGCCCATTTAATTTTCTTAGGATCAAAACGTTTTGGATCAAGTTGCATCTCTTGGGTGACTATTTCTTTTATAAGATTTTTAGCATCTGACTCGTCATAAATAGAGAACTGTCGAGTCCAGCGAAGACCTTCATGATCTTTAAACTTCTCTATGTCAAATCGAAGCAATCTTGCAAAAAGCGCATGAAAAGTTCCAATCCAAAGTTCTTTGCTTATTTCCATATAGATTCGATTTCGTAGTTGCCTTTGCTCTATTGAGTTAAGAGTGCCCCAGGGTTGACCAAATTGATGATTCGCCAGTCTTTTTGCAAGGAGAATTTCTAGACGCTCTTTCATCTCACGAGCCGCTTTATTTGTAAAAGTAACCGCCAAAATTTCTGCTGGATCAATGCCATAGTGTGCAATTAAATGAGCTATTCGATGTGTTAATGCCCTAGTCTTGCCACTACCAGCACCTGCTACTACTAATAGAGGCCCAGTATGATGATCAACAGCAATACGTTGAGCCTCATTAAGCCCTTTAAGAAAAGTAACTCTAGCTTCCTCCATATTGAATTAGATATAGTTTTTTATTAGATAGAGGATAAGAATCATTGCTTATGAAAAATATCTAAATTGATTCATTTTTTTGTTTGTCACGTTGAGCCATTAGTTGATTCATTGCCTTCTTGATTTCAATTAATTCGGGATGAGATTCTAAATTAGAATTGATCTTTTGAGGTGCTAGTTGGAGTTTTTTTGAAATACTTATGATTTCTTTTTGAAGCCGATCTTGATATCTAGACAGCATTTCAATTGATTCATTAAGCTCCTTGAGATTTGGTGCCGACATTAATTTGATTGTTTTCCAAGGTTGGCTGAAGTTATCAATCTAGCTGTATTGAGAGGGTTTTCATTTTTTCAAAGCAAAATAGATTGAATTGATAATTAAGAGTAGCCCTATATTTTTATTCTTCTCATCTTTGGGGATATAGCTTTAAATGGTGCAGAAAGGTTCTCAATGAAACCTTCGGTTACGAACCGTTGCGGAGTAATCTATATGTTAGTTGAGCTGGAAAGGCAAGAAGTAAGTTGATAGATGGTGCTTCCCTCTTGGATCAAAAGCATTACTTTCACAAATCCGACTCGGCTTTTCCTACTCCCCAATGCTAGACGCATTTTCTCGTGCTGTTGTTAGCGCTGATGCCAAAGGCGCCCCAATTGGGACTGAGGACTTGGCGGCTCTTCGTAAGTATGTCGATGACGCTAATAAGCGTATTGATGCGACTCTTGCAATTACCCAAAATGTCTCTTGCATCGCTGCAGACGCAGTAGCAGGAATGGTTTGTGAAAATTCTGGCATGACTCAGCCAGGTGGCAACTGTTATCCCACAAGGCGTATGGCAGCTTGTCTCAGAGATGGGGAGATCATTCTTAGGTATGTGAGTTATGCACTTCTTGCAGGTGACGCTTCTGTACTTGATGATCGA
Organism: Prochlorococcus sp. AG-363-C20; assembly: GCA_003280295.1. Classification (GTDB taxonomy): domain Bacteria; phylum Cyanobacteriota; class Cyanobacteriia; order PCC-6307; family Cyanobiaceae; genus AG-363-K07. The sequence goes on along the minus strand of QCFI01000022.1, from coordinate 22,281 downwards.
TGTCTTAATGGGTTGAAGGAGACTTACCTTGCTTTAGGAGTGCCTCTCGCCAATGCAATTCGAGCTGTTGAAATCATGAAGATTGCCACAGTTGCAATCATGACTGAAACAAATACAGGTCGGAAAATGTTTGAGGGTATTAATTCCGGGTCAGGTTCTCAATGTAAGGAAATTGCTTCAGAAGCAGCATCCTATTTTGATCGAGTTATTAGCGCTTTAAGTTGATTAATTCGGTCCAACCAAACTTTCTAACTTATTTGACCTTTAAGGGAAGTTAAAAATGAAATCTGCAGTCACAACAGTGCTATCAGTTGCTGATGCAGCTGGTCGCTTCCCTAGCATGAGTGACATAGAAGCTGTGAAGGGTTCTTTGGACCGTGCTGCTGCTCGAATGGAAGCAGCGGAAAAACTAGCTGCTGGAATAGATAAAGTTACAGTTGATGCAGTTGATGCAGTTTATGGAAAGGGTTCTTATGAGCAAGCGAACAAAGACAAGTGTGCTCGAGATATCCATCATTACTTACGTTTAATTAATTATTGCTTAGTAACTGGTGGGACAGGTCCTTTGGATGAATGGGGTATAGCAGGGATGCGTGAAGTGATACGAGTGCAAGTTCTTCCTACAGCTGCTTATATTGAGGCCTTTACTCATATTCGAGATCGTGTTTGTGTACCAAGAGATATGAGTCAACAAGCGGCAACGGAATTTAAAGGTTTGCTTGACTACTTAATAAATGCACTTGCCTGAGTGCTACTTGGCTTGTCATCTAGATGCGAAAAAATAGTTTTTAAATTTTATAATGTATCCAATTGTGATTTAACTTTAAGTAGGTAACTAAAGAATATTTTATACTAAACTAATATATGAAAAAAATAACTATTAATAGAAGATAGGTTTAAGTGGAATTTTCATCAGCCAAAGAAGGAAAACCATCCCTGGAAAATTTATTTAAAGATTTAGAACATCCTAATCCTAATATCAATCGAAAAGCTTGTCTTAAAATGGCTTGTTATTGGCCTGAAGATTCAATAGCAAAGTTAATATGCGGCTTAAATCAAAAAGATGTTGAATTAAGGAGAAAAACAGTAAAAGCATTGGGTTACTTTGGTGACTGTGCAATTTCATCCGTGGCAAGATTGTTCTTGGATAATGAGGATTTAATTATTCGAGCTAGCTGCTTGAAGGTTTTTATAAAAATAGTTACCATTGAGCATTACGAATCTTTCCCAAAGGACCTAATAGAGGTAGTTGATTTATCTTTAAAGGATGATAATCCTCAAATCATTTTATTGGTTGTTCTACTTTTGAGGCAATTAGGGAAGTTAGGTTTGCCAAAGCTTATACTGTCTTTGAAAGATTCTAATATTCTTCTTGCTAAAGCTTCTGTTACTGCAATTGGCGAAATAGATGATCCATCTGCTCAGAGATGCTTAAGAGAGTTATTGGAAGATAACTCTTTAGATGAAATCATTCAAGAAAGTGTTTTTTACTCATTAGCAAATTATAATGTTCCTAAAGAATAATTTGCAATTAATCAATGGCTTTACATTGCTTCTCTTTGGCTAGTTGATTTATTGCTAGGTGTAAGATATTAATTACATCTATGTCCTCTTCAATAATAAGTATTTTCTTTAAATCATTAATTGAATCTACTGCTTTTAACGTCATTAAGGATAAAGCTGCATTCTTTCGAACATAAGAACTAGTGTCCATAAGTTTATCGATTAGTAGAGATTTTGCCCAGTTTTCACCTTGAAATTTACCAAGCAAAATTGTTGCCTCTGATCTTACTTCGATGGAAGGATCATATAAGGCATTAAGAACTATTTGTTTTGCCTTTTCATCATTAAAGGCTTGTATTTGTTCCCCAAGTGCGGCGATAGCAGCTGCTTTGACTATTACATTGTGAGATTGGGCAGCCTTTCGAAGAGCATAAGGTGCTTCTGCTCCAATAAAAGATAGTCCCCATGTTGCTAGCCCACATTGCATTGCTGTACTACTTGGGTTAATAAGCACCTTTAATAAATGTTCGACAGCCTTTTCTCCAAAAATTGCCATTGCACCTGCTGATGAGCCTTGAACAACGGGATCTTCATCGGTGATAAGTGCTTGAAGAAGATCTGGTAAAGCGCTTGGATCAGCTGTCAACTTGAGAGCTTTTGCTGCTGAACGCCTAACTATGACGTTGGAATGATGAAGTAGTGCATTCCTTAGTGCTGGGACAGTGGACTTCCCAATAACACCAAGACTTTCTACAAATGTGCGTCTTATGAGCCCCCTCTTATCTCCAAGCCCTGCAATTATTAATTGTATTCGTTGTTTGTTTGCTTTAGGGACATTTCCTTTTTGCAGTTCTGATTTGAGCTCTGATGCAAGCTTTGTCGCTTCATCTTCTTGCAGGCTTATTTCTTTTGTAGTCAATTGCGGTGAAGGCTGTTGTGACAATTTGCTTTTGGCTAAGCTTTTTAATATCTATCTCATCGATAGAAAATTAATTTAGTTTCTTTTCAGCAAGAAAGTAAAGAAAAATTTGATAACGTAAAACTAATATAAAATTCTCATGTGAAATTGATTTACCTTGAGATCCTTGTCTTGAAAACCCTATTCTTTTTTTAAAATTTATTAATTAGGATTTGTGGGACATTCACTTGGAATGCATTTTTTGACTTTAATCAAAAATACTCTTTGTCTAAATGAAAAAAAATCCTTTTGACAACCTTCCTGAAGTAAGCAAGGAGGATGCTTTCAAACTACTTGCTAAACCAAATGATCAACTTGAGCTGTCTAGTGATTACTATAAAGCAGTCTTTCATTTATATAAGTATCCAGGCTTGGATACCGAGAAAGTACTTTTAAATTTGCTTGAGTCTAATTCTCAAGAACCCTCTATTCTAATTGCAAAAAGAAAGGCTATTGAAGTTTTGGCTCGTCATGGCTGTGTCAATGCAATTCCTATCATTGGTTCTTTTCTTGATAGTAGTGACCCATATTTAGTGGAAAATGCCGCCTGGGCTCTTCAAGAACTTAACTGTAAAGATAGTAGTTTAATTCAAGCCATTTCTAATTTACTTAGTGATCCTAATCAAAATAGGAGAGTATTAATTCAGGCGCTTAGTAATTTAGGCTCAATTTCGGATTTGCCTAGCCTAAAACTTTTATTGGATGATCTTTCACTTCATCCAGGTATCCGAGGTGCATCTATTGCAGCTGTGAGAAAATTATCAGGTGGATGTAATCAAATTAAAGAGCTTGAGGATTTTCTGAAACTCCCAAATCAAAATGATCGGCAATGTGCGGTTAATGATGTTATTAATTCCGGAGATATTTCTTTACTTTCTTCTGTTTTGAGAACTCCAGTTGCACCATCTTTTAGGATGAAGGCTTTATACAATTTGTGGCCTCAAAATCAAAATAAGATATATAATTTAGATTTGATAAATACCATAGACTCGCTTATTAAAGATAACCCTAATCATTTAGAACTTTTGGATGAACATGAAGAAAATCAAGAGGATAAGTTCCTAGTTGAATGTTTATTGAATACTGATTTCAGAAGAGCTTATCTCTCCTTGAAACATCTTTCCACAAGAAACCCAGAATATCTTTGGGGAATTTTATCGATTCAATTAGCCCGAATGAAAAGAGATTATGGTGCTCTTTACTTTTTGATGATTCTTTTTAGATCTGTTGATGGATGGAATGAGGATGCACTGTCTGAAATAAAGGCACTTACTTTTTCTTGTTTAGAAGACGATTGGCCAGACTTTATGAAATTCAGACCAGTTGCTATCTTAACTGCTATGAAACTATTTCCATCTATCGCAATCCGATATATTTCTAAATGGCTTGATGAATCTATGACTCCATTTTGGGCATGTAGATATGCAACTTTGCTTAAACTTGATTCACTTCTTAGAATTGCTGAAAATAGAGTTATTATTCAGAATATTTCAATAGGAAAGAAAGATACTCATAGATTTGTCCGCGAGAAGGCTAAGAAGTTGGAGTTAGATATGCTTTTGAGGTGAAGAGATAAATTTTAAATAATGCAATACTAATACTATATTTTTAACCACTCTCCAATTAAATTATTTGCTAGAGATTCAACCTTTCTGAATTTTAAAGGTCCGTGCTCAGAACCCCAGATTTTTTCATTTGTCGCTTCATCAAAACCCTCATCTAGACTTATCCACTTGGCTTGATTAAATTCCACATTGCTTACAAGGTAAGTTAATTTTTCTCCTCTTTGGATCTTACAATTTCTGCCAGGCTCAACCTTTCCTATATAAGAACCTGGTTTAATTTCTTTGAATTGCATTGAACAACCACACCTCTTGTAAAACATATCTTTTCTGATAGCTTTTAAAAGCTCTGGCCTGAAACCACTCCCAGCAATTCTTTCAGGCTCTATGATCTCATAATTCTCAACAATATAAATTTTATTTTTTTTTAGAAGCTTATGTATTCCTTGCCTATAAGGAGACCAGGGTGAAAAAACATAACTTTGCTCTGAGTAGAACCATGGACCATTTAGAATTGACCATTCTAATGGCCGAAAGTAGATATTAATATGTGCGAAATCTCTTGGTTTTTTTTTCGCTTGATCTGTATTTGAATATTTTCCTGCAAGTGTTTTTGCAAAATAAAAAAGTGAGCTGTTAATCATTAGGAATGATTTTGTGTTTGATCCTTTTTACTCTTTAAAACTTTAACTTCTGAAGCAAAGGAAGTTTGCATGACCCCTTCCTGATTGTTTGTGTAAATTACAGATGAGCGACAACGTACATTTTCGGAGAGAAACCATATCTTTTCTTCTGTAAAAGTCTTTTCATATTTAGTCCTAAGAACCAATGTTTCATCATTAAGAAAACAATATTTTGATAATGATGGGGTTGACTCTGTATAACCTAGGCTTCTTATAAGAAAACCTTGATTATTATTTTTCGGAATTGGAATTAATATGCTTTGTCCAGAATTAAATTTAGACGAGTCATTATTATCCCAATCGGATTCGCTTTCCCATTTAATATGAAAAGGTGATATAAAGTCACCTTCCTCTTTGGAATTTGCTTTTAATAACTCTAAGACTTTGGGATCATTATATTTTAATAACTTGATAGTTAATAGACTAATTATTTGATCAAATTGTTGAAATGCAAGTGAGTGTCCACTTCTCATTGATCTCCATTGCCCTTCACTTCTGGAGATAAATTGTTCAATATTCATGAACAAATTTCCTGGTGTTTGAGGAGATTAAACTGTTGCTAATACTGCTTATTTCTTGAATTAATTTTAACATTTAATCAACTACCATTGCTGGCACCTTAACCTTAGATAAGGCTTTAGAGGAATGCTCTCAAGGCTTCTCAATATATGGTGGATGAAGGCTCTGCACGGGCTGATAAGATGCCGGTTCCTGAAGAATGAATTTATTAATTTCAAAATCTAATTGGGTAAAGGTTCATTATCAAGTTTTTGAACATGTAAATTGACTGTTTCAGATAGATATTCAGCATATTGAGGAATTTGTATTTCATTAGAGATCTTAGACGTTAGCTCTTGAACTAATTGACTGACTCCACTTGGTTCATCCCAAGTTGTTTTGCGTCCATGGATTGCATTGTCACTAGTAGCGAAACTTCTTGCTAAAGATGCACTTAGATTGAAAGTTGATGTTTTAACTCCACAAGGGGAGTTCCAGCAGCGTTGATATGGGACTGTGGATACTCCAAAGTTTTCATGGTATTCCATTGAATCTATTAAAGTGTCAATATGAGCATCAAATCCTTCACTATAAAGTAATTCGATATGAAAAATAATTTCTTCTTGGCTTAACGGAGGCCTGCCTAGAATGTGTTTCAAGTTAAGTTCAATGCAACGTTGTTGATTTACATTCTCGAAATAGTGAGTTCGGTAAAATGGAGATTTGGCTATTAATCTTATGAATTCACGAATTGGAATATCTCCATTTCTTAGTCTTCTTTCTATTTCTATTGGTCGTTCACTTTCCATTGGTTGAAAGTTGCCAAATACTTGTCTATATGATGCTCGAATTGCTAAATTTAGAGTGTCATCGTCATTAGCTACATATTGATCATAGGAATAGTAATCATTATGACCCTTTGGAAATTTTATCCCCATTACTGGGTGCCCCTCTATATATCTTTCACGTTTAAAAGCTTTGATGACTTTGTTGGAGTATAAGTAAGCCCCTATACCTACTTTACTTCTTGAGTTTGTAGTAAATAATTCTTTCTGACCTGGCATGCAGCCTCCCTTACAATGCAATATATAACTAACGTTAGTACTCCCAGCAATTCTGGTTTTGTCATAGCTGACGGGTGATTCGGTCATGCTAAGACCACCGAATTGAAGAGCATAAATAGGGATAGAAGACATTTGAAACTCTCTAGAGCAACAATAAGATCGAATTGATTATCAAGCTAATTCTATAACAATATTCAAATATCATAAAAGAAACTTACACTTTATATATCTTTTAAATTGAGCTATGGATCAATTTGAGCTAACATCAATGTTTCAATTTCAGTTGAACTTGATTTTACTCAAGATTCAACAGCCTTAGTCGAAACTCAGCTATTTCCTTTGCTTTAATTGGATAGTCTTGCATAAAAGGATGATCTTTTATCTCCGAAAGGATGAATTTTAGCTTCTGTTCTTTGCTTGATGGTTCTTGAACTGACTTTGCTGAGTGATTTTTCCATGTTTCATCAAAGGCCATGGCAAAACTGTCAGCGTTGTTATAGTAACGATCATTGCCTTTATAGGCTTCTTGAAAAGACATGTCTCAATTACCTTCTTTGGTGATTTGTTTTAATTTGCTTGATAATAAATTGAATTTATCTTTTAATCCTCTTTTTTCTAAGGTTCATAATATTTTTCAAAATAAAAATGTTTCTGTTCTGTTGATGTTTTTTGTATTATTAAGCTTATGCGTAAAATAAGCATCTGGGTCTTGGGTTAAAAGAGTATTTAAGATGGATCTAAAATGATTTAATGGCTAAACTTTTCGAAGCAAATATCTTTAATTGATTATTACTGGGATCTGTTTATGGGAAGAGAACCCTTAACTAAAAACACTATATAGAAATGGTAAAGGATCCTAAAATTGAATATGCCAGGACCCAGATTTGAACTGGGGACACGGCGATTTTCAGTCGCCTGCTCTACCAACTGAGCTATCCCGGCTTGTTGCCTGAGCTTTTGCTCACGGCCACTAAATTTTAGAACACAGTGTGTGTTTTTTTTTTTTTCTGGACTTCTAAGTTCTCTTTCCCTAGACATGATGCCAAAATGAGCTTGATCATGCCTGTTGACTTTTGGTAGTTATAAAGCACTCATACAAAACTGACTAAGTCTCCTCTGGCTCCTCATTAAGCATGGCTATTAAGGTTTTATGCGCATCTGATCTATCAATAAGTATGTGGTCAAAAGGGATTTGGATGGTTTCACCATCGACTTCTAATTTCATTGCTTTAGGGTTTAAATCAGTCATCTTTACTTGACGAGGTTGGATGATTCCTCCATAACGCTTTGCATATTCAATTAATGCCTTGGGATGTTCAGCATTCATATGCTTGCAAATTTTGTTTGTTATAGATGGGCTTAGCTGGTTGGTTTCCATAAAAGTTAAATTTGGTTTAGGGTGAATTGATTTTCTTAGTTCATCAATATCTAATGTCAGCGAAAAGTTACCATAGTAATAATCTCAATTGATTTGTTTATAACCTTATATTGGGTAAAATGGGACTGAGAATCGACCAAAATTCCGCGAATATTAGTTTTTAAAATTTTCTTATGTCTAATCAGAAAGTTTAAGAAGTCTAGACTTTGCTTTTATGAGAGATCGCTTTTAATGCTATGAGAGCAGCACCTTGTGCAGAAGTTTTTATAGACTTTTTTATTGGGATACCTATAGTTCTTTCTCGAATACGTCTCCATTGAGGATTCTTGGAGCCTCCTCCAATGGTGATAATTCTTTGAGGCCTGGGGACTCCAAGTTCTATGAGTTTTTGCCACCCTTGATATTCTATTCTCGCTAAACCTTCAAGGATTCCATGGAGATATAGAGAGTCGCTAATAGGCCTTGGTTCGAGAATTGGTTCTAAGTGAGGATCGTTAATTGGGAAACGTTCCCCTTTGAAAAGCATAGGCCTTAGCCTTAATCCACTATCAATTTCTGGATTGATTTGTTGACTTAATTCTTGCAAGTCCTTATCTGTAAAAAACTTTCTTAGCACTGACCCTCCAGTATTTGAGGCGCCTCCACATAGCCAACGGTTTAAAACACGATGGTTTGTAATCCCAATAGCTTTGATTGGCTTGTTTATAAAACTTTTGACGACTATTGTGCTACCCAATATTGTTAACCCTTCTTTTTTTTCTAACTCTGCACTTATAGCAGCTGCATTTGCATCTGTAGTGCCTGCAATTATGAGTAGATCTTTTGGGAGTCCCAAATCTTCTGCCTTGTCTGAGGCAAGAGTTGAAAGAATACTTCCACTTTCCACGATTATTGGTAATGCATGGTGCCAAGAAAGTTCTTCAAGATTGGGTTCCCATAATTTTTTCTGAGGGTCCCATCCCATACGGAGATTGTTACTTTCTTCCCCCCAGTCCCAATTGCCTAGTAGCCAACCTGTAATCCAGTCGGATTGATGCCTTAGTAGCAATTCAGAACCAAATTGATCAATGATCCGCAGAGCTTTTGCAAGACTACTGTTAATACTTGATGCAATACCTTTATTGGGAAGGATTTTTGAAAGCGCTTGTTCTTGTTCAGGACAACTAATGTGATAAGGGATAGCTGCTCCTAGGGGTTTGCCTTTTTTATTACAGGCAAGCAAGGTGCCTGATGTCCCGTCTACGGCACAAGCTGTGAGCCTTTTTTTTAAAGATTTAGGAATCTCTTTAATAAGTATGCGGCAACATTCCTTCCAATCTCTCCATTCGGATAGTTCACTTGGGTATTCCATTTCAGCACTATGCAGTAAAACTTTTTTTTCATTTAAAACAGCTATACGTACTCCACTAGTCCCAAGATCTATGCCCATTGTTAAAAGGGACGTCTTCATTTAGAACCTGCCTTTGTGTTATTTAATTGATAAGATTTTGACTATTTTGTAAAAGTTCAGTTGATTTGTTCCCAACATTTTCCCATGGAAGATTTAGATCAGTACGACCAAAATGTCCATATGCTGCAGTATCTCTATAAAAACGCCCATTGTTCTGTTGTGGCAGATTTCTGAGATTGAATTGTTCAATAATTGCACCTGGACGGAGGTCAAAATTTTGTGCCACAACTTCGGTAAGGGCACTGTCAGAAATCTTTCCTGTTCCAAAGGTTTCTACGAGAATTGAAACTGGTTTAGCTATTCCAATGGCATAACTAAGTTGGACTTCTGCTCTTTTTGCCAGCTTTGCCTCTACTAAGCACTTTGCGACAAATCTTGCAGCATAGGCTCCTGACCTATCAACTTTTGTTGGATCTTTTCCCGAGAATGCACCACCACCATGACGTGCATAACCTCCATATGTATCGACGATAATTTTTCTTCCAGTCAGTCCTGCATCTCCTTGAGGACCACCTACTACAAATTTGCCAGTAGGGTTTACTAGGAAACGAGTATCTTTCTGATTTGGTTTTAATGGAAGATCAGCAGTCGCAGGTTCTACAACTAGTTCCCAAAGATCTTTGGATATACGAGAATTTATAGCTTCTTCATTAGTGACTCCCTGAATATCGGAAGTGTGCTGTGTTGAGATCAATATTGTGTCGATTGCGACTGGACAGCCTTTTTCGTAATTGACACTGACTTGTGTTTTTCCATCTGGAAGAAGGTAGTCCAATAATTTCTGATGACGAACTTGGGCAAGTCTTCTGGACAAACGGTGGGCCAGACTTATAGGCAGAGGCATTAGCTCTGGAGTCTCATCACATGCATAGCCAAACATGATTCCTTGATCACCTGCCCCCACCTTGTCTAGAGGATCACCAGAGTGGTCATTTGCTTCATCGACCCCTTGTGCAATATCAGGGGATTGTTGATCTAGTGCCACTAGAACTGCGCAGCTATTGGCATCAAAACCGCCTGCTCGGGCTCCGTTATATCCAATTTCTCGAATCACATCTCTTACAAGATGTATGAAGTCAACTTTGGCTTTTGAACTTACTTCTCCTGTAATCAGGCATAAACCTGTATTTACAACTGTTTCACAGGCGACTCTACTTGTTGGGTCTTGAGCTAATAGAGCATCTAGAACTGCATCACTAATTTGATCGCATATTTTGTCAGGATGTCCTTCTGTGACTGACTCAGATGTAAAAACGAAGCTACTCATAGATCATTATCTTTATGTGCACTGTAAGGTTTGTTTTGTTGAATAGTTAACTCATCCCAGTTATGGATCAAGTACTGGTGCTCTGTGAGCCTTGGCTTCTTCGTCCATCCACCTGTATATCCAAGCCTTATTCCAATGCCTGATTGACGTGCCATCAATAGATCTGAATCAGCATCTCCAATCAGTGCGCATTGAGATGGATGAAGATTTAGCTTTGTGCACAGAGCTTCAACTGCTTCTGGATCAGGCTTTGCGGGAAAGTGATCCGCACTCCAGAAATTGCTCATTAAACTATTCAAATTGTTTTTGGACAAGAAGTTTTGAACCCCTAGACGACTGTCGTTACTGATTAATGCACATTTGACATTTGCATTATGTAAATTTTTCAATAGTTTCTGGGCTCCTGGTAAAAGCTTCCTTTCTCTTGTAGGACTACTCTTGTTTTCATCGAGTACATCATCTACTAATAGAAAAATCTTGTTAGAAAGTTCTACTGCTTTTGGCCAAGTTTTCCCTAAAATACAAAGTATAGTTGCTGTAGAAATCAAGTTATTTTCACGAGAAGCAATAGCAATAATTCCATCTGGACTGAGTCCGTTTTTTGTAATGCCATAGGCTTTAGACATTAACTTTTTGAGCTCTTTTAATAGACCCCAGCTTTCTCCTTCCTCATGAAAGAGCCGCAAGGCTTCCTGAACCCTTAATTCTGCAAGATTTAAAAGATGACTTTCGCTATTTGAAAGGGTGCCATCCTTATCGAATAGCACCCCTTTAATCGTGCCGATTGGTTGATCCCTCAGCCAAAGTGTTGTCATTTAATTTGCTTTAGTTCATATTGTCATCACTGCTATTGGATCTTCTCCTTCTTCTGCTTGCTCAAGAAGCATTTGTTTATAGCGAGCTGCCATTTCCTCTGCTTTATCAAACACTTTTTGTGGATCTGTAAGCATATCTCCAGGTTCTGGTTCCAGGGCTTTTGTTGACAATGAAATTCGACCACGTTCAGCATCTAGATCAATAATCATTACCTTCATTTGATCATTAACATTTAGAACCGAGTGAGGTGTCTCAATATGTTCATGACTAATTTCTGATATGTGGAGTAGACCACTTACACCTCCTATATCTATAAATGCTCCATAAGGCTTGATTCCTCTTACTGTTCCGATTACAACTTCGCCCACCTCCAGTCGATTCATTTTTCTTTCAACCAGAGCTCTCCTATGACTAAGGACAAGACGGTTTCGCTCTTCATCAACTTCCAGAAATTTAAGAGGTAGGAAATCCGCTACAAGTTCTTCTTTCGGTTTTCGGGTGCTGATATGAGAACCAGGAATAAAACCTCTAAGTCCTTCTACTCTTACTAGTGCACCACCACGGTTTGTTGCAAATACTTCTGAATAAATGGTTGCATCTTCTTTTTGTAGTTGCCGGACCCTTTCCCATGCACGTTGGTATTCAATTCGACGGATGGAAAGTGATAATTGGCCATCTTCATTTTCTTCACTCATAATGAAGAACTGACGAATTTCTGCTGGTTGTAAAACGTCGCTTAATCCTTCTACTCTATTAATGGAAACCTCTTGCATAGGCATAAATGCAGCTGTCTTTGCACCTATATCAATCATTGCTCCTTTCGATTCAAGAGCAAAAACTGTTCCGTTGACAATGTCACCAGGCTTGAAGTTGTAGTCGTATTTGCTTAAAAGAGAAGCAAACTCATCAAGTGTAAAGCCAGCACTATTTAAATCATTTTTGTTGACTCTGCTACTAGGATCATCAGCTTTTGGAACATCAGCCGGAATACTTAGGTCTTCTTCTGGGATTTCTGAATTGATAACTTCAGAAGTCTGAGTCGCTGAATCAGCGTTCTGATTGGTCTCGATACTTACTTCTGAATTGGATCCCTGAATAGGCTCTGTGGGATTAACCGACATAATGCTTTAGCGGTCTGCCTTAAGGCAGTATGAAAGATTTCCGAATGGCCCGCTTGCCTTTCGGAATATTGTGCCACTCTACAGATATGGCTATCCAGTTTAAATAACAGTAGCCAATTGCCCTTTTTCAGAATTGAAAGTTTCTAAGGTTTCGACGAAATCATTGATGCCATTGAATTGCCGATAAACCGAAGCAAATCGAATATAGGCAACTTCGCTAATACCTTTTAAGTTGACCAGAACCATTTCTCCTATCTCGGAACTAGGGACTTCTCGAACATTGCGTTGTTGGAGTTGTACTTCTAGTGCATCAACAATCACTTCTATGTTTTTGCTTTGAATAGAAGTCTTTTCACAAGCTCTTGTGACTCCATTTAATAGTTTGCTCCGATTAAATGTTTCTCTACTGCCATTGCGCTTTAAAACAGTGATTGGAACCGTTTCCACTCTTTCATAAGTAGTGAAACGAAAGTCACAATTCAGACATTCTCGACGTCTTCGCACACTTCTACCTGCATCTGCAGAGCGTGATTCGAGAACCCTGCTATCTGTGTTTTGGCATGAGGGGCATTGCATGCTGCCCTATCACTTCAAAGTTAATTATCCTTACTGTATACATTGATTAGCTTTCTGAGAAGGGCTTTAGCTATTTATTTGTTAGTAGAAATGCTTTTGAAGATTATATTTGTGGAATTTCGACACTGAAAATTCGCTTTAATAGATGAATTTTAAGAATATAGATAAGCAAGAAAAAAGCCCCACTTTTGTGGGGCTTTTTTCTTAACGATTGTTTTTGTATTTCGGCGGATCGCGAAAGGCGACGCAGAAAAATAGTGTGACAAGCGCTAGGGCTGTTATGAGGGTGTAGGTGAATGCTGCCATAAAAAAGATTCAGGTAAAGGTATCAGGGCTTTTGAATATCCTGATATTAGGCACGTCCAGGTACACGACGTGTGGTTTCGTCTCCAAGTTTCTTGAATAGACCGAATTCCACTTGATCGCCCATGTCTGGATCGACGCCAGCAAAGACATCTCCGTAGAGAGATCTTGATGCATGCCACCAATGACCAAACAAGTAGAGCAATCCAAAACAGAGGTGAGACCAAGCGAACCATGTTCTTGGGCCACTGCGGAAGACACCGTCTGACTTGTAGCGGTCTCTATCAAACTTAAAGGCTTCCCCAAGCTGTGCTTTACGGGCTAGACGCTTTACGACAACAGGGTCGTTAAAGGTTTGTCCGTTGAGCTCACCACCGTAAATGGTGGCGGATATACCTGTTTGCTCGATGGAATACTTTGCTTCAGCTCGTCTGAATGGGATGTCGGCACGTACAACTCCATTTTGATCTTCGAGCACTACTGGGAAGTTCTCGAAGAAGTTAGGAATTCTACGGACTTCTAACTCATTACCATCTTTGTCTGTAAAACCAATGTGACCTTGCCATCCAGTAGGGACTCCGTCTCCATTAACCATTGCACCAGGTCGGAATAATCCACCTTTTGCAGGACTGTTTCCAACGTAATCATAGAAAGCTAATTTTTCTGGTATAGCTCCATATGCTTCTGCTTTTGAGGCTCCATCTGCAATGGAGGCCTCTACACGGCGATTGATTTCAGTCTTAAAGTAATTGTTATCCCATTGATAACGTGTTGGGCCAAAAAGTTCTACTGGGGTGCTGGCAGTCCCATACCACATTGTGTAGGCAACAATAATCCCTACAAAGTGAGTCGCAGCAAGGGCACTAGATAAGGCACCTTCCAAGTTGCCCATTTTCAAAGTCCTATACCACCTTTCACCGGGGCGGTTAAAGATGTGCCAGTGACCACCAATAATACCGAGTAAACCGGCACCAATATGGTTGGCAACTATTCCTCCTGGGTTGAATGGATTGAATCCAGCAGCACCCCAAACAGGATCTATCTTTTCAACGTGACCTGTAAGTCCATATGGATCAGACACCCAAAGCCCCACAAATTGTGAACAATGGCCTAGTCCAAACCAAAAGCAGATAGTGCCTGCAAGGGTGAGGTGAATACCAAATATTTTTGGCAGATCTAGAGCGGCTTCTCCTGTTCTGGAGTCTTCCCAGAGCTCAAGATCCCAGTAGGTCCAATGCCAAATGGCAGCCAAAATCAGCAAGCCACTCAGAAAGATATGAGCTACGGCAACGCCTTCAAACGTTGAATACGGAAGAGCTTTGCCCCAGAAGCTTAATGAATCAAAATCGAATGATCCGATTCCACCAGTGATATCCCAGCCATTCCAGCTACTTGTTACGCCTAGTCGGGCTGTCATTGGCATGACATACATACCCTGGCGCCACATTGGGTTCAGGACTGGGTCAGAAGGATCAAAGATGGCTAGCTCATATAGGAGCATGGAGCCGGCCCAGCCGGCTAACAAAGCTGTGTGCATGAGGTGCACGGCCAGGAGTCGGCCGGGGTCGTTTAAAACGACTGTGTGCACCCGATACCAGGGCAATCCCATGGGCTCAGATTCGTGAAACTAAAGCTGCTCAATGCAGCTAGACCCGACGATCGTAAAGCTTCTCCCTTTATATAAGTGCAATCTTGTCGTCAGCTGAAATGTCTAGTGACACTTAAAATTGCCAGAAATACGCTTTATCCTCCTTGGGGCGGCGTGTTTTCGATGTCCAAAGTTGTCAAGAATTTTTGGTCACAAATCGCAATGCCACCATTTAAAAGGGTTCTTGGGCTTCCCTAAGAACTTGAGTAAGTCATTTCCAGGCTATAGGGCATCGCTAGGTCTGTTTTCTAAGCCTTATTTAGAATCTTTTTGGGAAGAAGCTGAGAAGACTCCTCCAAGCAGAATGCATTTTTTTTGCTCTTTATTTTTGGATCAGAAAGTTTTTTGCTTTGAGGATTACAAAAGTTCTTCAAGTTGAAAAATCTTTTGGATTTGTAGTTTTCTTTCCTCAAGTCAGTTCCAGCTTGATTTTGGTTGGCTATGAATAGCAAAATTTGATGTTTGGATTTATCTTTTTATGCCAAGCCCATGAAGAGCCCTGACAGGAATGAGGTTTATAGGGCCTGAAAGTGATAGTTTCTGTGTGTAACCATTCGTCTCAATGGAAACCACCAATTTCGGCGCTGCCGCCACCCTTCTTTTCGTTGCTGTTCCAGTGCTTTTTCTGATTGGGACATTTCTTGTTACCAATGAAGGGGAAAAGTCCAGCTTCTTTTCTTCAAAGGGGAAAGGAAAAATTGGCCCCTCGGTCTAAAGCAATTGTGATTTGGAAAGCACAGTAAGAATCTTTTTGCTCAAAAAACTCATTAATCTTTTCTTTTCAAGGGATCTCACTTCTATTTAGTGATTAAGCCCTATGAATGGAATATCTGTGTAATTAATTGCTTTAAGCGCTCTACCTGAGAGCTTCTTTATATCCAATGGAAAAGGGAAATTGTGAGAGATCAGTTGGACACCCTTGGAAGCTTGTAAAGCGTGTATTGCCTCAACATACAGATCATGCAGGAGTCATGTGGCATGGTGCCTATTTCAATTGGTTAGAAGAGGCAAGAGTTGAAGCACTTGCGGAAGTTGGTTTGCTTTACAAAGATCTATCCGCGCAGGGATTTGAGCTGCCAGTTGTTTCGTTGAAAATCAATTATTTAAGTGCTGTTTTTCATGGGGAGGAAGTTGTATTGGAAAGTCGTTCTTTACCTCGTAAACTTGCTCGTTGGCCTTGGATAACAAAGTTTTTGAGATCAGGCGTCCTTGTTGCAGAGGCCTGGGTTGATTTGGTTTTGGTCAAAAAAGTTAGGGAAGAGAATCATTTGATAAAAACTGTCCCGCATCACATCTCAAGTTATTTGCAAAAACTTCAATTTGGACCAGATATAAATAATTGATTTGTTTTTATTTGTTTGAGAGCAATTTTATGGGAGTTCAAGAATTGTCTGGGAAAGAGTTTTTTCAGTGGAGGAAAAAACTTTTGTCAAAAGGAGGTAGAGAAGTTGACTTCGATTGGCTGATAGATATATGTGGAGGCTTGAGGTGGAGCACACTTCAAAAATTACATCTTGATCCAAGCCGCTCTTTGAAGCTTCAACAAACATTGGAGCATTTAGGCAGCCTTTGGAGGGAGCATCTAGATAGCCAAATCCCCTTGCAGCATCTTGCTGGATGTTGTCCATGGAGAGATTTTGTATTGGAAGTTAGCCCTGAGGCTTTGATCCCTCGTCAGGAGACTGAGCTTTTAATAGATTTAGCGCTAAAAAGGTTTGATAAGGACTTTCAAGGGCTTTGGGCAGACTTAGGAACTGGATCTGGAGCTCTGGCAGTTGCCTTAGGAAGGTCTTTGCCTCTTGCAAGTGGCCATGCTGTCGACATTAGTGAAGAAGCTTTGTCCCTTGCTCAAAGAAATTTGCAATGCTTAGCAGCTACAGCCAATGTCAGACTTCATTTAGGTAGTTGGTGGGAACCTTTAACTCCTTGGTGGGGTGCTATTGATTTAGTCCTCGCTAATCCTCCTTATATTCCTACTGCTGTTATAAATACTTTGGATCCAATAGTTAAAGAAAATGAGCCCTATTTGGCGCTTTGTGGAGGAGATGATGGATTAGACCCATGTCGAGAGATACTTAAGGGTGCTTGTGATGCACTATCTAATGGCGGCTGGTTGATCCTTGAACATCAGCATGATCAAAGTGAGTTTGTTTTGGAACTTATGTGTAACTCGGGATTAAAAGATGTTGATTTTGAAACTGATTTGCAAGGTGAGAAACGTTTTGCTTTTGGTCGCTGCCCTTGACTTTTGATTTTTCCTTATGAGTTCTCTTCAAAAAAACTCTATAGAAGGGGGGGGTGGATTGTCTTCCAAGCTCCAAAAAGGCTTTGCAGCTTTATTGCCAACTGATACTTTGCCAGCACTTGCTTCATGTCCAGAATACGCATCTCAGTTGTGGGAGATAAAGCAAAGACCAGCTAATAAACCTTTGATTTTGATGGGTTCTAGCCCAGACGAATTATTTGCATGTGTTTCTAAGAATGCTTTGAAGGATGCTTGGGTAATGGCTAGGCGTTATTGGCCAGGAGCTTTAACTATGGTTTTGCCTGCAAGAGGCCCAATAG
Organism: Prochlorococcus sp. AG-363-C20; assembly: GCA_003280295.1. GTDB lineage: Bacteria > Cyanobacteriota > Cyanobacteriia > PCC-6307 > Cyanobiaceae > AG-363-K07. The sequence goes on along the minus strand of QCFI01000022.1, from coordinate 4,889 downwards.
TTACTGCTCTTAATCCAGGTAAAACAAATCTGGGAATGAGAATTCCTGCATGTCAACCCACTATTGAACTCCTTGCTAAAAGTGGTCCATTGGCAACAACTAGTGCAAATATCTCAGGAGAACATCCATTGTTGAATGCAGAAGAAGTGGCTAATTGTTTCCCAAACTTGCCATTACTTGGACCTGTGCCTTGGCCAAAAGCATCTGGCTTGGCAAGTACTTTGATTATGTGGTGTCAGCAAGGGTCTTGGCAGGTTTTAAGAAGTGGTGCTGTGATTATTGAAAACGATCGAGTCTAATGATTTGGCTTTTAGGTGTAGTTTTCATCCTTCAGAGTTTTTTTTATTGGATCTTGAAGCCTGGTATTAATTTTTTGACTCCAATAGTTGAGCTGAGAGGATTGGGATTATTAGCTTTGTTTATAGGAGCTTGGCTTATTTCAGGGAAAGGGGAGGAGCAAGGTGGTTCTTGAGAAATTGTTTGCCTGGGGTTGGAGGCCTTGCTGCCTATATAAAGGCTCGGATGCAGAGATTAGTTTTTGAATTGTTGAATATTGATTACTTCAAGCCGGCTAACGGATTTGAACCGATGACCTTCGCTTTACAAAAGCGCTGCTCTACCACTGAGCTAAGCCGGCATTCTTCAAATCTTAACTAAGCAGGCTTTAAAAATGTTGACGATCTTCTAAAGAAAGGGTTTTTTCTTAAGAGTAAGAATTTGTTTTTGCATTTAATCATTTATTAAGCTAATTATGGTTTAATAAATATATGAGTATTTAGTTTGTTGGAGAATTGAAGCAAGTAACTGAATTTTTTAATGGATTTTAAAAGATGTTTTAAGTTCGTCATGCTGATTTATCTTAAGTGAATATAAACATGTAAAGTCACTTAAAAATATATATACATAACTTCTATTAGTTTTCTTTTGATGGCTCGCTCTCTGAGTCGTCGGTTAACTCTTTAGTTCTTAATGCGCCTGAAGCATCTCTTTTGATAGGTAAGTTCGCGACTAGAGCAGTCATACGGTCTTCAGTCTCTAGACTGACAGCACCTTCTTCAATGTCTATCTCTACATATTTGGCTACTACTTCTAGGATTTCCCGTCTCATTTGATCTAAAAGATCTGGGCTTAGATCTGTGCGATCGTGTGCAAGAACTAGTTGAAGACGTTCTCTAGCAGTATTAGCACTAGCTTCTTGGCGCCTTAGTAATTTGTTGAGGATGTCACGTAGTGTCATGGAGTTAGAAAATCTTGGTTTGCATTAGACGTCTGAGTTTGTCGCGCATGCCTGACCCTTCTTTGGAAGGATCAATTAAAGGAATATCTTCTCCATGTAAACGGCTAGCAATGTTGGAGTAACAGCGTGCTGCAGGAGTCTTGCTTCCATTAAGAGTGAGAGGCTCCCCGCGATTGGTACTAACAATTACTTGTTCATCTTCTATTACGAGCCCAAGTAAAGGAAGGGCAAGAATATCTGTTACATCATCAATAGAGAGCATTTCCTGGCTGGCAATCATTTTTGGACGTACTCTGTTGAGAACTAGTTGAATGGGATTAATCCCATGTGTATTGAGAAGTCCTATAACCCGATCAGCATCACGTACTGCGGAGACTTCGGGATTTGTGACAACTATGGCTTCTTTTGATGCTGAAACAGCATTTTTGAATCCTTCTTCTACTCCTGCAGGACAATCAATCAAGACATAGTCGAATTGTTCACTTAATAAAGAAACAATACGCTGCATATCATCTGGCTTTAGCCAATCCAGCATGCGTGGGTTTCCTGCTGGTAGGAGGGAGAGATTCGGCTGTTGTTTGTGTTTTACAAGCGCTTGTTCTAGCCGGCAACTTTCCTCTAGAACTTCTTGCGCTGTATAGATAATGCGATTTTCCAGGCCTAGTAGCAAATCTAGATTCCTCAAGCCAAAGTCCGCATCTAAAACTGCGGTACTAATGCCTTTCTTCGCTAGTGCGATGCCTAAATTTGCGGTCAGAGTTGTCTTCCCGACCCCTCCTTTGCCAGAGCAGATAAGAATGATGCGTGTATTTGTCGCCACAGACCTCTTCAATACGTTCGCATCTTAAATGCCCTTGTCATTGCTCAAAACAGATAATGGGACAAGCTTTGCATTTGAAAGTGTTTAATGATTCATATCCTCTACCATTTTCCCTGTAAACCCACTTATATAAATAGCTTTTAGCTTTATGGTTTGTTTGATGGGTTATTGCTTTCGTTAAAGCTTTTGAAAGCATTAATTCTCGCTGGTTTAATAACAATTTGATCAAATTCAATGAGGGCTTCTTCTGCTAAGCCTTCTTGAGGCCTCTCCTCAGGACCGCGAGCGATTTTGTTTGCAATTCTCAATTGGAGGGGCCTCAGTTGTAGGGAAACAATTTTTGCTTGATTGTTTCCATCTTTACCTGCGTGCGCAACTCCTCGAAGCCTTCCCCATACCATTACATCTCCACCAGCAGAGATTTTGGCTCCTGGATTGACATCTCCAAGCAAAAGTACATTTCCTTCTGTATCTAAACTCTCTCCGGACCTCAGTGTTCCTTGATGAAACAATATAGAAGACTTGTTTTTTTCGCTGAGATTTGAGGTTCTTGAAATGTTAGGTGCCTTTTCATTTTCTTCGAGTTTTAAAATTGTTTGATAACCAAGTGAAGAAGCACTGACAATAGTTTCTGGAATATTTGACTGAATCAACTTGATCTCAAGGCCTGCTTTATGAAAAATGACTTTTATTTTTTTGAAATCTCTGCAGCTAAGGACCCAGTCAAGACAATCAACGACAACTATCCCTGGTTGAAGATCAATTAACTTGATGGGCAGAACTTTTTGCCAATCCTCTTTACGAGCTAATGGGAAGGTGACCGTTTGAAATTCTTCTTGATGCTTATTCATTTAGATAATGTTGTGCAATTTGTTTAATTAAAATCATTCCTTTAAATCTTGATTGCTTTTTTAAGGTCTTCATGGATCTCTCTGGGATGGATTAGCCAAGTGGCTTTTGCTGGACTAATTAGCCCCTCAACTAATGGAGAAACTTTCTCTAAAGCCTTTAATTCTTCGCCATCCCATAGACGCAGTCCTCTTTTATAGGGTTGGTAACTTTCTAAATTTTGATGTCGTAGGGTACAAAATTGGTCGGGATCGTCTCCAATATCCTCTACAAGCTTTCTTGCTTTCGCAAGGGCTCCCAATTGACACTCATTACTTAAATGGTGAACATCTAAAGCCTTTAATAAATTTCGATTTACAAAACGCTTGCATTTTTCGGAAAGCACTTCAGGAGCTTCTTCTTGCCAACGGAGTAGGTGATAGCAAGTTCGAACATCATCATTTGCTAAAAATGTTTCTAGATCTATTTCATCTGAGTGCCAAAGCCATTTGGACATATGCCTATCTGCCCAAACTTTGTTGGCGCCTAATTGACGTGCAGTTTCTACAATTTGTTCAAGTAACCAGCTGCACACCTCATTAATGCGATGGTTATAGACACTCCTGTACATCAAATTTCGTACAACTAAATAATGCTCAACTGCCATAAGCCCTTTTGGGTGAATAGCTAGGCTTCCATCAGGAGCAAGAGTTAATGCAGAAAGTATTCTTTCCAGATCCAATTGGCCAAATCTAGTTCCGGTGCTATAGCTATCTCGTAATAAATAATCGAGCCGATCGCAGTCAAGTTGACTACTTATAAGTGCTTTGATAACGGTGTGAGGGGATTGCTCTTTCTCAATAAGATTTGCCACTTGTTCAGCTGTTCCTTCTTCAAACGCTTCTAAAGGTTTTGTGATGGCCGGATAATTTTGTATCAAACGAGCTGTCCAGCTTTCATGCCTTAGCCCAAACATTTCTTCCCCTGAGTGGCTTAGTGGGGCATGCCCAAGGTCATGTAATAAGGCTGCCCCATAAAGAATTCCTTGATATCTCTTCAGGTTGGGATTCTGTTTCAGTAACCCTTCTAGTGCCCTTCTCGCTATATAGAAAACACCTAGTGAATGAGTAAAGCGGCTGGACTCAGCTCCATGAAAGGTAAGGAAAGCTGGACCAAGCTGTCTTATACGACGCAGCCTTTGAAATGGGGATGAATCAATTAATTCAATAACCATTGCCTCAGCTGGGTTCTCACTGTCTAGTGTTATCCCGTGATGTAGTGGGTCGTGATATGTCCTGAGGCTCATTGACTGGTTGTAGAAGTTGAAAAGTCAAGATTTACGTCTTCTTCTTCTAGAGAAGTTTTTTCAGGAGTTAATTGTTCAAGATTTTGTCGGTCAAGATTTGCCCCTATAAGCAGTTCGGCGTCTTGAAGCCAGCGATCTTCGCTACTACCTGGATTCAGTGGTTCTGGCATATCTAATAAACGATCAGGATCAATTCCCTGATTTTGAATATCTTTTCCTTTGGGAGTTAGATAGCTTGCAACTGTTACTGCTAAACCACTTCCATCACTAAGGGTGCTAAGTGACTGTATTAGCCCCTTACCAAAAGTTTTGCTCCCAATAAGTTGTGAGCGTTGATTGTCTTGGAGGGCACCTGCAAGTATCTCGCTAGCGCTTGCTGTGCCTCCATTGACAATAGTCACCATGGGTCCATCGTAAAGAGTTTCTAGATTTGCTGGAATTCCATCACTAATGCCTTCGCGGTTTTTTGTTTCAACAATTGGTTTATTGCTAAGGAAAGAATCAGCCACAGCCAACCCAGAACTAACTAACCCTCCAGAGTTATTGCGCAAATCCAATATCAGGCCTTGTACTTCTTTCTCTGAGAGTTCTTGAAGTGCTTCTTTTACTTGTTTTGGTACACCTTCGCTGAATTGAGTAATTCGAAGGTATCCAATGGTGTGAGATTCATTGCGTAAGCGACGAGTACGAACTGGACG
>QCFI01000021.1 GCA_003280295.1 Prochlorococcus sp. AG-363-C20 | reverse complement strand
CTTATTGAAATAAAAAATAAGTTGAAATTAAAAATATCATACAAATAAATACTGTATGCTTTAGAAAAATTAATGGTATTCTCGTTAGGCAAGTTTGTTGATTTTGCTTACTTCTTTATTTTGTCAATATTTAAATCAAATAAAGAGGGGTCTAATTCTTGCCCTAGAGATAGATTCTCAACTACATTTGCGTCAGGTGAAGGTTCTTTGGAACCACAAATTTCTTTATACATTAGTTCATATTCAACAGCCGATCTGTCCCAACTATAAACTTGACGCATAGCTCTTAATTGTAAACTTCGCCAAGATTTATGATGTCTAAAGGCTTCCCACGACCTTACTAATGAAGTATAGAAATCAATAGGCTCATAACGGTCAAAGCAAAATCCTGTACCTATATCCCGAGCAGGATCATAGGGCGAAACTGTATCTACAAGCCCTCCTACTCTTCTTACTATTGGAATAGAACCATACCTCATCGCTAATAGCTGACTAATACCACATGGCTCAAATTTGCTAGGCATTAAAAAAGCATCACTACCTGCATAAATCAAATGGGCAAGATCATCATCATAAGTAAGGAATACCGAGAAGCGTCCAGGATGATTTATCGCTAGTTGCCAAAGAGCAGATTCAAGGTCTCTATCTCCTGAGCCAAGTATAACTATTTGTGAGTCAGTATAAGCAAGGAAACGGTTAACAACTTGAAGTAGGAGATCGACACCTTTTTGGTCGACAAGTCTTGAGACCATGCCTAGTAAATATTTATCAGGATTCACTTCTAGTCCCATTCTAGATTGAAGTTCCTTTTTATTTATTGCCCTAGCCGAAATATCTTCAGAACTAAAGTTTGCTGGAAGGACTTTATCGGTAGCCGGATCCCAATAATTGAGATCAATACCATTGAGTATCCCTCGAAGTTTTCCAGAAATGTAATTAAGTAAGCCCTCTAATTTTTCACCATATTCAGACGTACAAATCTCCCTTGCATAGGTTGGTGATACAGCATTCACTCTGTCTGCATATAACATTGCTGAAGCCATTGTATGGTCACCAGTCATATACCAAGGACACCAAGTAATACGATCAAGCTTCCAACGCCATGGTCCTTGATATTTAAGGTTGTGAATAGTAAATACAGTACTAATTTCTGGATCTTGATGCATCCAAACAGGGATCATCCCTGTATGCCAATCATGGCAATGAAGAACCTGAGGTTTCCATTTGTTCCAGGCAAATTCAGATGTCGCACTGGCGAAAAAAGTAAATCTCCAATCTTCATCTTCTCCACCATAAATTCTATCCGAATCAAATGTTGGATGTCCCACTAAATATATAGGTAAGCCATTAACAGGGTGACTAGTCTCATAAACAGAAAAATCTGTCCCCATAGTATTAGCGCTATAAATCGGTTCATTCGAGATATCCAGCAAACTCCAAAGCTTGCTATAGCCAGGCATTATTAAACGTACGTCATGTCCAAGCTTAGATAGAGCGGGAGGTAATGAACCAACAACATCTCCCATTCCACCGACTTTTATCATCGGCGCGCATTCAGCTGCAGCAAATAACACGCGCATAAGAAACATAAAATACCGGAACGACTCTAGAAGGTAGCCTGACTAATTGTTCAAGGGAGCCATCCAGAATCAGAAAAATCAGGGTTCCTTTTTTCTAAGAAAGCATTCTTTCCTTCTTGGGCCTCTTCCGTTCGATAGAAAAGATGTGTTGTATGTCCTGCAAATTCTTGAAGCCCAACTAAACCATCAGTTTCAGCATTGAAAGCAGCTTTCAAACAACGTATGGCTGTTGGACTATGTTGAAGAATTTCTTTGGCCCATCTGACGCCTTCAGACTCAAGCTTTTCAAGGGGTGCTATGGCATTTATTAACCCAAAATTCAAAGCCTCTTCAGCACCGTACTTTCTACACAAAAACCAAATTTCTCGAGCTTTTCGTTGTCCGACAACTCTAGCCAAGTAACCAGCACCAAAACCAGCATCAAAACTTCCAACCTTTGGTCCTGTTTGACCAAAAACAGCATTATTTGCTGCAATACTCAGGTCACATAGTAAATGTAATACTTGACCTCCACCTATTGCATATCCGGCAACAAGGGCTATCACAACTTTTGGGAGACTACGAATAATGCGCTGAAGATCGAGGACATTTAAGCGTGGCAATCCAGATTCATCTAGATAACCTCCATCTCCCCTAACTCTTTGATCTCCTCCAGAACAAAAAGCATAAGCACCATCAGAGGAAGGGCCGACGCCTGTAAAAAGAACAACTCCAATATCTTTTTGGTCTCTTATTTTCGTAAATGCATCACATAATTCAACAACCGTTTGAGGCCTAAAGGCATTACGCAATTCTGGGCGATTAATTGCAACTCTTGCAATACCAATTGAAGTTCTGTCAAGACAAATATCTTGGTAATGACCCCATGGTTGCCAGTCAACAGTTATTTCCCCAGGCAAAACCCTCTTAGAAGGAAAATTAGAATGATTAGTTTTATCTATCATTGATTTCATTCATTACAAAAACAATCTTGATGAGAGGAGTGAAGATGTTGAGACAGTCTGTCTTGAAAATCAGACCTCATCAAAGCATCTGACACAGAATCAGTACAAACACGAAGTAATACTGGACCTGAGTTAGAAAGACTCCAATCAATTGAGGCCTTTAAATCCTCTAAGCATGAAACTTGTCGATAAGGAACCCCATAAGCACTTACCAAAGAAAGTGTATCTACTGCTTGAGGCATTGAAAAAAGCTTGTTAAAAGTCTCATTTGATTCTGTTTCTAAATTTAGTTGCTTAAAAATTCCTCCCCCACCATTATCAATAACCAAAACAACTAATGGAGGTGACTCATTATAAGAAAACAACCAACCATTGCTGTCATGAAGCAATGCTAAGTCACCTGTTATCAAAAAAGTGGGCCCAAGAGCTAATGACAAACCCATACCTAAAGATAAGGTTCCGTCTATACCTGATGCACCTCTGAAACCATAACATCTTCTTTTCAAAGATTCCTTTCCTGAATAAGTTAACCAGTCTCTTATTGGGCTGCTTGCAGATAGCATTACTGGCAAGCCAGCAGGTAATAAACGAGGCAACCAAAAGGCTAAAGCAAGTTCACTTATTGGACCTTGTAATGGTAAGTATTTATACAACCATTTTTCTGAACTTATATCTCTTTCAATGCAACTTTTTAAAAGCATCATTGAAAGATTATTATCCGAATTTTCCTCGAAAATGAAGCCATTACTTTCCATACTTCTCCACCAGTTTACTAATCCCCAACTCCATTGAGAAGATACTTGCAAGGGATCTAGTCTTCTAGAATCACCTTCAGTAATTAAAACTTGTTTATTACCAACAAGATTTAGCCAATCCTCTAGAATATGGCTAGAAGGCATTGGTCCTAGGCGTAGTACCTGCAAACTTTCCTTGAGAAAAGGTAACCCTGCTTTAAGAAGAAACTCCCAATTACTAATAAGGCCAGTTTGATGATTAGAGACACCAGAAAGAGGATCTGCAAATATTGGCCATCCACTGATAATTTGCCATTTTCTGAGAACTTCTTGAAAGGATTTCAAATTCTCACTTAGGCCACGCCAAGGGCCAACGATAACTACACCTGGAGAAGATGGATCTAAAGAAGGGAGTAATTCTGAAGTTGTTTTATTAATACTATTCTCAAGAAATATTTTAGTATTTTTTCTTTTATTTTTGAAAAATTCTTTTTTCCAAACACTAAAAACATGTTCCTGTTCCACTAATGAAGGGTGGAGAGGTTCTTCAAAAGGAAGGTTTATATGTACTGGACCAGGTCTGTGATGAGCTTTTTGCCATGACTTTCCTACTAAATCATAAATACTCTCTGAACTAAGTTGATGCAGCCCTGAGCCTGGTCCTTGTTCAAAATCTCTACATACCGAAAGTAAGAATTCCTCTTGGTTAACTGTTTGATTTGCACCACAATTTTTTAATCGGCTAGGTCGATCTGCAGTCACAAATATAATTGGTTGACAAGATCGATCAGCTTCTATTGCTGCAGGTAAAAGATGAGCAACTGCAGAGCCTGAAGTCGTAATAACAACACTAGCTTTACCAGTCGCGGTACTTATCCCAAGTGCAAGAAAAGCCGCAGAGCGTTCATCTATAGAAGTTATAAGATTTAATTTGTTAAGCCTTGAAAGCAGACCAGCCGCTAGAGCCAAAGGAGCAGATCGGCTCCCTGGGCAAAGTACAACATGCTTTAGTCCCCTCTGTAGAAAGGCCTCCAAAAGCCATAGGCAGGCTAATAAATTGGAACTTGCTAAAGACAGTGCAAGAAAAGCTCAACTAATCCAATCCTCGTTCAAAATAGGCAGATAGAAAAGGCCTAAATACAAGGTGTCAATGAAATCCGCCCCCTCACATAATAAAAAGTCCCAAAAGAGTAATTGGTATTCCTTTTTGATCTGGATTGCCCTTGCTCTCTTGTTGAGATGGCAAGTCATAGAACCCAGATGGATTCCTTCAGGTTCAATGCTACCAACACTGGAAATTCAAGACAGAATTTTGGTAGAAAAAATTAGTCCTAGATTAAAAAAGTTCCACGATGGACATCTAAGTTTTGAAAGTATTGTTATTTTCCATCCTCCTCAAAATCTTGTAGATGCTGGATATGAAGAGAATACTGCTTTAATAAAAAGAGTTATCGGCATACCAGGAGACAAAATAGAAGTGCATATGGGGCAGTTAATTCGTAATGGTGAAAAAGTCAAAGAATCGTGGCGTTTGTTACCAATAAACTATGAAATGGATCCCATCACAATTCCAAATCATTCACTGTGGGTACTTGGTGATAACAGAAACAACAGCCTTGACTCACACCTTTGGGGCTTACTTCCAGAAGAAAAAGTTATTGGAACTGCTATTTGGAGATATTGGCCCATAAACAAATTTGGTCCTATTCGGTTCCCCACCCCTTTAAAAATTGAGAATTGAGTCCTTACTACGATAAGGTTGTTAACAACATGGAAAGCAGACTGGGATGTTTAACCAGGAGTTCCTAGCTACAGATAACAATGATGGTCAAGAGGGTAATGCCTTGATTCAATATCTTCAAGAGCAATCTCCTGATGTACTACAGCGAGTTGCTAAATCAGCCAGTCCCGAAATACAAGATATTATCCGCCACAATGTACAAGGCCTTTTAGGAATGCTCCCTGGAGAGCAATTTGAAGTCAAGGTCACATCTTCTAGAGATAACTTTGCCAGTCTTCTTGCATCAGCAATGATGACAGGCTATTTCCTCCGTCAAATGGAACAAAGAAAAGAACTAGAAGAATCAATGTTCTCCGACGAGGAAATGTCTGTAAAACCAGAAGATCTCAGTCTTTAAAAGGCGCCAACGGATCAGATGGAACAATACCTCTTTTAAGAAGAGTTTTATCTAAGGCATCAAGAAAGCGCCAATTTCCTTTATCTGTAGCCCATGCCTCTGAGGATATTTTTTTAATTAACAATTTGATTTGTCTAGGTGTGAAAGTAACAGGGGCTTTGTAATGAGCAGAAATAAGCCATCGAATTCCATTTAGTGATTTCAGTTGATCTAACCAATCTAGAAATACGTCCTTAGATCTTGGGAAAACAAGTCTTTCTATAACGGGAGCAATTTGAATATTAGGTTGCCTAGCTCCAATGAGATCTTTTGCAGATTGTTCCCAACCTTCCTGCCAAGAGAATGGGAAGACTCCAAAATGAGATCTTGGATTACGCAATCCTGGCTTAAAAGCATGAAGTAATATTTTGTTAATGGAAGGAATAGATAGTTTCTCAGGTTTAAGAAAAGAGGCAAACAAAGCAAGTCGCAACCATCCTTTTTTTCTTGCTTCTGGAGTGTCTTCCAAAGGATCATCACCTCTCTCTCTCGAATGAAACAAAAGAGGTGAGGGATCCAATTCGAACAACTCAGGCGGTTCTGAATTTATTGAAACTAAAGCATCTGTGACTAATAGAGAATTAGATGGCTTATGAAAACATGAAATTTCCTGAAATCTTCCCAAGCCAATATCTAAAGGGCCTAAAGGAATCCAGGTGCAACATTCCATATGAGGGAATCCTTCCTCGCTCAATGTTTTCGTACGTTTTCTTGGGATACCAACCAACTCAGAAGGTAAATTTAAAGGGAAGGTCCACTGTCCTGGACAAATCCATAAATTCGCTTTTGGAAAAGCTCTAGCTAAGGCAGGCATTGAAATTTTATGTTCCAATCCTGATGCTGTTGGCAAGACAATTGTGCATACAGAACCATATTTGCTTTCAAGTTCAGTTAGCTTTCTGAGCAACTCTGTTGTTGGCGGAAGAGGATTCACCAACATCAATCCCGATGAAACTTTTACAACAGTCAATCGAACTGGAACCGCTACGTAATAAAGACCTTGTAATTGCTCAAAACTCCAAATTTGACCAGGGATCAGTTCTCTAAAAAGAGTTGGTCTGTTTCCATAGGGATAAAGAGGCAAAAGAGGCCACCATGGCCACTTTTGTTCAGAAGATAAATCTTTTTTTTGAATCAGTGAGCGTTGATTATCCACATTTAATAATGAATAGAACCCTGAGACTTCAGAATGCCATACCTAGGTGCAAATAAGAAAGCAAAAAGGAAAATAACTGTTTGTACAAGTACTATTGAACCACCTGTTTCAATATCTGACCAATAACTTATATAGACTCCAATTATACTTGAAACTGCACTGCTTAATACTGCTAAATAGGTCATTCTATCAAAACGATCTGTAAGTAAATATGCAGTAGCTCCAGGTGTTATTAACATTGCAACTACTAAAATTATTCCAACAGTTTGGAGACCAGCAACGGCTGCCAAAGAAAGCATTGATAAAAGCATATAATGAAGTATTCCTGTATTTATTCCTATAGATCTTGCATGAGTAGGGTCAAAGCAATAAAGCATAAGATCACGACGAAAAAGAACCAATACATTAACTACAAGAGCAGAGATTATCAGAGTTTGATTAACATCAGAATATGAAATACCTAAAGGACTACCAAAAAGTATATGCATTAGATCAATATTACTTTTTATTTTGGAAACCAACACTAAACCAAGAGCAAAAAAACCAGTAAATACAAGTCCTATAACTGTATCTTCCTTAATCCTTGACTTTTGCTTAACAAAACCTATTAGGGCCACAGATCCAACGCCAAATACAAAGGCCCCTATAGAGAATGGCAATCCAAGAGCGTAAGCAACAACAACACCTGGCATAACAGCATGGGAAACTGCATCACCCATTAAGGCCCAACCCTTAAGAGTCATATAACAGGACAAAAGGCCACATACACCACCTACTAATGCACTGACCATTAATGCTCTACGCATAAACTCATGGCTCAACGGTTCTACAAGCCAGGAAATAGGTGCGAATGAAGCCAGAAGATCATTCATTCAAGAATCCCTCTGAAGGCGTAGGTCCAAAAAGAGCATTTGGAGGCATTCCTCCAAATGTCATAGTTAGGTTCTCTTGAGTGAATATCTCAGAAGTTTTTCCATATGCAAGAACAGTCTTATTGATGAGTACAACCAAATCACAAAAATCTCTTACATGATTAAGGTCATGAGTAGATATAAGTATTGTTCGGCCCTCCTTTCGAAATTGAAGAAACAACTCAGACATTAATTTTTCGGTACGTACATCTACACCAGAAAAAGGTTCATCTAAAAGGAGAACGGATGCTCTTTGGGCTATAGCACGTGCAAGAAAAGCCCGTTTGCGTTGACCTCCAGAAAGTGAACCTATAGGCCTGCTTCTTAATTCAAGAAGTTCAACTCGTTCAAGGGCATGCCAAACAGCTTTTCTGTCGGACTCTCTTGAAACACGTAGAAAATTCATTGATCCATACCTGCCCATCATCACTACATCCCAAACACTGACAGGGAATGAACAATCAATTCCTTCATTTTGAGGGACATAAGCAACTGCTTGATCACGTTGAGCCTTAAAAACAGCTGACCCATTAATTCTGATAATTCCTCTTGAGGGACGAACAAAGCCCATCAAGGCCTTAAAAAAAGTTGTTTTACCTGCTCCATTCATACCGACCAGGCCACAAATAGAACCCGTTTTAAGCTTTAGGGTTGCGTCATATAGAGCTACTGTCCCGTTGTAATCAACACATACATCAAAAGCTTCTATTCCAAGAACAGAATGTTCAGTTTCAGTAATTAAGGGATTCATAATTACTCAATCAAGTTCCGAAGCAAGGCCTTTTAGAATGAGTTGAACATTATGTCGCTGCAGATCTAACAATGTTGGTGCAGGACCATCCTCTCCAGAAAGAGAATCGACATAAAAAGTTCCACCAAAGACTGCACCTGATGTTTTTGCGACCTCAAGTTGAGCTTTAGCACTAACTGTACTCTCACAAAAAATGGTTGGGATCTGCCTATCCTTAATTATTTTGATCAATTTGAGCATACGCTTAGGCGTTACCTGGCTTTCTGCATTAACAGGCCATAAATAAGCTTCCTCCATTCCATAATCGTTAGCCAAATAAGTAAAAGCGCCCTCACAACTTACCAAAACTCTCCTGTTCTTCGGAATTTTAGATAAAGCTGTCCTTAGTTCCTGGTCTAATTGCCTAAGTTTATTCTTATAAATAATGCCATTTTTTATATATTCAGTCTGACCTGATGGGTCAAGCTGAATAAATGCCTTTACTAAACGATCTACATAATAAATAGCCCTTCTAGGTGACATCCAGGCATGTGGATTAGGTTTTCCCGAATATATATCGCCTTCGATTAACAATGGTTCCATTCCTTCGCTTAATATAATTGTCGGAACATTACCTGCAGAAGCTGTAAATTTTCTTGCCCACAACTCCAAGCCTAAGCCATTCTCTATAATCAAATCTGCCTTAGATGCTTTTATTAAATCGCTTGGAGTAGGTTGATAGCCATGTATCTCCGCCCCTCTTTTAGTGATAGATTCAACAAGCAATCTATTACCAGAGATATTCCTAGCCATATCAGCCAAGACAGTAAAGGTAGTTAAGACTAAAGGAGTTTTTTTATTGCTTTTTCTTAATTCATTATCATTAGAAGTACACGATGTAATAAGAAAAAGAATTATTCCCAAAGGGATTGAAAGGAATGCTTTCTTAAAGGAATTATTTAACTTCATAAATCTCTGATTTTATTAATTGATATTATACTCGTCCAGTCATAATAAACTTAATTTATATTGATTTATCCATAATAATATAGATTGTTTGCTTATAAAAAAATAAATTTAACGAAGCAAAATACTTGGTTTTTCTCTTTTGATATTAGTATTTTAGTTTTAAATCTAATTACTGACTTCGCTATTCTTTGTTTATAGATTCTTAAATCGCTTCAACATAGCTTGTCTCTATTTTTGGTGAGGTTCCTCGCTCATTCATCCAATTTTTAGCCTGCATTATAAAGCCACCCCAATCAAGACGTTCTTGTTCAGCCGCAACGGCAACAAGTTTGGGAGCCTGTTTCTTTAGTTCCTCCAAGTCGGGTTCAGATACACCATTATTCAATGCCATCCAATCAGCCATAGATCGTCCAACTACTCGAGTTAAATAGGCTGCACTTAAAGCTTGCATACCACCTGCAGCAAACCAACTACCACCATGAAGTTTGGCAAGACTAAATAATGCATGGCTGCTCCATTCGACTACACCCTGCGCTATTGCTGCTTGGGAAAGTTGTCGAGCTATAACTTTTAATGATTCAATTTTCCAGGTACATGACCAGATTTGAGCCATCTCTTGAATCATCAATCCATTTGCTACAGAAAGCGCCAATAAATCTGTTGATGGCACTGGAGATGCAAAAACAGCCCCAGCAACAACCCATTGAGTCTTATTCTGAACACTTTTGAATTTACTTCTTCTTAGATATTCAAGCTCTTTCTGCCAAGTTGTATGAAGATTAGCAAGTAGGCGTTGACGTGTATTGTTGATATTTATTTTGGGTTTTTCTAAAGCACGACTAACAGGTATTAGAACTCTAGATAGATCTTTTTGACTCTGATCCAAACGTAGAATTCTATCAAGCCAACGTTCTGGCAATTGAGCCTTTAATATCTTCAATTGTTCGGACCAATCAGCTGGTTCATAAGATGTAACCAAAACCCATGAAGGTTGCTTATCTGGTATTTGTTTTAGCCATAAAAGATCTGAGGCTTTTAAGGGCAATGGTAAAACATAAACAAGAAAGTCTTGCTCAAAAAGTACCTTTGGCCACATCCAAGATTTATCTCTAAGTGGAAGAGAAGAAGACCAGGAGAGATTTATAGAGTTCGGGCCAGAGATGGCAGATTGAACTGATACTTTGTCTGGAAAATTAACTCCTGTTGTGCCAACAAAAGCAATTTTCTGTGGTCCATCTCGTTCAACTATTTCCTTGAGAGTATTTACGCGCTCTTTCAACCTAATTTGACTTTTATCAGGATTATCAAGATCTTTAAATTGTTCAAGAGCCTCGTTACAACGTCTAATCCATCCCTGAACTGTTAGTGGGGACTCAAAATTTGCTATTGAAGTTTTTGAAAACCAAAAAATTCCAGCTCCTAAAGCAAAAAAGCCAAGCCACCCTCCTGGAATATGTACCAAATCCGTTAATAACCATTGACCTAGAGCCATTGAACCTAATAAAAGAGCCCCTTTAGCTACATGGCCTGAAGGGAATGAAAAACGTGAATGAAGGTAAGGAATTTTCACAGAAGCAACCAAATTGCCATATATATTATTTTTAGCCAAATTCAGATACCAAGCAAATGATTGTCGATCTAATTAGCCGCAAATAAAGGGTTCTGACCGAAAAAACAAAACAAAGAGTTACCGATTTGCAACTTTCAGCGACATCTAAACAAGTTCGGGAGATGTGAATCTGCTGAAGGAGCAAGAAAAATATTCGCCAGACTGACGATGATGAGGCACACTTTTCCTGATAACGGGTAGAAGGACATGGGTGATTCCTACAGCGAGCCTCAGCACAACACTGAAAATTACGGATCTAACCGAAACAACTCAAGAGGAGGTTTCAGAGGAGGAAGGGGTCCAGGAGGGAGGTCTACTGGCGGTAGAGAGGGTGGAGGATTTCGCATACGGCTAAGCGACAATGAAATGCGCGCTGCACGCTCTCTTCAAGAAACATTTAATCTACGTTCAACAGTTGCTGTTCTTGGCTTTGCAATTCGGACTCTTGCCCAATTGCTCGAAGAAGGAAAGTTAGAGGAATTAGTTACACAGAATCAATCACAAAATCCTCATGGATCTCATAGGAAAGAAGAAAATAGACAAGGGTCTCGCAAAAGTCGTTTTGATGGAGAAAAACAAATTGATAAAGGAGGTTCTAAACCAAATCCTTTTGCCCGACCAGAAAAGCCCCAACCTAAATCTATAGAGCAAGAGAATGAAAAGGAAGAATCAAAGATAGATCAAAATTCAATAGAGCAAAGTCATGTATCTACAGATATATCAGAAAATGATGAAATTCAAACAGCAAAATCAACAGATAGGGATGCTTCAGATGCAGAAGAAATTAAAACAAGTGAGATTTAGATAAGTGACTCGCATGCGTGTTCTATCTGGTGTCCAACCCACTGGGGAACTTCATATAGGTAACTGGATAGGTGCAATACGTAACTGGGTTGAACTACAAAATATTCATCAAACCTACGTATGTGTAGTTGATCTACATGCAATCACTGTGCCTCATGACCCCAAAAAATTATCAGAAAATACACTTACCACTGCAGCTTTATATATAGCTTGTGGAATGAATCCAGAGCAATGTGCAATTTTTATTCAAAGTCAAATTTCTGCTCATAGCGAACTTTGTTGGTTGCTGAATTGTGTAACCCCACTAAATTGGATGGAAAGAATGATCCAATTCAAAGAAAAATCTCAAAAACAAGGTGACAATGTTTCTATAGGTTTATTAGATTATCCTGTTCTTATGGCTGCTGATATCCTTCTCTATGATGCTGATCTAGTGCCTGTTGGAGAAGACCAAAAGCAACATTTGGAATTAGCAAGAGACATAGCTCAACAACGTATAAATTCCCGTTTTGGTAGAGATGGAAAGCCTATACTAAAAGTACCTAAACCACTTATTATTAAAGAAGGCGCAAAGATTATGAGCCTGACAGATGGCAAGAAAAAAATGAGTAAAAGTGACCCAAATGAAAATAGTAGAATCACACTTTTAGACACGGCTGATCTAATTAAAAAGAAAATAAAGCGTGCTAAAACAGATTCACATATTGGATTAGAATTTGATAATCAAGAAAGGCCTGAAGCAGATAATCTTCTAAGCATATTTTCAATACTAAGTGGATTAGGAAGGGAAGAGGCCTTAAAAGAATGTTCAACTATGGGATGGGGAAAATTCAAGCCTTTGCTAACTGATGCAACAGTATCTGCAATAGAGCCAATCCAAAGTCGATATAAGGAGCTTATAAAAGATCGAGGAGAGCTACATAGAATCTTGGACAATGGTAGGTCTCAAGCAGAAGAAATTGCTCAAGTAACCTTAGAGCGATTGCAAGCAGCGTTAGGACTCCTTAAAAAAAACAAAGTCAATCATTAATATTACTTCTAGTGATTTTTTCTATATAATTAGGTAGACAACTACATCGATACATAATTAGCAA
Organism: Prochlorococcus sp. AG-363-C20; assembly: GCA_003280295.1. Classification (GTDB taxonomy): domain Bacteria; phylum Cyanobacteriota; class Cyanobacteriia; order PCC-6307; family Cyanobiaceae; genus AG-363-K07. The sequence goes on along the minus strand of QCFI01000021.1, from coordinate 15,003 downwards.
GAGAACTCCTAACCATGCCAATAATTACTCTTCCAGATGGCAATAAAAAATCATTTGACAGTTCAGTAACCGTGATGGAAATAGCAGAGGCAATTGGTCCTGGATTAGCTAAAGCAACAATAGCCGGAAAAGTGAATGGTAGCTTAATAGATGCAACAATACCAATTAATCGTGACTCAAATGTACATATTATTACTTCCAGAGATATTGAAGGAATTGATATCATCAGACATTCATTTGCTCATTTGTTAGGACATGCCGTAAAGCAATTGTATCCAAAAGCAAAAATGGCAATTGGTCCTGTAATTGAAGATGGTTTTTATTATGATATTTACTATGAAGAAAGCTTTACTCCAGATGATTTAATTAAAATAGAGAAAAGGATTAATGAGCTTATAAAACGCGATTATGATGTACTAGTTGAAGTTGTAAACTCAAATCAAGCATACGAGATATTTTCAAAAAGAAATGAACCATACAAACTACAGATTATTAAAGAGATTCCAGATGGTGAAGAGATAAAGTTATATCATCATGAAGAATATACGGATATGTGTAGAGGTCCGCATGTACCAAATACTAAGCATTTAAGAGCATTTAAGTTAATGAAAATCTCAGGTGCATATTGGCGTGGCAATTGCAATAACGAAATGTTGCAGAGGATTTATGGCACAGCTTGGGCAAATACTAAAGAGCTTAAATCCTACCTAAATAAATTAGAAGAAGCTGAGAAAAGAGATCACAGAAAGATAGCTAAGAAGATGTCTCTTTACCATACTCAAGAAGAGGCACCTGGCATGATTTTTTGGCACCCAAATGGTTTAGTGATTTACCAAGTACTTGAGGATTTTATAAGAAATATTTTACGTGATAATGGTTATAAAGAAGTTAAGACTCCTCAAGCCGTAGATCGTACACTTTGGGAAAAGTCAGGTCATTGGGAAAAATTTAAAGAAGATATGTTTACTACAACATCTGAAAATAGAGAGTATGCAATAAAACCAATGAACTGTCCCTGTCATGTACAAATATTTAATCAAGGATTAAAAAGCTATAAAGATTTGCCAATAAGATTAGCTGAATTTGGTTCCTGTCATCGAAATGAACCTTCAGGTTCTCTTCATGGACTAATGCGTGTTCGTAATTTTGTACAAGATGATGCACATATTTTCTGTAAAGAATCACAAATACAATCAGAAGTTTCAAACTTTATTGATTTAGTTTTTAATGTATATAAAGCGTTTGGCTTTAATGAGGTTTTAATTAAATTATCTACAAGACCTGATAAAAGGGTAGGTAGTGATGAGATATGGGATAAATCTGAGAAAGCCTTGTCAGATGCTTTAACAGCTAAAAATTTAAAATGGGATTTACTTCCTGGTGAAGGAGCCTTTTATGGTCCCAAAATTGAATTCTCCCTTAAAGATTGTCTTGGGAGAATTTGGCAATGTGGAACTATACAAGTTGACTTCTCAATGCCAGAAAGACTTGAAGCTTCATATATAGATGAAGGTAATATGCGCAAAACACCTGTAATGTTACACCGGGCAATTCTAGGCTCATTTGAACGTTTCATTGGCATATTAATTGAAAATTATGCAGGTAGGTTTCCTGTGTGGCTATCACCAATTCAAATAATAGTGATGTCTATAACAGATCGTAATTCAAATAATTGCAAAACAATTATGAACAAACTAATTAAGAAGGGATATAGAACAGAAATTGACATAAGGAATGAGAAAATCGGACTAAAGATTAGAGAACATACATTACAAAGGATTCCTTTCCTCTTGATATTAGGGGATAAAGAAGAAAAAGGTAATCTAATATCAGTAAGGACTAGAGAAGGTAAAGAACTAGGCAGCATGAAATTAGAAAATTTTATATCTATTTTAGAAGAATCAATTACACAAAAAGGAAGATTAACACAGTCAATCAATAAATAATGAATCTACTAGCAGCGGATATAGGTGGTACAAAAACACTTTTAGGTGTATTCAGCTTTCAAAGTAATTTAATTAAACTTCATCAACAAAAATATATTTCAGGCAATTGGCAATCCTTTGATTCTATTCTCAAGAATTTCTTCGAAACTTTACCTAATCATATACAAAGACCACAAATTGGATGTTGCGCTATTGCAGGCCCTGTATCCAATGGTTTATGCAATTTAACAAATCTTGATTGGCATCTAGATCAAAAAAAGATTCGAAACTCTTTGTGTTTAGATCACCTTGAATTAATCAATGATGTATCAGTAATCCTATACGGAATTCCATCACTAAAAAAAAATCAATATGTCCAGGTACAATGTAGAAAAAATGAGAATAACAATGATGGACTCAATGCTGTAATAGCAGCGGGAACAGGTCTTGGTATATCAAGAGGTTACTTTAAAAATGATGAGATCATATACTTTGCTAGTGAAGGAGGTCATAGGGAGTTTTCCCCGCGTTTTAAAGCCGAATGGGAACTTTCTGGATGGATTAAATCCAATTTGAATCTCGAAAGAATATCTCTTGAACGAATAGTTAGTGGAAACGGATTAGGTCTTATTGCCTGTTGGCGATTAAATCAAGCTGATGCACATTCACATCCACTTAGAAATATTGCAAATGGATGGCTAAATAACCAGATCAATGAAGATCTGCCTTCATTGGTTAGCAATTTTGCAAAAAAAGGAGATCAACTCATGAAAGAAGTATTAGACATGTGGTTGAGTGCATATGGATCTGTAGCGGGGGACCTTGCCCTCCAAGAACTCTGTCAGGGTGGACTTTGGATAGCCGGAGGAACAGCAGCAAAACAAATAGATGGGATATGTTCTGAAGTATTTCTACAAGCAATGAGAAACAAAGGTCGATTTTCCCAGTATCTTCATGATCTTCCTGTAATGGCGCTTATAGATCCTGAGGTCGGACTATTTAGTGCAGCCTGTAGAGCTCGCATAATTGCTGAGTCAAGTGAGAAACTTAATTGAATAGATAAATCCTGATGGCGCAGCCGCGCATTGGACAAAAAGTAATAGTGGATGTTCCTTCCACTACCGCCAACCTAGGGCCTGGTTTCGATTGCCTTGGTGCAGCACTAGAACTCAACAATCGATTCACTATTACGAGGATTGAAGGAAATGGTGAAAGGTTTGAACTCATCATGGAAGGGAATGAAGGTAGCCACTTACGAGGAGGACCTGAGAATTTGGTTTATCGAGCAGCACAGCGTGTTTGGAAAGCCGCTGGAATCGAACCTGTGGGACTAGAAGCCAGAGTCCGCTTGGCTGTTCCACCAGCAAGAGGTTTGGGAAGCAGTGCCACGGCAATTGTGGCTGGACTTGTCGGCGCTAACGCCCTAATGGACTCACCACTTGCGAAGGAAAAGCTTTTGGAACTAGCAATTGATATAGAAGGCCATCCCGACAATGTTGTTCCTTCACTATTGGGTGGTCTTTGCATGACAGCAAAAGCTGCATCTGAACGCTGGAGAGTTATTCGTTGTGAATGGAATGATTCAGTAATAGCTGTTGTAGCAATTCCATCGATTCGTCTAAGTACGAGCGAAGCAAGACGTGTAATGCCTAAAACAATCCCAATAGGAGATGCAATTACAAATCTTGGTGCATTGACATTGCTCTTACAAGGTTTGAGAACAGGGAATGGGGAATTGATCTCTGATGGAATGAACGACCGCCTTCATGAACCATATAGATGGAGATTGATCAAGGGAGGGTTAGAAGTCAGACAAGCTGCAATCAAGGCCGGGGCTTGGGGGTGTGTGATTAGTGGGGCTGGTCCAAGCGTTCTAGCTCTATGCCATGAGGCAGATGGATCTAAAATTAGTCAAGCTATGATTGAAACGTGGGGGGATATGGGTATAGACAGCAGAGCTCCTATGCTCAAAATTCAAACAGCAGGGAGCCAGTGGCGACCAGACACGACTAAGTAGTTCTACTTAATCATGTAATCTAGAGCTTGCACCTTTCTATTAATCTACTGTCACTCATGGACGCCAATATGCCTCTAACGGCTGCGTCCCAGGCCTCTTTCCCCTGGTTATCCCTCATAGTTCTACTGCCAGCAGCAGGAGCCCTGGTAATTCCTCTATTGCCAGGAGGAGAAAGATCTGATTCAAATACACCTCGAAATCTTGCGCTTATATTTTTACTTGCAGACTTTCTACTAATAATTGGTGTAATTGGAAATATTTTTAACAACCAAATATCAGGTATTCAACTTGCTGAAAGGGTAAGTTGGATCCCTCTAATTGGACTTGAATGGTCTCTTGGTGTTGACGGAATCTCAGCACCTCTTTTAGTCCTGAGCGGATTAATAACATTGCTATCAGCTGCTGCTAGTTGGAAATTAAAGAGTAAAACTAAATTATATTTTGCACTTTTACTAATTCAAGCATCAGCCCAAGGACTTGTTTTCCTTTCCCAAGATTTTTTATTATTTTTCCTGGCATGGGAATTAGAATTAGTCCCAGTTTATTTATTGATTGCTATTTGGGGTGGAACAAACCGCCAATATGCTGCTACAAAATTCATACTTTATACTGCTCTTGCATCATTACTAATTCTTATAAGTGGACTTGCTATAGCACTTTCAAATGGAGAATTTACTCTGAATCTAAGTGAATTAACAGCACGTTCTCCTTCTGGCACCTTTAGCCTTTTTTGCTATCTGGGTTTTCTTATTGGATTCGGAGTTAAGCTTCCAATTTTCCCACTACATACTTGGCTACCTGATGCGCATGGTGAAGCTAATGCACCTGTTTCAATGTTACTAGCTGGAGTTTTGCTAAAGATGGGGGGATATGCACTTTTAAGATTTAATGTACAAATGTTGCCAGAGGCTCATAATCAATTAGCACCAGCACTGATTATTATTGGGATAGTAAATATTATATATGGAGCACTAAATGCATTTGCTCAGGACAACGTTAAAAGACGAATAGCTTGCAGCTCAGTTAGCCATATGGGTTTTGTTTTATTGGGAATTGGAGCTATAGATTCCCTGGGGATAAGTGGAGCAATGTTGCAAATGATTAGCCATGGTCTTATTGCTGCAGCGATGTTTTTCTTTACAGGTTCTTTCTATGAAAGAACAAATACTTTATCAATACCAAATATGGGAGGCTTAGCAAAAGCTCTCCCTATTACCTTTGCTTTTTTTCTAGCAACCTCTTTAGCTTCTTTAGCTCTTCCTGGTATGAGTGGATTTATTAGTGAGATTACTGTATTTTTAGGTATTACAAATCAAGATAATTTCACATCTCTTTTTCGAGCTATAACAATCATATTGGCAGCAATTGGATTAATCCTTACTCCTATTTACCTTTTATCTATGTGTAGAAGAGTATTTTTTGGACCAAGGATACCAGCATTAGCAAAGGTTGAAGAAATGAATCCAAGAGAACTAACAATTGGATTAAGTCTTTTAATACCAACATTATTTATTGGATTCTGGCCACGTATTGCAATTGATTTATATGAGTCATCAACAAATGCTCTTGCCCAAAATCTAGCTACTACTAATCTTGTAGCTATTACACATACAATTTTATATGGTTAAAATGCAAAACAACCCTGAAAAAGTCAGCCAATTCTCATTTTTATCAAGTGAAGGAATACCTAATTTTAAAGAGATTACTCCTCAATTGATCAATAAGGAATTCCCACTTCTTTTAAAAGAATTAAATAGAAAATTCAACGAGATAGAGCAAAGTCTAAACGAAAGTAACAGGCGCCATAAATCATTGCACTGGCAGGAAGTAATGAGCCCTCTTCACCAAATTGAAGAACGATTACGTTGGAGTTGGGGTGTTATATGCCACTTAAATAGTGTATGTAATACACCCGAACTTCGTGATGCTCATGCCTTTATACAACCAAAAGTTGTTAGATTTAGTAATAGATTAGGGCAAAGTAAGATTATATTTAAAGCATTGATTTCTCTAAGAGATCAATCAACAGACAAACTTGATGAAACACAGAAAAGAATTTTAGAAATTGAATTGCTTTCTATGAAAAAGCGGGGTGTTGGATTGAAAGAGGATATTCAAAACGAATTCAATTCAGACAGTGAACGTCTAGCTGCGTTATCTACTACCTTTAGTAATAATGTACTTGATGCTACAAAACAGTGGAGCCTTTTACTTACAAAAAAGTCAGAAGTAGATGGACTTCCAAATAGTGTTTTAGAAATTCTTGCCCTTTCAGCTAAAGAAGCAGGGGATCGCAAAGAAGAAAAAAATACTGTACCTACGGCTGAAAAAGGGCCATGGAGAATTGGTCTAGACATGCCTAGATACATACCTTTTATGACCCATGCTTCAAGAAGAGACTTAAGAGAACTCCTCTATAAAGAATATATAAGTAGGGCTAGTAAAAATGAAGTGGATAACAGAAAAATAATTGAAGAAATCCTCAAAATCAGAAAACGACAAGCAAACCGACTGGGTTATCAAAATTGGGCAGATCTCTCACTCGCTAGCAAAATGGCTAAGAACACAAGCGCAGTTGAAGATTTATTAGAGGAACTACGTGTTGCGGCAATGCCAGCTGCAAAAAAAGAACTAGATGATCTTCAAAAATGTGCGATTATAAATGGAGCCCAAGAAGCAATTAATCTTGCCCCATGGGATATATATTTCTGGTCCGAGCGACTTAAACAAGAACGTTTTGATTTTAATCAGGAAGCACTTAGACCTTGGTTTCCTTTACCTCAAGTACTTAAAGGTCTTTTCAACTTATGCGAAAGACTTTTTGATATTACCTTTGAAAAGGTTGATGGTGATGATGTACCTGTGTGGCATGAAGATGTTCAATTTTTCAAAGTACTTGACCAAGACAAATCACCCCTTGCATATTTCTATCTTGATCCATATAGCAGACCTCAAAATAAACGTGGGGGGGCCTGGATGGATGAGTGCTTAGGAAGAAACAAATCTAAAGATGGTGAAACAATACTACCTGTGGCATATCTCGTATGTAACCAGACACCTCCATCAGAAGTAGCACCTAGTTTAATGAGCTTCGAAGAGGTAGAAACGTTATTTCATGAATTTGGCCATGGTCTACAACATATGCTAACTAAAGTTGATTACCCACAGGCAGCAGGAATAAACAATGTGGAATGGGATGCGGTTGAACTACCAAGTCAATTTATGGAGAATTGGTGTCTAGACCAAAAAACCTTGTTGAGCATGGCAAAACATTGGCAAACCGGAGTCCCCCTTGAAGAAAAAGAATTCAAAAAATTGAAAGATAGTCATACCTTTAATGCAGGACTAACAACTCTAAGACAAGTTCACTTTGCTTTAACAGATCTGCGATTACATAGCAAATGGGGAGTAGAGCTTGGAATAACACCGGACGAGCTACGCAGAGAAATTGCTCAAACCACAAGTATTATCAGTCCTATCAAAAAAGACCAATTTCTTTGTGCATTCAGTCACATTTTTGCAGGAGGTTATGCCGCCGGGTACTACTCCTACAAATGGGCAGAGGTATTAAGTGCCGACGCCTATGCAGCCTTTGAAGAGAATAGTCAATCTGATAAGAATAAAATAAAATCTATAGGCAAACGTTTTCGTGAAACTATCCTTAGTCTGGGAGGAAGTAAATCACCAGAAGAAATATTTATAGCCTTCCGAGGTAGGCCACCAAAAACAACGGCTTTAATTCGCCAGTCAGGACTAAGCGTCAATTAGTCAGGATCGCAGAAGCTAAAATCTCTACAGATTTAGTCTCTGTCATTAAAGCTTTATGAGAAATAACTGGAACAGCATGGAATGCTCCTATTGGCAAAACAGCTTGCCAACCAGGAAAGACCATTAAATCCCAACGACAAAAATAGCTAGAACATTTAACACTATCCAAAAGATAAGATTTTTTATTGAGAGCACTAATCAAATCACTACCACGCTTCATTTCTGCAATTCCTTTAAATAACCAACGAGGTACTGGTTGAGCTGTCAAAGTACCTCTATGAGGACTACCAACACTTATAAAGTGTTTAGTACGGACTGCTCCATCTATTTCTTGCAGCCAAAGCCTACTTATCAAACCACCCATAGAAAAACCAAGCAAAACAATAGGTGTAAGAGCATCAAAGCGACTATGAATCTTACGGTCCAACTCAATTGCCAATTCCATCAAAGACATTCGCCCAGCTTGATGAGGCAGATTAGGTGTGAATATCTCTACATCATCTCTATTTAGTTGTTTAACCAAAGGGTCAAAAAGACGAGGGTTATCCCATAGCCCATGAACTAAAACAATTTGAGAAGCTACGGGTTGCATTCTTAATTAATAAAAGGATAATTTCGTCTTCTCTCAAGTCCAACAGTTCCAGTAAATCCAGGGACTGGAGCAAAACATTTCCTAAGCACTACTTCCATAGGTGCTGAACCGTAAAGACTCTCCAGGCAATCAAGTATCTCTTTTGAAAAATATTCCAGAGTCCGACAATTGAGTCTAAAGGCTAGTTTTTGTATTTCAAGAATGGCTTGACTATAATCAACTGTATAAGCAAGATCATCATTCTTTGAGGCAAGGTCAATATCAAGCCATACACTAAAATCAAGTAAGAACTCTTGGCCTAATTTTCGTTCCTGATCTAGTACACCTACATGTGCCCATAAGTTGACATCTTTCACTTGTATAACATCAGAAGGTAGATTATTTTTCATATTGGCAATGTTTTATGAGTGAATTGTTGATCTCCAGAGGAATAATCACCAGCAATGTGCCCTTCTCCATGTAAAAGATATTTGTATGTAACTAGTCCTTCTAATCCAACTGGTCCTCTAGGTGGAAGGGTTTGAGTGCTAATTCCAACTTCAGCACCGAAACCATAACGGAACCCATCTGCAAAGCGAGTAGAGCAGTTGTGGTAAACACCAGAGCTATTGACAGCACGAAGAAAAGTCTCGGCTGTTTCTTTATTGTTAGTAACGATTGCTTCAGTATGCCGAGAACTATACCGATTTATGTGTAGGAGTGCATCATCTAAAGTTTGTACAATTTTTACAGAAAGAATTAAGTCTAGGTATTCAGTAGCCCAATCATCCTCAGTAGCACAATTAGTAATCCCAAGTAACTGACTATCACTATCACCTATAAGTTTTACTCCCAGTTGTTCGAAAATAGGGATTGCTTTACTTAAAAAAGGATCTGCAATATCTTGATGAATGAGTAATGTCTCTATAGCGTTACAAGCAGCAGGGTATTGCGTCTTACTGTCTATAGCAATTCGTAGTGCTTGATCTAAATCAGCCGCAATATCCACATACAAATGGCAAATTCCATCGGCATGACCAAGAACAGGAATATGAGTATTTTCTTGTATGAAACGCACTAGTTCATTACTACCTCGAGGAATAATTAGATCAACTATTCCATCTAATCGCAGCAGTGACATACTTTCCTCGCGAGATGTCAACAAAGTAATTGCTTGAGGATTAACTTCTGATGATGAGAGTCCATTTTTTAGTGCTTTCATAAGTACTTCATTTGTATAGATTGCTTCACTACCTCCTTTAAGAATCGCGCCATTACCTGAACGGATCGCCAAGGAAACAATCTGTATAAGTGCATCAGGTCGAGCCTCGAAAATTACCCCTAAGACACCTAATGGAACAGTTATACGCTCAAGTATAAGTTCAAGGTCTAATTCTCGTTTTAATTGAAGTATGCCAAGAGGGTCAGGCAATAATGCAACTTTCCTTATTCCTTCAATTGACTCCTTCAACTTAGCTTCATCAAGCTTTAATCTTGTCCGCAATGCCTGATTTAGTCCTTCTTGTAAGGACCTATTTAAATCCTCATGGTTAGCATCGACTATTTCTTTAGCTCTAGAAGCCAAAGAATCGGCCATTGCAAAAAGCGCTAGTTTTCTTTCATTATCAGATATTTGCGCTAAAGCACTGGCCGAACGACGAACTTCAATAGCCCGTTTAACAAGTTCAGTAGATGGTTCTAATACCTCAAATGAATTATTCATCTGATTCCTGTTTTATTAATACTTATCATCACTCTTTAAGGAGAATTCTTAAGTAAGTTAAATTTTTTCTGAGCTAATAAAGCAGCCCCGAGTGTACGACAATAACATTTGTCAATGCAATTGCCACTAGAGTAATGTGAAATTCCAAACCTGGCACATTTAGCGGAATTGATAAGGGTTACTTTCCTAGACAATCTTGGCTCCAGCCAATCTGAAAGAGTGACATCTGTCCACCCGGGAAGATCTGTACAAGACTGAGATATTCTCCCTTGTGGATCAATTTGGCAAGGAAGACTTATTCCAACAATATCAGCCTTAGCTTTGGGATCAACGAATTCGATTTGTTCTCCTAATAATACTGTGACTAAACCAGGCATTGCTGGTTGAGGGAGATCAAAACATACACTAAAACAAAGGTTACCCTGAGGATTAAATCGACAAATTCTTGTGACATTGGGCCTTATATCGACACCTATTATTTGACTTCTAAAACCATTCACCTAATTAATACTTAAACATTAATTGTAGTTGACTTTGCCAGTTGCCTTCATTATCAAGAGAACCAAGAGCATCTAGATTTGAATTCACCTCATAACGAAGAGTCCCTTTTGGAGGTATATCACTACGATTAGGTGTTGCTTGCAATGAAAAATTGAATTTTTTACTTAAATCAATACCTATATCAGCCACCCAAGCTTGTTGGGGAGAAGCAACAGATTCTTTATCACTTCCTTTATCTTCTTTTGAACCTTTTGGACTTGAAACAAAAGTGGTGGGATAAAGCGACATTTGTAAACGATCACTCAATGAATCAGAGACGTTGCCTAATAAGGGTGAAATAAAAGATCTTCCAATAACATTTGCTAAACCTACAGTTTGCCCACCAAGAAAACTGTTTACAGAATTCCCTCCTAACAACCCAATGATCTGATTTCGAGGCATTGATGGTCTACTCCTAAGTTCAAAATTATCACCGATACGATCTGCAGGTCCAGAGGCTTCTACCTCTACCTTTACGAGACGAGAGCCACCTATCCCAAAAGCACCTGAACCATTATCTGCAAAATCATTAGAAGAAGAAAGATTATCAATACTGCTTAAATTATCCGGAACACGACTAGTCATTGTGATATCAACATAAGGTATTAGACCCATTGAAGGAGCAAATACGGCTACATTTGTCTTGCTCCTATCCAGATTGAATGTGGTTGTAAATAAATTCACTCTTCCTTTCATCAACCGAACTAAACCACTTGCATTTAAAGTCTGATCTAAAGACCCATTTAAAGTAAGAAGACCTCCTGCATCAAAAATGGCTAATGGCTGAAGTGTAAAGGCATTCGGTGGTGTAGATATTTGAAGATTTGGTCCAAGGCGGAGTCTTAACCTATCAAAGCTAATATTTGAAAAACCCTTTGGAATTGAGGAACTCAACATTTTACTAGCAGTTGAATCAATATCCCTAAAAGACAAAATATGAGGTTCTTTCATATTCCATTTTTGTTCAGGGAATGAAATCCTCTTTTTACGATTCTGTGTTTTTGTAGGAATAGCAAGCTTATTTGGAGTTTCTGATTGTTTTGGCGAAAAAATAGAACCATCTCTAATAGTCAGTGACCCACCTAATTGGGGTTCTAACAATGAACCTCTAATTTTGAGAGCAGAGGCCACTTCAACATCTGCGAATGGCAACTTAATAGGAACATTATCCATTTCAATTTTCAATGGTTGACTCTCTTCTTTCTCTGGTTGAAACAAGGCTATAGAACCAAAGCCTTTGATATTCCCTTTAGGACCAATTTTTGTTTTGAGCTTAAGCAATTCAAGTCTATTGAAATCAAAAACTATAGCTGCATCTAAATCTTTTATAACTTTATCCATAACAATAAACTCGGCATTCCTTACTACTAAAAAACCATTTGCTTCTGGAACCTTAAATGTACCTCTAATTAAAAATCTCAAATCAGCTGTGCCATCTTTCCAAGTAATAGAGTTATCAGTTAAGCCATCAAGAAAATAAAGAGCATCACCATGACTCTCTATCCTAAGCTCAATTGGCAAAGAAGTGTCTAATGGCAGCGAACCAGTCAATCTGAGAGGTTGCACGGAAGAAGTACTCCGCAAAAAGATATTCATTTTCAAAATTGAATCAGTCAAAACAAGATCTCCTTTATCCAAAACAAATGCCTTGTTTGCCAATCGAGCATTCACTAGAACAAGTTCAGAATTAATGTCAGGTATTCCACGACCTCGGCGGTATTCTCCAGACAAGCCAAACATTCCAGTTAAAGAATTTGGTACAGGCACAAATAAAGAAAGTAGAGAAAAGGGAACATTGATAAGAGAGAATTTCCCTAATCCACCCTGTAGAGGCCCTCTAATCGTTGCAACGAAAGGTTTTCTATCAAAATTATCCTGGTAATTTTCATCCTTATGCCATAGATATCCAGATAGCTCTAACTCCAAATTAAGGTTTGCAAGTTCAGGTCCTTTAATGTCGACAACTGCATCAATATCCCCCTGCAACTCATTCGGATTAATCAACATTTTATTTTCTGTATTAGTCTTTTCTACTTTTTCTTCTTTTAACGCAGAAGCCTGGGTAATAGCGAGAGCATTTAGGCGGCCATCAAGAGAATCACCTAATGTTCTAACGAAAAGACCTTTCAAATCCTGTGCATTACCTACTGAAGTAGAAGGTTTTAACGTTAATGTCGGCAATTCAAGTGCAGTGTCACTAATCCAACGAGGACTAATACCTAGGGCCTCTGCTCTTAACTGGAGTTCTCCACCTATACGACCTTTTGCTTTTAAGGAAACTTCACCTTTGTCGGGAGGAAAAATTAGAGCTTTTAAGGCATAAGTATTTTCTATGAGTTTGCCACTAAGTTTTGCTTCCTTCAACCTGAAAGCCATCACACGTGGGTGGCTAATATTTAATTGACCTTGGATATTAAGTGGGTTTGTTCCAAAGCTGCCATCTCCATTTAATCTTCCAAAAATACGTTTAAACCTATTCTCAGGAGGGATAGCTACCTCTACCCTGTCCAACCTAAAATTATCCGCCTGCCAATTAAAAAGATTATCTAATCGTTTAAGAAAAATCTTACCTCCTAAACGTTTAAAAGTTAGGTTATTTAGCAACCATTTGCTATTTAGGTTAGCTGATAAAGATCCTACTATCGATTGCATTCTGAGAAGACCACCACCTCCAGGACGACCTACAAACTCTCCATTCCATTCTTCTTGAAAACGTAGTGCGCCTATCTGCGGATTAACAACTCCTAAGGAAAGGTTTGTATTAAGAGCCGAAAAAGGTCCTGTTATTTGGCCTTTTCCAGAAATAGTCCCAGACAAGGGGGTGCCGATTAATGAAGTTAATGAGGATAAAGAGAAAGGGCTGAGGTTAAGATCAGCTTTAATTTTATCAGCAACAAAGCCTTGTCGTCTAAGGCTAAATGGCAATTCAGCCTCGATATCTAAACCTGAACTACTATAATTATCTAGGCGAATAGAGGCATTTACGTCTAGATTATATTTCCGTTTATGCACTAAAGGGATGTTGCCTTCAATAGAAGTAATCCAAGATCCATACTTCCATTGACTTAGGGGTGAAATAATCTGATCATTTGAACACTTTATAGTTGCTTCTGAAGAAGAAAGTGGTTTTTTAAATTCACCACCATTCAGATTAATAGCTGACAATGTCACACCACCCATACAAGCCAAGTTGCCGTCTTTAACACTTAGTTGAAGATCACCATCAAGTTGTCCCCTAGCCCTTACATCAGAGGTTCTTAAAAAAAAGCTTTTAAGAGGTTCTAATCTGACTTTTTTAACTATTGCTCTTGCCTGAAATTCTAAATGATCCCAATATCCTTTACCTTTTAAAAGAACACTTCCCCTATCTTGCATTCTCAATTGAATTGAACCTGCAACTTTATTCTCTTGAAGATTTAAGTAGGTATTAGAAGTAGCAGTTAGCTGAAAACTGGATGGATATACAGCAATTTTCGCAGGTTCTTTAATTCTTATCAACAAACCAAGCTTAGGCGCAGGACCATTAGATGGCCCTGCAACCCAATAGGAACCTTGATCATTTGCACGCAAATCAATAGTTGTACCCTTAGGGGTTATAAGTGCTACTGGTCTCCAATTAAATAAACTTGCAATTGGTGCATATTTAACAGTCAACTCAGAAAACTTGGCTGTTGAGTCGTCTTCCAACCCTTTTTCTAATTCAGTAGCTCCAATAGCAAGACCCCAAAGTCTTAAACCCTTATATGGTCCTATTGCTAAGCGATGGCCCAATGATTTCGAGAGCTGATTTTCAAATTGAGGGCGAAATCGATCAAACACCTCTTCAACAAGACGATCAGTGAGTACCCAAAGCAATGAACCACCCAAAAGGACCAATGCCCCTGTCATACCCATCCGAATAGCTTTTAAGGATCTAATCCTCACTCCCATGGCCTTTAATTAACATTCGAGGGAGTAAGCGAACTATAAGAAGTGAATCTGATCTTTACCAGCCTATTAGTCTCAGTCAATTAATCAAGAGAATCTAATTTTTTCAACTCATGAACTTCACGCAGTTATTGGAAGAGTCAACAAAATGGTTTGGATGGTTGGGTCTAGGTCTTGCTTTATTAACATTAATTTCCTTCATAGTGAGTTGGGGCATACGGTTTCGCTTAGTAGGTGCAACTATTTTCTCTCTTTTGCTATCAACTAGCAGCTGGGCCTTTACCGCAAGCTATAAGCCACCATTAGTTATAGAAGGTTCCCAATATGCCCCTATTGTCTTTGATAATGGATATGACCTTGTAGTTGCCCAGGCTAGTGAAGATTTTCCGGAGGAAGCAATACAACCAACCTTAGAGCAAATAGCAGGAAACATAAAGAGCGGGGGAAGGCGCGGTGCAAAGGTTCATGTTCGGATTAGGAAATTACAATCAAATGGAATTGGTGTAACTAAACCAATTGTTCTAGGAGAAGT
>QCFI01000020.1 GCA_003280295.1 Prochlorococcus sp. AG-363-C20 | reverse complement strand
TCTTTGACTCTTTATTAATTTGTTAGTTGCCAAAATGAGAGTGCTTTTAGGTGAGGGTGATGTTATTAAATTTGGAACCAACTTTTTTATTGCTTAATTTCTTTACAGCTGTTTTTAGTAACCCTTCTTCGAATAGATTCTAAGAAGGGTTTGATGATCAATGGAAGAGCTAGAGAAGAGAGTTCAGGATTTAGAAGCAATGCTGCGATTCCAAGCAAGAAAAGTAAATGATCTCTGGTGTTATGAGTTGTTCAGTTACTTAAAGTTTGTCAGCATTGAGGTATGGCTCCATGGTGCAAAACATTGTCTTCAATTGGATTTGGAACTTGGGCTTGGGGAAACCAGCTCCTATGGGGTTACCTCTCAGAAAAAGATGATGACCTCTTAGAGGAAACATTTAATGAAGCAGTTACTAGAGGCTTGAATTTCATTGACACTGCAGATTCTTATGGAATAGGTCATCTAAATGGTCGTAGTGAACAACTCTTGGGCAAGTTTTTAAAAAAACTGACTCCTTCTAAATGTAAGAATTTGATTGTGGCTACTAAATTAGCTCCATATCCATGGCGAATTGGTAGAGAAGGTTTTAAAGCTTCTTTCAAGGCAAGTAAAGCAAGACTCCAAGATAAACTTGATCGAGTGCAACTTCATTGGAGTACGTCTAGATATGCACCTTGGCAGGAAGTTGACTTAATGGATGGGCTTGCTGACCTTTATGAAAGTGGGCTTATTTCTCAAATAGGTATTTCAAATATGGGGCCTAAACGTTTGAGGTGGTTTCATAATCGACTGCAAAGGCGAGGGATACCTCTAAAGAGTCTTCAAATTCAATTTTCTTTGTTGTCTCCTGAACCAAATAAATATCTGCAAATTCAAGAGGTATGCAAAGAACTTCATATTGAACTATTAGCATATAGTCCACTGGCACTAGGTGTCCTTGTAGTACCACCTCACGAAACAAAGATTCCTATAACAACTTTACTGAGGAGTAATCTTTTTCGTCGTCTCTTGCCTCCCAGTATTGAATTGAGAAAGGGGTTAAACAAAATTGCACTCGACCGAGGCGTTTCACAAGCCCAAGTTGCTTTGAATTGGTGTCGGGCTCATAATGCAACTCCTATCCCTGGACTTAGAAATCCAAAGCAGGCAAAAGATGCTGCTGAAGCCTCTAAATGGATGCTAAATATAAAAGAAAAACAAGTCTTAGACGATCTAAGTAAGGATTGCAAAACCCGTATGCCAAATAATCCATTTCAAAGTAATTAACTAATTACTAGATAGAGAGATTAGTAGGTTTGTATGGATCATTCTATTGCAGACTAGAAAAGATACTAAATATCAAGCAGACTGCACTAATAGTATAGAAAAATAGAATCGTTGTGAATTTGATTTTTATGTAAACGATTTGAAGTCATATATCGTTGATTTAAATTATTTAGAATAACGAGTATCCAGATTTACGACAATATCTCTTAGAGAGGGATTGAGCTTGCCCCTTGCGATCTGAATTAATCTGCTGAGCTTTAAAGCCATCACCTTTAATATCAAAGATTTTATTTTTACAGTCAATAATCATTTTGCGCTCTCTAAACCAACCCTCCGGCTTTGCTTGTCCCTGAATAAGCAGTGATTGTGCACAGTCCTTACTACTCCCTTGCGAACAGTTCACAGCCCCAATGATACCTGCAAAAATATTTCCAGTAATTTGCTTGGCTCTTTCAATCTCAAATCTATAAACATCAAAATATAACTTTCCATCTGTGATGTCTTTGCTTTTATGCACTCTTTTGGAGAATGTCTTACTAGTATCTTGAAGCCATTTACCAGCAAAACTACCTATGCCCATGTATTCGTCATTGAATCCATTCATAAAAGCGTTAAACCTTTCTTGTGGGTTTTCATGCTTTGAAAGTAAATGAAAATCTCCAACACTAAAAAAGAGATTTGCACTCTTAGTTAGTGCGCTTAAAGGTATCAATCTATTAGACATTGCATATGAAAAGTATTTACCAGACCTCCAATCAGCCTCACTCTCCTCATTCTTAAGATATTTTTCCCTGCCTATATGATGATTTATATGATGTCCAAATTCATGTGATAAAATCGCCAAGCTTAGGTAACTTAAATTAAGATTTTTTTTATCGGTAAAACCCTTAATTAATGGCTTTACATTTAATGTTATCTCACCGGAATCAGCGCAATAAATATTTGGGTATCTATAAATTGATTTCCCCCCACATCCCTTAAGAACCCCATTGTCCAGGCGCAAGATTGGGGCAGGAAAACTCTCTCCCTTCTTTTTGGCATGCTCAAGCCAATAGATATACATTAATTTAAAATGAAGTTGTAAAAATTTTGTATCGGCATTATTAGCACTGGGCATTCCATAGCTTTGGAGATCAACTATTAACTCTTGAGCCCTATCATTAGAAGATAAACTATTTCTATTCCTGTTTCCTTTTGGGTAAATTCGAGAAAAATAAAGATAACATTCTTTGTAATCATTTCCGCTTCTTAACTTACACTTTTTATGAGCCTTGATGTTTAACTCTTCAGCATGTAGAGCATACACGCTACTAATCAAAGTTAGGAGTAACAGGAGGAGTTTCATCGCTTGAGTTTTGTTTCCATTTAGAACATCAAGGGATCATCAAAGGAAAGCTTGTCTTTTTAGGCAAAAAAAAATTTGAGTACTACAGAAATAATCAATAGTGCTCAAGCTACGACAATATTAAGACTATCCAAGTAGATTCAATAGCTGTCCACCACTTGCCACGTTTTTAGAAGACCTTCTTTCTAATGGAGTGTAGTTATGACATTTTAGCTAATAGCTCTATAGAGACTTACTTAAAAGTCACCTAATTTGGCATCAATCGCTATTGAAAAGGTGTGACCTTGGACCTGATTGCTTCTTTTCGTAACCCTGGTTTTGAAGCTGTTGCTGATGGGGTTATTTCATTCTTCGATAGGCGCGTTGAACTGCAACGTAGTGGCGTTGCATTTGGAAATGATTCATCTTCTGCAGTGGCTGAACCAGCCAAGGTGTCAACCGACATTAGTTTGGTAGCAATTGATCGTTCAGACCCAGAGGCATTTGCTCTTTCCGATGTGATTATTCGAGGTATTACTGCTGGTCTCAATAAATATCTTCAAGATCGTCCGAGATTTAGAGAGTGTCTTCCAGAGCAGTCTCTCTTTGTAATTCCGATTTTTAACATTCAACGTTATGGCCCTGGGGAAGGTTTCAAACGCTGGCATTGTGATTGGACTATTAGTGATGAGGCAACAGAGCCTGTTCATAGAGTTCTTGCTTGGATCCTTTATTGCAATGACATTGAATCAGCTGGTACTGAGTTCTATTGGCAGAAACATCATGAACCTGCAGAGCGAGGAAAACTCGTTATCTTTCCTGCCGGCCCATCACATATTCATCGTGGGAGAGTGAATGATAATGGGACTAAAACTATTGCTACAGGTTGGATCAATGCAGGTAGTAGAGATGCTTATCTTTCTCGTTTAGCAGCCTTGTGAAAATTAGGTTGAAAAGTCTTGGAAAGTCAGTCTTCAGATCAAGATTCATAAGTTTTTCGCCAAGCTCATTAAATTTGGATTCAGCGATTGATTAGTGAATTTCTGCCATTTCTTTTATTTAGTTCTTCAATATTCCACTTGATTTTAGAAATTAAAATTTTCTCAAAAAGGTTATTGCTCCTTTCTCTTTAATCAACTATCTATTTTGAATAGGAGTTTTTTTGACCTGTTGGAATGATTTATTTTGCTTAAATTGAAGTTTTCAATTGTTAGAAGTTGATTTCACCAATCGTAACTCATTTAGCGGAAAGTGATGGTTTGGATAGAGTTGAAGAGAAGCTTGATCTAAGGCAGTTTTGAACCTCATTCCATTGTGACTCAACCAAAGTTCACCTTGCTATTTGATGGTGGATGTCCTCTTTGCCAACGAGAGGTTTCCTTTCTTCGCGCTAGAGATCGCTTGAAAAAAATTGCATTTGTAGATATTGATTCTCCTAGTTACAATCCAAAGCATTATCAAGGAATTAGTTATCGAGAGGCGATGGGGAGAATACATGCAATATCAGTATCAGGAGAAGTCCTCAAGGATGTTCGCGTGTTTAGAGAGGCATATCAATTAATCGGGTTGGGTTGGATTTACGCTCCAACTTCTTGGCCATTATTTGGTGGGTTGATTGATGAGGTGTATCGAGTTTGGGCTCGGTGGCGCCTTCCTTTTACCCTCCGCCCGTCATTAGATCAACTTTGTAAGTTTAGAGAGTTAGATGAGGAGCATTAGTAGTGAGATATAGAATTGGGATGTCTAATCCCTTTTGGAATAGTATTTTTGTTATCGCATATTAAATTTTGATGATTTAAAATAGAACATCAAACTTCAAGATAAAACCTTAGTGAATCTTATTTAGTCTGAGAATTTTAATTCTATGAATTTAAAATGATTGGATTAAAGTTAAAAGCTTTAGATTAACGATTGTCTTTTTTATATGGGACTGTTATTGGTTGACCTTCAACACCGGCATAAACAACAAAGAGCAAGGCTGGTTCTTTACTAATGATTTCGCAATAATGAATAGTATCCTGATTTGTGGCAAAGGTTCCTCCTTGGCTAATTTTTAATTTTTGCCCATCAATCGTCCCACAAGAAAGAGCCCCTCTTGCTACATAACCAATTCCAGGTTGAGGGTGGGAATGTAGAGGTGTTTTGAAACCAGGCTGAGCAGTTATCCGCTGGAGTGTCATTTGTGCTTTACCTTTGGGATAGGAATAGACATCTCCACTCCATGACTTTGTCGGATTAGCAAGAGTTTCAATAACAACAGCTTTGCTATTTAAAAAGTCTTCTTTATTGGAGCCACATGCAAGTATTGGTAAGTTAATTCCAGCAGTGAGAGCAATTAGTAAGAACTTGCGCATTTTTAATTGAAAAATAATGGTTTTGGCCATTTATCAGGGGCTTAAAAGACTTATGCTAAGTAGCAATCCTATCTGAAATAGGAGGAGCTATCTAACTTAGTTCCTTCGCTTTGTTGACATCTTGAGGATGCATCTAAATTTAATCATCTATGGAAGACTTATTTTGACGTTTTTGCTTCAGAGTACTTCGAAGTTTTTTGCTGGCAATTCGACGTTTTTGTGATGCATGAGTTGGCTTGGTTGCATTCCTTGACTTTGGAGCCTGTTTCAACCCCTTTCGTAAAAGCTCTGCTAAGCGTGCCAATGCCAATTTTCGATTTTGATATTGGGAGCGCTCTTCTGCTGAAACGACAGTTAGGCAACCATTGACACATCTACTCTGATGTTGTTCAAGTAGTCTCTGCTTAAGGAAAGGACCAATTACAGAGGAGTTCTTTATATCAAAGATAAGCTCAACTCGGCTGTTAGTGGTATTGACTCCTTACCCTCCAGGACCGGATGATCGAGAAAAGCGCCACTTAAGTTCTTTAAATGGAATAACAAAACGAGAAGTGATAGTTAAATCGGAAGACCTTCTTTCCTTTGTCATCTCCTGCTTAGTTATTGTTCAGCAGAAGTTTTTAATTTGGGTTCATATACTGCACCATTACATACACCTACGGCAAGAGACTCTTTCGCTTGTTTATTCCATCCTTTTAAATTAGCTGCTTCGTTGACCCATTTCACGGTGTTATCTAGACAGCGATTCCAATAAGAAGCTTTTCTAGATACTGGAAGCAATTCAATTGCTATACACGAAACACCTAAGCCAATTACGCCGAGCAAAGCTTTCTGCAATGAGTTTGTGGTCATCAAAATTTAAACTTTACCTAATGAGATGCATCAGAGATTGAAATTATTGTGTTATACAGAGGGACTTTCTCAGGGAGATGCCCTTAGAAACTCAGTACAAGAATTCTGCGAAAAGCACGATGCTCACTTAATAGAAATAGTCGATAGAAGAAACAAAGGGAAAAAATGAACCCAAAATTTTTTCTTCCTCGGCTGATTTGTATATATAGGAAGAGGTTGAGTGCTTTACGCGATAGGAGGGCTATTAATCTCTACCGTGAGCTGTCCTGCAACCGCTTGTAAAGGAGAATTGCACTCCATTATTACCAGAGCCCAAGTTTTGGATGAGCTTGCTAGTTGCGAATCGGGATTGCGTTGATGCATAGAGCGACTGGGCTAGAT
Source organism: Prochlorococcus sp. AG-363-C20 (assembly GCA_003280295.1). GTDB lineage: Bacteria > Cyanobacteriota > Cyanobacteriia > PCC-6307 > Cyanobiaceae > AG-363-K07. The sequence goes on along the minus strand of QCFI01000020.1, from coordinate 23,594 downwards.
TTTTGGTGGATTTCATAGAAGTGGTTTTTGGCTTAGTTGTTGTTGTAGGCATTGGTGCCATCTCATCATATTTCCAGAATAATCAGAGAAAAATTATTTGGGACATACCGATTTCTTTTTATTGCATAAAAAGGATCTAAATGGTGATGTCTTTTATGTATTTAGGACTTTCCATGATTGTGCCTAGTTAATTCTATTAAGGCTGAACGGCACATTTTCCTTTTTGTCTGCTGTTAATAATGCTTTTGAAGCGAGTTTGAATGCTTCTTCCAGCCTTGAGAGGGAAGCTGTCAAGATAGTGGAGTTCCTTTCCTGTTGCTTAACGATTAATTGCTTTTACTTCGTTAGCTAAGAAAGACCAAACAAGCAGTCTTCATGGAAAAGAAGAAAGAGTCAGGAAGGAGATTTTATAGAACAATCTGTAAATAATGTTATTGTTTACAATAGCTTTGATTCGTTTAAGTTTTTAAACGTAGTAAAGCTTAGAGAAAATGGTTTGAATTGGAAAATATTAACTACCTTAGATGACAACAATTGCTTAGGGATAGCCGTAAAGTCTAAATACTTGAGGGAAAGCCCTATATCTAATTCTGACAAATGTGTTAGAAATGAAGTAACCGAACAGGAGGATTATGAAACTAAGAACTCCTTTTACTGTGGTTGCTAACCCACTTAGAGATCTAGATCATATCCATGATTTTTCTTATAAGTTACCTAATGAAAGGCAAGTTGATTTTTGGGAAAAGTATTGCAAACTTCATCCCACAAAATCTACCTGTAAACTCTACGAAGTGTAGACAAGATTTTTTGTCGCTATTTGGGAGATTTGCATACAGAAGCTCAACATGAGCATTCTGGACAAAAGCTTAGAACGGATGCACCTCTTGATCATGAAGGCAAAGGTGAAAATTTTGCTCCCACAGACTTAATTGCTACAGCGGTAGGGACTTGTTTCCTTACAGTGATGGGAATTGCCGCCAAAGAACAAGGTTGGAAACTAGATGAGATAACAGTTGAAATAGATAAGCAGATGACGACTCAGGGTCCTCGCAAGATCGAATCTTTATCACTTCAAATAGAGATGCCACCTTATTTAAAAGCTGATCAATTAAAGCTTCTTAAAAAAGCTACAAAGGACTGCCCTGTTTTGAGAAGTTTAAATGATTCAATCAAAATCAAAGCTAAGTGGAATCAATCGAAAAAGAAAAAGAATACGTGTCTAAACTTTTTACCAACACATGTCTTTAAGGAAACTCCTCAAGTCACATTCTTTGATTTAGGCGTCAAAGAATCGAATGGATCTGATGTGGTGATTCATCATGGAAGTGCACTCTCTCCTCCTAATGACGAGGGCTTTGAGCAGTATTACATTCATCATCACCAGATTGACCACAACTTGGTTTTAGATGGGAGCCGTACTTTGACTCTGCTCAACCCTGAATGGGATGAGCAGAGTCACGTGATATACCTCAATCAAAAAATGGGTGCTCTCCAGATCCCTATAGGCACATATCATCTATCTGTTTCAGGGAAAGAGGGAAGCATGGTATTAAATCAAGCAGTAAGAGATAGCGATTTCGATTCAAGTAAGGAATTTATTCTTGTAAGTTTGCGCGATAGAGGTGATTTGCGAAAAGCAAAAGAAGCCGAGCCTGTTTTTTGGGTTTGGGATGATGGAAGAGTCAAGAGATTGAAAGTAGGCGAGGCTTCTTGTAGTAATAAAAAATCACGATCTGGCCTTGCCAAGTCCAAAGGAAGCGTGATCCCGGAGAAAAATTTTTAACAATTAGGCATTAAGACGGATTTCAATTTTGTAGCGGTTGCTACCAAAATGCTTTCAAATTACTTGGAGGGACTCTATGGTCGATAATCCGCCAGAGGATCACTAGGAGCGAGCTGACTTCTAACCCCTGCTCCAACAGTCTTAATTTATAAGCGGGCTGGTCATGAATGGGGGATATAGCTATTGAAGATGTCTTCTTGCATTAAGGAGAATCCTTTTAGTTGTTGAATACATAGTGACACTCCTTAGCATCGTCTAAGGTCTCCCTTTAGAAGCTTTATCCGACTTGTGACTTTTCTCTTGGGCCCAGACGACTCGAAGTCTAGAACAGCATGCCATTATTACAAAAAAACCGGTCTTTTCTTCCTTATGGAATAAGAAAAGACCGGTTTTTATTATTTCTAATTAATATAATGATTTCTTCTCAAGATTAATATTTAATTATGAATTCTTCGATTTGATGTTGGCTAGTAATAAGAACCTAAGTAATTTATATTCTGTCACTAAATAATAGAATGATTGAAATTTAATGCTAATGTCAGCCCTAATTTAGTGAGCAGAATTTATGACAAGAAATCAATTAGTTCATATGCAAGAGCTTGACATAGAACATGATTGCATCGATGAGTATTTTGAATGCATTACTGCTTGCTCTTTAGATGATGAAGGTATTCAATGTTTAACACAATGCATTGATATCCACCTTAAAAAGGATGCAGAGAAATGATTACAACAAACCCTTTTTATATAAGCGCAAAGGGCGGTTCTATTACTTGTTTTAGAGGGGATAGTGGCCGAGTCTTCCGATCCTGCTCAAGAAGCTGCTGTGTGTACTCAACTGACTTGCATTCAGCTAAAGCACACTTGGATAACCTAGAAGGTGTAAAGAATATACTTTCAGGAAACATTAACAAGATTCCAGCACAACGAAAAACCACATTGAAGTGGAACAGTGATGGCGAGCTTTCAGCAGTGGATATGACGAGGATTCTTGATCGGCTAGCAAACTCGCAACTCACTGAGTGTGATCTGACTTGTAATGTTGTTGACCCTTCTCCTGATAGGCAAGACACTACATTTTATCAAGGAGTACCTATCAGCTCTTGGTTGCCTTAGTGGATAAAATTGTAGTCATAGGATTTGAATAGTACTTGTTTTCTGTTTGAGTAATATTTTGTTCGTAAATATTGAAAAATTATGAGATTTCATATTTTCGAAAGACTCTAGATGGTATTAACTATTTACTTATCCTTTATAATTTTTAGGAATTGTTAAAAAAATGATGAATATATTGTCTTTTCTATTAAGTCTTTTGATGTCTATTACACCTTCTTCTACTTTTGATTGTGATGGTGAAGTATTGAAAGCGACTATTAGAAATAATTTAAATGGTGACTTTGCCCGTGTGATTGATTTAGAGCAGGTTGATCAAGGAGCTTTTGTAGTTCTCGATTGGAAAGATATTAGTCTGATGCTGCCTATTTCATTTCAAGCTGGAGAGATCAGTTTTACGGATAGAAAGTGGCTATGGAGCTACCAAGATAATGAACAGGGCTTACATGTTGAAAGCCCAAGACTGGCTCAACGTATCCCAAGTGGAGAAATTATTGAACATGAGTGTAAGTTGCCTCAATAGTCCTAGACAAAGAGGCGGGAAAATTAAATTTGGCATTAATATCGCTTTGACTAAGCAAAGGAGAGATGTTCCTAACTAGTAGCAAATTCTTGACTTATTAATACGGATATATGCTTTTACAATTCACGAGAAACTCCCTATCCCACTTGTGTTAATAGAAAAATGATTCCTTTGGAGAGAGTCCATCCAATAATTAAACAAATGGCAACTGTTTTTAGTAAGTCCATTTCATTTCCTCCTTAGAGAAGAAGCAGGCTTAATACTGCTTTCAATATTCCTTTATAAGCTCGACTTTATCTTGATCCGTCACGCTTTTACATCTAACTCTAAATTTTGTCTAAGAAAACTAAAACAGTTTAGTTCTTAAAATTAGAATTGAGTACAATTCCTCAAGTCGTTTGACCATGAAGGAGGCAGTAGCTATCAAATCGTTTTAATTTCAAAAGTAGGTATTATGTTTTAGATGGCTCCCAGACTTGTTAAATATATAGTCAACTGATAACCCAGTAACCGCTCCAGTCAGGCTCCATCCCATCATTTCGAGACTTGGTGTCGAGTTCCAAGAGGACTGAATACCCCTGTATATGGATGATTGCAGCGTGATCATCTTTATGAATTTGCTTCATTGATTCAGGCCATCGGCTGAGTGCTCTCTTTTTAGCCGCTTGGATTGACGGTGCTACTACAAGTTCTAAGTGATGCTGTTCAAGCATTTCACCTATTTTATACCCTCCAAGGTTGATGAACCAGAGCTTATTGACTTGATTCCTCGCTACTTCATCGGTAGTTACCACTTTGATTTGGTAGCCGTTTATAAATCGAATCAACTTATAGCTATCTATATGTAGCCCTTTTGCACTGCCAATCCATTCTGACCTTAGTTGGGGAATTGTTTCTTCAATTGTTTGGCCTACTACCCAACGCACATCATGAACCTCTACATGCCCTCCTCGTATTCTTCCACCCAATACAACAAGATAGAGATTCATCAGGCCTTCTTTTACTCAGTAAGGTAATTATTAAAGATGGTTGAAAAAAGAGAAATTAGTAAAAAGTCTGGATCATTTTAGTTGTTTTTTTTAGGTTGTCAGTTCGATCAAAACATACTCAGGGAGGCTTCTTTCAGCTTTCATTTTGCTTGGACAACAGATCTTTACTGAGATTCATTGAATGTAATGAGGTCAACTGATAGCTACAGACAGAAGCAAATCTAGTTGAAGTCGCTTACTGGTTAGCTTTTAATGAAAGCTAAGATCTTCTTAATACATACACCATCAAATATAATCAGACCAAAGTAGATTCCAATTAAAGAATCACTAACCAATAAGAACTAAAGGACGGTTTGATTAGGTTGGTCTGATTTATTTATTTTAGTTTGATTGAGAGTTTTCCCCATAAGATTCAAAGCATGCAAGCTATTCAAATTAACCTGTCTAATAAATCCAGTTATCTGGATATGTGAACAACTTACCAAATCTCAATTGAGAAATCTTGATAAGAATATCAGTTGGATCTCTTATAAATCCTTTTATAAATTTGCTTTAAAGGCTTAAGGGATTCAATTCCATAGCTTTAAAAAACACCAGGAATGATTTGTCCAGTGAACATATAACTAACGATCATAAGATCAAAAGCAATCATGGCAAACCTGCCATAAAGCCGTTCTGGAATTGAGAAATCAAGAGGTTGCGATGCACCTGAAACTGACGAACTTGTCATCAGAGAATTAGATAGGAAACAGTAAAAGCCGAATCCCTTCGACTTGTTAAGAACTATAACCAATACATTACGTAATATGAAGGTTCGGTTTACCACAAGGGTCTTTTATGTGAACACGTTTCTTTAAAGCTTTTATAGAGATTAAGAAACTGCTACCATATATATTTACTTAATGAAAAAAATTGTAGAAGATAAGAGAAATAAAAATATCTATGTAACCTTTATTTTTGATATCTTATGCTGTAAATTAGCCGATAAGTTATAATTCAATTCTTCTGTTGTTCAAGGGATGGGCTGGTTGTTTTTGGCTAAGCCACACTTTTTAGGAGAATTAACTATTATTTTATTAATTTTCAGATAAAACATGGGAGAGCTTCAAGGAACTGTAGTGAATTTCCCAGCTTGGAAGGCAATTCTTTGGTGCTTTTATCCAATTGCTACCTTTGTTCTTCTTGAGTTTGTTCTTATTGGAATAGATGACGACGATGAACATGGGGGAGGGAAAATGATTCCAATCACTCAAGGTTCATAAAACTATTGCTATACAGCTTTTAAATCTCTTTAACTTTTGTCTATGTTTTTACAAATTGGTGATGCAGTTCCTGATTTTTCCTTGTTTGACCAAGAGGGTAAGCCTAGGACAAGCAAGGACTGTAAAGGTAAACCATTAGTTCTATTCTTTTATCCAAAGGATGACACTCCCGGATGTACAGCCGAAGCCTGTGGGTTTCGTGACAAATATGATCTATTTAGCATGCTTGGCGCTGTTGTTTGGGGAGTTAATAATGACAATCAGGCTAGCCATTTTAGGTTTGCAGAGAAAAATAAACTGCCATTTCCACTATTGTGCGATGAGAATAATTTATTGAGAAAACAATTCGGTGTTCCAAAAGTATTAGGTCTCCTCGATGGAAGAGTTACTTATATAATTGATTCTAAAGGGATCATTCGTTATGTTTTTAAAGATCTTCTAAATGCACCTCAGCATGTCACAGAAGCTTTAAGAGTGTTGGAAGAAATTAAATAAGGCTGAATTTTCATGCAGCTTTTATTGCTTAGCTTGTCCAATTATTTTTTTGATCTAGTTTTTGTCGTTTAAGGGGCTTTAGTGGTTATAGTTGTTTTGTAGTTATTGCTACTAAAACGTTCAACTCGCTAAAGGGCGAGCCGCAGTTCGACTCAAGCCATGGAACGGGGACTTGAGCTAACAAAGAGAAAGATCAATGTCTCTTATTTACAGAGGACAAAAGTACACACAGAACAAGGAAGTTGCTTCTAAGCAGCCTGTTGTTCTTACTTATCGTGGTAAGCAGTATCAAAGCTGAGTAAGCCTAGATATTCCTCTAACAAGCCCTGAACTCAGGGCTTGTTTAATGCTTATTCTTAATCTCACTTCCTTCCCAGATGAAGATGAGTGCTGGAACAAATATGCTTAATTTTTTTATTGTCGACTTAGAATTGATTATGCCCTGTAGAAGTGAGTGGGGTTTATAGCATTAGTGGCTATAAATATGCTTAGGGCTAGATATATACCATATGTGGGGAGTATTGTGTAAGATTGTCTTTTCACAATTTTGAAATTAATAGCCTATACATAATCTTGTAGAAGATTTACTTGCCCATTTTTATTGAACTGACTTTTGGTCAGCTTATGAACCTGATACAACTGTTTTTTTGCTGCTGTCTTAACGAGTATTTCACTTTGACTCAAGTAATAACGGTCTGGAGACCTAAGAAGGCTGAGATTGTATCGAATTTAAGCTTTTAATTTTCATTATTGGATTCTTATGTTGGATTGTTTATTCAAGTTAAACCCATGCTTTGCTTGTTCTGATAGTTAAAAACATAGCCTGATTTTAAGTATGCTGATTCTTAGGCTTGATTTTATCTATGGGGCGTAGCCTCAATTGAATTCATTGAACCTTCATTAAGGTCAGCTCTAGAATAGTTCAAATTGATTAATGCCAATCCAGAGCAAGCATGAGGAGCAAAATCTATCTCTAATTACAAGTAAAATATGGAGATTCTGGTTTGTTTTTTAACTTGCCTCAGCCATGCATTAAAAAGGAAAAGCATCGTAGCTTTGGCTTTTTTGATATTTAAACATACACATGCAGTCTTAAGTGAGTTTGATCTATCCGTTATCTTTTGATTTGACAGTTCCTTGGAGCTCGTTATATGGGGGGGAGGTTCATGAAAAATAGCCAGTAAACTAGAAAGCTTACTGGCTAAAAATCATTTGGAGAAAACAACCTCTTCTCTTTTACTGTGAGAGTTCAGTAATAGGGAGCCTTTAATCTTCTCCTTCTGGTACTAAACGGAAACCTTTACGCCCCATCTTGATTTCAAAGTTGTCTCCAGGCTTGAGGTCCAAAAGAGCTGTATAGGCTTTGCCAATCAAGAGATTTCCATTGCCTTGAACAGTCGCGACATAGCTAAGTTTTCTTCCACCTTTCCCAATACCGCCTGCGCTTTCAGATGCAAGATTGACACCTTTAGCTTCAAGGAGGGCTTCATAAAAGGCAGTGAAGTTAAGACGTTCTCCGCCTCCTTTTTTTGTGGATACATATCCACATGCTTTAACCAGGTCGGACTTTGAAACATCACCTAAGTCCTTAACCTTGGCTAATAAATCCTTACCAGTGAGCATGACAAATAATTAATAGACTTTTTCAGACTAACTGATAAATAAGAATGAGACAATATTTATATTAGCCTTTGGCATTGGAACGTTTAGCCTTTTTTAGTTCGAGGATTTACTCAAACTTTCCTAAAACCACCATTTTGACTGAGTTTAAAAGCTAATACAAGCATTCAATACTGGACGAATGAAGATCCAACTAGGTTTGCAAATTAGAAATATTTCTAGGTCTTCACGAATGTTTTAAAAGCTATTTTGACTTTTAGAACCCCTAATTCAAATTAAGCGACTTTTTTGCGCTCGAATGTTAAAGAAGCCATGCAAAGTACACCTATAAGCGGGCCAGGGGGCAAATTGAAAATTATTGCAAGGGAAAAGCCTATAAGGACTAAAAGAGTCCCAAACCCAGATGAACGAACCATCGCAATCCACAAACTAGGAGCTTGAGTTAAACCAAATAATGATGGGGCAGAAAGTAAACTTATGACTAAAACGATACCTACTGCAGCCATAGAGCTAACTACTACAAGAGCAGTGATACAACCAAGTGCTAACTGCAATGTAGAAACTCTTACTCCACTAGCAGCAGCGCCTTCAGGATCTAAACCGATATAAACTAAATGTTGATAACTTGTTCTTACTAGAATTAATAAAGCTGTGGCCGCTATAGAAGTTCTAATTAGATCAGCCCAACCCACAGTTAAGAGATCTCCAAATAAAACAGACTCCAAATTGATTCTTATTCCTAATAAAGGAATAAGTAGCACTCCAAAACCAAGAGTGCCTGCAAGGACAGTATTGATAACGGCTTCATTATTTTCACTTCGTTTTAATGCAAGCCTTTCAGCTAGAAAAGCACCAATTAGCCCACTTAGGAGTCCCCCTAAAGCAGGGTCAACTCCAATTGCCACAGCCATGGCTAAGCCCGGTAAAACCGAATGCGAGATGAGATTTGCTTGTAAGAGACGTTTATGTGTAATTAATATCACTCCAGTAGCTGGGCAAATGATGCCCACTATCAGCATCATAAAAAGTGGCATTAGCCACCAATTGGCAATGCTTAACGACATAAAAGATTGAAAGGACTAGGGTTTAAAGCAGGTAGTATTAAAAGCTTCTTAAAATGGTTGAGAAAACTACTGAAATGTCGTCTCGTCAACGTCAGATTTTGAAAGAACTTGAGAATTGTGATGATGAGATGACTGGCCAACAACTTCACCGCGTTTTGCATGATCGCGCTATCAGTATGGGATTGACTACGGTTTATCGACATCTTCGTGTGCTTCAGCAAAAAGGCCTCGTGAGATGCCGGAATCTTCCAACTGGTGAAGTCCTCTATACCCCAGTCGATAGAGATAATCATCATTTGACTTGTGTTGATTGTGGTCAAACTATGGCGCTTAAATTTTGTCCATTGGGTAACATCGAGCTGCCTTCGGATCAAACAAAAAACTTTCAAATGTTGTTTCATACCCTTGAATTCTTTGGTCGTTGTAAGAATTGTTGTCAGCGACAGCAACCGAATTGACATCAAATCTCTATTAATCACAACATTGATTCCCCATGCTGCTGATTGATCGAAGCTTGCTTTGAACTTCTGCTGGTGTCCCAAATGCCATCACATTTCGATTGAGTACAATCACCCTGTCATAAGCATTTAAGGATGCTCCCCAGTCATGGCTACTGACTAGAAGCGTTAACCCTGCATCAGCAAATTGACGAATAAGAGAAAGGAATTGTGTTCTTGATGGCGGGTCCAAGGCTGCACAAGGCTCATCTAAAAGAAACACAGATGCAGCTTGCTACAGAGTTCTTGCTAGCAAGGCTCTTTGTTGTTGTCCGCCAGACAATGAATCAAGACGTTGGCTTCTCATTGCAGACAAACCTACTCTTTGAAGCGATGCTTCTATTTCACAACATGCATTTTTGGAATAATTCACTTGTCCAAGAGCAACTAATTCTTGAACCGTAATAGGAAAACTCCAGTTAATTTTGCTTCTTTGAGGCATTAAAGCTACTTGAAGAAGGGAATTCTTTAAAGGTTTTCCATCTATCAAAACTTCTCCTTGACTTGGTAAGTATTGTCCTTTTAATAGACGAAGCAAAGTTGACTTGCCAGCTCCATTGGGACCAACAAGTGCTGTAAGAGTCCCTGACTTGAGCTCAAGAGAAATCTCTTTAAGAATTTCCTTCTTGCCATATGAAAATGACAAACTTTTGGCTATGAGTTTGGCCACATGAATTTTGTATGAGAGCCGAAAGAAAGACGCAAAGCAATGAAAACCGTTATCATTTTAAATGATGCTTGCGCAGCATGTTTTTCAAGTCAAAAACAAAAATGATTTTAAAATGTTGTAAAAAGAGTTCTTTTGTCTTCAACAAGATTCACTAAATGCAAAGATAATTTTGCTTTCTAAACTTTAGTTATTTCATTAGTTAATAGTCGAATAAAAAACTATCTTGTGATATTAAGGCAAAAGGACCGCATCGCTGAAAATGTATAAGTTGAAACTGGTGATTTACTGACTTTTGTGGATATGCCCTCTATGTATTTTGTGATAACCTCTTACCTCATGATTCTCGGACAGACTTTTGAGCGACTGTGAACCACAAATAGCGCTCAATGCAATTACAACTAATGATACCGTGCTTAGGAATTGAAGGACGATTGGCAGATGAGAATTAACTCGATCCCGAAAGGTTGGCATTGAGTTGTGGAAGCGAATGAATTTACTCTTTTTAGCTGACTTTTGGAAAGTTTTCCAGACTTAGTGACGAAACGAAATTTGATGGGCATTTGAAGACCTAATTAAAAGAAGGAACATTTTATTAAACGAGTTAAGTCTTTAGAAGCAATTTTGTTTCCAACCATGAAAATAACTCAGGGTTTTATCAATTTTGATATCTAGCCTTGGAAGTTAACTTGAAATAGTTTTAGATTATGCTTGAATAGCCTAGACTTTAGTGAATTTCGAATATTGAGAAGATAACGTAGCTTTGCCCTTTTCTTGCCCTTATTCCAGTTGAGAAAAAAATTTCTAAAAAATAAGAACTTTATATATTGGGTTGCTCAAGATATATTCAAAAATCTGGTTTAGAAATCAGGCGAATCTTTCAAAAAACTTTGTCAAACTTTTCGTTTTTTGAGTCCTTGACTTTATCTAATATTCTAATGCCTTCAAATATATCCTTTTAGTTTTTGAGATGGATTGGAATGTTGATGCAATACCAGATCAATCTGGTCGAGTAGCTCTTGTGACTGGGGCCAATAGTGGTCTCGGTTTTGAGACAGCTAAGGCTTTGCTAGAGAAAGGTGCAATACTTATTTTATGTTGTCGCTCACTTGCTAAAGCCAAAGTTGCACGTGAGGAACTTTATGGGATAACTAATTCCGGCAAAATCGAATTGCTCATTTTTGATCTAGGAAATTTAATAGAAGTAAACAAAGCAGTCGATCAATTAGAAAGAAATTTTCAACGATTAGATCTATTAATAAATAATGCAGGTGTAATGGCGCCTCCTCGAACTCTTAGTAAGCAAGGATTAGAGATTCAATTTGCAGTAAATCATCTTGCACATATGGCACTAACTTTAAGGTCATTACCATTAATGGCTCAACAGAATGATGCCAGGGTTGTGACAGTGACTTCTGGAGCTCAATACATGGGGAAGATTATTTGGGATGACCTTCAAGGGCAAAATAAATATGACCGCTGGGTTTCATATGCTCAAAGCAAACTTGCAAATGTGATGTTTGCTTTAGAACTTCACAATCGCTTATGTAAATCTAAATATAAGGTTGCTTCACTACTTGCTCACCCTGGCCTGGCACAAACTAATCTTCAAAGAACTTCTGTAGCTGCAAATGGATCATGGCAAGAGTCTTTGGCTTATAAGTTAATAGGACCAATGTTTCAGAGTGCCAAAATGGGAGCATTACCTCAGCTACTTGCCGCTACAAATCCAACTGCTAGAAGTGGCGAACAATATGGACCTAAATTTAACTTTAGAGGCTATCCAAAGCTTATACCTATTGCACCATTAGCTCTAAACAAATCTTATAGGGAAAGGCTATGGGAAGTGAGTAAATTGCTTATAGGTGATTTAGTTGATATAAAAGGTTTTAGCTCCTAAAGCAATGCTAAGACTACTCCTAAAAATACAGTTAATGACATGAAAATAGTTGCATTATTAATCCTTTCTCCCTCCGCTTTTGAGAAAAGAAGTGCTATTATTGGTGAAATGCTTAATAATGTCCAACCCAGACCAATAGGAAGGATTTGGAAAACAGTTTGTTGTAAAAATATCCCTAAGTTTGTACCTAAAAGAGTTGCACTTAGGAGCTTTAATTTGTTTTCTAATGAGACTTTATGTAAAAGATATTTCAGATCAATTCTTATAATTGGCAATAAGAAAAATGAAGCACCTAGTAGCCTTATTTCTGTTGTTTCTAATGGAGATAAGTTCGAATTTATCAACACGAATCTTGATAAGATGGCCGCTAAGATAGCACATAATACTGATAATAAAGCATATATATAACCACTATGATTAATTACTATTTTGTAGACTTCTTTATCATTATTGGTTGTTCGCTGGCGCGTAATCAAAATTAATGAACATGTCACTATAGATGCTCCTATCCAAGCATTTAAAGGAAGTACCTCATCAGTAAATATCGCCCCTAATAAGTTTGCTAAGACTGGAGATAGGCATTCAATACTTAGTGTTCTTCGGGTGCCTAACCTTTTCAAGGCGGCTATATATAGAGAATCTCCTATGGCAATTCCAATTAACCCACTTAACAAGAGGATTGGAATTTCTTTTAAATAAGACAACCAGTTAAATGAAAATAATATTGGGAGGAAAATAAATGATGCTATGATGTTTTTTATTAGGTTGACTTGAGCAGCTGAAAAATTACTTGTTTGTGTCCGCCAAATAAAACAAGATAATGTCCATGAAAAGGCTGCAATTATTGCTGCAAATATACCTAACATAAATTTTTTGTAAAATTAAATAATTCAATAAGTAAAATTTTAATAAATGAATTACATGATAAGCAACAGAAAGAAATAAAAAAATATTGATAAACTTTAGTATTCTATGAAGAATAAATTTCTATATGATATCCCCTACCTCTTTGATTTGCATTTGATAAGAGATACTTTAAATAGATTGATTTTACTCGCGCCAAATACTAATAAATGTATTGCTAATACGATTTGCAAAGCTCTTAGAATATAAATCACTCCATGGTGAACTCGGTTTTTTAGGTTGAACTATAGCATCAGCTTTGTTTTCTGTTATCTCGACACAAAAGAACATGTCACTTGAACCTGAAATCTTTACTCGATTTTTCTTTAACAAAAATGATAACCACCCACGATCCCAATCATTAAAAGTACCTGAGGTCTTAAAAAAATTAATATCTTCCAACGTAGGAATTACAACATATGTTGTAGGCATGTTAGAGGTAATTGCATATAATGAACTAGAGAATCTTCTATATGAAATCCCAGCATATACTGTATTTAATGGCAACTCTTCATCTGCATATTTAAAGTTTTGATGAGCATTCTTAAACGTATAAGCAACCATTTCGTTACTGTTAATTCCATCTTCAGGGAATTGTATAAAATCACTTAAAAAATTATCATTAATCCTGGGATGTGCCGCTGCGAATGATTTGCGCTTTAAATATGAATATGATATGGAATTATATACTGAATAGTTTGAAAAAACTGTATCTGGTGGAGCCATAAACATTATCAACTGATTATCTAAACAATATTTAAATACTTTTATTATTGATGTATTTGCAATAATTGACTTCTTTTCATTTTCAATGTCAAAAGGTATTATATTAAAATGATATGGAGACATTGTCTCTATTTGCCTTTTGTATTTCGTTTTAATATCTTTTTCACTGTCTATAGTGTAAAGCATAAAAGACATTTCAAAGCCGTCATTTTTAAGCTTGGGAATATTTGATTTATGTAGAATTGAAGGAAGACTATAGTTGAAAAATATATCAAGATAATCGCCCCATCCTAATGTATAGAAAACTACTTTTTTTTTAACCTGTAATGTCTCTATATTTTGGGTGCTTAGCAAACATTCATTACTTAGGAAGTGAGAGAACTCTATAACTTTTCTGGCAACTTTTTTGAGCATAAACTTCTTTTATAGTGTATTTAAATAAAAAATACTACTTAGACCTCCATAATCCAATCATAACATTTGAATAATTAACAAAGGGAGTAAAAATCCCTTTAAGAAAGTCATTATATTTTAATCCAGACTTAAGTTTAGGCTTGATTTCATCGCTTGTTAATTCAATTAGAAATGCGATATCACTAGAGCCAATAACTTTTAGCCTAGACTGTCTGAAGAGTAAATGTGGCCAAGCCTTATCTATAATATTAAAATCAGGCCTTCGCAGAAAAAAAGTAAGATCATCTTGAATTGGACTACATAAATAAACTGCAGGGAGGTTGTGAATAACAGCTAATCCACTTGGAAGTTTTCTAGTAGCTATTCCTGACATAGTGTTGTTTACATCTATAGCTTCATCTGCATATAACAAAGTATCATGTGCATAATCTAAAGCTGTTTTAACCATTAATGTGACATTTTTACTTAGACTTAAAATGTCAACGTCATTCTTTTTTAATTTATCTATTGAAACTCGAGGATGTGCTACTGAAATAGACACTCCTTTCCCATCTGATAGCTTTACCAAATTACTTACTGACCCATCTGAAAAAACCAAATCAGGCTGAGCTATCAATAGTAGAGCATTTTTTTGGATGCATTCATTTAGTATATGTATCATAAAATTGGACATCAAACTCCTTGCCATGTCAATAAAATAAGACTCCTTAATAACACAATAGTTAAACTCACAACTATTAACTTTCATATAATTAATTATTAATGATTCGTCTACATCTTTTGTATAAAAGTAAATTTTGATCTTCTTATCTTTTGATACAAGGGGTAAATTAGCTGACGTTAATAGAGAGGGTAAAGTATATTCAAAAAACCACTTAATATGTTTTTCACCCCAAACAGGTACCCAAACAAAAAGCGCGTCTTTTTGTTTGAATTCTCTTTTGTTAGAGATAAGTATTTTCGTAATAAGCTTCCAATAAAATGTAGTAAGACGAAACCAAGCGTATCTATACCTGTAAGTCAGTGAATTATTTAACCTATTAATGAAATTAACCATAACCGGCAACAAGAACAACTTGATGTGCTTTTATTAATAATTGTATATTTTAAACTACGTGGAATCAAAAAGATTCTTCTTTGCCTAAAACTATAAACTATTATACAAACTACGCAAAATCACTTTCATTGGTATAATTTCTATTTAACATTTATCAAACTTTGCGAGTACAATTTTTTTAAACCTTAACAAAAAGAAAGCTTTATATAAATACTTAATCTACAATTTATAGCAATTATATTCCCTTATTCTGACCTAATAGAACGAAGAGCAAAATGTATCAGCAAAGAATATTAGCTTTTTTGACTATGTATAATTTCTATAAGAGTTTTTTATTAATGTAAAATCAATAAAGTTTTTAAAAAATACCTTTAACTTTCACTTGAATGATTTAAGGTTACAGTGAATCATTGAACATTAAGATTCGCAGCATCAAGACAATTGATTTTTGGATATAAATTTATTAAAATGACCCCAATTTAAGTTGATGCTCTACACCAAATCTAAACATGATAACTATGAGGAATTTATTCCTAGTAGACTAAATTATGCATAGGCAAAATAACTAATAACATAATGGATGTGTAAATGTATAGCAGCAAGTAAACCCTTAAGCCAAAGAAGTAATTTTATAGGAATTACTATTTATTTATTTTCAATATAACCTTTCTAGAAAATTTAAAGAAGACCAATTTATTAAAGTCAATTTACTTATCTATATAGCCCTAATATAATTACTAGGTCTATATAGGTAGAAAACTCATAGATGCTAGGAATAATTTTCCAGAAAAAATGTAGGAAAAAATGATATCAAAAGGATTTATTCCCCAACGAACACTTTAAAGATTAGGTTAAAAAATCCCAGGGATGATCCAACCAGTTATTGCATAATTGTGGACGAGAGCAAAGAAACCAATCATTGCTAAACGGCCGTTACTTTGTTCTGCTTCTTTTGAGTAATTAGGGAATAATTTCGAAAGAATTTGGAAAATTTGCATTGTTTATTTTAAAAGATACCAGGTAAAAATTGACCTGTAGTTGCATATGCACCAATCGCAGCAACTATTCCGAGCATCGCCCAACGAGCATTTGCCAGTTCAGCTTCTTGGAAATAATTTTTGGCGTTGGGATCTATATATGTACGAGGTTCAGTTGCGTACATATTCTGTCGACCGCCAGCTTCTGTGATTACAGATGAAGATGTTGTCATAGCTGTGCTCCTTAAATTAAGCCTGGAATGATTTGACCTGTAGTTAAATAAGCACCAACTACAGCCCAGAATCCCATCATTGCGGCCCAACCATTAATGCGTTCAGCAAAAACTGTTTCAGCCCCAACTTTTGTTGTGTCAAAACGATTACTCATATGGAGAGTTCCTAAATAAGTTTCAAGGTGTCGAGAGAACCAAGGCACCCATGTAAAGAACTGTAACGCATTGCATTGCGAAGTGTGAAGCCTTTAGCGGGCTTTTTAGAAAAAGTGTATATAAAAGAGGCTTAAAGGGCTTGTAGATAATACCCTTAGGCTATTTCTAATTTCGGCGAGGTTAATTTAAAAAAATTATGAATTACTAACAATTTAAAGCTAAATATTTCTATAAAAAAATATTGGTCTTCATTTCTTAGATTTATCAACTCTTATGAGTACTGTAAATATAATAACTTTGAGCTATTGGATATGGGAATCTATATCCTCTTGTTTGTTAGCTTTCATGAGCTTTTGCTTAAGATCATTTGACTTGGTATGATAGGTGCCCTAATTTATTTTGAAAGATTAAACTCTTCACTCATTACAGCTTTATTATGTAGCATGTGACAACTTCAAGTGATTATTTATGGAGAATAATGAAGAAGAATATAACAATGAAGTTCATTGTTTTATCGACGAACAAGAAGTCCCCTTGAAAGAGTGCGACCTTGAGCATCAACATAAGGAAGTTGAACAACCTTCTAAAGATGTATCTGGATCAGAGGAACCTCAGAATCAGATACCTATGAATAAGATCCCTAAAGGCTCTTCTATAATCAGTATAATTGTTAAAGATGGTTTAATTATAGAAAAGACCTATATCACATCTAATGGTGAACGAATTACTATTCAAGGAAAAGAAATTTGAGTTCCTTAACTTACTCTCTCCTTACTCCAAGAAAAAGAATAAAAATAAGCTAAAAAGTTAACAATAAGGTTGATAGAAATATGGGCTAAAGTAAAGATAATGTCAATAATCTCTTCACCCTTGCACTATAGATATAATTTTGTCTGCATACCTAAGTGTTTGCGCCAAAGCTTTCTTCCATTCTCCTGAAGCAAATTGATGAGCCTGACCATGACCAGGCAATAACCAGGTGATGTCAAAATCAAAAAGTCTTTTTACTGATTTCAATTGTTCGCTCCAATTCCACCAGCAATACTTCTTTGATGCGACCAATACTTGCTTTTTATCGTTCCACCAAAGGTGATCACCGCTAAACATTATTTGTTGTTGATCGCCAAGCACAGCAACCATTGAACCTTCTGTATGCCCAGGTACAGGGATCAGTTGCAACGCTCTCCCCAGAAGTAACCCCTTCTTTCCTATTACTTGATTTTCTGCTTCCGGTGCTGCATCAGAATCACTTTTATGAATCCATCTCTCACATTCAAGTGCTTTAGCCCATCGAACATGATCGGCTACATCATCTCGATGGGTTAGAACCATTTGACTAACACCGCCTGGCCTTTATGTGCCTTTAAATTTGAGAACATTAGGGATGTACAGAATAAAGAGTGCTTTAGGTCAGTTAGGAGGCCTAAACTAAATTTTACCTTTGATATTTTTTATTTGACGATTAAATCCTAAGATCTTCAATTTATTATTTTTTCCTATTTTCTATAGGAACAATAAAGTGTATATATAAGTTTTTTGATTTTTGAAAATACTCTTTGCTAAAAGGCTTAAAACGATTTTGCGGCAAGGGATATGACCATTTAAGACCTGTGGGAGAAGAAACTATAATTTGAGGTGTATATCCATATTTACTATTTTTAGCTAGAATTATTTCTATTGGTCAAACATGAGCAGTTGCTATGGAACTGATTACTAAAGCCCCAACTAAGAAAAGGTCATTTAAAGAACCCTTAATTTATTAGTCCATCAATAAGGCTGCATATGATGCGCAGGCTCACTCCTGATCAGCTAAGAGAGGCAAATGGCTTCACTCTTGTTGAGTTGATTGTGGTTGTAATGGTGATTGGGATATTGTCATCAATAGCAGTTCCTCAATTCCTTTCTGCTGCGGATAAAGCCAAGCAGAAGGAAGCGTCAACTACTGTTGCTTCCTTAATTAAGGCAGCTTCAGCTTATTACACAGAATATAGCGATGTTCCTAGTAATGCTGGACATATTAAGGAATATGCCTCGCTTCAACAATGCAATTCAGCTAGTGCAGCTACTTGTAAAACATCGACACCCACAACAGTTAGTCACTGGGTAAATTCATGGAATACACCTTCTGGCAACTATAGAATCCAGATTGAGAAATCAGGAAATATGTTTAGGGTTCAAGCTGATCCTCAAGGTGGCGCATTTGCGACAAGAGGGATAAATTATTTACTTTCTTCGTTTGTATTTATATAAAAGATAGATCTTAAGCAAATATATTTGTTTAGTATTAGACTTTATAATTGGCTACTACATGGACTAGTAACCAAACACTGAACTTGCATAGTTGTTTTTTCAGGATAAACTAGTATTAAGTTAATCAATTTTTTATTTATGTCACATCAGATTATCTTGCAAATCTTGTTTGGTTTAATCAGCTTAGTTGTTGTTTCTAGCTTCATTGGACAATCAACCGAGCAGAAGCTTTAGCCTTTAGCTACAAAGCAATTTAGTCTTTAAGACTTTCTATCAGTTTTATTAATAAAAGAAATTTTTAAAAGTTTACAAATAAATTTAATGCCAAATAGTGAATATAATTTATGGATTAAATGTAATCTTAGAGTCTAATTCTAGCTTAAAGAAATCAAATAATTAAATTTAATTACTTGCTACAATTTTATTATTTTTGACCTGCAATAAAAATTACCAAATTTGATATTTTCATAAGTAATAAATGTTAAACTGTCTTCAAAAGCTTCTATCTCTAATGCTTCTAGTCAGAATTACCAACAGTACAGATGTTGTAGCTTCTAAAACGCATAAACTAGTAGCTAGGATGACACCTGAAGAAACAGATTTAAACATTGTAGAATCCGCTGTTATTAAGCAAATGGGAGAAGACCTAGCCTCAGAAGGCTTGGTTGGCGAAATAACTATAGTAAAAGGCCTAGAAGTTGAACGAGAAACCCTTGTTACTAAAAAAGGATTTTCTATAAAACAAAAGAGAATGTTTGGAAAAACTTTAAATCAGAACTCTGATAAATTTGATATCTATAAACCACGTTAGAAAAGATAAAAAAAAGAATCAAGGGGCTTATCATGACAATTAAATAAACAAATAAAAATTTCAAAAACAAATATTTTTTATTTTAATAATATATTTTGATAAATCATCCTAATTAACTTAGGATTTGGTTTTCTTGTTCAATTTTCCACAAAAACTCATTTGAAACTATATTGGTTAAATCATAGGAACTTAGTCCATCACCACCTAATAAATCGTCCACTTCATGTAGATAGACGACTGAAACTTTAGATGTTTTTTTAAGCTGCGATGCTTTCATCATTCTCGTCACAATTCCATAAGTCTTGTATTTTTTTTAATCTAAGGAGTTCAGGGATAACTTCATATTCACTAAAATCACTTGAAGTTTCTTTAGCAAAATCAAGTTTAAATTCATTATCTTTTGTACTACCCTTATTTCTTTGAGAGAAATTGTGGATAATAGATTCATCATATTCATCTAGCTTGTAGTTTGTTTCTGTTCTCTCATCAATGAACTTCTTCTCAACATTCTCATCATTTTCTATACCCTCATCTTGCGAATACAAACCAGTAAAAATTTGAGATGCAACTAATTCAGGTTGCCTCTTATTACAAAGTGGGTCTCTTTCTAAAAGGCAATCATCTATAAATGCATCAAAGGCTTCATTAGTTTTTTTCATGGATTCAACGAAATGGATATAAGAGCAATAAATTCAATTTTTTATGTTTTCATTTTCTTTTTGGATATAGTTGTAAGTGTATATGTGATTTGGTTCTTTTCAAGTAGTGCTTTTAACTGCGTATTTTCATCTTCAAGAACTGCAATCTTCAGCTTTGCATCTACCAAGGACTTGATAACACCAACTTTTTGGTAGCTTTTGCTTTTTTTAGGCTTAATACCTTTTAACTCTTGAACTGCTTTTTGTGTTACTCGAACCCCTCTTACAAGCATACCTTCTATTTGCTTCTGAATACCTGGGCTTGCAGTGCCAACCTCAAAAAGAGTTCTTATACCCATTACATTAAATTTCTCAGGTGCCAACTGAGAGTGGCTCATCCAGCCTTCCCATGCCGTAACCAAATCAGTAATATCTCTAGGCTTGAATGGTACAAGACCGCTTTTTTTGAACCTAGTCCACTGACGTGGGTCATTCTTTTTACTCCCTTTAAGGTTATTCCTTAAGTCGTAAAGCGCCTTAGCACAGCCCACATTATAAATTGCATTGCCTTTATTTATTCTGTACACCGCCTCTTGCATGGCTTCAACCTGATGTCTCTCAAGACCATCAGTGATTGCTGAACTTATTGGTATATCTAATGCTGCACTTTCGACTGTAGGTACCAGCTCAGCTAGAGACATTAGTAAGTAGTGAGTGTTTATTTTTTAGCCAACGCCCTCCAATATGTCCACCTGTGGGGCAATTTGCCCCACAGGTGGACATATTGGAGGGCGTTGAATTGTAGCCAGTTCTGGTGAGAGTAGTTTTTAGTACAAGTCTTACTAATTAAGCATGATAAGTAAAAATTCATATTGTATTGACTATTGATTTATGGCATTTTTTGGATTCATATAATTATTCTTATGGGATTCTTTCAGGAGCTGATAAATGCTCATGACGCCTTCTTTGCAATTGTAAAGCCTGATGATTCTCCGGGGAAAGCTAATGACGACCAAAATAGTCAAATAGTTGAAGACAGAAATGAAGCAACATAAGACTTGTTTAATTAGTGAAAAACGCTCATAGCGCCTTAGCTTATCTTGCGTGATTCTTCTAAAAGATTAGTCTTTATCTATGCTTTTATTCTTTAAGTCCCTTTACCGAAGGTCCTCAAAGGTGGAAAGCGCAATCCTTTTGCGAGATTTATTGGCTACTTATAATCTTGAAGTACCCGATGGTCTTGAAGATTATTACGTCAAATCAATAAAAAACAGATGATTGATACAAGTATTGAGTCGTTACGAGCCTTCTCCTTATTGGTTTTAGGCTTGATTTGGTTTTATCTCATATGTCATCCTGACACCAAGCAAACAAAGCATGAATAGTATTCTTGGAACTTTTCTTCTTTTTCCTGTCGCTCCTAGTAGTTATAATTCTAGTAGGGTTCCTTTATGCTCTTTATTATTTCCTACTTGGCTTAACAGGTGGAGAATTAGAAAAGTAATAGATAAATGAGCTCATTAAGTAATGTTTATTGAAACGTTTAGCTAAACTCTTTTCTTGTAGGCCCAGAAAATGTCTATTAAATAATCTTTGAGGCCAATAGTTTTTAGGTTAAAAAGAAAATCAACTTTGCTCTTTCCTAATTAAATATATTAATGAATATCACCTCTAAATCGAATTTTAGTTTTACATATCTTTGACTAAAAAATCTATTTCAGTAGATCCAGAATTAGGTCATTTAAACTTAGTTACTTTAATCTTAACGAGGCTGTTTTTTTTAGTGTAGAGAATTGCAATTAAAACAAGTCCATTTATGTGATTTACCAGTTCATTGTAATTTGGGGTAATAGGTTTTGCGTAATGATAAAACTCCCAAAACCAAACTTTTTCATCATATATCTTGCATATGTATTCATAACACAGTGAGCAATTAAGGGTGCACTATAAGTATCTTTAAGTGAAGATATACAAACATTATTTATAGTAAACTGACCACTAAGTTTTGACAACTTTATACTGCTTTAAGACTTTTCTACTCGTAAATTCATTATCGAGAGTAATTGATTGACTGTTAACTAAAGTTAAAGATATAGTTAATGATTAGAAAAAAATATATAAATATTTAGGCTTCACTTCTTAAATAAAAAAGGTTTTATAGCAATTAATCAACACAATAAAGTCAAACTCTAAAAAACATATAATCACAATTGCTTTTTAGGGAAGCAAGCGATATACATAATATGATCTCTTGTCAAGATAATTTGTCCTATAAAAAAAACATGAGACAATAATGTAAAAGGATATGTTAATCGAAAATGTCCAATTTAAATAATCCAGACAAATCAATACCTTTAGTTGACTCATGGGAGGACTTCTATGAAAGTTATGATGGAAAATTTGATGAACGACACATGCTTCACATTACTATATATTCACGCCACAAGAAAGATATTGAAAGTTTGGGTTATAAGCTGCAAAAGTCGGAAGAGAATTGGCACAAACCTTCAGAAGGAGAATATAAATATGACCAAAAGGGTGATCTCGTAATTATACATAGTTGTCCAGATAGAGAGATATTTAAAATGAATATCATGTCCTTTCTTGAGGAGTTATGTATAAATGAATACTGGGTATCAGAAGCAACATTGTCGACTATGTAAATAATTACTTGCATTTATAATAAAAAATTATAGTTTTATATCAAATATTTTACAAAAAGAAGCTTAAAACTTTATCTTAACGTGACCTAGAATACCAAGTTATTCAGCCATACAACTACTTTAGGTTTCACCCTTTAAACATCGCCTTTATAAAACAGAACTTTCTTGCACTTGACTAAACCAGACAATAAGGGTGACGAGTTGAATTTTTTGTGACTGGAGTTATTACTGCTTTAACCTTTTTCTTCTTCCACAGTTTTTGGAAGTATAGAACAGCAAATTCAGAGAGAGCAAAATGGAAGGCTTTATGCCTCTCAGCAATTTCAAATCGTCGAAATAGACCCCTTTTAAAACTATCTTTGCTTTCAACGCTATTTTTTGGAGTCAACATTAAGAAAATGTTTAACAAGAAAAAGTCGTTGCGAAACAAGCCAAAACTGCATTTTAAGCAATATCAAAGAAAAGTTAATACTTTTTTGCTGGATAAACCATATTCCTATTAATATAATAAAGGAAACCTCTTTAGGTGCTAATAGCCTAATTATCTTGATTAAATAGTCATCAACCTGCTTGCTGCTTTATTTAGGACTAATACTTTGCAGGTTTAAAATCCTTTTCTCACACTAAGGTTTAAGCAAGGAGATATTCTTGTATGAACTAATGATTTTTTTTCTAATAGTTTTGATTTTGGTTTCCGTACCAATAGTTGTTGGAACTTGGATCTTGTTCACAAACAAAAGTCCAAAGGTCGTTGAAATAAAAGGCCTGCTTAAAGATATTTGGAACAACCTTAAAGAACTATTTGTCGCATTGTGGACAAACCTTAAGGACTTGTTCGGAAACCTTTTGAAAC
>QCFI01000019.1 GCA_003280295.1 Prochlorococcus sp. AG-363-C20 | reverse complement strand
AATTGATTGGTTGCTTGGCTTATGCAATATGGACTGTCATAACTTGTTGGATAGCTTGGAAAGTTATTGGTGGACTCTTCGGTGGGATAAGAGTTTCTGAATCTGAAGAGATTCAAGGTTTAGATATAGGTGAGCATGGCATGGAGGCTTATCCTGACTTTGCCTCATCTGGTAACTAATTTCTTAACTTTTTTAGCCTGGACTTGATCCAGGCTTTTTTTTTTACGGTCTTTTGTTTTTTTTATAAATTAGTAAATAGGTGTTGTAGCCTTACTGGAAATGGATACACAATCTTTCAAGCGTTCTCTTCATCAATCAGATCGCTACAACAGGAGAGGGTTTGGTTCCCCTACGAAGCGGGCTCAGGCACTTGAAAAGGTTTATCAAAGCAGTTTGATCGGATCGATTCGTGATAATGGCTACTTGTTAGAGCATGGCAGGTTAAAAGTAAAGCTTGCAGAGGCATTTGGGTTTTGTTGGGGCGTAGAGAGAGCAGTTGCTATGGCTTATGAAACGAGGCGGCATTATCCAAATGAACGAATCTGGATTACCAATGAGATTATTCATAATCCTTCTGTTAATGATCATCTGCGCAAAATGAATGTGCGCTTTATTGCTGCAGAAAAAGGGGTCAAGGATTTCTCAGGAGTTGAGAATGGTGATGTAGTGATTTTGCCTGCTTTTGGTGCAACTGTTCAGGAGATGCAACTCCTTCATGAGCGTGGTTGCCACATTATTGATACAACTTGCCCTTGGGTCTCCAAGGTATGGCATACGGTTGAAAAACATAAGAAACACACTTTTACATCGATAATTCATGGGAAATATAAGCATGAGGAAACTCTTGCAACCAGCTCATTTGCAGGGACTTATTTAGTGGTGTTGGATCTTGAAGAGGCTCAATATGTTTCTGATTACATCCTTGGTAATGGCAACCGTGAAGATTTTCTTTTGCGCTTTTCTAAGGCTTCTTCTCCATGTTTTGATCCGGACAAGGATCTCGCAAGTATTGGGGTCGCTAATCAGACAACAATGTTGAAGAGTGAGACAGAGGAGATAGGTCGTTTGTTTGAGTTGACAATGCTCAGAAGATATGGACCAGAAAAGTTAAATGATCATTTTCTAGCCTTTAACACTATCTGTGATGCAACAGAAGAAAGGCAAGGGGCCATGTTCTCTTTAGTAGATGAACCTTTAGATATGCTTGTTGTTATCGGTGGATTTAACTCTTCTAATACGACTCATCTTCAAGAAATAGCTATTAGTAGAGGTTTGCGGTCTTTTCATATAGATACACCAGAACGTATAGGGGAAGTAGATAACACAATCTCTCATATGCCATTGGGAAAATCTTTGGTAAAAGAAGATAGTTTCTTACCTAAAGGCAAAGTTTCAGTGGGAATAACATCAGGTGCCTCCACACCAGATAGAGTGGTTGAGGATGTTATTCAGAAACTTATGAAACTTAGTGATATGAATGTTTAGAGTATTTACATTTAATAAATACAATATAATGATTGTTAGAACCTTTTCAATCTGTAAGGTTTATTGGAGAATAATAGATTTTAATCTTAGAGAAGTTAATACGGACAATAATTTATTCTTATTAGCTTATTCGATTAGATGGAAATCCCTTTATGTAAGTGCATGATCGCTACAATAACAATTAAGATGCTCATGCTAATTCTTAGTTCAGATGGCTGAAAGCGAATCTCAATCTAGTGCAACACCTAATCTGAATGCCGCAAAGGCACCTCAGAAGGTTGAGGTTGTTGTTCAAAGTCCTAATGCTCAGGGTGAAATAAATATCACTGCAGAATTAGCAATTTTTCTGTTGCGTGTTGGGGTTAGCCTTTTGATGATTCATCATGGATTAGAGAAATTTCAAGATCCAGAAGGTTTCGCTGAATTTGTTGTCGGTAAATATTTGAGCTTCCTCCCTGGCAACCCTGTTATATGGACGTATGCAGCAGCGGCAACGCAAATTATTTGTCCCATAGGACTTGCAATTGGTCTGTTTGCAAGAATCTCTGCCTTGGGGCTCTTGTCCACAATGTTATTTGCCTTCTATTTTCATATGTTTGATACTGGATTAGAGGGCTTCCCGTTTGCAGTGGTTGAATCTCACAACTATGCTTTTGAACTTTCTGCTGTTTATGCGGCAATATTTTTTTATTTTGTTTGTGCAGGTCCTGGAAGACTCTCTGCATTTAGAAAGACTAATACTATTACATATTACCCAAAAGAAAATAATTGAGATTAACTCATTTCTTGCTTTTTGGAATATTATTTTTCTATTTGATTAGAAAACGAAAAATCATGAGAGGAATGCCTGTGCTCTGTTGTTTATAGTCCAGCTTCATTCTCTTGATTTATTCTTTCAATGTAGAAAATGACGAACCCCTGTAAATAACATAGTTATACCTAAATCATCGCAAGCTGCAATTGAATCAGCATCTCTAATACTTCCTCCTGGCTGAATAATTGCCTTTACTCCATATTCACCTGCCAAACGAACTGTGTCATTAAATGGGAAGAAGCCATCACTTGCAAGAACTGCATCTTGAGCTTTTTTGCCAGCAGCATTTAGGGCTATTTTTGCTGAACCTACCCTATTCATTTGTCCTGCACCAATCCCTAAACTTTGTCCAGACTTTGCGACCACGATCGCATTTGAACGTATATGTCTTACTACACTCCAGGCAAAAGTAAGATCTTCTTTTTCTTGATCTTTGGGGCTACGCTTTGTTGCTAATTTCCAATTATTAGGATCTATTACTTGGTCATCTTGATCTTGAACTAGTATGCCACCCAAAATGCTTCGGATATTATTTCTATCCGCATGATTTAGAGCCTCTGGAGTTAACTTTAGAAGTCGTAAATTTGATTTTGAAGAAAGGATTTCTAATGCTTCTTGTTCAAATAAAGGCGCCACTATGCATTCTAGGAAAATATTAGTTAATAGCTTTGCTGTATTTGCATTGACAGGGCTATTAAGTGCAACAATTCCGCCAAAGGCACTTATTCGATCTGCCTCAAGTGCGCGATCAAGAGCATGAGTAGAACAGTCGCTTATTGCCACACCACATGGATTTGTATGCTTGATTACTACAGCAGCTTTTTTTTGAAAAGGTCTCTCATCACTCTCACCATAACCAAACTCTCTAACTGTAGATAGTGCTGCTTCTAGATCAAGCAGGTTATTTGTGCTCAGCTCTTTGCCTTGTAATTGAGTTGCTGCTCCCCATCCTTTTCCCTTTGAGCTATACCAAGTGGCGGATTGATGTGGGTTTTCTCCATAGCGAAGTTTTTGCTTGAGTGGAAGAGTGTGAAGCCAAGAAGATTCTTTTTTTTGCATAAACTCTGCCATCCAATTTCTGATGGCTATGTCATATGCGGCTGTATGTGCAAAAGCCTCTAAAGCAAATTCTTGGCGAATTTTGTCTGGGATTGGTCCGGCTTGTAATGCTTCTAGGAAATAGTCGTATTGGTCAGGTCTTGTGAGTATTACAACATCAGAATGATTCTTGGCTGCAGCGCGAACCATGGCTGGCCCACCAATATCAATATTTTCAATCGCATTTGTCCAACTCACGTTGGGATTTGCCACCGTTTCTTTAAATGGATAGAGATTCACTACAACTAAATCAATTTTTTTAATGTTTTGTTCTCTTAGATCTTGGAGATGAGAAGAGTTCTTGCTGTTTGCAAGAATGCCACCATGTACCCGAGGATGGAGGGTTTTGACTCTCCCACCAAGTATCTCTGGTGCACCTGTATAGTCAGCCACTCTTGTTACTGAAATCCCTTCTCTTGCTAGCGTTTTAGCTGTACCTCCACTTGAGATGAGTTGATATCCATGGTCAAGAGTGAGGGCTTTAGCTAGAGGCAACAAGCCTTGTTTATCTGAAACACTTAGCAGGGCTATTGGTGCCATAACAGATGATAGAAGAGGCCATCAATTCGCCAACCTAAGCACTAGAGAGGCACATTGCTTGAATGGAAAAAGAACTGATTTGCGTAAGTGATTCAAAAGCTACTCATAGATTGATTTTGCTTCATGGTTGGGGTGCAGACGCAAATGATTTGATTCCCTTAGGTCAAGAGTTGATCAAAGGACTTATTAATCAAAAAATTGAATTATTAGCATTCCGTGCGCCTCAACAACATCCTGAAGGGTTTGGAAGACAGTGGTATGGATTATTCCCTCCTGATTGGGCTGAAGTACCCTCAGCGATCAGTGATCTACAGATTCGAATAAAAGCTCTTTGCAAAACATCAATTCCCCTTGAAAAAAGTGTAATTCTCGGCTTTTCCCAAGGGGGAGCTATGGCATTAGCAGCTGGTTGTGACTTGCCTATTGCTGGCCTAATTGGGTGTAGTTCATATTCGCATCCCAATTGGACTCCACCAAAGAATTCACCTCCAGCACTTCTCATTCATGGCAGTAAGGATGAAGTGGTGCCATGTGCAGCTTCAAGAAAAATTTTTTTTGCTTTAAAAACAAATCAAAAAGAAACTGATTTTGTGGAATTTGACGGTGGACATGAAATACCCATAGAGCTAATTCCCAGAATTCAGAAAGTCCTTAAGAAATGGTTTATTTAGCAAGCCAATTTAGAACTTTTAGAAATTAAACAAAGGCGTATTCATATTCTTCAATTTCTTCCCAGTCATCAGCAGTTAGTTCTAAACCTTCGAATATCAGCGCTTCGCCAATAGCATCAACTATTGATCTCAAAGAAGGGAATAAAAAATGGTTTTCTTCAGCATATTGGGCACTAAACAACCCTTTTTCACCCCAGAAAAATCTGTCAGTTGTGTGTTCATTCCTGCGTACATTAAGGATTGCTGGTGAAGTGAGACCTATTTCAGCTATGTAGCGTCGGGCAGCCGTTACAGGTTTGTGATTACCAGTTTCAAGGTGAAATGTTGGTACATGAGCCAAAACCCTCTGACCAGCTAGGCGTCTGCGGCTGATCCGCTTGCGCTTTTTTGACATTGAAGGAAACCCGTTTAGGTGTGAGATACGGAGAGGACTGAATGGCTTAATGCCGTTCTTGCTAAAATCTCGAGCTATTGCACGAGTTTTTGAGACCCACAAACGTCTGAGGTCCACGAGTAATGCTTGTCATGGGCTTGCCATGGCAACTTTTAGCTCAATAATCAACTTGGCAGTTTGATAGACGGAACTCATCTATCTTTGCTGTAGCTTTGATAGCACTTTTTAAGTGCAATCCTGCCGAGTGGACCTTTGAGCAACAAACGAGGACGAGTTGTGACGGTCGATACACTCATTTTAATACTTTTTTTTGAATATTCAACTTTCTGGTTGTGCAATTCAGTGATTAAACCATTTGGAGATCGATAAGTATGCAGTTATCGGAAAGGTTTTTGAATCTTGTGCAACAGCAGTTGGAGAGCTTTGAATCCGAAGCTGACATCCAACAACTGGTGGTATATGTCACACAATCTAAAGGTGGAGAATCTCCAAGTTTGGAAGCAGTAGGTCAATGGCCCAATCTTGGGAAAGTTTTACCTCCTGTAGAAACTGATCCTGATCTTCGAGCTCCATCTTCCGATAGGCGGTGGTATCCACTTCAGGATGGTTCCATTTTGCTTGGGGTGCTGAGGGCTGAACGCTTTGCAGTGGATCAAGTTTGGCCTGAAACACTTGATCAACGATTACAAGCAACAGCTGCAGCTCTTGCTCAATGCTTAGGACTTGAACTTGATCGTAGAAGACTTCTTGAAGAGTTAAGTCATCAACGTGAGCAAATAGGCCTAATGGTTCATCAACTTCGTAATCCATTGGCGGCTTTACGAACATATGCACAGCTTTTGTTGCGAAGACTTGGACCGGAAAGTAATCACCGCTCTTTGGTAGAAGGACTAATTAGTGAGCAGGACCAGTTGGATCGTTATGTTTCCGCACTTGATGAGCTTAGTCAGGCCAAATTACCTTCAACAAATGGATCTCCAGCACCATTGCTTTTGCCTCCAGTGCTTTCAAAAGATCCTGCTTTAAATGTGAGGTCTTTGCTAAACCCTCTCATTGATCGAGCTTCTGCCACTGCAGGTTTGCAAGGACGAAAATGGTATGGGCCTTCTCGATGGCCAGCATGGACAGAGCATCAAAGGCCTTCAGGTGATGGAGTTATTGCTGAGATTGTGGCTAATCTTCTAGAAAATGCATTTAGGTATAGCGATAGGAATACTCCAATAGGCCTCTATATAAATGAGGAAGGTCTTTGTGTTTGGGATGGAGGAACTAGTATCCCCAATAATGAACGAGAAAAGATTTTTCAAAAAGGTGTACGAGGAAAAAATGTTGATAAACGTTCAGGTTCTGGTCTTGGTTTAGCTCTCGGTCGCCAGTTATCTGAACAATTAGGAGGAGAGCTAACTTTGATGAAAACTCCTGCTGATATTGATTCCTCTCTTCCAGAAGAAGGTAATGCTTTCTATCTAAAACTTATACCAAAAGCATAGCTAAAATTAGAAGCATAAATGTCTCGACACAAACAAGAGATGCACCATATGTATCGCCTGTATGTCCTCCTAATCTTCTCCCTAGCAAGTCAGGAATTAGTACCGCAGGCAATATCCCTATTGAGATGCTAATCATTAGAGGTAGACGATCAATTAAGTTTATTGGTATTACTTGCAAGATAAATAAAATAATACAAATAATCAGTAATGAGGGTTGCAGTTCTTTCCAGCTTTGCCAGTAAATCTGATGAAATGAGCATGTCTTATTTGGATGCAAATATGGGAATTTCTCGATTGCCCAGATAGGTGCGCATCTACCCCAAAATGTTGCTATTGGTATAGCGATGGGAGCTAGAGAATCAAGTCTTATAAGTGCCGCTAACTGAATCAGAAGGGTCATAGTCAAAGCAAGTACTCCACTAGCACCAACTCTGCTATCTCGCATTGCTTCTATGCATTTATTTTTGCCAGCCGCCAATCCATCGGCAGTATCGACAAGCCCATCGAGATGCAGACCTCCTGTTAGCCAAATCCCAACTGCTATAGCAATAAGCGCTGACGATTCTTTAGGCCAACCCATTTGGGCAAAAAGAAGCCAAACTCCTCCTTGTATTAGACCTATGACAATTCCAATTAGTGGAGCGAATCGAGCAATGCGCTTGAATCTTGGTTTTAACCATGGGAAGCCAGGTAAAACTGTATAAAACACCCATGCTCCCGCTAAATCTCTTTTCCAGATGGAATTATTCAGAATGTTTTGCCTCCTAATGGTCAAAAGGTCAAGCTAGTTTCATCTTCGCCCAAAGCTGTAATGGATTTGGAGCCCTCACGCA
Organism: Prochlorococcus sp. AG-363-C20; assembly: GCA_003280295.1. Classification (GTDB taxonomy): domain Bacteria; phylum Cyanobacteriota; class Cyanobacteriia; order PCC-6307; family Cyanobiaceae; genus AG-363-K07. Next base: position 22,613 of record QCFI01000019.1, on the reverse strand, counting down.
AAGTTTCATGTGTTTAGTTTTCAAGTCAAGGCTCATTGTCCCAACACCTTTGCTCGAGCTGGGTGTTTTAGTACTCCACATGGATCTGTTCATACACCAAGGTTTATGCCTGTAGGGACTCTGGGCACTGTTAAAGGTGTCTCGTCAAGTCAACTTGCAGATACTGATGCTCAGATGGTTCTAGCAAATACCTTTCACCTGCATTTGCAGCCAGGAGAAGCAGTCATAAAGGCGGCTGAGGGATTGCACAAATTTATGGGATGGGATGGCCCAATCCTGACCGATTCAGGTGGCTTTCAGGTATTTAGCTTGGCGGACTTAAATCGAGTGAATGATGATGGAGTTACTTTTAGGAATCCACGTGATGGAAGCCAAATTCATCTGACTCCAGAAAAAGTCATTGAAATACAGATGGCTCTTGGTTCTGATGTCGCTATGGCTTTCGATCAGTGCCCTCCTTATGCAGCTAGTGAAAAGGATGTAGAGGATGCATGTAGTCGAACTCATGATTGGTTAAATAGGTGTGTAGCGGCTCATCACAAATCAAATCAAGCACTATTTGGAATTGTTCAAGGAGGCTGCTTCCCTCACCTTCGTCGAAAGAGTGTGGAAATTGTTTCGAGTTTTAATCTTCCTGGTTTTGCAATAGGTGGAGTAAGTGTTGGAGAGCCAATTAATGAAATACATAAAATTGTTCGTGAGGTTACACCTCTCCTCCCCGAGGAACGCCCTAGGTATCTAATGGGGATTGGTACCTTTCGAGAAATGACAATTGCAATTGCAAATGGGATTGATCTTTTCGATTGTGTTCTCCCTACCCGTTTAGGCCGGCATGGCACTGCTTTGGTCAGAGATGAAAGATGGAATTTGAGAAATGCTTGTTTTCGTGAAGACTTCAAACCTTTAGATAACACCTGTGGCTGCGAGACTTGTAGCAGATACAGCAGGGCCTATCTTCATCATCTTGTTCGTACTGGTGAATTGCTTGGGCACACTCTTTTGAGCGTGCACAACATCACAAATTTGATGCGATTTACGAATGCTATTAGCCAGTCAATTATTGAAGGTTGTTTTTCAGAGGATTTCGCTCCTTGGAAATCAGACTCGATTGCACGTCACACGTGGTAGCGTCGTGCGACGACCATTAATTATTGAGGATGGCAGCCTTTACTTTTGACTTGCTGGCGCAACTGCCTGAGGCTTATCAGGCCTATGCGCCAACTGTGGATGTGTTACCACTAATCCCTCTGTTCTTCTTCCTGCTTGTGTTTGTATGGCAGGCAGCAGTAGGTTTCCGCTGATTTTCAATAAGGAAGGAGGGTCTATATACAATCCTTCATTAAAATCTTTGAGGTCTAACTCCTCAATGGCTTGAATCTGCTTCAGCCATTGATAGTTGTTTAATGCAAGTTAAATGGCATTTTGGTATTTAGATTTTATTTGATCTAATCAATGAATTTAGGAGCTTTTAGATCTCTTTATCCCACTAAATCTCTATAAAGACATTTTATTTATAAATTTGATTTACTAATATTTAATTACTTGAAATATTTTCTTTTAAATTGATTCGTCTAGGCATACGTCACTGCATGGGTTCTCAACTGTTTTCTCAATGAGGTCCGCTAATTGAAGTGCTCTTGAGGCTTGTTGACCGTCCACTGCAGGCTTCTCTCGTCCTCGAACGCATTGAAGGAAGTGCTCTAGCTCTGCATACAATGGCTCTATTGAAGTGGTAGTTACTTCTTCAACGAATCCATCATTTCGATATAACAATTCTCCGTGATCGGCGGAATACCATTCATGAGATCGACGATGAATTTGGAGGGTGTGATTTAGGAAGTCTGTTTCAACCAGACTCCCTCTGCAATGCGCACTGAGACTTCGAATTTTTCTGTGACTCATTTTGCTGGCACTTAAGCTTGCAACCACACCATTGTTAAATCCAAGAGTGGCATTTACATAATCAATTGGCCCATTGGTACTGCGAACTCCAACGGCTGCCAATTTAGTAACAGGGGCTTGAGCCAGCTCTAGAACTAGGTCCAGGTCATGGATCATCAGGTCGAGAACCACTGAAACATCATTTGCACGTTCCGCATTAGGGCTATGTCGACGCGCTTCTAGTACTACAACTTCCTCATTTGCTACTACTTTGATTAACTCTCTAAAGGCTGGATTGAACCTTTCAATGTGGCCTACTTGGAGCAGACAACCTACTTTGTTTGCTGCTTCTATAAGTGAAGAAGCTTCCTCTTGACTAGCTGCTATTGGCTTTTCTATCAAAACATGTTTGCTTGCTTCAAGACAATCAAGGCCTACTTTGTGATGAAGCAACGTAGGAACTGCTATACAAACTGCCTCTACTTCTTTTAAGAGACTTTTATAGTCCTTGAACCATTTACAACCAAATTGCTCATTAGCTAAACGACCTCTTTCATTGTCTGGGTCTGCGATACCAATTAGTTCTGCGTCTTTTAGGAGGCTAAGAACCCTCGTATGATGCCAGCCCATGTTTCCGACACCTATAACACCAACTTTCACGGGGATCATTGGTGAGGACATGCGAGAAATAAGGATATTTAGAATTGATTATGGGTTATTGATTTACCTTATTAGTATTTTTGGAAATGATCAGTTTTACAAGATCTATTCTTGGTCCTTTCATAGAACAAATTTCAAATCGGATTTCTTTGTAAAAGAGGGTTTCCCCTGAAAGAGGAACATGTTGTAGCTTTTCCAAAAGAAAACCTGCAAGAGTGTGGTGATGGTCTGATTCAGGTAATTCAAGGTTGAGTTGTCTATTTAGTTCAAGAAGTTCCAAGTCACCTGTTGCAAGCCATTGGTCTTGTTGGTCTCCTAGAGGTTGAAGGACGTTTGTTGCTCTATCTGTTTGAATTTCATCGCCAACAATTTCACCTGTTAGATCTGCAGCTGTAACGAGACCTTCAGTACCCCCATGTTCATCTACTACTACTAATATTGGATTGCCACTGCGGATCAGTGGTAGTAGTTCAGCCAGTGTTCTTCCTTCAAATACCATTTTGACTGGTTGAATATATGGCTGAAGAGGCGTATCTGCTTTCATCGTGCCTCTTGAAATATGTTCAGCGAGTTGTCGTATATCAAGTACTCCTTTGACATCATCTAATGAGTCACCTATTACCAAAAAACGAGCATGACGAGTTTCATGAACTGCTTTCATTAATTCTGCAAATCGGACATCTAATGAGAGGGTTACCATCCCAGATCTAGGAACCATTACCTCTCTAACTTGTGTATCTCTTAGTGCAAAGACTCCTTCAAGAATGTTTTGCTCATCTGGACGTAGACCAGTTACTCCTCCAGTTTCAATAAGTGTTTCTAATTCTTCTGCGGATAATGCTGGTACTAGTGAATCCCATTTGGTGTTTAAACCAACTAATCGAAGTAGAAGTGACGTGAATGCTTCCAAGAGAGCGAGTATTGGGGATAATGCCCTCATTACAGCCTCAAGGAGAGGCGCTAATCGAAGGGCTGCAGCCTCTGGTCGATTGAGTACTAGAGCTTTAGGGAGAAGTCCTGAAATGATTGTTGAGAGGAGGACGATCACAAGAAACAAGACCATGTCCCAAATTCGACTGGTCATATTTTCGTCTGACCACCAACGCTCTCCCAGCCCTCTTCCAAGCCACCCCAGGCTAACTAGAGCAAGTGTTCCTCCTAATTGAGAAACCATTAAGGCACGTCGTAAGCGACGCTGTAGTCGACTAATTGCTTTCGCACCTGATGTTCTTTCCTCAACTAGTCGCTGTACACGGCTAGGACGCAAGCGCAACAGTGCTACTTCTCCAGCAGCAAAAAAAGCTGGGAAAAAGAGCAATATTCCTAGGATTAGGAGTCTCATTAATGGGTTTGATGGGGGTCGCGAGGATCGAACTCGCCTTAGCCGAATTATGAGTTCGGTGCATTCACCAGATTGCTAGACCCCCTTTTAATTGATCTGCCAAATTTCTCTGATGATAATGAAGACTTTGCAGAAAAAACACTTACTGTTTATTAATACCAAACTAGGCAATGCCTTTGAGACACAAAAGCCACTATGACCCCTCTCCCTAAAACTAAAGAAGCTTGTAAAGACAAGCTTCTAAATATGCTTGCAAGGGACGCATACCGTTTTGGGGACTTTTCTTTGTCTTCAGGCCGTACTAGTAAACATTATGTGAATTGCAAGCCTGTAAGCCTTAGTGGTTTAGGTCTCCTGTTGTTAAGTGATTTTTTACTAGAGAAGGTTGAAAAAACAGCTTTAGCAGTTGCAGGGCTAACTCTCGGAGCCGATCCTCTTGTGAGTGGTGTAGTTATGAGGGCAGCGCAAATGAACCGCTCTTTGGACGCTTTAATAGTTCGTAAGGAGGCTAAGGGGCATGGCACAGGTGATTGGTTAGAAGGCCCTCTTCCTTCAAAAGGGTCTTTGGTAACTGTTCTTGAGGATGTAGTGACAACAGGAAGATCTTCTCTTCAAGCAGTTAATCAATTACGTAATGCAGGATTGGAAGTTAGGCGTATTGTCACAATCGTTGACCGGCAAGAAGGTGCTGATCTCACAATGAAGGAAGAGGGATTGGAGTTGGTTAGTCTTTTCCTTTTAAAGGATGTCGCTTTAAAGGCAAAATCATTTTGAAATGATTTTAACTAGGAAAAAACTCTGGGATGAAGTAATGCCGCTTTTGCGGTTGACTGGACCTGGGACTCAATCTTTTCTTCATGGTCAAACAACTGCTGATTTATTGGGAGTAAACAACAGCTTTTTCATACGTAGTTGCTGGTTAAATAAAACAGCCAAGGTAAGAGCTGTTTTAGAAATTCGCTTAATAGATGAAGGGGCCGAGATTATAGTTATTGCAGGAGATATCCATGAGGTGATTAGAGGTTTTGATCAAGCGATATTTCCTGCTGATAAAGTTCACCTTGAACCCCTTAAAAAAATTCGAAGAGTTCAGGAGTTAAATACAAATCAACTAGCGAGATTTAACAATGTTATATGGCTTTTACCTAATCAATTATTGCCAAAAAAATTAGAGGGTAGTGACCTTTTAACTTCTACAAATCTTGAACGATGGAAAATGGAACGTGGACTTGCTTTGGGACCAGGTGAGTTAAATGAAAAAAACAACCCTTTTGAGCTTGGATTGCTTGATTTGGTTAGCTTGGACAAAGGGTGTTATTTAGGCCAAGAAACAATGGCCAGATTAGTCAGAGCAAGTCAAAACAAACGTCAATTAAGGTTTTGGGAGTCGGAAAGCAATCTTTTAGTGGGTCAGAAATTACTAAAATCTATGCCTAATTCAGTTTCAAAGAAGATAGTTGGTTTGATTACGTCTTCAATTGTTGACTCTAAACAAGGTGGGAGCTTTGGATTGGCAATGATCCGTAGTTCAAATTTTTTACAAGAAGAGAATTATTTTACTGAAGATTCTAGAAGCTTGTCTCTTAAACTGCCTATTGGTTTTGTTGATGTTTTAAATGAGAACAATAAGAGATAGTTAAGGTAAAAAGGAATCTTGTTTTAACAACCATTTTGCTACTGCCCAAGTTGCGAGACAGTCATCTTGGTTGTATTTAAATAGCCATTTTAGGGCTTTAGAATTTCCCCGGTTTTTCTCATCTGTTCCATGCCACTGTCTCCACCAGAGCAAAGCTCTGGCCCCATCCGCACCTTTTTGATGCCATTGAAAACCTGTCCAATTAGCCACCGTTTTTAACCCATAGCTATTTATTGGCAATCTCCAATGAAGTCGTAAACGATCATGTATATCAATAAAACGGGCGCGAAGCTTCGATAACTCTTGCTTCTGAACACCTTGCTGCTTGGCTAATCGAAGAAGGCTTGTCACTTCTGTTTCTCCATAATGCAGAACAGGCCAATCTTTGTAAATGGTTAGCTTGCGGTTGATTCTTTCCCAACAAAACGGTTTGCCATGTTCATAAGGGGCAAGAATTGGTTGATATTTGGCTCCTTCTAAATCCCATTCATCATCTTTTTTGTGCATGAGACGAATAAAACCATGAAGAAAATCGTCGCGAGCATCTGGATCAGATTCAATGTCATAGATCAAAATCCCAGGAGCATCAATTAGTTCTGGAAGTGCAGGAGTTCGACTTAGTCTCTCTTTTGATCCATTATGTTGAACTCTAGCTTGTGCAACAATTTGGTCGGCGATCTCACTATGTTGGACACCAAAAGCGAAAAGTTTTTGGCCGAGATCTCTTGGGTTAGATGTTGCTAACTCTTGAAGTTTGTTGATCCCAAGTTCTTGCAAAATTTGCTTTCTTTTAGGCCCTATACCACTAACTTCACTGAGGTGACCTTCTGCAGTCGCCTCCACATTGCAGACACCTTTCCAACAGCAAAGTGTGCATTTGCGACGGTCTGAGATTAAAGTTGGCGGCTCATCTTTTTGTAAATCTGCTTTGATTTTTTTTAGCACTTCTAAGAGTTGTTGTTGCAGATTTACAGATAGTGAAATTTTTTGGATTTCTAATTCCTGATTTCCCTTGGTTACTAATAGTCCAGAAGAGACTTTTGATTCTTGAAGTTGTTCTAGCAGTATTCCTGAAAAGGTTAAGCCCAGTCGATGTTCGCGTGTAACTTTTCGACCTTGCCTCGCGAGCACGGGCCTATAGGCAAACTTCCCCCAGCGGCTTTCTCCTTTTATTCTTTGAAGCAGTGGTGGATGAGCTTCGATCAATTCGCCTGAGGGTCCTAGTCCTTTGAGCCGTATGCCCATTACTCCTTCAAATCCTATTTCGCAGGCTTTTAGGCCTTTCCCTTTTTCTCTAGTTATTAGTTCAGCAAAACTTCGTTGTTGATGGTCTAGTTGGAGCGCTCTATGTGCTGTCCAAACTCTTTTCTTCTCATCCCCATAACGGTCAAGCCAAGCTTTGCGCTTACAACGAATCCAGCTTCGGAGCAATCGATCAGTGATCACATTTGTTTTATGAGGGGGAATGCCCATTTCTCAACATTAATGTGCTTGCCTTTTTGCTAAAGCTCATCTAATTCTGAGTAATGGAGAAGAATGTACTAAGACTTCATTCTGCGCCAATTGAATTTGGCACTGATGGATGGCGTGGAGTATTAGGCGTTGATATAACTCTTGAAAGGTTGTTGCTGGTTGCTTGTGCAGCATCTAGGGAATTAGCGCATCGTGCACCTTTAGATTTTAAAAGTCGCATAATTATTATTGGATATGACCGTCGTTTCCTTGCTCCTGAATTTGCTGAAGCTATTGCCGCTGCAGTAAGAGGTTGTGATTTAGAACCTTTGTTAACAGTTACACCCGTTCCTACTCCTGCATGTAGTTGGGCAGTTGTTAACCGTCAGGCGTTAGGTGCTTTGGTTATCACTGCTAGTCATAATCCACCTGAGTGGATGGGGTTAAAGATTAAGGGACCTTTGGGCGGTTCAGTAGAAGGTAACTTTACGAAGGCCGTTGAGCAAAGAATTGCTGTTGGGGTAATTCCAACTCCTATAGAGGCAAGAACGAAACGATTTGATGGGCGTCAAGAGCACATAGAAGGACTGCGAAAGAAATTGGATATCCCTTCACTTGTTAAAGGTCTTGAAATGATTGGTTTAAAAGTAATTGTTGATCCTATGCATGGATCTGCAGCTGGATGTATTAAAGACCTACTTCAGGAGGGAACGAATTCTTTAGTTCAAGAAATTCGTGGGGAGCGTGATCCTCTGTTTGGAGGACATCCACCTGAGCCCCTAGCTCCATATTTGAAACAGTTAATGATGGAAGTTAAGTCCTCTACGCAGAAAGGAGAACCTGCATTGGGTTTAGTTTTTGATGGTGATGGTGATCGAATTGCTGCTGTCGATGAAAAGGGGAGATTTTGTAGTACCCAGTTGTTGATGCCACTTTTAATAGATCATCTTGCAAGGGTTAAAAAACTACCTGGGTGTGTCATTAAAACTGTTAGTGGTTCTGACTTGATGCGCTTAGTAGCTGAAGATTTAGGGCGACAAGTTTTTGAAATTCCTGTTGGTTTCAAGTACATAGCTGCAGAAATGCTTTCAAAGGAAGTACTTATAGGGGGTGAAGAATCTGGAGGTATTGGTTTCGGGGAGCATTTGCCTGAACGTGATGCTTTATTTGCATGTTTGCTTTTGTTGGAGGCTCTAACTGAGTCTGGTCAACCTCTTGGTGAAAGGTTAGATGCTCTTCAAAGGCGCTTTGGCATTAGTCATTATGAGCGGATAGATTTGCGGCTCAAAAATTTGGAAATTAGACATCGAGTAGAAGCGTTACTGAAAGCTCCAACTCCTTTTGATATTGCAGGTCAACCTGTCATAGATGTAATTAAGACTGATGGAATAAAGCTGCGATTGGATAAAATGCACTGGTTAATGTTCCGTTTCTCAGGCACTGAACCTCTTCTAAGAATTTATTGTGAGGCCCCTACTAAAGGGAAGCTTCAAAAAGCCCTGTTTTGGGCAAAGCAATTAGCTGAAACAATATGAATCAAGAATATTTCAATGAATCTTGCTTGGTTATTGCGAGTGGAAATTCTGGAAAGATTAAAGAATTTTGTCAGTTACTCTCTCATCTTCCTTTGAAGGTTTTGGGACAACCTAAAGGGTTCCAGGTTGAAGAAACTGGTAAAACTTTTAGGGAGAATGCACGTTTAAAGGCTTTGGCAGTTGCAAGTAAGACTGGTAATTGGTCACTTGCAGATGATTCCGGATTAAGTGTAGAGGCACTTAATGGTTTACCTGGTATTCATTCAGCACGATATGCAAAATCTGATGAAGAAAGGATTCATCGTTTGCTTAGAGAAATGGAAAACTTGACTGATCGATTGGCTTTATTTAGCTCAGCTATTTGTGTAGCTTCACCTAATAATGAAATTTTGTTAGAGGTGGAAGGCAAATGTGAAGGATTGATTTTAAAAGAACCTCGAGGGACTAAAGGGTTTGGTTATGACCCTATTTTTGAGGTGTTAGGAACTGGTTTGACTTTTGCAGAAATGGAAATAACACAAAAGCAATCTTTAAGTCATCGAGGACGAGCATTTGCAATGCTTGAACCAGGATTAAAAGAATTGCTTAAATAAAAAATCACTTGTTATTTATTTATTCTTGGTTAATTGTTTCTGATGAGATTTTGATTTATTTATCAAACTTAGTTTGAAGAGCTTAATATATTTTCATTATTCTATTCCTACCACTTTATTTAGTTATTCAGAAACCCAACTTCCATGTAATCCATGTGGGATTGAAATTGGTAGTTCAACTATTGCTTCTTCAGTAAGATTGTTAGCTTTAAGAATTACTAGATCTGTACCTTTTCGGCTTCCATTCCAAGTTAAAAACATTACCCAGCCTTCATCCTCAATATTGGAACCTACTTTAGAGACCATTAATGGTTCACTTACAAATCCACGAGGAGCAGCACTCCAAATAGATTGATCAAGGTTTGTTAGATCAAGCTTCTTAATCGCTTGAAGTGGTGCATATCCTGTTTCTTGTTCTGCAATGGCCATCCAGCTATAGCGTGCTGAGAGGCCTTGCCTAAGAGGGTTTGTAGTTGCGAATTCACAGCATTGTTTACTTAAACTTGTGGTTGTGACTTTTTGATTAACGAGATTAATTTCACATCTTGAAAGTATTCCTGCGGGAATTAGAGAGAAGTCCATTTTAAGGAAGTCTTCCTTAGGACCAACTTCTGGAAAATCTGGATAATGAATGCTTTCAACAATGACGCTTTCATTGCTTTCCCATGCATTGAGGTGATGAAAAACAAAGCCGTCTGGGGCTTCGAAACTCCTAGGAGCTTGACCTGCGAAAGCCCCACAATCTCTTGGGATAAGTAAAAATTTTCCTCTGCTACCAGGCTTAGATGACAAGCATTGAGCTGCACCTTTTTGTCCAAGGATAAATGGGAGTGGGTTGAATGAGATGGCGTTTTGCAAAAAGACAGCCCAATTTGGTGTGATCGCAAAGTCATGCAGGAAAGAGAAGCCTTTAAAGTTGTCTTGTCGACTACTAATCAATTGGCCAGAATTTTCCCCTTCACAACTAAATTCCATTAGGCGAACGGTGCTTTTTGGACCTGTTTTGACCCCAAAGGTGACCATTCGACGACTTCCGTGATGTCCAGGATCAAATCGAGGGTGGGCGCTAAAGGGTTCTCCAGGCTTAAGAACTCCATCCATGGTGGAGAGCCCAAATGTTTCAAGTGTTTTTGGATCAAGAGTGTGAGGTTGTGCTGCCTCCCAAAGTGCTAGTAGTTGATTTCCAAGTTTGACTACATGAGTATTCGCAATATTTTTGAAACGTAGGTCAAAAGCATTTGCTATAGGCCCTCCTGGCTTTTGGGTGCCAAATACTCCCCTATACAAGAATTTGCCTTCTCTTTCTTCTTTTTGCCAGCCTTCTGTACGAACAAAACGGTTGCTAATGCTTACTTCTCCATCTCTAAAGCGTATTGCGGTAATCATTCCATCTCCATCAAATGGATGATGTACTCTTTGTCCATTACGTTCTAAGAGTCCTGGTCCATTTCGGTAAAAGCATCCACAAAGTTCTTTAGGAATTTTCCCTTTAACTGGATGAATGATTTCATTGGTAAGTTCTCTCTCTACATTGCAGTAGCCAGCTGCCCAGGCATGTCGATCAAAATGCCTGGATGCCTTAGGTGAGGCAGGCTTTAAGGCTGATGTGGACACAGTAAATTTGGAAGAAGGATCTTAATAATCGAGGAAAATTATTTAGAGCGTGGGGAAAATTTGGGGAAGGAAACTTTTAACATTGAGCCCCAGCTTGTTCCAGGATTCCTTTGCTACTGGGTATAGAACCACACCTACGTGGATCTAACTCCGTGGCCATCCTAAGAGCCTTAGCGAAGGCTTTAAAGCATGCTTCAACAATATGGTGTGAATTAACACCATTTAACTGCAAAATATGCAGGGTGAGTCCACTATTATTTACTACTGCACCAAAAAATTCCTTTACTAATTCGGTGTCATAAGTGCCAATCTTCTGGCTAGGAATCTGAAGCCCATAATTGAGATGTGGACGCCCAGAACAATCGAGAACTACTTGTACTAATGCTTCATCAAGTGGTGCAACAAAATGGCCGAAACGAGCGATACCTTTACAGTCACCAAGTGCTTTTGAGAGAGCCTGCCCAAAAGCAATACCTACATCTTCATTGGTGTGATGATCATCGATATGAGTATCTCCCTTTGCAGTTATCTCAATGTCTATTAGGCCATGATTGGCAATCTGGTGGAGCATGTGATCAAGGAATGCCACTCCAGTGGAAACCTTGCATTTGCCAATGCCATCTATGAGTAGATTCACTCTGACATTTGTTTCATTGGTGATGCGATGCACCTCACCTTGTCGAGAAGAGGTCATTGCGCTAGCTCAGTGAAATACATTTTGAGATTTGATTCACATTCCATTAATGCAATATCCAGCGTCTACGTAAATAGTTTGACCTGAAATACCGCTTGCCATATCACTTAGTAAGAACGTGGCAGTATTTCCTACTTCTTTTTGGGTAACGGTTCTACGCAAAGGGGCTTTTTCTTCAACGTTATGGATCATGTCCAAGATTCCACCAATAGCCGAACTGGCTAGGGTTCTAATTGGGCCAGCACTTATAGCATTTACTCGAACTTTCTTTTCAGGACCTAGTTCTGCTGAGAGGTACCGCACTGAGGCTTCTAAAGCAGCCTTCGCAACACCCATTACGTTGTAATTGGGTATTGCTCTTTCTGATCCTAAATAAGTTAGCGTTACAACTCCCGCCCCTTCACTGAACAAGGGTTTTGCTTCTTTGCAAAGAGGAGCTAGGGAGTATGCACTTATTTCTAGAGCTCGCGCAAAGCCTTCTGCTGTAGTAGCGCTGTAATCACCGATTAGCTCCTCTTTCCCTGCAAAAGCAAGGCAGTGAACTAGACCATCCAATTTTCCCCATTGCTTTCCTATTGCTTTAAATACTTCTTCAATTTGAGTTTGATTTTGAACATTTAGTGGAAGAAAAAGTGTTGGTTCAATAGGTGCAGTCAACTCTCTAACTTTTGATTCAAAACGGCCTTTTTCATCTGGTAAGTACGTCACACCAATTTCAGCTCCAGCTGCTTTAAGTTGTTGAGCAATACCCCAGGCAATGGAGCGATTGTTTGCGATGCCAGTGACGAGGATCTTCTTGCCGTTGAGATCTAAAAGCATCTGAAGAGAATTTATGGAAGTATTGTTTTGATTCTCTCTTATGCAGTGCACTGCCTTTAAAAATGCTCATATCTCTCTACTAACTAATGCTTGTAGAAAATAGGAAGTTCTGCCTCTCAAACTATGGTTAGGACCCTTTCCACAATGTTGCCGCTAGGAACTCCCCTCCCTCCTTTTGAGTTGACTGTTGTTAAAAGCACAAATTTGTTATGCAATCCTTTGATTAGAGGGCTAAGTCAAATTAACAACCAAATGCTTGTTGGGAAGCCAATTTTGATAATGATAATTTGCGCTCACTGCCCCTTTGTCAAACATATAGAGGCAGAACTCACCAAGTTGGATAAGGATTATGGTCACAAAGTTCATTTCTTAGCTATTGCAAGTAATAGCTTGATTACTCATCCTCAGGATGGTCCTGAACAGCTTGCGCTACAAGTTAAGCAACAAGGATGGTCTTTCCCATATTTGTTAGATCTTGATCAGAGCTTGGCTAAGAGCCTTCAGGCTGCATGTACTCCAGACTTTTTTCTTTTTTCTTCCTTTGGACAAGGATTTCCGAAATTGAGATATAGAGGTCAGTTAGACAGTAGTCGACCAGGCAACGATATCCCTGTTACAGGAAAAGATTTGCGCTTAGCTTTGGATACAGTTTTGCAGTGCAAGGAAGTTTCTTTTGATCAAAAACCTTCCATTGGGTGCAATATCAAATGGCATCCAGGTAAGGAGCCATATTGGTTTGGTTGATTTTGAAATGCTTTAATAATCACCTTTGCTTTGGCAAGTCGTAAGGTGATTTGCATGCATGTTCAACCTTTTAGTCTTTCTAAACAGCTTTCCGAATTAGGACCTGACCTTGATGCAGCGGTTTTGAGAGTATTGCGTAGTGGACAATACATAGGTGGTAAAGAAATAAAAGCTTTTGAAGAGGCTTTTTCTCTTAATATTGGCGTAGCTCATACAGTTAGCTGTAATAGCGGAACAGATGCATTAATTCTTGCTCTGAGAGCTCTTGAAATAGGAGCAGGAGATGAAGTTATTACTTGCTCTTTTAGCTTCTTTGCCACAGCAGAGGCGATAAGTGCAGTAGGAGCTCGACCGGTATTTGTTGATGTAGATCCAAATAATTATTTGATTGATTTGTCTGAGATAGAGAAGGCAATAACTTCTTCGACGAAAGCAATTTTACCCGTTCATCTTTTTGGTTGTCCTGTAGATATGGAGAAGTTAATGAGACTTGCAAAGAAAAATGGATTAAAAGTTATTGAAGATTGTGCTCAAGCTTGCGGTGCGGAATGGGAGGGGCAGCCTGTAGGTGGCTGGGGTGATGTGGGCTGTTTTAGCTTTTTCCCTACTAAGAATCTCGGATCAGCTGGTGATGGCGGAGCAGTTACGACACAAGATGCTTCTCTTGCAAAACGAATGCGTGAATTGGCTGTCCATGGAATGCCTCGTCGATATTTGCATACTGAACTTGGATATAACAGTCGACTTGATGCAATTCAAGCTGCTATCTTAAATATTAAGTTACCTAGACTAGCCAGTTGGGTTAAGCAAAGACAGATTATTGCAGAAAGATATATGGAATTACTGGATGATTTGCCAGGCCTTGCACTTCCTGAAAATAGTTGTCAAATGAATATGCTTCATGGCTGGAATCAATTTGTTGTAAGAGTAAAAGATTCTTCAAAATCAGGGAATGTATCTCATGAACAATTGAATCCTTTAGATATTAATAGTGGAACTTTTTATGACAATGGAAATCTTCGAGATAAATTAAAGGATAATCTCCATAAGAAAGGCATTAATACGATTATTTATTATCCTATACCTATTCATCTTCAGCCTGCTTATAAGTTTCTAGATTATAATTTAGGAAGTATCCCTATTACAGAGAAACTATGTAGCCAGGTTTTAAGTCTGCCTATTTTCCCAGAAATAAGTTTTGAAGAACAGGATCATGTAGTTGCTAACATTAAAAATATTTTCAATCAAGCCTCGTTTTGGGCTGATAGGATACTTGTATAAAGAATTAGTTATAGATCTTTCAATCTTGTAATGACTTTAGGTGGACACCATATTTTTTTTATGAATAAAGATTTATAGCTTGAGAAACTGACAAGCCCTATACCAGGCGGTGAGACTCTTCCCATCTAGGAGCTCATCACCACTGGAAATATATTTATCAAGTTCATTCTTTGTTAAATGTAGTACCTCAATATCTTCATCATCATCACCAGTTGGTTTTTCAATTAGCTCTATAAGATCACGAGCTAAAAACATATGAATTATTTCATCAGAGTAACCTGGACATGGGCTCATTTGGCCAAGTAAATCCCACTTATTTGCTTTGTAGCCTGCTTCTTCTCCTAACTCTCTTTTCATTGATTCAATTGGCTCTTCATCTTTCTCTAAAGTCCCTGCAGGGAACTCTAAGATTCGTCTTTCTATTGCATAGCGATATTGGCGTAGTAGAACTATTAGTCCATCATTTGTTATAGGTACTGCAAGAGATGCTCCAGGATGGTGAATGACGCCAAATTTTTTTTCTAAGCCAATAGGTAGTTTTATCCTATTAATTTCAAAACGAATTTTCTGGGCTTCAAGGGCCGCAGTTGTCTCTAAAAGAATTGAAGGCTCAGAAGGAGGTAATGGTGTCATAAAGAACAAATGGAATGGTTACCAGCATCGTGATTGATTAATTAGTCCATTATTGCCAGTTTGGCTGTGCAGGGAGACATCGAGGTGCTTTTGTTCCCCTATTAAGAGCTTCTCCTAGAGGAACTACTACAAAGTTTCTTTCGATTAGCCGAGGATGAGGGAGAGTAATTATTTCATGCTGGATTTGAAGGCCTCCCCATGCGAGAAGATCTAGATCTAGAGGTCGTGGACCACATGGGACCTGCGCGATTTCTCGATTTCTCCCAAAATTCTTTTCAAGTATTAAAAACCTTTCTAACAAATTAATTGCCGCTTTCTTAGATGGCTGGAGTGAGAATAATTTGGGCCCGTCTACAACAAGTACAGCATTGATGTATACATCTTGATCTCTTGGACCACCTATTGGCTCAGTCTCAAATAATGGAGACCAACGCAAACGCAAATCTTTTGAAATCTTGTTCTGGACTACTGTTTCGCCAAGTGAGTCTGACAGCCAAGCATTGACTACTTTCTCTAGTGCGGGTCTTACCATTACTAGTGTTGAGACGGGAGGACCTATTGGGCTTGGCAGATTTGCACCTAATGCAATAGCTAAGGTTCTGGACTCCTTGTTGGTTGATGTATCCATTAGGCGATCAGCCAGACTGGGAGAAAGTGATTGGTTGAGAACATTCCATGTTTGAAAGCGGATCAACCGCTACTCAAGACACCTCAAGGTCGATTGACAGAGTGGTTCAGGGAATGGCTAATCGCGCTTTCCCATTGGCTGCAATAACTGGCCATGGAACATTGAAGTTGGCCTTGTTGCTGGCAGCAGTGGACCCAGGACTTGGTGGAGTGATTATTGCCGGTGGAAGAGGCACTGGCAAATCAATTTTAGCTAGGGGGTTGCATGCTTTGTTGCCTCCTATAGAGGTATTAGACCTGGACTTGGAGACTGAAAACTCCTCTAATCCTCAAAGCCCACGTCCTGTGGGATTGAATTTGGACCCTAACTCTCCTGAAGAATGGGATGACGTTACAAAACAGATTATTAATCAAAAGCTTGGGTTTGATTATCAACTAAGTGATCAAAAGCTTCCAACAAAGGTTATTCCTGCACCATTTATTCAAGTACCTCTTGGTATTACTGAAGACAGGCTTGTCGGGGCTGTAGATGTCCCGGCTTCATTGGCAAGTGGAACTCCAATTTTTCAACCAGGACTTCTGGCTGAGGCGCATAGAGGTGTTCTTTATGTAGATGAGTTGAATCTTTTGGATGATGGAATTGTCAATTTGATGCTTGCTGGAGTAGGTGCTGGAGAAAATCAAGTAGAGCGAGAGGGGCTCAGTTTGAGGCATCCATGCCGCCCACTATTAATTGCTACATATAACCCTGAGGAAGGGACTATTCGTGATCATTTGCTCGATCGATTTGCAATTGTTCTTTCTGCAAATCAATTGATTACGAATCAGCAAAGAGTGGAAATAACTCAAGCTGTTTTGGCACATGGACAATGTAGTGAAAGTTTTGCAAAAACTTGGTCTCAGGATACTGAAGCCCTAGCAACTCAGCTGTTGTTGGCTAGGCAGTGGCTGCCTGATGTACAGATAAGTCAAGAGCAAGTTAAATATTTAGTTTCAGAAGCTATACGCGGAGGAGTGGAAGGACATCGGTCCGAGCTGTATGCCGTGCGAGTCGCAAAGGCACACGCAGCTTTAAGTGGAAGAGATCAGGTTGACGCAGAAGACTTGCAAGTTGCTGTTCGCCTTGTCATCGCACCTCGTGCTTTGCAATTGCCTCCTACTGATGAACAAATGGAGCCACCACCACCAGAGGATCAGCAACCACCACCACAGGACCAGCCTCAAGATGATTCCTCGGATGAAGAAGATAAGGAAGAGGATGAAGAGGATGATGAAACAAACCCTGATGAGGAGTCATCACCTCCAATACCTGAGGAGTTCATGCTTGATCCTGAAGCTTGTGCAATTGATCCAGATCTATTGTTATTCTCTTCGGCCAAATCCAAAGCTGGAAACAGTGGTAGTCGCTCTGCGGTTATGAGTGATAGTCGTGGTCGTTATGTTAAACCGGTTCTTCCTAGAGGCCCTGTAGTTCGAATTGCTGTAGATGCAACATTAAGAGCAGCAGCTCCTTATCAGAAAGCTCGACGTGCTAAGAATCCAGAGCGAAAAGTGATTGTTGAAGAAGGTGATCTCAGAGCAAAGCTTTTGCAAAGGAAGGCTGGCGCATTAGTAATTTTCCTGGTAGATGCCAGTGGCTCTATGGCACTTAATCGTATGCAGAGCGCAAAGGGTGCAGTTATTCGTTTACTGACAGAGGCATATGAAAATAGGGATGAAGTCTCTTTAATTCCTTTTCGGGGAGAACAAGCTGAAGTTTTACTTCCCCCTACTAGATCTATCACTGCAGCAAAAAGACGCTTGGAAACGATGCCTTGTGGCGGAGGTTCCCCGCTTGCTCATGGATTAACTCAAGCTGCCCGAGTAGGGGCCAATGCTTTATCAACAGGTGATCTTGGACAGGTTGTTGTAGTTGCGATTACTGATGGGCGTGGCAATGTGCCTTTAGGAAAATCTCTTGGTCAGCCGGAGCTCGAAGGAGAAGAGCCAGTAGATTTAAAGCAAGAAGTTCTTGATGTAGCGGCGCGTTATAGAAGTCTTGGAATAAGGTTGCTAGTTATAGATACTGAAAGGAAGTTTATAGGTAGTGGCATGGGTAAAGAATTAGCAGAATCGGCTGGTGGTAAATATGTTCAACTCCCTAAAGCTAGTGATCAGGCGATAGCAGCAATTGCGATGGAAGCTATTAGCTCAGTTAGTTAATAGTAGGCTTTCTAAACCTTAGAAAAAAAATACTTTTTATGTTTATAGCATTTTTGGAAATTAATCTATTCAATATTAGGTGGGTAAATTTCATTAAAAAACTTCCCAAGTCCAATAGTCACATCCCTTAGAGCATTGATTAGTTCTTCATCATCCATTAACTTTTGGAGATCAGTTCCTAAGGAGTCAATTTTCCGTGATAAAGATCTAGCATTACTTGCGGTCTCTTTTATATTATTTAAGGTTTCTGGATTATCTATAGATTCAAGGATATTATTTATGTGAGCACTTGCCTGGGTTATTTCAGTTATAATTGGCCTAGCTCTATAAAGTTCACCTTTAGCTTGTTTAATTAAAGCTTCTAATTCTATTTGTGTTTTATCAAATTGTTTCATGGACTCTGCTAAGCTTTCTATAATTTCTTCTTGCCCTGCTTTTTGAATTAAACGCTCAAATTCTCCTGTAAGGCTCGATATGCTAGTTAAAGGCTCGCCTTCTATTAGTTCACCTTGGCACAGAATATATCTGCTAAAACAATCATTTGAACCAGGTAAAGGGGAACTCTTTGGAATTGATTCTCCTTTACTTAATAAAGCAACTTGAACGTCACCACCTAATAGAGAATTTTTAACAACTCTAGCTATTACAGGAATAGGTAAACGTAAATCTGCTTTATCAATTTTAAGAATTGCTTGAACTGCTTCTGGCTTAATCTTGATTTCTCCAACTTCGCCAACAATGATCCCTCGATAAGTAACTGGCGAACGCTCTGATAATCCACTCGCATCTGAGAAGTTTGCTTTGATATGCCATGAATTCGAATTGATTCGTATCCCTCGCAGCCAAAGCATTATTCCTGCAAACGCAATCATCCCTCCGACTATTGATAAGCCCACAATGGCATCACGAAAACTGCGACGCAGAGAATTCAATGATCTGAAGGTTGCATAGGTCCTTGAAGACTACCTGTACGAAACTGATTTACATAGGGATTTTCACTTTCTCTGAATTCTTTAATTGAACCAACCCATTGAAACTTACCGCCATAAAGCATGAAAACTCTTTCTGCTGAGTGCTCAACTGTGCTAAGTACATGGCTCACGACTATTGAAGATCCTCTAGCTAGGGTTGTTGTTTTTACAATTAAATCTTCAATACGTGTACAAGCTATTGGATCAAGACCAGCAGTTGGTTCGTCATATAAAAGTAGAGGCATGGAAGTTTTCTGTTCAATTGGTTCGTTAATTAAAGCTCTTGCAAAACTTACTCGTTTTTGCATCCCACCACTTAATTGGCCTGGAAACTTATCTGCGATATCGTAAAGGCCAACTTCCTTTAATGAATTCATTACGAGCTCATGAATATCCTCTTCACAGAGTCTGCCGTTTCTCTTTAGAAGAAAACCGACGTTTTCTTCTACAGTTAAGGATCCTAAGAGGGCAGGGTTTTGAAAAACCAGTCGGACATCAGGAGGCTGGACTTGATCGAGTCTTAGAAAGGTTTGTTTATCTCCAAAAAGATGCAGTTCTCCATTTGTTGGTAAAACTAATCCTGCTAAAAGTTTGAGTATTGTTGACTTACCTGAACCAGATGGTCCTACTATCGCAATTCGTTCACCAGGCTTCATTATTAAGTTAAGCCCTTCTAGTACAGGGATCCCCCCCCATTGCATTGTCAGGTCTTGCATCTCGACCACAGCTTTGGGTTGAAGCACCAAAATTTTAAATAGTTAGGTATCAATTTAATATTGCCTTGTATATTCGATTATGGAAGCTTCTTTAGAGTGCTAAAAAGGCTTTAGGGCGAGTCCCTGGCATCTTTGACTTGTCAGCATCCAACATCGCTTTCACAAGCGCATTGCTATGAGGAGGCGCAATAGATCTAGAAAAGGATCTAATCAAAAGAATTTAATAAACCGTTCTTTAAGAGCGGTTAGTTGGCTTTTGCCAGGCTTGGTAGTTAAACGTTGGATGTTGACTTCTGGCTTGGGTTTGTTAATGGCGCTTTTGGGGGCTGCTATTTGGGCTGATTTGAAACCTATTTATTGGAGCATTGAGGCTCTTTTTTGGCTGCTTACTGTAATTACCACTTTTCTGCCAAGAAGTATTACTGGATCTTTAATATTTCTAGTGGGTGTAGGGATTTTGTTGTGGGGGCAAAGTCGTAGCTTTGGTTCCATTCAGCAGGCATTGGCTCCTTCTAAGGACACTGAGCTTTTAGATGCACTTAGGGCTAAGAGTAAGCTCAATCGCGGGCCAAATATAGTTGCTATAGGAGGTGGCACAGGACTTTCAAGCTTGCTTAGTGGTCTTAAGAGTTTTAGTAGTCGAATCACAGCGATTGTGACGGTTGCAGATGATGGTGGGAGTAGTGGGGTGCTTCGACGTGAATTAGGAGTGCAACCTCCTGGGGATATAAGGAATTGTTTGGCAGCTCTTTCAACTGAAACATCTTTGTTGACCCGCTTATTTCAATATCGTTTTTCTTCAGGTAGTGGTTTACAAGGACATAGTTTTGGGAACCTTTTTTTGTCAGCGCTAACAGCTATTACAGGAAGCCTTGAAACAGCTATTACTGCGTCTAGTCGTGTACTTGCAGTGCAGGGTCAGGTCGTGCCAGCTACCAATGTTGATGTAAAGCTATGGGCTGAATTAGAAAATGGACAAAGAATTGAAGGTGAGACAGCGATAGGTAATGCGCCAAGCCCAATCGTGAGAATTGGTTGTTATCCAGAGCAACCATCAGCGCTTCCACGAGCTCTTGATGCGATAGCAAATGCTGATCTTGTTTTGTTGGGTCCAGGTAGCCTTTATACCTCGTTGTTGCCAAACTTACTCATCCCAGAAATAGTGGATGCAATTCAGAGAAGCAGTGCCCCCAAGTTATATATCTGTAATTTGATGACTCAGCCTGGTGAGACAGATGGACTTGATGTTAGTGGTCACATTAGGGCTATAGAAGCTCAACTCGCTAGTTTTGGAGTTAGCAAGAGGATTTTTAGCTCAATTCTTGCTCAAGATGTAATTGATCCATCACCATTAGTTGAGTACTACAAAACAAGAGGAGCTGAACCTGTCACTTGTGACAAAAAGGCACTTAAATCTCAAGGGTATACGGTTATTCAAACTCAGCTTCAGGGCCGCAGCAGTAGGCCTACACCTACATTGCGGCATGATGCCAGAAGTCTCGCAATAGCAGTGATGCGTTTTTACCGAAAGTACAAATAAAAATAATTAGTAAGCATCTTGCATTTCATAAAAATCAGGTTGTACATAATCCTTTCGAAGTGGCCATCCTTTCCAGTCTTCTGGCATAAGAAGCCTTTTCGGATGTGGGTGGCCATCAAAGTTGATGCCGAACATGTCGTAGGTTTCTCTTTCTTGCCAATCTGCCCCGTTGAATAATCCATAAAGACTTGGAACTTGAAGATCTCCATCACGTGATAAAAAGACCTTTAAACGTACTTCTCGAATTTTTTTATTATTAATAAGGCTTTCATTTACCACTAAATCACTCATTGCTATTAAGTGGTAAAAAGAGACAAGTTTTTGACCTGGACCTTCGTCATAACCTCCTTGACATTGCAAGTAATCAAATCCAAAGCTTTTTAATGCTCTTGCAATATCGGTTAGAGAGATAGCTTCTATGCCAATTACTTCTATTCCTAAATGATCTCTCTCTAGAACAATATGTTCAAATCCATTTTGGCTAAGCCATTTACTTACATCTCCTGGTTGAACATCAACTTTGGCTGAATTATTTATTTGCTTCTCCTGCTCGGATGGCTTTTCAGAATTAGTAGCTTGTTCGTCACTCATGATCTTTTATTACTTGGGTTAGAAATGACTTTCTCTTTATTTTTCTCTTCTAAAAGTGTTATATCAGTACCTGATTGAATTGCTGCTTTGTCTGTGTCTGCATTTAGATATGCCCCGGTAATTAATGGCTCTATTTGCTTCATCTCATGACGAATGGTGAAATATCGATGTGTCTGAGCAATTTTTCTACGTTCAGCAACGGATTCATTACCCACTTTTTTTCGTAATTTGATCACAGCATCAAAAATTGCTTCAGGTCTTGGTGGACAACCAGGTATATACAAATCAACAGGAATTAATTTGTCTACTCCTCGAACAGCAGTAGTTGAATCTGCACTAAACATTCCGCCAGTGATTGTGCATGCACCCATCGCAATAACATATTTTGGCTCAGGCATTTGCTCGTAAAGCCTTACAAGAGCTGGTGCCATTTTCATGGTGACTGTCCCTGCAACTATCAAAAGATCTGCTTGACGTGGAGAACTTCTTGGGACTAGTCCGAATCGATCAAAGTCGAATCGTGAGCCAATTAAGGCTGCAAACTCTATAAAGCAACAAGCTGTTCCATAAAGCAACGGCCATAAGCTGTTTAACCTGGCCCAATTATGGAGGTCATCCATACTTGTGAGAATTATGTTCTCACTAAGGTCGCTTGTGACAGTTGGCGTCCCAACTGGGGCACAGGTAGCAGATCGTAGATCGCGTGTTGCTTTTATTGATGGTGTCTCAGTCAAGAAATTAACTCCATTCAAGGGCACCCTTTCTCCATGCATAGGCTAGTGCGACAACAAGTATTGCGATAAAAATGAGTGCTTCTATGAAAGCTAATAAACCTAATTGATGGAAAGCAACTGCCCATGGATACAGAAAGACTGTTTCAACATCAAAAATCACGAATACAAGGGCAAACATGTAGTAGCGAATATTGAATTGAATCCATGCTCCTCCTATAGGTTCCATCCCTGATTCATATGTAAGTTCTCTCTCCCCTTCTCTACTTCGAGGAGAAAGAAGCTTGTTAGTGATCAAAGCTAGTGCAGGTACAGCTGAAGCCAGTAAAAGAAATCCGAGGAAAGCGTCGT